>NZ_JBFHGK010000023.1:0-60001 GCF_041583155.1 Mariniflexile sp.
ACCCTAGCTCTATTTCTTGAACAACTTGTAGTTTTAGACTTAAACTGTAGTCCTTTTGCGTGCGCTTTTTGTAATTTGATTCTTGTGGTTCCATGAATGATTAAGTGTTAAGTGTAACACTATTCTAGGACGTCACAATTACTTTAATTTAAAAGCCTCCTGTTTACAGGAGGCTTTTTTAATTCAATTCATTACTAATGTTATAATTTAATAAGCTTACTGGTGCTTTGTTCACCCAAACTATTGGTTATTTTTATTAAATACATACTTTTTGGAAGACTTGAAACATTAAAATTGTAACCTATTTCAAAATTGCCTTTGAATGATTTAATGCGCTTTCCAGTGATATCGTAGATATTTAGTTCTTCAACTGTTTTGTTTATTGAAAACGAATCGTTCACTGGGTTTGGGTGTAATATAAGATTTAAATTTCTTTCTATTGAATCTGTACTTAAGGTAGCCTGTTTATTTCCATAAATTTTAAATTGACCTGCTTCTAAAGGGATTAATGCAGTAGTGTTAGTAACGTTCATCGAGGTGTTATCCATTAAATTAAACCATTCGCCAGTATAAGGGAAATTTGGATTTACGCTTTGTGCTTGAATATCGAAATTGGCAAGTACAACTATGTTTTTAAGTTCTGTTGAAGGGAGGCTATCATCAAAAACATAGATTTTAGGTGTTAAGGTTCCGGATTCAATTGTGTAATCTCCTTCAAATACAGCTTCTTGTGTTTTTAATTGAATAAGCCTTGACCAGTCATCATATACTTGTTTTCTATTAGGATTTCCAAGCCAATTTTCAGACCATTGAGGTTGTGGTTTCGTACTCAACTTACAATCACCAGAACTGCCATCATAATCCGTGTTTACCGTAATGCCATCTGAACATAACCAGATGGAATCATCCATTCCTAAGTCGGCAAAATGCCATACCATTTTTGGTCCAGGAATGGTTAATGTGATAGCGCCAAGCGCAGACATTCTTGATAAGGCTGTATTTAAATCTTTAATATTATAACTGGTTCCTGTTTTTCCATAAGTTACCATTTCATACATGATTCGGTCTTTATCGTGGCTTTCTGGGTAACCTAATGTGCGTTTTTCTGTAAAACCATGAGCAACATGCCCCATTCTGTCGAAAGAACTTGCATTTCCATTGGATAGTTCTTTGTAATCATTCCACATTTCATTCCACATCATGATACCTTTGCCCTCATCAATTCTGTAATTTGCCCATTGTTGCTCTTCCGCATCAGATCCTAAATGCTCAAAAATCACATAATGTTCTGGATCAATACTCCAAGAATAATCAGCATAGGTTTTTAAAACAGCAACTCTATCCGTCTGTAAACTGTTCGTGCAATTTTCATCGGTTCCTGAACAATTTTGTGTAAATCCTTTAGTTAAATCCCAACGAAAGCCATCTATTTTAAATTCTTCAATCCAATGTTTAATAACGCGTTTTGTGTAATTTTGAGTTGAATTTTTTTGATGATTAAAGTCGTTTCCAACGCTGTAAGCATGTTTAGCTACTGTGTTGAAATATGGGTTTTCGGTGTTCGGCTCGCCATAACTGTCGCCATATCTATTGTCATTCCACATTCTTACCATGGGGTTTTGGCCGAAAGCATGATTAAGTGCAAGGTCTAAAATTACTGCAATACCGTTTTGATGGCAAACATCAACCAGTTCTTTTAATTTATCTTTTGTACCATAATATTTGTCTAAAGCCAAATGGAAAGAGGTATTATAACCCCAACTTTCATTGCCTTCAAACTCCATAATAGGCATTAATTCAATGGCATTGATATTTAAATTTTTAAAGTAAGATATTTTATCAATAATATCTTGGAAATTTCTATTAGCATCAAAATCTCGTAATAAAACTTCATAAACCACTAAATCTTCTTTTTTAGGTTTATTAAAGTTTGTAATCTGCCAATTGTAAGTAGATTGATTTGTTTGCAGTACTGTTACAGCATAATTTTGCCCCGACGGATACGCAGGTAAATTAGGATATGTTGAAGAAGGTATGTATTGGTCATCATTTGGGTCTAATATCAAAGTAGAAAAGGGATCGGCAACTTTAACTAATGATAATGCAGACCCTAAAGGGGTTTTATCAACAACCCAATACTGGTAGGTTTCAATTTGTCCTGGTGTTAATCCAGATAATTTAATCCAGTGTTTACTTCTTGTAGGGTCGTAACTCATTGCATAGCTAGAGCTTGGTTGCCAATTATTAAAGCTACCAGCTACATATATAAAATCCTTACCAGGCGCATATAACACTAATACGGCTTCAGTATCACTTAAATAAGTTATCCCATCCTGATAAGTAGTTGGCATGATAGCAGTAGCCGTTGTATGATTTACTAAAACATCAAAATTTTTCGATTTCACTCCTGTACCCGGTAGGGTTATTTGTAATTCATAATTTTGATATTGCGTAATGTTAGTGTGTGTAAATGTATAGGATGAAATGTTATTTTGAGTATTAATTACGGTGCCATTTGCGGTTAAAACATAATTGGCATTTCCGCCAGTATTTGAAGCGGAAATGTTAAATGACTCTCCGGAATTTAACATGGTTGTTGAGTTTTCAGCCGGATTATTTAACACCACCTGAAATAAACCTACAGGAATCTTTAAATCGGTTGTTTGTTGTGAAGCATCAGCACTTCTTAAAACAATATTTATAGAAGTAATAGTTCCTGAGCCCGTATAAGAATAATATGCCTTTATTGAAGGTGTTAAATCTAGTTTGTAGATATTTCCAGAAACCAATTGTAGCACAGGTTGGGTGGCATTATTGCCCCAGCTTCCTATAACGTTTTGCCAATCGGTGTTATCGTTAATTGTTACCCCAGTATGAGCATAAATGTCACCTGAATAAGACGCTAAACCCGTACCTGTTTTGTCAAATAGTAAGGTCGCAGAATTTGTTTCTTCTGGTATTGTACCTCCTTGCCATGAAATTTGAGCGGAGGTAGTAATGGTGTAAATTGTTAAGGATAGTAAAAGTAAAAGCTTTTTCATAGGATAGAAATTAATTAATAAGCAAAATGGGGTTGCATTTTTTTTTTTACAACCCCGTTTTGAAATAAAATATTAATGGAAACTATCATTTAGTTTCTTTTTCCTAAATAATACTTAGGACCTGAAGGATCGTTAAAATCAATTGAAATAACATAGTTTCCTGCTACTGTTGGAATGTTATTTTCAGCTTCTTGATCTAGAATATTATCGAGAGGCGCTAAATCTCCATAGTCACCACCCCAATTATTGTTAGGTCTAAATTTAATTAAGCCATCTAATAAGTTGATGTTTTCAGCATACCACACTCCTGGTTGTATTTCTGTAAGTGCTGCATCTGAAACTTTTACTTCAGGGGTGCTTGCATCGCCATCATGATTCCAGGTGTCTTGTCCCCAATTGTTGTAACCAGAACCAGTAATTCCCATAACTGTTGTAGGTTCTATAGTGTAGCTATTGTCCTTTAAGTTTAAGGTAATTAGGTAATGGCCCTCGGTAACAGCTATATTGTTATCGGAATCGGTATCCAAAATGCCATCAAGGTTTGCATCACCCATGTCGCCCGACCATGTGTTTAAGGGTCTGAATTTTATAAAACCATCAAAAAGTTTTACACTAGTTTTAAAGGTGTCCGTTGTGTAATCGTAATAAAATTTAGCATCTATTACACCAGGTGTATTGCCCCAGTTATTGAATCCAGAGCCAACAATTCCCCAAGAAAATGGTTCAATGGAGTAAGACATATCGTTGGTGTTTATTGTTATTTTATAATCTCCTGCTGTAACTGGAATATTATTTTCAGCATCTGAATCTAAAATGCCATCAAGGTTCGCATCACCTAAATCGGATCCCCAAGTATTATTTTCGCGGAATTTAATTTCACCAGTTAATAAGTTTACATAAGAAACAATAACACCAGCTGTTGCAGTTGTATAAAATTTGGCATCTGCAAATTTTCCCCAATCGTTATAACCTGAACCAACAATTCCCCAAGAAGAAATAGCAAGACCTCCACTGGTACTTTGTTCTGGTAAGTACAAACTTAAGGCCTGAATTGGAGATGTTATTTGTAAAGCATCGGTACCTACAGAAGCATTTAATCTAAAATAAACCAAACCTGTATCGGGATTTGCTGTGTTTGGGTCGTTATCTAAACCTATCTCTGTGGCGTAAGTTAATAATTTCCCTATGGTTACTGCTATTTCATTTCCAGTAGTTTCACCAACTATTTCGGCGTCGGTAAAATCTCCGATTATCGATTTTTCAAGTTTATAGGTCACTACCGTTGGAACTCCATAATTAGCACTGTTCCAGGTAAAACGTTCCCCTATGTTACTTGAAGTTGCTGTTGTAAGTATGTAAGATTCAAGAAAAGTATTTGTAAAACTTATTTCAGTTGAAGGTTCTTGAGCTGTAAACATGAAATCATCATCCTGCTCGCAGGCGATTAAGCCAATAACAGCTAATATTAAAAGTCCTAGTTTTTGTATATTTTTCATTTTTATCGAGTTTTATTTAGTAACCTGGGTTTTGTTGTAAGTTGGAATTTGCTTCTAAAGCGGTAAGAGGGATTGGAAATAAATTATAAGTATCTGGTATCGATGTACCATTTAATGTATTTCCTTTCCAAGGCCATAAGTAACTGCCTCCCGTAAATTTCCCGAATCTGATGAGGTCTGTTCTTCTTTGTCCTTCAAAATTTAATTCTCTTCCACGTTCATCAATAATGAAATCTAGTGTTAAAACGGATTGTGTTATTGGGCTGGCATGAGATCGTGTTCTTACATTGTTAACATATTGAGTGGCCGTGCTCAAATCGGTTCCGGCAGCTCCTCTTACAGCGCATTCTGCATAAATTAAATAAGCATCTGCAAGTCTAAACAACGGGAAATCGGTTCCTGAAAAAGATGTTGGGCTTGATGTTGAGTTGAAATTTGAGTTTCTAAATTTGATGGAAGGATAACCGTCAGTCCATTTTTTGTAATCTGTCATTTCATAGGAATGTCCAGTAGTCCAAAAAAGTTTAGCTCTATCATCGGTAGATGTGGCTAAATCACCAAATAAACCATACCATGCTTTAGTAGTTCTATGTCCTCCCCAACCTTCTGAAGCGCCATAATTCGACAAGGTCATTGTTTCTGCGCTAAGGCTACCATTAACGATGTAAGTTGTGTTACCGTAACTTTGGCTGTTCACAGCATCGGCAATTAATGGGAATATTATTTCAGGAGATGTATTGTTGTCTCCAGAAAAGATTGCAACGAAATTAGGGTCTAAAGTATACCCGCCTTCATTAATTACTTTTTTAATATATATGGCAGCATCATCATATCTTTGGGTTCCCACATAAACGTTGGCGTTTAAATAGAGTTTTGCCAATAGCATTTGTGCAGCGGCTTTATTTGCTTGCCCATAACCGTTGGTTTGAGGTAAGGCTTCAATGCTTTCTAGTAATTCAGTTTCAACAAAATTGAATAATTCTGCTCTACTTGCTTCTGGTAGTGATTCAGACGTTCCGAAGTTATCTTCGGTAGCTAAAACACCTTTACCGAATACATCAATAAGATAATAATAAGCTAGAGATCTAATAAATCGAACTTCGCCAATTACCTGGTCTTTATTATCTAAATTCACATTTTCCAATACAGATAATAAGTTGTTACATTGTGGAATTGTATAATAGATTCTGTTGTATAAGTATTTAAAAAACTTATTGTTTTCATCCCAATCAGATGTGGTTGTAAGTTGGTCCAAACCATCATCTCCCCATCGGTTTTTTAAGGCATCGGCCGTAAAGTCTTGAAGATTTATAATCCCTCTTAAAAAGGGAGATTCTCCTGCATCATCACTTACATCTGAACTTCCAGGACCGTTAGGGCCCGACAATGCAAAGGATGCATAAAGTCTAGAAACTATACCAGAAACGGCATCTGGGTCTTTAGCTAAAAGCTCATCCAAGGTAAGTTCTACTTTTGGATTTGTATCTAATTCATTGGTGCATCCTACAAAGGAAAACACGGTTAGAACTAGAAAGGTATAAATTATTTTTTTCATGATTATTTTTTTAAAAGTCCAGATTAATACCCAATGTGTATACTGTAGGTCTTGGATAAAAATTATTATCTATCGCGTTAAAGTTTTCCGGATCCTGTCCACTGTAGTTTGTAAATATGAATGGATTATTAACCGACCCATAAATGCGTAATGTGGTGTCCTTCAGTATACTATCTAATCTACAGCCTAATACAATGTTTTCGCAACGTAAGAATGAAGCATCTTCAAGAAAGTAGTCTGAGAATGGTACATTACCTATTACATTTTGAAACACAGGGTTAGCAGTACCAGAATAGAAATCTAATACATTACTTAAGCTATTAGAGTTAACAGGTATAGCTTTGTCAATCCATCCGGAAGTAAGGCGTCTTGAGTTATAAACTAAACCGCCAACTTGACCTCTTAAACTTGTGCTTAAATCCCAGTTTTTATAGTTTACTGTCATACCAAAACCATATGTCCAATTTGGGCGCATTGTTTTGTAATATCTATCGTCATTGGATATCTCGTTATCGCCATTCTTATCTACAAAACCATTAAATACGGGATTACCATCAACATCATAAAGTTGCTTGTATACCCAAGCGGAGTAAGGTTGGTAACCTACTGCGTGGTATCCAATAAGTACTCCGGTTCCAGTAGGAATTCCAGATTCGCTTGCAGTAATTCTTGATGATCCTTTTAAATCGGTAACCTCTGTTCTGTTATATCCAACATTGGAATTAAATTCGATATTGAAATTATCAGTTTTAATTGGGTTTAAATTAAAATTTACTTCAAATCCTTTACTCTCTGTTGAACCAACGTTTTGAACAAAAGTATCAGACAAACCTTGTCCTGGAGGTAAAGAAGTTCTAGCTAATAAATCATTGGTTTCTTTTTGGTAGAAGTCAACAGATCCACTAATAATATTATTATTGAAGAAAGCAAAATCAAGTCCAATGTTAGAAGTCGTTGTTTTCTCCCAGGTTAAATCTGGGTTAAAGGCACTTGCCGAGTACAATGATACACCTGGTAAATATTGGCTTGTGCTAGAACCTGCTATGAATAATGGAGATGATGGATAGAATCCTACGGCTCCTGTTATGTCTTGTTGTCCGGTTTTACCAAAACCAATGCGAAGTTTTAAATCGTTCACAAAGTTAACCTCTTTTAAGAAACTTTCTTCTTTCACTTTCCAAGCAAGGGCTGCAGCTGGGAAATAACCCCATCTGTTTTCTTTTGTGAATAGTGAAGAAGCATCAGCTCTTAATGATAAGGTTACAAGATATTTATTTAGGATATTAATGTTTGATCTTCCAAAGAAGGATTGTAAGTTTAGTACATTGTAATATCTGTTATTCGGATTATCAAGATTTTCTTGTATTTCTCTTAAACCAGTATCATTGTTGTATTGATAAATCTCTTTATTACCATCATTTTTAAAATTTTGATAAGAGTAACCTCCTTGTATTTCAAATCTCGTAATAACATCATTAAGTTCAGTTGCGTAAACCAAATAACCATCCATTGTTGTGTTGGTAATGGTTTGATTTTCTAAATAATTAACACCAGGATTAAATAAATAGTTTGTATTTATATCAGTATCGCTATTATCAAACTTATAAGTTGCAATTGAGTTGTCCGAATAAGTTTCTTTTATTTTTGCTTTAGACGCTTCCAACCCGAAGTTTGCTACAGCTCTTAATTCTGGTAAAAAAGGCATTTTATAGTCAAATTCTATATTACTTAGAATTTTATATACATTTTCAGGTCGTTGGCGTTGTTCTAAAATAGCTAAGGGATTCCATTGTCCATCTAGAATTAATCTGTTTCCATCAACACTTGTCGGGATATTATAACCACCAAAGCGGTTATCGGAGGCATAATTATATACGGGTTTTGTTGGGTCCATATTAACGGCTCCTCCTATAGCTCCACCCTCATCAATAGCATTTTTTTCAGAATAAAGTCCTTTAGCGTTAAAGTCTATTTTTAAATTATCATCTAATAATGTTGGCGTTAATTTAACCGACATACTATAACGTTCGTAATCATTAGTTTTTACAATACCTTCATTTTTAGTGTATCCCAACGATCCTCTGAAAGGAATATTACCAAAAAGGTTAGCCCGTGCGCTAAAGTTGGTATTGCTCGATATGGAAGTTCTGTAAATTTGATCTTGCCAATCTGTATTGTAAATGGCTCGGCCATTAATAATTTGAGCAATTGGCTCGTTCGTTTGAACACTGTTTACAGGAACCCCTAATAAATTAATATAACTAGGGTGATTTTCTTGGATAAAGGTGACAAACTGATTACCGTCCATTAAATCGATTTTATCACTTACATTACTTATAGAAACATCAGTAGAGAAGTTGTATTGAACATCTCCAGAAGTTCCTTTTTTAGTAGTAATAATAATAACACCGTTGGATGCTCTAGAACCATATATTGCGGTAGCAGAGGCATCTTTTAAAACACTGAAGCTTTCTATATCATTAGGATTAATTAACGATAAAGGGTTGCCAACCCCAGCAGGATTTGTATTATCGATGGGAATACCATCAATTACAATAAGCGGATTGTTGTTGGCAGATAATGAAGAGCCACCTCTAATTCGAATATTTGGGGAAGCATCTGGTTGTCCGCCATTGGATGTAATTCTAACACCGGCCAATTTTCCAGTTAGTAATTGGTCTGCGGAAAGTACAGCCCCTTTGTTAAAATCCTTGGAAGAAATAACGTCAACCGAGCCCGTTAAATCCTCTTTTTTAACACTTCCATAGCCAATTACTACAATTTCTGCTAATTGTGAAGCATCTTCTCTTAACTGAATGTTTAAGGTGGCTTGTCCGGCATATGTTATTTCCACGGGTTGGAAACCCACATAGGAGAATACAATAACATCACCTTTTTTTGCTTCAATTTGATAATTCCCATCAAAGTCTGTTGCAGTACCCGTTGTGGTGTTTTTAATTACAACATTTACACCGGGCAGTGCAATTGAGGTTGATTGTTCTGTTACTGTTCCTTTTAGCCTTGTTTGCCCAGATAAGAGTACCGGACTTAAGAGCATAAAAAACAGAAAACTAAATGCAGTTGTTTTCATAAAACCTTATTAAATTAATGTTTAGTTTAGTTCATTATATTTTCACTTCTCACCTCAAATCTATGTAAATTTATTGTAAAGAAATAAACGAAAATTATTGAATTAACAACGAAAACGTTTTCGTGTTGACAACTTTTTATTATAAATAAGATATTTTGAATATTTAACAATGCAACTCGTTTTTGAAACCAATAGACAACAAAATAGAATTACACTTTTTAAGCCCTTTTATACTTAAAGATTTTTATATTTAAAGAATCTATTAAAGAACTATATTTTTAGCATGAAACGTAAAATAACCCTAAAACAAATCGCAAAAGAATTAGATGTTTCCATATCAACAGTTTCCAAAGCCTTAAGTGGTAGTAAAGAAATAAGTGAAGACACTACCCAGAAAATTCAAGCATTTGCAAAACTGTATAATTACAGGCCTAATAACATAGCATTAAGCCTAAAAAACAGAAAAACAAAAACCATCGGAATCATTATTCCTGAGATAGTTCATCATTTTTTTTCAACTGTAATTCGAGGTATAGAATTGGTTGCTAATAAACGGGGTTATAACGTAATCGTAGGCTTATCCAATGAGTCTTTCACCAAGGAAATTATAAATATGGAAATGTTGGCTGGTGGTAGTATTGATGGGTTTATTTTGTCTATTTCCAAAGAAACCTTACTAAAACAAGATTATCACCATTTTAATGCCACAATAAACCAAGGGATGCCCATTGTATTGTTTGATCGGGTTGTAAATGAAGTTGATTGTGATAAAGTAATTGTCGATGATTTTAAGGGGGCTTCAAAAGCTGTAAAAAAACTGTTGTCAACAGGTTGCAAAAACATAGGACTTATTACAACAATGGATTATGTTAGTGTTGGCAGACTAAGAACCCAAGGGTATTTAGAAGCATTGCAAGAAGCTGAAATGAATGCAGATCCTAATTTAATTTTGAAAATTGACGACAGCATAAATGTTGAAGGTCATTTAGATATTTTAGAAAACGAAATTGAAAGATTCTTTAAAAGCAATAAAAAAATTGATGGTGTTTTTGCGGTTAACGAGTTGTATGCCGTAACCGCCATGAAGGTAGCTCGTAAACTCGGTTTTAAGATTCCTGACGATATTCAGGTTATAGGCTTTACCGACGGCGTATTGTCTAAACATGCCACGCCAAGTTTAACTACGGTAAGTCAGCATGGTCAGAAAATAGGAGAGCAATCTGCTGATTTGTTGATAGATAGATTGGAGTTAGATAACGAGGAAAATGACATGTATTTTGAAGAAAATGAATATGAAGAACATTTTAAAACCATAGTAATTGAAACTGAATTGATAGAAAGAGATTCCACCAAATAAAATTTTTATTAGGTTGAATTAAAAACTTTTATATCTTTGTTGCAATCAAAACTTATATTTTCACTTCTCACCGAAATTAAGTTTTGATAAGTTAATCGCTTATCAAATAGTATCAATTTAAACATACTATTTAATGGAAAAGCGTAAGTTAAGTTTCTGGCAAATCTGGAACATGAGTTTTGGATTTCTAGGAATTCAAATGGGTTTTGCCCTACAAAATGCCAACGCAAGTAGAATTCTTCAAATTTTCGGAGCCGATGTTCACGAGCTTTCTTGGTTTTGGATAATAGCCCCACTTATGGGTTTAATTGTTCAACCCATTATAGGGCATTACAGTGATAAAACGTGGAGTAAATTTGGCCGAAGAAAACCTTATTTTTTAATTGGAGCCATCTTAGCATCTGTTGGATTGGTTCTTATGCCGCAAGCAGATATTTTTATTGCATTCTTACCAGCTTTATGGGTAGGTGCAGGTATGCTCATGATTATGGATGCCTCGTTTAACATTGCCATGGAACCTTTTCGTGCTTTGGTAGGCGACAATCTTAGAACTGACCAACGTACTCTGGGCTTTAGTGTACAAACAGCCCTTATTGGTTTTGGAGCTGTAATTGGTTCATGGCTGCCTTATGTTTTAACTAATTGGTTTAATATTTCAAATGAAACAGCACAAGGAACGGTTCCTTTAAATTTAATTATGTCGTTCGTAATTGGAGCTGTTATTTTAATAGGTTCCATTTTAGTAACGGTTTTAACCACAGATGAATATTCTCCAGAAGAATTAGACAGTTTTGTTGATGAATCTGCACATGAAACAACCAATGCTACAGATGAAGAAATTAAGGAATCTAGGCTTTGGGATATTATTGAAGATTTCAAAAAAATGCCAGATACTATGCGTCAACTTAGTTGGGTGCAATTCTTTTCCTGGTTTGGTTTATTTGGAATGTGGGTTTTCGCTACACCAGCAATTGCTCAACATTTATACGGGTTACCATATACCGATAGTAGCAGTGCTTCCTACCAAGATGCCGGAGACTGGATCGGGATTCTTTTTGGAGTTTATAATCTAGTGTCGGCATTTTATGCTTTTGCTTTACCGTATATCGCTAAAAAAATAGGTCGTAAAAAAACGCACGCCATATCTTTAATTATTGGTGGTCTTGGGTTATTGTCTATCTATATCATGCCCGATAAAAACTGGTTAATTATTTCTATGGTAGGTGTTGGTATTGCTTGGGCAAGTATTTTGGCTATGCCTTACGCTATCTTAGCAGGTTCTATACCACCTAAAAAAATGGGTGTATACATGGGGATTTTCAATTTCTTTATTGTGATTCCACAAATTATTAATGCCTTTATTGGCGGTCCTCTAATAAAATACGCATATAACAATCAGGCAATTTTTGCTTTAATGCTAAGCGGTGCAAGTTTTCTTATTGCAGCAGCATTGGTGTACAAAGTGAAGGATGTTGATGATGTAATACAATCTTAATTAATGAGTAAAAAAGGATTTATATTCGATTTAGATGGTGTCATTGTAGACACCGCCAAATATCATTATTTGGCTTGGAAAAAATTAGCAAACCAGTTAGGTTTCGAATTCACCGAAGAACAAAATGAAATGTTTAAAGGTGTTAGTCGTAAACGCTGCTTAGAAATATTACTCGAAATAGGCGGTGTTAAGGCCACGCAAGAACAATTTGATACTTGGATGATTGATAAAAATGTAGATTATCTACAATATATCGAAAAAATGGATGCATCCGAAATTCTGCCTGATGTTGAAAAAATATTAAATTTTCTTGTAGCAAATAAACAGCCAATTGCATTGGGTTCCGCTAGTAAGAATGCGCAGCCCATTTTAGAAAAAGTAGGACTATTATCCTATTTCAATGCTATTGTAGATGGTAATAGCGTAACAAAAGCAAAACCAGACCCGGAAGTGTTTTTAATTGCTGCAAATCAATTAGGGGTTAATCCGCAAGATTGTGTTGTTTTTGAAGATGCCATTGCTGGTGTAGAAGCAGCGAAAAATGCAAATATGATGGCCATAGGAATTGGAGAAAAAGACGTGCTTGTTAAGTCGGATTTTGTCTTTAAAGACTTTACAGAACTAAGTCTGGAGTTTCTTGAAGGACTAGTAAAAAAATGAAGTAATTAATCCTGTTAATTAGGGAGTTACACAGGAATTAAAATACAACAGATTCCCTTTGATTAGGAATTTAAGAAAAGAAAAAAACAAAATGAATCAAGATTATATCATACCAGATAACTGGTCAATAATAGAGGAGGGATTTGATGCGGCACGTGTTGAATCTTCAGAAAGCCTTTTTAGTATTGGTAATGGAGCCATGGGGCAACGCGCCAATTTTGAAGAGCATTATTCGGGTGAAACCTTTCAGGGAAGTTACATGGCTGGGGTTTACTATCCAGATAAAACCCGTGTAGGATGGTGGAAAAATGGCTATCCCGAATACTTCGCGAAAGTGTTAAATGCACCTAGTTGGATTGGAATAAATGTGTCTGTAAATGGAGCACAACTCGATTTACATACCTGTAAAAAAATTGAAAACTTTAGAAGAGAGCTTAACATGAAAGAAGGTTGGTTGTCTAGAAGTTTTACTGCGGTTTTAAAAAACGATATGCAAGTTGAAGTAATCTCCAAACGTTTTTTAAGTTTAGAACTGGATGAAGTTGGTGTTATCAATTATTGTGTAAAACCTTTAAATAACGATGCAACTATAATTTTTCAACCTTATTTAAACAGTGGTATAACCAATAAAGATACGAACTGGGATGATAAATTTTGGGATACTTTAGAAGTAACTCACAAAAATCAACAAGCTTTTATTCAGGCCAAAACTATGAAAACAGGTTTCCATACGTGTACGTTTATGGAATCGAAACTATTCTTAAATAATGAAACCTTAGCGATTGAGCCAACAATTGAAACTGCCGAAAATTTTATTGCTTTTCGCTATAAACAAGAGGTGAAAAAAGGAGAAGTGATTTCCATTCATAAATTTGGTGGCTATACGGTAGATAGAAATCATGACAAAAATGAGTTAATTTCTGCCGCTAAGAATGCTTTAAAAACAGCCACAGATTTAGGTTTTTATGGCCTTTTAGAAAAGCAAAAGGAATCTTGGGCAACCATTTGGGATATGGCCGATATCGGTATTCAAGGCGATGTAAAAGCACAACAAGGTATTCGCTTTAATATTTTTCAACTCAACCAAACTTATTTGGGTAAAGATTCACGATTAAATATTGGTCCAAAAGGGTTTACGGGCGAAAAATATGGCGGAAGTACCTATTGGGACACTGAAGCCTATTGCATTCCTTTTTATATGGCAACAAAAGACCAGCAGGTGGCTAAAAGTCTTTTAGAATATCGCTACAATCATTTAGAAAAAGCAATCGAAAACGCCCAAAAATTAGGCTTTAAAAACGGTGCAGCTTTGTACCCGATGGTAACCATGAACGGTGAAGAATGCCATAACGAATGGGAAATTACCTTTGAAGAAATTCATAGAAATGGCGCAATTGCATTTGCTATCTATAACTACCACCGCTATACGGGCGACTATTCATACATTCCAGAAAAAGGACTAGAAGTGTTAATAGGAATTGCACGATTTTGGCAACAGCGCGCCACGTTTTCTACCCATAAAAACAAGTATGTGATTTTGGGAGTAACGGGCCCAAATGAATACGAAAACAACGTTAATAATAATTTTTACACCAATTATATAGCACAGTGGTGTATTAATTATGCTTTAGAAACCATTGAAAAAGTAGCCTCGGAATATAACTCAGATTATAACCGAATTATGACTAAAACTAATCTGTATAAAGCCGAATTAGAGCAGTGGAAATCGGTGGCTGATGGCATGTATTTTCCATATTCAGAAGAACATCAGGTTTATTTACAGCAAGATGGGTTTTTAGATAAAGAGTTGATTACCGTAGCAGATTTGGATAAATCACAAAGACCAATTAATCAGAAATGGAGCTGGGATAGAATTTTACGTTCTCCCTATATAAAACAAGCAGATACTTTGCAAGGTTTTTACTTTTTTGAAGATCAGTTTACTAAGGAAGAATTGGAACGTCATTTTGATTTTTATGAACCTTTTACGGTTCATGAAAGCTCGTTGTCGCCATGCGTACACAGTATTCAAGCGGCAAAATTGGACAGAATGGAGCAAGCTTACACCTTCTATTTAAGAACTTCTCGTTTAGATTTAGATGATTATAATCATGAAGTCCACGAAGGATTACACATTACTTCTATGGCAGGAACTTGGATGAGTATTGTTGAAGGTTTTGGTGGTATGCGAATTAAAAATGATATGCTGTCTTTCACGCCAAAAATTCCAAAACAATGGGAGGCGTATTCCTTTAAAATTAATTTCAGAAATAAAATTTTAAAAGTGCATGTAAGTCAGGGCCAAACAACGTTTACCGTGGAGGCTGATTCGGATTTGCAGATTGAGGTTAATGGTAAACAACTTACTATTAAGCCTTATAATTTGGTAGTTATTTAATCCATTATAATATTAAAACATGAGGTCATTCATAAGTATATTAACATTTTTCCTATTCACTTTTAATGCTGTTTTTGCACAAGAATTAAAATCTCCAAATGGGGAATTAGTCATGCAATTTTCGCTAAAAAGTGATGGAATACCTACATATCAATTGTCCTATAAAAACAAAGCTGTTATAAAAACGAGTAGCTTAGGTTTGGAATTGAAAAATGATGAGAAATCCTTATTAAATGATTTTGTTGTATCGAATTCGCATTCAACAACTTTTAATGATACTTGGTCTCCAGTGTGGGGAGAAGATAATGTTATTAAAAATCATTACAACGAATTAGCTGTAACCTTAAAGCAGAATATAACCGATAGAATTTTAGTAATTCGTTTCAGGTTATTTGATGAAGGTTTGGGTTTTAGATATGAATTTCCTTCCCAAAACAATCTGGTATATTTTGTAATTAAGGAAGAGAAAACGCAATTTGCTATGACTGGCAATCATACGGCATTTTGGATTCCAGGTGATTATGATACTCAGGAATACGATTATACCGAATCTAAATTGTCTGAAATTCGTAGCAAATTTGACGCTGCTGTAACTTCAAATGCTTCCCAACAGCAATTTTCTAAAACAGGTGTACAAACAGCATTGATGATGAAAACCGATGATGGATTGTATATTAATCTTCATGAAGCAGCATTAATCAACTATTCTTGTATGCATCTTAATTTAGATGATAAAAATATGGTTTTTGAATCTTGGTTAACCCCAGATGCTATTGGCGATAAGGGCTACATGCAAGCACCGTGCAACTCTCCTTGGCGAACCATAATAGTAAGTGATGATGCACGCGATATATTGGCGTCTAAAATAACATTAAACTTAAATGAGCCTTGTAAAATTGAAGATACCTCATGGATAAAGCCTGTAAAATATATGGGTGTTTGGTGGGAAATGATAACGGGAAAAAGCTCCTGGGCTTATACCGATGAATTGCCTGCAGTACAGCTAGGTGTTACAGATTATACCAAGGTACAACCAAATGATACGCATGCTGCAAATAACACAAAAGTGAAACGTTATATAGATTTTGCCTCACAACATGGTTTCGATGCTCTTTTAGTTGAAGGCTGGAATGAAGGTTGGGAAGATTGGTTTGGGAAGTCTAAAGATTATGTTTTTGACTTTGTTACGCCTTACCCAGATTTTGATGTTCAGGAAATCCATGAATATGCAAAATCTAAAGGTATCAAAATGATGATGCATCATGAAACATCAGGATCGGTTAGAAATTATGAGCGCCACATGGATCGAGCTTATCAATTCATGAAAGACAATGGTTATGATGCTGTAAAAAGTGGTTATGTAGGCGATATTTTACCTAATGGTCAAAATCATTACAATCAATGGGTTAACAATCATTATCAATACGCCATTGAAAAGGCGGCCGACTATAAAATTATGGTAAATGCCCATGAAGCTGTTAGGCCAACAGGTATTAGCAGAACTTACCCCAATTTAATTGGGAATGAATCGGCCAGAGGTACAGAATATCAGGCTTTTGGTGGCTCCAAACCCAATCATGTTACTGTTTTGCCATTTACCAGATTAATAGGAGGTCCCATGGATTATACGCCTGGAATTTTCGAAATGAATATTAGTAAATTCAGTCCTAATAATAATTCACATGTAAATAGTACAATTGCAAATCAATTGGCTTTATATGTAACCATGTATAGTCCGTTACAAATGGCTGCCGATTTGCCTGAACATTATGAGCAATTTATGGATGCATTTCAATTTATAAAAGATGTGGCAATAGATTGGGATGAAAGTATTTATCTGGAAGCAGAACCTGGAAAATATATTACGGTAGCCAGAAAAGCTAAAGATAGTAATAACTGGTTTGTTGGAAATGTGAATGGGGTTAATAAGAGAACCTCCAATATTCAATTTGATTTTTTGGATAAGGGTAAAAAATACACAGCCACCATTTATGCTGATGCTAAAGATGCACACTATAAAACCAATCCGCAAGCTTATACCATTCAAACAAGAAAAATAACAAGCAAATCTAAATTATCTGAAGTGTCTGCACCTGGTGGCGGATATGCAATTAGTATTATAGAAATAAAATAGGAATAAGGATTTTGTAGGGGTTTTACAGGTTTTGTTAAAAGTGACATTTATTTGTGAAGTTTCAATTAAAATGAAGAAAATATGATAAAGGTAATTGGTATATTTATTCTTTCTCTGACGGTTTTAAATTTGCCTCTGAGGCATATAAAAGCAGGAAGTGTTGTTGCTAATAATAAAAACACTGAAATAGTGGAATACAACGAGATTGAACGGATAGAGCCATCCAATTGGTGGATAGGTTTTAAAAACACTGAATTACAGTTGCTTGTAAAGCATCCGGATATTATTAATGCTAGGCCAGAAATCAATTATCCTGGGGTTTCCATTAAAGAAGTACACAAGGCAGATAGTCCGAACTATTTGTTCATTGACTTAAATATCGATAAAACAACAAAACCAGGTAAATTTAATATTGTATTTAATTTTGAAAATGGTTTAAAAAACACACATACTTACGAATTAAAATCAAGGAAAAAACCTGCAGAATCTTATGTGGGTTTTAATAGCTCGGATGTAATTTATCTTATTACGCCCGATCGGTTTTCAAACGGCGATCCTTCAAATGACATAAATGAAAATTTACTTGAAAAAACTATTGATAGAAAGGATAATTATGCCAGACACGGCGGTGATATAAAGGGGATAATAGATCATTTGGATTATATTGAGAGTATGGGGTTTACAGCTATTTGGTCTTGTCCTTTACTAACAAATGATATGCCTAGCGGTTCTTACCATGGGTATGCCATGACCGACTTTTATGAAATCGATCCGCGTTTTGGAAGCATGGAAGATTATTTGGAATTAGCCGATAAAGCTAGAGAAAAAGGCATAAAGTTAGTTATGGATCAGGTAGCAAATCATTGCGGATTGGAGCATTGGTGGATGAAAGATTTGCCCTTTAAAGATTGGGTAAACTATCAGGAAAATTATGAAGAAAATTTAGATTCTTGGGGCAAGAAAGCAACCATTACTTCAAATCATCGTCGTACAAGTAACCAAGATATTTATTCTTCGAAAATTGATAAAGAAGAAATGAGTGATGGCTGGTTCGTTTCTGGAATGCCAGATTTAAATCAACGTAATCCATTTATGGCAAAATACATCATTCAAAATAGTATTTGGTGGATTGAAGCAGTTGGTTTGGGAGGTATTCGTCAAGATACCTATCCGTATTCAAATAAAGAATTCATGAGCCAATGGGCAGGCGCTATTATGGAACAATACCCAAATTTTAGCATTGTTGGCGAAGAATGGAGTTATAACCCATTAATAGTTGGTTATTGGCAAGATGGTGCAAAAAACAGAGACGGTTATAAATCTAATTTAAAATCGCCTATGGATTTTCCCATGCAAAGGCAAATAGTAAACGGGCTGAATGAGTGGGAAGACTGGGATACGGGTTTAGTTAAAATGTATGAAGGTCTGGCTAACGATTTTCATTACGCATCTCCAAAAGACATTATGATTTTTCCAGACAATCATGATATGAGTCGTATTTTCACTCAATTAATGGAAGATCTTGTTAAAACAAAAATGGCCATAGGTTATCTGTTAACCTTACCAAGGATTCCTCAAATATATTACGGAACTGAAATTTTAATGAGCGATTCGGCAAACCCTGGAGACCATGGCTTAGTACGATCAGATTTTCCAGGTGGTTGGGACGGTGATCCTGTAAATGCTTTTACAGGTAAAGGTTTGAGTGATGATCAAAAGGATATGCAAGGTTTTATTAAGCAAATATTAAACTACCGTAAAACCAGTAAAGCCATACATGAAGGTAAAACAGTACACTTTGCACCTTTGATGGGTGTATATATGTTGTTTAGAATTTTTGAAGGTGAAACCGTTGCAGTGATAGTTAACAAGAATGAGCAGCCCATTGATATTGAATTAAAAAGGTATGATGAGATTGGGTTGAATGGCAAAACCATGAGGAACATTGTAACCAACGAAACCTTCCTATGGAATAAGGTTTTAACTTTAAATTCTAAAGGCATCAATATTTTTACAACCAAAGCAAAATAAAATGAAAGTTGTTTTGCAACTAATTTGTCTGGTGTTTTTTCAAACATTCTACGGTCAGGTTACTTGTATTATAGATAGTTTACCAAATAATCACAATTATAATCAAAACGTATTTGTTTCTGGAGATTTTGAAGGATGGTCTGGCGGAAAAGAAGAATTCAAACTATTAAAAAGTAATGGTAAGTACCATATCACAATCCCGAAGCTAAAGGAAACCATAAGTTTTAAGTTTACCTTGGGTTCCTGGGATTTTTCAGAGTGCGATGGCAATGGAAATCCAATTACTAATCGGGTATATACTTTTGGAAATACCTCTGATACGATTTATGTTAAAATAGCTAAATGGACTGATAGTACTTCTAAAATAAAACGTTCTACAGCATTGAAAAATGTACATGTTTTTTCAGAAGAATTTAAAATACCACAATTAAATAGAACACGAAGAATAAGTGTGTATTTACCACCAAATTATGAAAGTTCATCAGAAAATTATCCTGTTTTATATATGCATGATGGGCAAAACGTATTTGATTTAGCCACGTCGTATGCTGGTGAATGGGAAGTAGATGAGACCTTAGATAGATTATATAAAGAAAGGGGATTGGGTATAATAGTTGTCGCCATTAATCATGGTGGTGAAACAAGGTTAAATGAATATTCACCTTGGTTTAATCCCAAATATGGAGTGGCAGAAGGTGATGCTTATTTAAAATTTATTATAAATACATTGAAACCAGAAATAGATAAAAGTTTCAGAACCAAAAAGGATTCAAATAATACGGCTATCATGGGCAGTTCCATGGGAGGTTTAATATCTCATTATGCAGGACTTAAGTATTCAAAGGTTTTTGGAAAAGTCGGGGTTTTTTCGCCCTCCTTTTGGTATTCAGAAGATGCTTTTTTATTTACCGAAACAAAATCCAAATTAAAACATGGAAAAATGTACTATTTGGTTGGTGGAAAAGAAGGTGAAGGTATGGTTGAGAATGTTGAGAAAATGGTGAACATAATGAAGCTGAATAAGTTTTCTAAAAATAATATAAGGACTAAAGTAGTGCTTAATGGCACGCATAGCGAATCATTCTGGAAAACAGAGTTTGAAAGTGCTGTACTTTGGTTGTTTCATTAAAAAATAAATAAAAAATGAAAAAGCAGTATACCTATATTTTATTGATGTCCATTACTATGTTATGTAGCTGCAGTAAAACTAAAAAAGTAAATTTAGAAGAAGTGAATACGATAAATAAAACAAAAAACAAACAAGTTGTTTATCAGGTCTTTACTAGGCTTTTTGGAAATACCAATACCACAAATAAACCTTGGGGTACCATTGAGGAGAATGGTGTTGGGAAATTCAACGATTTTACAGATAAAGCTTTAAAAGAAATTAAAGATTTAGGGGTCACATATATTTGGTACACGGGTGTGCCACATCACGATGTTATAACAGATTATTCTAGATTTGGTATTTCAGCCGACGACCCAGATGTTGTTAAAGGAAGGGCAGGTTCGCCTTATGCCGTTAAAGATTATTATAACGTAAATCCAGATTTAGCGGTAAATGTGGAAAACAGATTGGATGAGTTTAAAGCACTTATTCACCGAACGCATAAAGCGGGGTTAAAGGTGATTATTGATATTGTTCCAAACCATGTAGCGAGAAATTATCAAGGATTAGCTAACCCAAAAGGGGTTAAAGATTTTGGTGCTACCGATGATAGGTCTAAAACCTATGATGTTAATAATAATTTTTATTACAATCCTAACGAAGCGTTTAAAGTGCCTGTTTGGGAAAATGGTTATTCCCCATTGGGTGACGAGACGCATCCGTTAGAAGATAATTATTTTGATGAACATCCAGCAAAATGGACAGGTAACGGGTCTCGTTTGTCACAACCAGATATAAATGATTGGTACGAAACGGTAAAAATTAATTATGGAATTTCACCAGAAGGAACAAAAGATTTTGATGAATTACCTAATGGCTTTGAAAACGAAGACTATAAAAAACATTTTGAGTTTTGGAAAGACAAAATTGTGCCAAATTCTTGGGAAAAATTTAGAGACATTGCTCTGTATTGGTTAGATTTTGGAGTAGATGGCTTTAGGTATGATATGGCTGAAATGGTTCCGGTAGAATTTTGGAGTTACATGAATTCCAGTATTAAAATGAAAAAACCCGACGCTTTTTTAATGGCAGAAGTTTATAATCCAGATTTGTACAGAGATTATATTAAACGTGGTAAAATGGATTATTTGTATGATAAAGTGCAATTATATGATACCTTAAAACATGTTATACAAGGTTATGGAAGTACAGATAACATCCCGCCTATTCAAGAATATCTAAAAGATATTGAACATAACATGTTGCATTTTTTAGAAAATCATGATGAACAGCGTATCGCAAGTCCAGAATTTGCTGGAAATGCCGAAAAAGGTAAGCCGGCTATGGTGGTTTCGGCAACCATAAGTACATCGCCAACCATGATTTATTTCGGACAAGAATTTGGTGAGCCAGCTTCCGAAGATGCTGGTTTTGGTAAACCATCTAGAACTTCAATTTTCGATTATGTAGGTGTGCCTACATTGCAACGTTGGGTGAATAATAAACAATTTGACGGTGGTCAATCAACCAATAGCGAAAAGAGTCTCAGAGATTTTTATAAACGATTATTAAATTTTACTATTAATAGTTCGGCGTTGGCTGGGAACTATCAAGATATTCATGTGTACAACCGCAAGACTACTCAAAATTATACTGATAAGATTTTGTCTTTTGTGCGTTGGAGTACCAATGAAAAATTAATCATTATTACAAATTTTGATTCAAATAAAGGGTATGAGTTCGAACTAAAACTACCTGAAACTATTATAAAAACTTGGGGTTTGAGTGATGGAAGTTATAAGCTTTCAGAAATGCTTTACAATCAGTTTTCATCCAATATGAATGTGAAAAATGGTGTTGGGTATAGTGTTGTGAAGTTAAAACCTTTAGAGTCTTTCATATTTAAAGTGCAATAAAATGAAACAGATAATTTTAATTTTTTTAACATGTTTTTTTCTTTTTAATTGTAAAGAGAATCAGTCTGATACTTCAAAAAACCAACCTAAAATACCCTTTGTTTGGGAAGGAGCGAATGTCTATTTTCTTCTAACGGATAGATTTAATAATGGCGATACTTCCAACGATATTAATTTTGATAGAACCCAGGAAACTGGTAAACTCCGTGGTTTTGAAGGCGGTGATATAAAAGGAATTACTCAAAAAATTGAAGAGGGTTATTTTACCGATTTAGGGATAAATGCCATTTGGATGACGCCAATTGTAGAACAAATACACGGCGGTACCGACGAAGGAACTGGATTTTCGTATGCATTTCATGGATATTGGACAAGTGACTGGACGGCTATTGAACCAAATTTTGGAACTAAAAATGATTTGCATGCACTAATTGAAGCTGCACATAAGAGCGGAATTCGCGTGTTGTTAGACGCGGTAATAAATCACACAGGTCCGGTAACCGATATGGATCCTGTATGGCCAGAAAATTGGGTAAGAACGGGTCCGCAATGTGCATATAATAATTATGAAAATACCACCTCTTGTACATTAGTTAAAAATCTTCCAGACATTAAAACCGAAAGTAACGATGCCGTGGAATTGCCCCATCGTTTAGTTGAAAAATGGAAGACTGAAGGGCGTTACGAGCAAGAAATACAGGAGTTAGATGCGTTTTTTAATAGAACGGGATACCCCAGAGCCCCAAGGTTTTACATCATCAAATGGTTAACCGATTATATTACTGAGTTTGGAATTGATGGTTACCGAGTGGATACCGTAAAACATACCGAAGCCTATGTATGGCAGGAATTTAAAAAAGAATGCGATATTGCTTTCGCAAAATTTAAAAAGAATAACCCTAATAAAGTTTTAGATAATAATGGTTTTTATTTAGTCGGTGAAGTTTATAATTATGGCATTAGTACAGGGCAGATCTTTGATTTTGGTGATAAAAAAGTAAATTATTTTGATAAAGCTTTTCATAGTTTAATAAATTTTGAATTTAAATGGCATGCGGCAGAACAAGATTATGAAACCTTATTCCGGACCTATTCAAATTATTTGAGTAGTGATTTGAAGGGTTTTGGTACTTTAAATTATTTGTCGTCACATGATGATGGATCACCTTTTGATGCGGAGCGGGTAAAACCCATTGAAGCAGGTACAAAATTGCTTTTAGGTCCAGGTACTTCTCAGGTATATTATGGTGATGAAACTGCGCGTTCTTTAACTATAGAAGGTGCAAAAGGCGATGCTACCTTACGCTCGGTTATGAATTGGAATGATATTCAAGCAAATGCTAAATCAAAAGCGGTATTAGCTCATTATCAAAAATTAGGGCAGTTCAGAGCAAACCACCCAGCCGTAGGTGCGGGTAGTCATCAAATGATAATGCAAAGTCCTTATGTGTTTTCAAGACGCTATTCTAAAGGACAGTATAACGATAAGGTTGTAATAGCTATAGATGTTCCAAAGGGCAAGAAGGAATTAGATGTCTCAAAAGTCTTTAAAAATGGTGATAGGTTACGCGATGCATATTCTAATAAAATCGCCGAAGTAAAAAATGGAAACGTTGAGATCAAATCAGAATTTAGCATAATACTTTTGGAAAAAATATGAGGTTATTGTTGAAGTTTTAATGAATTGTGGCTTGGTAGTCATTTCATTTTTAAATTTATATCTAGCCAGAGAATTTATGTTTCTCTGGTTTTTTTATTAATTATTTTTAACTTTAAAAAGAGGCTTGTTGAAAGGAAACAGGTATCTTGTCGACTATAAATAAATCAAAATTTCACTAAATTTAAGATTAAAGAAACGCAACTATATACTATGATAACTTGGAAAGATGTAATTAATTTTTCAGTAAAAGGAACTCCGGAACCAGATAAACGTGTTGAGAAATCGGAAGCCGAATGGCGAGAATTGTTAACACCAGAACAATTTAGGATTGCACGGCAAAAAGGAACAGAGCGTCCGCATAGTGGAGCACTTTGTACTATTCATGAGGCTGGAAAATACAATTGTATATGCTGTAATACGCCTTTATTCGATTCTACTATTAAGTTTAATTCTGGTACTGGTTGGCCTAGTTTTACCCAGCCAATAAAACCTAATGCAATTAAATACGAACGCGATACGGCTTACGGCATGGTGCGTGTTGAGGTTATGTGTAATACTTGCGATGCCCATTTAGGACATGTGTTTCCCGATGGGCCAGAACCTAGTGGATTGCGTTATTGTATTAACTCGGAATCCATGCAACTAGAAACCACAACTGAAAATGGGAAATAAAAATTTGCAACAGGCAACCATAGGAGGAGGCTGTTTTTGGTGTACAGAAGCTGTCTTTTTAGAATTAAAAGGCATTGAAAAAGTCGTGTCTGGTTATTCTGGTGGTACGGTTCCTGGGTATCCAACGTATCGTGAAATTTGTTCAGGTTTAACAGGTCATGCAGAGGTTGTTCAAATAACATTTGACGCCGATATCATTTCATTTGAAGAAATCTTGATTATATTCATGTTAACTCATGATCCAACAACCTTAAACAAACAAGGTGCCGATGTAGGAACACAATACCGTTCGGTTATTTTTTATCATGATGAGCAACAAAAGGCAACAGCTGAAAACGTTATTAAAGAAGTTTCTAAATATTACGACGCAGCCATTGTAACAGAAGTGAGTCCGTTGGACGTGTTTTACAAAGCGGAAGACTATCATCAAAATTATTATAGAAACAATAAAGAACAAGGTTATTGTAGTTTTGTAATTACGCCTAAATTGTCAAAGCTTCGCAGCATGTTTTCAGATAAATTGAAATAATGAAACTTAATATAGAAGATACGTTTAACAAAGAATTACCCGCAGATCCTATTCTGGAAAACAGCCGACGGCAAGTTGAAAAGGCGTGTTTTTCATTCGTGCATCCTAAGCGAACTAAAAATCCTGAAATGATGCATGTATCACCAGAAATGCTTGATAATTTAGGACTTTCAAAAGCAGATTCAGAAAGTGAAGATTTTCTAAAAATATTTACGGGTAATGCTATTTTACCAAATTCAAAACCTTATGCAATGTGTTATGGTGGACATCAGTTTGGCAATTGGGCAGGGCAATTGGGTGATGGGCGTGCTATAAATTTAGCCGAGGTGGTTCATAACAATCAGCGTTGGGCACTCCAATTAAAAGGCGCCGGCGCGACTCCATATTCTAGAACTGCCGATGGTCTGGCGGTACTGCGTTCTTCCATCAGAGAGTATTTGTGTAGTGAAGCCATGCATCACTTAGGTGTGCCAACTACTAGGGCGTTATCCCTTGCTTTATCTGGCGATCAGGTTATGCGAGATGTTATGTATAACGGTAACCCTGAGTATGAAAAAGGCGCCATTGTTTGTAGAGTAGCACCATCGTTTTTGCGATTTGGGAATTACGAAATTCTTGCTGCAAGAGAAGATAAGACGACTTTAAAAATTTTGGTAGATTACACTATTAAACATTTTTTTAGTCATTTAGGAAAGCCCTCAAAAGAAACTTATATCGCATTTTTCAGTGAAGTGTCGCAACGGACCTTAGAAATGATTATCCATTGGCAACGAGTTGGTTTTGTACACGGTGTTATGAATACCGATAATCTGTCCATTCTTGGTTTAACCATTGATTATGGTCCGTATGGTTGGTTAGAAGGCTTCGATTTTGGCTGGACCCCGAATACAACCGATAGGCAACATAAACGCTATCGTTACGGCAATCAACCCAATATTGGATTGTGGAATTTATATAAATTAGCAAACGCCCTGTATCCGTTGATTGAGGACGCGAAGCCTTTTGAAGCTATATTTGAAGCGTATAAAGAAGGGTTTCAAAAGCAATCTTTAGCGATGATGCGCTCGAAATTAGGATTGCTAAAGGAAGATGATTCTGACGGTTCTTTAATTCAAGAATTAGAAGATAATTTGCTGTTAACCGAAACGGATATGACTATTTTCTTTAGGAAATTAAGTGATTTCAATATAGAAAATGCTTCAAAAGGATTAGAAATTGTGAAGGATGCATTTTACGTTCCTTCAGAAATTTCAGGAGATATTGAAACAAAATGGCAAGCTTGGTTTAACCGTTTTGCTAATCGATTAAAGCAAGAAGAAACTACATTTGAAGCAAGAAAAGAAAAAATGAACGCAGTTAACCCTAAATACGTATTGCGAAATTACATGGCGCAACTCGCTATTGATGATGCTGATAAAGGCGATTACAAGGTAATTGATGAATTGTTTCAGTTACTTAAAAAACCATATGAAGAGCAACCCGAATACGAAAAATGGTTTGCAAAACGACCCGAATGGGCACGCCATAAAGTAGGATGCTCTATGTTATCGTGTAGCTCATAAAATTGTTTTATTAAAAAATATTATCGTGAATTTAGGATTAGGAATGGCGGCTATAGGAAGACCGCATTATATAAATGTAAGAACCAATACCGTAGCAAAAAGTAATGTAAATGAACTTAAAACGGACGGTTTTAAGGTGCTTGACGAGGCCTATAAATTAGGCGTACGTTATTTTGATACAGCACCTGGCTATGGGTTGGCAGAAAACTTACTGATAGATTGGTTAGCAGATAAAAAAGGCCTAAACATAGAAGTTGCAACTAAATGGGGATATACCTATGTGGCTAATTTTGACCCTAATGCGAAGGTGCATGAGTTGAAAGAGCATAGCATTTCTAAATTAAAGGAGCAATGGCAAGTGTCTAATAAACTATTGCCATTTTTAACGACTTACCAAATTCATTCGGCCACCTTAGAAACGGGTGTTCTAGAAAATGAGGCTGTTTTAAACGAATTGTTTTTTTTGAAAAATGAATTCAATTTAAAAATTGGCATTTCAACTACCGGTGAAAATCAGGTAGAAGTTATAAAAAAAGCACTAGATGTTTCGGTTGAAAACAAACCATTATTTGATACGTTTCAAAGTACTTTCAATATGTTGGAACAGAGTCTTTTGAGTGTTCGTGGGATCTTGAAAAAAGAAAACAAAAGACTTATTGTTAAGGAGGCCTTGGCAAATGGTAGAATATTTAAAAACTCAAATTATCCGGAGTATCAAGAGTTTTATCGCACAGTTGAAAACCTATCTAAAAAGTATGAAGTAGGAGTAGATGCTATCACCTTAAATTTTTGTGCTAACATTTTTCCTGAAGCCATTATTTTAAGCGGCGCAAGTACAATTAATCAACTGCAAGAAAATTTGAAAATCAATTCATTTAATTTATCCGAAGATGAATTAAATCTCCTAAAAAAATTTAAGGTAGAACCTGCAAAGTATTGGAATGAGCGCAAGAAATTAGAATGGAATTAGTCTAAAAAGCATTGCCGATAACTATTTTGTAACATTTGGTAGAATAAAAGCAGATAACACAGGAATTATTACAATTAAAATATTAACTGATGTATTTTTGCAGTCTTAAAGCGATTATATGACTACTGTAGACGATTTATTAAACCTGTTAATTTTAGATAAAATAAGTGATACCGAATTTAATGGTATTAGTAAAACCATTGGTAGCCCTATTGTTTTTGGAGGTCAGGTTTTGGCTCAAGCCATTCATGCGGCTAGTAACACCATTACTAATAATCGGGTGCTGCATTCCATGCATTCTTATTTTTTGGAGGCCGGCAATTTAGAATTACCAATTACCTACAACGTGAGTATTGTGAGAGATGGTGGTAGTTTTTCGGTGCGCCGGGTAACGGCACATCAAAAAGAACGAACCATTTTTATATTATCAGCTTCCTACCATAAAGTTGAGTCGGGTTACGACCATCAATTTGATATTAAAACAGCTTTAAAGCAACCTGAGGATTTATTAAGTTGGACAGACATTCTTCGGCAATATGGTGATTATTTACCAAAAAGTTTGAAGGCTTTTTTTGAGATTGAGCGTCCAATAGAATTTAAGCCGACCGAAATAGTAAATCCTTTAGATAAAAAAGATTTACCACCGTATAATGATGTGTGGTTTAAATTGAAGGGAGACCCAAATGGTTTGGATTTATCAACCAAACAACAAATTTTAACTTATATATCCGATTATAATATATTAACTTCGGCTTTGTATCCGCATGCTAGTAAGGCACATTGGGGCAACACTCAAACGGCTAGTTTAGATCATTCCATGTGGTATTTTAGAGATTTCGATTTTGATGATTGGTTATTGTATTCTATGGAGTCTCCAAGCACATCAAATGCGAGAGGCTTTGCTAGAGGTAATATATTTACAAGAGACGGTAAATTAATTGCATCCGTAGCTCAAGAAGGTTTAATGAGGCCTTTAAAGAAGTAACCAGTTAATTACTAGTTTGTTTTGTAACGATATGGCCTTAGTGTCGACTAAGCAAATTAATTGTATTTTTGCAATTGTAAATTCCTTTTAGAAATATTATGTTCAATTATTCAGAATCTCCAATGGCTTTAACTATTAGTTTTAATAAACTGATAGAGCAATATGAGAATTTCACTAATAGTGATGATGAACTTACAGCTAAAAGAGCAAAGCGCATATTGCAAATAGGTAAGGACATTCCGGTGCTCCGAGAAGGTTTTACAGATGTTTCTATTCTTGAAACTTACAAAGATGAAATTCACTATATTCTTCAAGATTCATTTAGTCCTATTTTAACACATAATGAAATTAAAGCGGCTTCGGTACCTTTTGAGGATGTGGTTTTTAATTCTTCGGAGCGTTTTAAAAAAATAATTCAAGCGGCTGGAAACCAATTTAAATTAAAAATTAAAAACATGCCGGAAGATGATTTTTATATCATCGCATGCAGTGTTATTTTAAATTTTTGTTACGGGTATAATCTGAATTTTAAACGCCCTTTTTTATACGAAATACCAGACGCTAATGGTATTTTAAGGTACTATAAAATTTTATATAATGCCGACTTTACAGAAATTATACCTTCGGAAAATGCGCCTAAAATAACAGAAGACGATTACAATTTGTTATTGGATAATTTTGATAATATAGATCTGTGGAAAGAAAAATTTCCCCCTAATAGTTATACCTACAAAGGTTTTGTAATATCTAATATTTTTGATGTAACCGATGATCAATCTATTTCAAATGTTAAGTCGAGTCTTATAAGTGAAAAGAAGGTGAACGATGAAAAATTCACTAAAGATTTTCAAGAAATTTTCAGATCTCTTTTCGGAATTAAAGACCTAAGAGTAGGTTTTTCTAGTTACAATAAAGAAGAAAATTCGTTTGAGCGTATTTTTGGCGATGAGATAGAAAGTTTCTTATTAGATAAAACGGATTCATCTAAATGTCATGATGTACTATGTGACGCATCCTATACGCGTTTACTTGAAAAAAATAAGTTTTTAGCTATTTCAGATGTTGATGAAAAGTATACATTATCAAATTGCAAAGTGCCGCAGTTGAATATTTTTAAGAGACAAGGCATTAAAAGCGTACTATTGGCACCTATTGCAGTCGATTCCAATTTATTTGGTATTTTAGAAATAGTTTCAAATAAACCGAAAATATTAAATAGTATCAATGCTAATAAGTTGGTTGATGTAATGCCATTTATAGTTTCGGCAGTTAAACGTTCCAAAAGGGAAGAGGATAACTTAATAGAAGCAGTAATCCAACAGGAATGTACGTCAATACACCCAAGTGTACACTGGAAGTTTAAAAAGGAGGCCAAACGATTTGTTTATGAATTAGAAAAAGGTAATCAAGCAACCTTTAACAAAGTTGCATTCAAGAATGTTTATCCATTATATGGTCAAATCGATATTAAAGGATCGTCTGAAGCACGAAATTGGGCAACTAAGGAAGATTTAACGGTGCAATTAAAAGCGCTCAGATCTATTTTAAAAGCTGCTTTAAAAATAGAAGATTTGCCTATTTACCAACACTATATATATCAAATTGATGTGTATCTGGAAAGTATAAAGAATCAATTTCAAGTTGATAGTGAGCAGCAAATAAGTGAATTTCTTCAAAATGATATCAAGCTCGTACTTGAGCATTTAGATAAATTAGACAGTTTGAAAGAATCAATAGAATCTTATTATCAAGGGATTCATAATGAATTGAATATTGTTTATCAAAGTAGAAAAAAGTATGACGATACAATTTCGATGATTAACAAGCAAATGGCTGCCTTGTTAGATAAAAAGCAAGAAGAAGCACAGCTTATGTACCCGCATTATTTCGAGCGTTTTAAAACAGATGGCGTAGAACATAATATGTATATTGGTGAATCTATCAGCAAAGAAGATAATTTTAACCAAATATATTTGTATAATTTACGCTTATGGCAACTACAGGTGATGTGCGAAATGGAAAATGCTTATTACCAAATACAACCTAATTATCCGGTTAAGTTAGATGTTGCTTCCATGATTTTAGTGTTTAGTCAACCGCTATCCATTAGCTTTAGAATGGACGAAAAACAGTTTGATGTGGATGGTACCTACAATGCGCGTTACGAAATTGTAAAAAAACGTGTAGATAAAGCCTTTATAAAAGGCACTAATAAACGCGTAACGGATAAAGGTAAAATATCAATTATATATTCTCAAAAACAAGATGAAATCGAGTATTTAAGATATATTAAATTTTTGCAGGCTAAAAAGTATTTAGATACCGATGTTGAAATTGTAGAGCTACAAGATTTGCAAGCGGTAACTGGTTTGAAAGCTATTCGAGTGAGTATTCTATATCACAAAACACCGGAAGATAAAGTATTCTATACTTACGAAGATTTAATGAAAGAGATTAGAACTTAGTTTTATTTTCCTGCGTATTGAAATGCCAGCGTAAAAGCAATGACACTGGCAACAATACCAATCATAAAAATAGTATAAGTAATTCGAAGAATTTTGTATTTTCTGTTAAGTACCAAGCCTAGGTAATATAAGTCTTTTTTCATGGCGGAATAGAGGTATTCGCGGTCTTCCATCATTTCGCCCATAGCCCATTCAAAATCTTCTAAGTTCATTTTATGAAAGTTGCCAAAAAACAATAAGTTTACTTTTTTGTTTTTTACATCTTCCTTTGTAAATTTTCCACTGGTTACATTTGGCCTTGTTGCTATAATAGATAAAACCATCGCAATCACTGTAAAAAGGGTGAAAATAACGGTTGGCATGATTAAATAATGGTTGGAAGGACTATCTAGTTTCGGAATTAAATTAGATAATACCATCGATACAATAATTGCATTTACAGACAATAAAATATTTGCTTTCGTATCCGCAATATTACTTAAGGTGATATGGTTTCTTAAAGTTACCCGAAACATGGTTTCTATTCCACGCTCTGGCGATTTATTCTTGTCTTTTTTTCTTTTATTTGTTTTCTCGGCTTGATCTTGTTTTTTAACTGTTTTAAAAAGTGCTGTTAAGTTTTTTTCTTTTCCCTGCAACCAATTTTCAATCGCATATTTCGTATGAAATTGATGCTGTTTAGTTAAAAATGATATGTTTTCTTGGGTCCACTCACTATCCTTAAATGTTTTATTACAAGTTTGTTCCCATTCAAAACGAAGCAATTCACTAGTGTCAATAAAATTCTTGGATCCAAAATGGGCACAATCGGCATCTTGAATAATTTGTTCCAATAAATTTTGGGGTTCATGCTTTAATTTGGTAGCCAAAATAATATTGCTTATGGTCTTAATGCGTTCGGGTTCTAATCCGTGTTTTTTTAAAAAATCAGAAGCTATTAAAACGCTTTGTTCTTCATGATTTTCAGTTCCTTTAGTATATCCCGTATCATGAAACCAAGCGGCAAGGCGTAAATTTTCAGCATCAATTCCGCTTACTTTTTCGCCTTCAATAAGTTGATTTGTGTATTTTACAACACGTTGTGTGTGATTTAGGTTATGATAAATAAAGGTGTCAGGTAACTCGTTTCTTAGTAATTTTGAAACGTATTTCTCGACTGTAGAAAGCAAATCATTCATTTAAAACATTATTTTTACGAAAATAGCAATTAATCTATTAACATGGGGTTTCGCCAAAGTATCATTTTAATCATATCAACTTTTTTTGTTGTTGCTTGCGCAACGTATAAACCGCAGTACTCAGTTGAAAACAATCAAGTAAGCTTTCCCGTAGACAAAACGATAACGCATACTTTTTATTTTATTGGTGATGCAGGTAATTCACCTATTGGTAGCGAAACGGAAACCCTTCAGTATTTTAAAGGGGAATTAAGTGAAGCTTCAAAAAATAGTACGGCCATTTTTTTAGGAGATAATATTTACCCGAAAGGCTTGCCTAAAAAAAATAAGTCGGGAAGAGATTTTGCAGAGCATCAACTTAATGTTCAAATAAACTCAGTAAAAGATTTTGAAGGTAAAACAGTGTTTATTCCTGGAAATCATGATTGGTATTCTAATGGACTTGAAGGATTAAAGCGGCAAGAAGAATTTATAGAAGATGCCTTGGGGAAAAATACTTTTTTGCCAGAAAATGGGTGTCCTATTGAAAAAGTGAATATTTCAGATGATATTGTTTTAATTATAGTCGATTCGGAGTGGTATTTAACCAATTGGGATAAGCACCCAACAATGAATGATGAATGTGAAATAAAAACCAGAACCAAATTTTTTGATGAGTTTGAAAGTGAAATTAAAAAAGCTCGTGGAAAAACAACCTTAATAGCAGTGCATCATCCTATGTTTACCAATGGAAGTCATGGTGGAAAATACTCATTCAAAAGTCAAATGTCGCCAGTTCCTGTTCTTGGAACCCTGAAAAATTTGATTAGAAAAACGAGTGGTATTGCATCGGTGGATACAGAAAACAAGCGCTATAATGAGTTTAGAAAGCGTCTTATAACCCTGTCTCAAGAAAACGATAAAGCCATTTTTGTTTCGGGTCACGACCATAATTTGCAATACATTCTTCAAGACAATTTAGTTCAAATTGTGAGTGGTTCCGGATCAAAGTTAACGCCTACCAAAAATGTTGGTGGAGGTAAATTTTCATATGCTACGCCTGGTTTTGCGCGGTTGGATGTGTTTGATGATGGTTCATCTTACGTTAGGTTTTATGCCACTAATAGTAAGTCTGTGGTTTTTGAAAGTGAAGTGTATTCAGAAGATACATCTGTGGATTTTTCAAAGTCGTTTAGCGAGGTGTTCCCAAAGGAGAAATCAGCTTCCATTTACACAAATGAAGAAACTACGAAAGGCTGGTTTTATACTTTAGCGTGGGGCGATCGCTATAGAAAATATTACAGTACCGAAGTAAACTTGCCAACAGTTAATTTGGATACTTTATTTGGAGGCGTTCAACCCGTTAGAAAAGGTGGAGGACATCAATCTAAATCACTGCGTCTGGTTGATAAAAATGGTAGCGAGTATGTTATGCGTGCGCTTCGTAAAAGTGCCGTGCAGTATTTGCAAGCAGTTGCTTTTAAGGACCAATATATTGAAGGTGAGTTTAAAAACACCTTTGCGGAAAACCTATTGTTAGATGTATTTGCAGGGGCACATCCGTACGCACCCTTTACAATTGGTACCTTGTCTGATGCGATTGGTGTATATCATACCAATCCAAAACCCTATTTTGTGCCAAAACAAAAGGCATTAGGGCAATATAATAAAGAGTTTGGAGATGCTATTTATATGATTGAAGAAAGTGCCGATTCTGGTCATGCGGATAAAGCGAGTTTCGGGTTTTCCGATAATCTAATTAGTACAGATGACGTACTTAAAAAATTAAATGAAGACGAAGATTTTCTTTTAGATGGACCGGCTTACATACGGGCGCGCTTGTTTGATATGTTAATTGGCGATTGGGACCGTCACGAAGACCAATGGCGTTGGGCGGAATTTAAAGGAAAAGGTAAAACAACTTATCGCCCTGTACCACGTGATAGGGATCAGGTATTTTCAATTATGGCAGATGGCGCATTATTATGGTTCGCCACAAAAGCCATACCAGCATTGCGATTGATGCAAAGTTATAATGAAGATTTAAAAAGTCCGAAGTGGTTTAATTTAGAACCCTATCCGTTAGATATGGCTTTGATAGTTGGGTCCGATAAAGCGGTTTGGGATCAAGAAGTAAATTACATCATTAATCATTTATCTAATGAAGTTATTGATAAAGCATTTTTGAATTTTCCGGAAGAAGTTAATGATGAAACTGTTAAAGAAATAAAGCAAAAATTAATTGGTAGAAGACAAAATCTTCAAAAAATTGCCGATGCTTATTATAAACATATCAATAAATATGCGGTTATAAAAGGAACCAATAGAGATGATTGGTTCGATATTAAGCGTTTGCCAGAAGGGAAAACAAAAGTAACAGCTTATCGAATAAAAAAAGGAGATAAAGACGGTGTTTTTCATACCAGAATTTATGATGCAGCAGATACCAAAGAGATTTGGATATATGGTTTAGATGATGACGATGTGTTTAAAGTATCAGGAAAACAAAGCGATAACGAAATTATACTTCGATTAATTGGCGGACAAAATAATGACAGATACAACATTAAAAATGGCAAGCGTGTTAAAATTTATGACTACAAAACAAAACCAAACGAATTTGAAACCAATTTAGGAAGTATAAAGCTGACAGATGATTACTCTACAAACGTTTACGATTACAAAAAACTTAAGAATAATTCGAATCAATTAATTCCAACTATTGGTGCAAATCCAGACGACGGTTTTAAAATCGGACTTACAAATACCTACACAAATTACGGATTTGAAAGAAATCCATTTACCTCACAGCATATTTTAAAAGCGTCCCATTATTTCGCGACCAATGGTTTTGAGTTGGGGTATTCAGGTGAATTTGCCCATGTTGTTGGAAAGATGAATTTGGGTTTTGATGTGAATTATACGAGTCCTAATTATGCAATAAACTTTTTTGATTTTGGTAATGAAACCATCAATCCGGAAACCGATAAGAACGATGGGCTGGAGGTTAATATGGATTATAATCGTGTAAAAATTCAGGCTTTAAATGTGGCGCCTTCTTTAATTTGGAAAGGACAATTGGGAGCTAGTTTTAAAATTGGATTATCGTATGATGCATATGAAGTAGAAAGAACTCACGGTCGTTTTATAAACCAAATAATAGGAAATGGCGTTGAGGTTAGCAATAGTTTTATTGGTGCTGAAGCAGCCTATAGTTATGAAAATTATGATAATAAGGCGTTCCCAACAAATGGTATAAAAACCAATTTGAAGATTGGTTATAAATCCAATGTGAATAATTCTAATGAGTTTTTTTACATCATTCCGCAATTAGGTTTTGATTACAAAATATCACCCGATGGTAATCTTGTTTTAGCAACCAATTTGTTAGGTCATATAAATTTTAATGATGGTTATGAGTTTTACCAGGCAGCTGCTATTGGGGCTAGTAATGGGTTGCGTGGTTATAGAAATCAGCGTTTCACTGGTAAAAATGCCTTTGTTCAAAGTACCGATGTACGTTTAAATTTACGAAGAGTAAAAACAGCTTTGTTACCAATTAATTATGGTTTGTATGGCGGATTCGATTACGGACGTATTTGGCTGGAGGATGATAATTCCAGAAAATGGAATACATCAATTGGAGGAGGTGTTTTTGTTAACGCTGCAGATTTAGTAACTTTTAATTTGTCTGCTTTTCATAGTAATGATGGCATGCGTTTATCATTCAAACTCGGTTTTGGGTTTTAATCTAAATTGAATTGGTAAATAGTTCCGTCCTTTTTGCCATCGCGCTCATCTGAAATAATGAGTTTGGAATCAGTTAAAAAACAAATGCCTTCTTTTTGTGAGTTATGTTCTAAGTTGTGTTTTTTAATTTTTCCAGAAACGAAATTATCAGATTTGAAATTAGTAAGCTCCCAAATGCGTTCATGACCTAATAAAATTATTGTTTTACCATCTGAGCTAATATCAGCTGCAGTTATTTTGTTGTTTTTTCCTTTCAAATTAAAAGAAGAAACATACTCAGCAACATGGGTTCCGGGTTGGTTGGGAATTTTAATCACGATAGCCTTTTTATCCGATTTACTAAAAATGTAAATGTGTTTTTTGAAAATAAAAAAAGCTTCAAAATCTTCATCATCAACTTTGTCTGGTAGTGAAAAATGAATGCTTTCGGCTGTGGTTTTATCAGTTTTTAAATCCGAAACTTTATAAACAGTGAATTTTTTCCGGTTTTTACTATTGTTGCCGAAATCTCCAATGTAAAGATTACCTAAGTTATCTGAAGCTAAATCTTCCCAGTCTATATTTTCCGCATTGGTAATAACCACATCTTTTTCAATATCACCTTTGGTGTTTAATCCATAAACATGATTTTTGTTTCCCGAATCTTCTATTACCCAAATTAAATCGGAATTAACTAAGGTTTCCATTCCTGAAACTTCATTTAATTTGTTGGGTAAATTCGCCATAACAATTAGCTTTTCCTTATTACAAGCAAAGAAAAAACCAAAACATAATAAAAGTTGCTTGAGTTTTAAAATCATAATTTTTAATTAGTAAACCAATATAAGAACTTTATGGGCTATACAGACATTAAATTGTAGAGTATCATTTTTAGTTTTTTCCAGATTGCAGGGCAATTTATGTATAATGATACGTTTTATGTTAACTTGATTTACCTTTATGGTGTTTATAATGAGGGTTTTAGATTGGTAATTTTGGATAGGCCAAGTATTATTGTTAAATTTAACTTTAATTACGAGTTGGATTTAAAATTCAAATTTAAAATTCCGCCATTATTTATAAATGATTTCAGAAAAATGAGACATTAATACAAGCCATAAAACGATTATTCCCATCAATACATCTAATTATTCTAAAGTCTTTTTTTAGTATGATATATTTAGAATAAATAGACTAATTTTGATTCTGTTTTAAGCATTCAACAATCAGTAATAAATTTACTACAAAACCTTCAGTTTTAATTTTTTCATGGATAATACAATTTTAAAAATAGGCCATCGTGGTGCAAAGGGACATTTAGCAGAAAACACGATAGAATCAATTAAAAAAGCATTAGAACTAGGTGTAGATGGGGTTGAAATAGACGTACATAGATGTTCAACGGGACAGCTTGTGGTGTTTCATGATTATACGGTTGATCGAATGACGGATGGTACTGGTGAAGTATCTAAGCACACACTTAACCAATTAAAGCAGTTGGAAGTAAAAGGGCACTGCCAAATACCTTCCTTATCAGAGGTATTAACGTTCATAAACAATAAGTGTTTATTAAATATTGAGTTAAAGGGTCATGATACAGCCAAAGAGGCTAGTAGACTAATTGATTTTTTTGTAGAGAAAAAAGGTTGGGAGTATAAAAATATTATTGTGTCTAGCTTTCAGAAAGAATTATTAAAAACTGTTTTTGAAGCAAATAGTAAAATTCCATTAGGTGTTATCATCGATTCAAATCTTGATGCGGGAGTGGAATTTGCAAAATCAATAAAAGCAGTTTCTGTTCATGTAGATTATACCATGCTAACCGAAGAAATTGTTCAAGAATTAAAGAAGAATTTTAAAGTATTTGCATTTACAGTTAATAATTTAAAACCTATTAAACGTATAAAATCATATGGAGTTGATGGTATTATATCCGATTTTCCGAATAGATTATGATTGAAAAAGATGTGATAATCGTTGGCGGAGGAGCTGCTGGTTTTTTTGCAGCTATTAATATTGCAGAGTTAAACCCAAACTTAAAAGTGGCAATTTTAGAGCGTGGTAGTGAAGGGTTGCAAAAAGTAAAAGTTTCTGGTGGCGGAAGATGCAATGTAACTCATGCCGAGTTTATTCCTCAAGAATTGATTAAGAACTATCCGCGCGGAGAAAAAGAGTTGCTAGGGCCTTTTCATCAATTCATGACTGGTGATACTATTGATTGGTTTGAAAAACGTGGTGTAGCATTAAAAATTGAAGAAGACGGGCGCATGTTTCCGGTTTCCAATTCATCCCAAACAATTTTAGATTGTTTTCTTTCTGAAGCACAGAAGCATGATGTGGAGGTTTTATATAACAACTCAGTAAAATCAATCGCGAAGTTTGAAAATAAATGGCTTATTAAAACATCCAACGCCGATTTTTTAACGCAAAAGTTACTTATTGCCACAGGAAGCAATTCCAAAATTTGGGAACTGCTTAGCAACTTGGGGCATACAATTATACAGCCAGTGCCGTCTTTATTTACATTCGATATTAAGGATGATCGCATTAAAGAGATTCCAGGGGTTGTGGCTCAAAATGTTGAGGTAAAAGTGGTTGACTCTAATTTGTGGAGTGAAGGCCCCTTATTAATTACACATGTTGGTATGTCTGCGCCTTCTATTTTAAAATTATCGGCTTTTGGTGCAGTAGAATTAGCCAAGCGTAATTATAAATTTCAAATTGAGATTAATTTTATAAAACAGTCTTTTGAGGATTGTTTAGATGTTTTGAAAGAATTAAAACACGACTTGGCAAAAAAATCAGTTTTCAAGTCGACACAGTTCGATTTGCCAAAACGTTTATGGCAAAAATTGGTTTTAGCTACCAATATGAATGAAGAATCACGCTGGGCAGATTTAAATAAAAGTCAGTTAGAAGGATTAGCCGCCCAACTCACACAGGCCGTATTTAATGTAACCGGCAAAAGTACCTTTAAGGAGGAATTTGTAACTGCTGGTGGTGTCGATTTAAAAGAAATCAATTTTAAAACTTTTGAAAGCAAACTTCATAATAATCTATTTTTTGCTGGCGAAGTTATAAATGTAGATGCCGTTACAGGAGGTTTTAATTTTCAAAACGCATGGACGAGCGGGTATATTGCTGCCAAATCTATAGCAGAATGTTAACCTAAGTAGCATCTTTAAAAGGTGTAAATTATCTTGTTAAGTGATATGTCTGATAGTAATTTATTAGTTGAAATTGCAACAAGATGTTTTGAAAATGAAGAAGTTGCAATAGTTCAAGATTGACAGTGTTTTTATTCTTCTACTGGTTTTGGGAAAGCAAAATTCAACATAAAAACTCTATATGCGAAAGCTAGGAGTAACAGTAACAGCAAGAAACTACAATACATTGGTAAAACTATTATCTTTGTGTGCTGAAAATTAAGAAATGACAGAACAAAACTTCATCCCGAAACCATATGGTAAACATATTGAGAGTGGCGTTGTAGCTTGGGAATCGCCCAGTAACATTGCTTTAATTAAATATTGGGGTAAAAAGAAAGATCAGATTCCGGAAAATCCATCTATAAGTTTTACACTTAATAGTTGTAAAACCATTACAAAAGTATCGTTTTTTAAAAAAAACGACGTCGTAAACTTTGAGTTTGATGTTTTTTTAGATGGTAAAAAGAAAGTTGATTTTAAACCAAAGATTCAAACGTTTTTTGAACGTGTAGAAGATTATCTACCATTTCTTAGAAACTATAAGTTTAAAATTGAAACTGAAAACACCTTTCCGCATAGTTCCGGAATTGCATCATCGGCATCTGGAATGAGTGCTTTGGCATTGTGTTTAATGAGTATTGAAAGAGATCTCTTGACTCCGCTTGAAGTAACAGACGAATATTTTAACCAAAAAGCATCCTTCTTAGCACGATTAGGTTCTGGCTCAGCATGTAGAAGTATTGAAGGCGATATCATTGTTTGGGGAGAAACTAAGCAAATTGAAGGAAGTAGCGATTTATTCGGAATAAAATATCCCTATAAAGTTCATGATAATTTTAAGGATTATCAAGACACTATTTTATTGGTTGATAAAGGTGAAAAGCAGGTGAGTAGTACGGTTGGACACAATTTAATGCATAACCACCCTTATGCAAAGAATAGGTTTCAACAAGCACATGAAAACTTTGAAAAATTAAAGCCAATTTTAGAATCTGGCGATTTAAAGGCGTTTATTGCCTTAGTAGAAAGTGAAGCGCTAACACTGCATGCAATGATGATGACGAGTATGCCATATTTTATTTTAATGAAGCCAAAAACTTTGGAAATAATAAATAAAATCTGGAAATTCAGACAAGATACAGGCTCAAATATAAGTTTTACATTGGATGCAGGAGCAAATGTTCATGTATTATATCCGAAAAATGAGTCATTCGAAGTTTTGGAATTCATTAAAAATGAATTAGTTGTATATTGTCAAAACGGTCATTATATTTGCGACCAAATTGGCATGGGTGCAAAAAAAATTAATTAATTTTGCAAAGTGTTTAAAAATATTCTTATATTGTTAAACAGAATTTAGAATACACATGAAAGGACCATTATTTTACTCTAAAATATTACTCTTCGGAGAATATGGAATTATTAAAGATTCTAAAGGATTATCAATACCTTATAATTTTTATAATGGAGCTTTGAAAACCGATAAAAATCCATCAGAGGCAGCTTTAAAATCTAATCAAAGTTTAAAACGATTTGCAAGCTATCTTGAAACTATTAATCCGGAGTTGGTTACTTTCGATATTGAAGCCTTAAAAAGTGATGTTGAGGCCGGAATGTATTTTGATTCTTCTATTCCGCAAGGGTATGGTGTAGGCAGTAGTGGTGCTTTAGTGGCCGCTATTTATTATAATTATGCACACAATAGAATCACGGTTTTAGAGAACCTAACTCGAGAAAAATTATTGACTTTAAAATCTGTTTTTTCAGAAATGGAATCTTTTTTCCATGGAAAATCGTCTGGTTTGGATCCGTTAAATAGCTATTTGAGCATCCCAATTCTTATCAATTCTAAAGATGACATTGAAGCCACCGGAATTCCATCTCAAAAAGTAGATGGAAAAGGAGCTGTGTTTTTATTAGATAGCGGAATAATTGGCGAAACAGCGCCCATGGTAAGCATTTTTATGGAAAGTATGAAACAAGAAGGTTTCCGTAATATGCTTAAAGATCAATTTATAAAGCATACCGATGCTTGTGTGGATGATTTCTTAAAAGGAGATATTAAATCCTTGTTTAAAAACACCAAACAATTATCAAAAGTGGTGCTTAATAACTTTAAACCAATGATTCCTCTGCAGTTCCATGAATTATGGAAAAAAGGAATTGAGACCAATGAATATTACCTTAAACTTTGTGGTTCCGGCGGTGGTGGCTATATTTTAGGTTTTACTGAAAATATTGAAAAAGCGAAACAATCATTAAAAGATTATAAATTAGAAGTAGTTTATAATTTTTAATCATCCTTTTTCGTTCTGAATTAGATTCGGAAGCCTATTAAAATATTTTTTTCATGTTATCACGGAAACAGAAACACATACTACTTAAGTTTTTCAGCATGTTTTCTGTTGTAAGAGGTTACAATATTCTTATTATTGTAATCGCTCAATATTTGGCATCTATTTATATTTTGGCTCACGACAAACCCTTAAGAAGTGTTGTCTTAGATCTTAATTTGTTTATGTTGGTTTTAGCTTCGGCAGCTACCATAGCGGGGGGGTATATAATTAATAATTTTTACGATTCGGAGAAGGATTTAATTAACAGGCCCATAAAATCGAAGTTAGATAAATTGGTTAATCAAAACACAAAGTTATCCTTCTACTTTGTTTTGAATTTTATGGCGGTTATTATGGCAAGTTATGTGTCGTTTAAAGCTGTTGTTTTCTTTTCAATATACATTTTCGGTATTTGGTTTTATTCACACAAATTAAAAAAGATGCCTTTTATAGGAAATCTCACTTCTGCAATTTTAACCATTACGCCATTTTTCGCCATTTTCATGTATTACAAAAATTTTGAAACTGTCATTTTTGTTCATGCAGTGTTCTTGTTTTTACTCATTTCTATGCGAGAACTCACAAAAGATTTAGAAAATATTGCAGGCGATTTTACTCAAAATTACCATACCATACCCATTGTTTATGGCGAAAAGGTTTCAAAAAAGATGTTAACTGTGTTAAGTCTGTTATCTCTAGTTCCAATTTATTTGTTATTATTTAGGTTCGAAATTGGTTACATGTATATTTACTTTTATTTTAGTATATTATTGTTATTGATTTTTTTAATAATCCTTTGGCGTTCAAAAAGTAAGTTGCACTATTTAATAGCGCATAATATTTTAAAATTTATCATAGTTATTGGTGTTTTTGGCATTTTATTGATAGATATTAATTTGTTGCTTAATAGGATTTTATAAAAACGTAATTCAAAAATCGTGAATCGTAAATTTTAGAAGTATCTTTGTAAAAAATTAAAGTGATGAGCAGAACGCAAGGAACAAGTGGAAAAGGGAAACCTTCAGGAAGAGGACAGCAAAATGGAACAAGCAAACCTACAAGTAGGGGAGGTAATTCATCTAAGGGTAAAAGCTTTGCTAGAGGGAATGCGCCTATACGTAATGTAAACCCACCAGCTAAAAAAATAGCTAATCCGGACGAGATTCGTTTAAATAAATACGTGGCTAATGCTGGTATTTGTTCGCGTCGAGAAGCCGATGTGCATATTGCTACAGGACTAGTTACAGTAAATGGTAAAGTAGTTACCGAAATGGGTTATAAAGTGAAGCTTGATGACGAGGTGCGTTATGATGGAGCAAGAATTAACCCAGAGAAAAAAGCATATGTATTATTAAATAAACCAAAAGGCTTTGCAACCACAACAAGCGAAGGTAAGGGTAGAACAGTAATGGATTTGGTGGCCAACGCAACATCTTCAAGAATTAAACCAATTGGTCGTTTAGGCAGAAACTCAAAGGGTTTGTTGTTGTTTACAAATGATGATGTGATTGCCGAAAAATTCACAAATTCCAAAAATGGCATTGCTCGTTTATTTCATATAGAATTAGATAAGAATTTAAAACTAGAAGATTTAAAAGCAATACAGGCAGGTTTTAAAGTAGAAGGTAAACTGATATCGGTTGAAGAAATAAGTTATATTGATGGCGCTTCAAAATCAGAAATTGGATTAAAAATAAAAAATATTGGAAATACCTTAATTCGCACCATATTTGATCATTTTAAATATGAAATATTGAGTATTGACTGTGTTGCTATCGGACATCTTACTAAAAAGGATATTCCGCGTGGACATTGGAAACACCTAACAGAGCAAGAACTGAATACTCTGAAGATGCTTTAAAAAAAATCTAAAAAAAAAACCTAAATTACTTCATAATTAAATTTTTTATATTTCATTTGCAACCTAATTACTGAACAAATTGAAACGTGTTTATATGTTTGGGTTTTTGAAAGTTAAGAAGTTTTTTTCAAAAATAGCTTATAGAAAAAGTAACCGAATTTTAGAATTAACTTCTGCTTATACCATTGCTGGAAGTCAGCATATCTATGGCTTTATTCCAACAACCCAAAGTCAAATTCGAATTTGATTAATAGGTAATATAATTTGATTAGAAACGAATGTTTCTTAACTTTAAAAAATTATCATTAAACTATTACATCTAAAAATAAAGAATGAATACCAAATACATTGATTTAATAAATCAATCTTTTTATTTTCCGCAAGAAGAATTTGATCTAAACGAAAGACATTTACGATTCCATGGCATTGATTTAATGGGATTAGTTGAACAATATGGTGCACCTTTAAAATTTACGTATTTACCGCAAATTTCTAATAATATTCACCGCGCAAAAGGCTGGTTTGATAAAGCCATAAAAGCTAATAAATATAAAGGCAAATACAATTATTGCTATTGCACAAAAAGCTCGCACTTTAAACATGTTTTAGATGAAGCTTTAAAGAACGATATTCACATTGAAACATCTTCAGCTTTTGATATTGATATTGTTGAAAGTTTAAAAGCCGAAGGTAAGATAACCGACAAAACTTACGTTATTAGTAACGGTTTCAAAAGAGATAAATACATTTCTAACATAGCAAGATTAATTAATAGCGGACACAAAAACTGTATTCCTATAATTGATAACTACGAAGAAATAGATTTGCTTTCAAAAGAAATAAAAGGAAAGTTTAATGTCGGAATCCGAATCGCTTCAGAAGAAGAACCAAAATTTGAGTTCTATACTTCACGATTAGGTATTGGTTATAAAAACATATTACCTTTTTACAGAAGCCAGATTAAAGAAAATAGTAAAGTGAAACTAAAAATGCTTCATTTTTTCATTAATACTGGAATTCGTGATAATGCGTATTACTGGAACGAGCTTACAAAATGTTTAAAAGTTTATACGAGTTTAAAACGTATTTGCCCAAGTTTAGATAGTTTAAATATTGGTGGTGGATTTCCGATTAAGAACTCTTTGGCTTTTGATTTTGATTATGAATATATTGTAGGCGAAATCATTAACCAAATAAAGTTAGTATGTGAAGAAGAAGAGGTAGAAGTGCCACACATTTTTACTGAGTTTGGCAGTTTTACTGTTGGAGAGAGCGGCGGTGCTATTTACGAGGTCTTATACCAAAAGCAACAAAATGATCGTGAAAAGTGGAACATGATTAACTCATCTTTCATCACAACATTACCAGATACTTGGGCTATTAATAAACGTTTCGTTATGTTGCCAATTAACAGGTGGCATGAAAGTTACGAGCGTGTTTTGTTAGGAGGTTTAACATGTGATAGTGATGATTATTACAATAGTGAGCAACACATGAATGCCATTTATTTGCCAAAATATAATAAAGATAAGCCTTTGTATATTGGCTTCTTTAATACAGGTGCCTATCAGGAAACTATTGGTGGTTTTGGAGGGTTACAACACTGTTTAATCCCTATGCCAAAACACATCTTGATTGATAGAGATGCCGATGGAAATATCACAACCGAGCTTTTTAGTGAACAACAAAAAAGTGAAGACTTACTTAAAATTTTAGGTTATGACAAATAACACGTATGCTGGTATAGCAGAAGAATTTGGGAAGTTAGAGCAAGCCAAAATTGTTTTAATTCCTGTGCCTTTTGAAAATGCAAACAGCGTTCAAAAAGGGTCTGAAAAAGGTCCGGAAGCCTTTTTAAAAGCTTCAGATAACATGGAACTTTACGATATTGAAACTGATACAGAAGTTTACCAGCAAGGCGTTTTTTTAGCAGATGCTATTGAAGAAAACACCTCGGCAGAAGCCATGGTTGATGCTGTTCATCAAATCACAAAAAAATATATCAAAAAAAATAAATTTGTTACTTCTTTTGGTAGCGAGCATGTTGTTTCTATAGGAACCATTCGTGCGTTTAATGAAATGTTTCCAAGTTTAACAGTGCTGCACATTGGTGCACACGCTAATTTGAGAAAAACCCATAATGGTAGTGCCATAAATAATGCATGTGCGTTGCATGAGGCAAACCAAATGACTAATTTAATTCAAGTTGGTATACGATCAATGAGTGCCAACGAGAAAACAATCGCAGAAATTGAGAAAACATATTTTGCTCATGAAATGGCGGTTGATGATACTTGGATAGATTCAGCCATTGACCAAATGACAGATAATGTTTTTATCAATTTTAATTTAAATGCATTAGACATTTCCATAATGCCAAATACAGCATCACCTCTTCCCGGAGGCTTGTTTTGGTATGAAACCTTGGATTTTTTAAAGCAAGTTTTTGCCGAAAAAAATGTGGTAGGGTTTGATATTGTAGAACTATGCCCAAGTGTAAAACAAAAAGCATCCGATTTTTTAGCTGCAAAATTGTATTATAAAATGTTAAGTTATAAATTTATGGGTGAAGAAGTAGGTGATGATTATGATAACACCTACGATAATTCAAAACAAAAAAATAACGCTTTAAAATTTAATGACGACGATGAGTACTAAAGGACCAATATCACAATTTATAGAAAAAAATTATTTACACTTTAACGCTGCTGCTTTAGTAGATGCCGCAAAAGGCTACGAAACACACTTGCTTGAAGGTGGTAAAATGATGGTGACATTAGCAGGTGCGATGAGTACTGCCGAGTTGGGAAAATCCTTAGCAGAAATGATTCGTCAAGATAAAATTCAAATCATATCTTGTACAGGAGCAAATCTTGAGGAGGATATCATGAATTTAGTTGCGCATAATTCCTATAAACGCGTGCCAAATTACAGAGATTTATCTCCAGAAGAAGAGCGTGATTTATTAGATAATCATTTTAATCGTGTTACCGATACTTGTATCCCAGAAGAAGAAGCTTTTAGAAGATTACAATCGCATTTATACGATATTTGGAATAAAGCTGATAAAGCTGGAGAACGCTATTTTCCACATGAATTTATGTATCAAATGATAAATTCAGGAGTGTTAGAGCAATATTACGAGATTGATCCAAAAGACTCTTGGATGGTAGCTGCTGCCGAAAAAAACTTGCCAATCGTAGTTCCAGGATGGGAAGATAGTACCATGGGTAATATCTTTGCTTCTTATTGCATTAAAGGCGAATTTAAAGCATCAACTACCAAAAGTGGTATTGAGTATATGATGTGGTTAGCCGATTGGTATCCAAAAAATTCAGCGGGTAAAGGTGTAGGTTTCTTCCAAATTGGTGGAGGTATTGCGGGCGATTTTCCAATTTGTGTTGTACCAATGCTTTACCAAGATATGGAAATGCACGATATTCCGTTTTGGAGCTATTTTTGTCAAATTAGCGACTCAACAACTAGCTACGGTTCATATTCTGGTGCCGTGCCAAACGAAAAGATTACTTGGGGTAAACTAGATGTAGATACTCCAAAATACATAATAGAAAGTGATGCAACAATTGTTGCACCATTAATTTTTGCATATTTGTTAGACCAATAATTCCAACCCAAATAAAATGTTACGCAAAATTGTAGATTACAAAAAATTAAATGAAGATATCTTAAATCTTCTAGTTGAAAAGTTTCCTGATGGATACGATGAAACAGATGTGATTTCATTTAGAAATGCTCAAAATGAAATAATAGAAGCTGTAGAGGTAAGAACCGAGGACACTATTTATTTAGTAAAAGTAGGTAAACGCCTTGTGCAAGCTATGGAAGACTTCGGTGACGATGATACGGATGTTGCTGATGATTTTGAAGAAGTTAAAGTTGATGATGCAGATACGGATTTAGACGATGACGACGACGAAATAGAAGTTAAAAAGGTAAAACCCGTAGATGACGACGATGAGGATGATGACGATATGGATGATGCCGATTCAGATTACGACGAGGATGAGGATGATGAAGATGATGACATTGATTAGTTTTTAGATATGAGAACAGCTGTTTTTAAGTCTTACAAGAACGGTTACTTTACGTTTTGGTTTGAAAATGGAGAAGAGTTAGTATTCGAGGAAGTGCATCCTAGAGTACTAAAGCAATACGATTTAAAGAATGATAAAAGTCTTATAGACAAAAGTTTTAGAATAACTTTTGTTGAAGATTTTGAGGATGAAGACGAAGATTTTGTAATTTATAGAGTTGAAAGTTTAAAGCCTATTTAAGTAATTGCTTTTGAAAGAGCATGATTTTTATTAGGGTTGATAAATTTTTGTTTATTAACCCTGAATAATCTATTACAAGGTAAGATATTGTCATCTTCATTTTGGCAATTATTATTGCCTAATTGATAGATTGAGAATAAACGTATGGAGCCTTAATTCAGAAAAATTAGTTTGGTAATTCAAATTTAGTTTTTAAGAATAATGAACAAACACATTTCGTTCTTTATTAAAGTTCGTAACGGAGACATGTTGAAGTTTAAGAGTTTTAAAAATTCATCTGAAATTTTCAATACACAATGTACGCCACAGTTGCTTATCAGGTAGCGAACACAATTAATATTAAAGAAAGTAAAAGTCACTTATCATGGTCGTTAATCTTCCATGGTAGTGACGAGCTTTTTTATAAAGTATCCAACAATTCCTTTATTTATATATTCCAATATGGTATTGTAAGCTTCTTTAATTTAGATGAGGATACCATCAATAGTGTATTTAACAAAATCAAACCTTTTTGCACCAACTATTTTATTGATAAACTTTCCGATGTGGTGGAAGTATCAGTATCAAACAACACGCTTAAAGTAGGTTTTAACAGCGTTATTCTTCCTAGTTTGGATGAAGAGATGATACGTTTAGTAATGTTGAATACCTCGCAGTCCGTAGCTCTTGATCGCTATTCCGAAATAACCGAGGCGTTGTTAATAGAAACCAATAAGCATACTACCTATTTAGAAAATAAAGGGAAATTGGATATTTCTGGTTATACCTTAAAGCGGTTTATAGGCAGGGTCTTAAACATTAAAAACCGCATTTCTGAAAACTTATACATTTTTGATTCTCCTGATAGTACCTGGGAAAATGAACAACTTAATAAGTTAAACCTAGAACTTAAACAAACCTTCGATTTAACGGATAGATATCGATTAATTCACGACCGTATTGAAATTATTAAAGAGAATCTAGACCTCTTTAAAGATATTATGTACCATAAGGAGAGCAGTAAGTTAGAATGGATTATTATTATTTTAATTGTTATTGAGGTGGTTGATATGTTTATTGCTAAAATTTTCTTTAATTAAAACTTCCCAAATAAACACCGAATAAATAATTAAATACTCCAAGGCTATAATCCATAAATTCTCAGAATTATTCGTATTCAAATAGGCTAAATAGCTCAAAATAATGGTGAAACTCCAAACCAATGGAAATTTGTAATTAGTAAACACGGATAGTATTAACAGTGTTGAAATATACCAAGGATGTACAGTTGTTGCCGTAAAATAGTAAAATGAAAGCACGAAAAGCATGCTAGTTATAAGCTGCGTTGTAGTTTTATTTTTTCTTAAAAAAGTAACACCCAGCACAAATAAAATTACAATTACGGGTATGGTTTTGCCAATAGTTGCAATCTCGTTATAGCCCCTAAATGAATACCCAATTTCACGAGCTATATAGTAAATACTCGCATTAAATTCAAAGTTTTGAAACCACAAGCCAACTGTTTTAGTATAGTTATTAATGAATTGTGTTGAAAAGAACGGTGCAAATAATACCAAAGTAGAAATTCCAACCAAGCTGTAAAACCCTATAAGTTTCAAAAATCCAATGGTTTTAAAAGATTTTGTTTCAAATACTTCAGTTGCTGAACTATTTTTATACTTCACAAACCAATAAAAAACCAAAGGTAAAAACATTAAAGGAACCAATTTTGTAGCAATAGATAAAGCGAAAATTACAGCAGAAAATTGCCATTTTCCTGAATGCAGCAAATACAAACTCCAAATTAAAAAGAAAATCATAACCCCTTCAAAATGAAGGTTTCCAGTTAATTCAATAATTATAAATGGATTTAATAGGTACCAAAAAATGTGATAACTGGGAATGTTTAATTTAAGTAGTAATTTTTTTCCAAAAACTAAGGTTCCAAAATCGGCTGCAATTATAATTAAACGCATAACCACTACCGAACCAAGTATGCTTTTCCCAGCAAATAGTGCAGCAATGGCAAAACACAATTGGTTTATAGGAGGATAATTGGTGAAATGACCAGCATTAAGTTTTCCCATGCCATCATATAGCATTTGAGATTCTGCCACGGGAAATTTTCCTGTGCTTATAAAAGATTCCACGGTATGTAAATAGGGATTAAATCCTTCCAAAATCATTCTGCCATCCCATATAAATCGGTAGAAATCTTGAGATAGGTTTGGGATGGCCAAAATAAAAACAGTCCTAAAAATAAAAGCTAACCAAGTTAAAAATACCAATCGGGTTTTTAATAAGTTAACTAGTTTGTAAAACAGAAAAAACAACGCAGTAAAAAGTGTTAAAAGTTTTATATAATCTGTTCTATGTAAATCGTATGCAAATGAAATATAGAGTAAAATGCAAGAAAACACCCAGAATAAAGGTGTTTTATTTCGTTTTAAAAATGCTGTTTTCGGTAACATATTTCAAATATAAACCTATTTGTTTGGCGGGCTAAAAAATAATTAAAATACTATAACGATATAGTTTATATTTATTCTAACTATTTGACTAATACATGACATCCGTCATAATATTAAGTAGTTTGTTCCTTTAATTTTGAAGCAAAATAAAATAAAACATATTATTATGAATATTTCACATATTGAGCACATAGGAATTGCTGTTGAAAACCTTGAAGAATCTATTAAATACTACGAAGGCGTTTTAGGTATGAAGTGTTATTCTATAGAAGAGGTTGTTGATCAGAAAGTGAAAACAGCCTTTTTTTTGGTAGGTGACACAAAAATTGAACTTCTTGAAAGTACAGCTCCAGATGGACCAATCGGTAAATTTATTGAGAAAAAGGGGCAAGGTATACATCATATAGCTTTTGCTGTTAAAAACGCTACAGAGGCCTTAAAACAAGCAGAGGAAAGAGGTGTTACACTTATAGATAAAGTATCTAGAAAAGGTGCTGAAGGACTTAATATTGGTTTCCTACATCCGAAATCAACATTAGGTGTTCTTACAGAGCTTTGTTCTAAGGAATAAAACGACTTTAAGAATAAAGCAAATTCATTTAAATAATGGCAAATCAGGATAAAATAAACGAACTCATAGCAAAACGGGCTAAAGCACGGTTGGGTGGTGGTGAAAAACGCATCAATTCACAACATGCCAAAGGCAAGTTAACAGCTCGTGAAAGAATAGATATTCTTTTAGATGATAATAGCTTTGAAGAGTTTGATATGTTCGTTACCCATAGAACCAAATCTTTTGGGTTGGATAAGGAAATTTATCTTTCCGACGGTGTTGTAACCGGTCATGGAACCATTGATGGAAAAATTGTTTATGTTTTTGCTCAAGATTTTACGGTTTTTGGAGGTTCTCTTTCAGAAACCTATGCATTGAAAATATGTAAGATTATGGATATGGCCATGAAAATTGGTGCGCCCGTAATCGGACTTAATGATAGTGGTGGGGCCCGTATTCAGGAAGGAGTACGGTCACTTGCCGGTTATGCCGAGATTTTCCAAAGAAATATCATGGCATCGGGGGTTATTCCTCAAATTTCATCCATTTTAGGGCCTTGTGCTGGTGGTGCGGTTTATTCACCGGCGTTAACAGATTTCACCATAATGACCGATAAAACAAGCTATATGTTTGTTACCGGTCCGAAAGTAGTTCAAACCGTTACTGGCGAAGTGGTTACGGCTGAAGAGCTGGGGGGTGCCAATATCCACTCATCGAAATCTGGTGTGTCTCATTTTTTAGCTGAAAACGACGAAGAAAATCTGCTTTTAATTAGAAAGTTGTTAAGCTATTTACCTTCAAATAATCTTGAAGATCCACCAACGATAACAACATCAGATCCTATTGATAGATTAGATGATATTTTGAATACCATCATTCCAGAAAACGCTAATCAGGCTTATGACATTATTGATGTTATTGCAACCATTACAGATAATGGTGAATTTTTGGAAGTACACAGAAATTATGCAAAAAACATAGTTGTAGGTTTTGCTCGTTTTAATGGACGTTCGGTTGGTATTGTTGCAAATCAACCCAAATATTATGCAGGTGTTTTAGATACTGAATCCTCTAGAAAAGCCGCTAGATTTGTTCGTTTTTGCGACGCTTTCAATATTCCTATAGTTACTCTAGTAGATGTTCCTGGATTTTTACCAGGTACAGGACAAGAATATGGTGGTATCATTTTACACGGGGCAAAATTACTATTTGCTTATGGTGAAGCCACAGTGCCTAAAGTAACCATCACATTACGAAAATCATATGGTGGTGCACATGATGTAATGAGCTGTAAACAGCTACGAGGCGATTTAAATTACGCATGGCCAACAGCCGAGATTGCAGTAATGGGAGCAAAAGGTGCTGTTGAAGTTTTAGAAGGCACCAACATTAGCAAGATTGTAGATGAAGGCGAGAAAAGGCATTACATTGAAGAAAAGGAAAATGAATATAATACCAAATTTGCCAACCCTTATGTGGCTGCCAAATATGGGTTTATAGATGATGTTATAGAGCCTAGAAATACACGTTTTAGAATTATTAGAGCGCTTGAATTACTAGCCAATAAAAAGGATGTAAATCCGCCTAAAAAACACTCAAATATCCCGCTGTAATGACACCAATATTTTTAACAACAGATACTATTACCGAAGGTTATATCATTTTAATTACAGGCTTATTAATAGTTTTTAGTGGCCTGCTATTACTAACGCTGTTTTTTAAATATGGAATGCCTACAATGCTTTATTTATATAAAATTATTACCAAAGGTCCTGATAAAAAAATTAAAGAAATATCACCTAAAGTGAGCCCGCAATTTACAGGAGAGATAGCCGCTGCAATTTCAGTAGCAATTCACTTGTACTTAAATACACAGCATGATCACGAGAACGCTATTTTGACCATAAAACAAGCAAGAAAAATGTATTCTCCGTGGAGTTCCAAAATTTATAGCGCTTATAGAAATAGGCTCTAGTTTGGAATTATTTTTAATCTGATAATAATATTAAGAATATGAAAAATTTCACATTCAACATAAATGAAAATAGTTACGGGGTTAAAATTGTATCACACGAAGATAATGTTATAGAGTTGGAAGTAAACGGTACTGTTTATTCTGTTAAAATGAAAGAAACAGTTAAAACGGTAAAAACACCAACACTAGTTCGTAAACCAGCAAGTTCAACAATAGAGCCAATTAAAATAAATCCAGCTGCTTCAAAAACTAAAATAGTAGCACCAATTCCTGGGGTTGTTTTATCAATTAACGTAAAAGTTGGAGATACAATTAAGGTGGGCGATGAGTTATTGGTTTTAGAAGCCATGAAGATGGAAAATAGCATAACCTCTGAGAAATCAGGCCTAGTTACGGCTATTAATGTTAATGTAGGCCAACAAGTACTGCAAAGTGAAGTAATGATAGAATTGGAATAAAAAAGTAAAGGTGATTTAGAATTTAGATAAAGAACCTAAAAAAGAAAACATGAACAATTCGGTTAATTTGAGAGCTTGTTTATAACAAAGAAATGAAAAGAGTAATATTAATATTTGGAGTTCTATCGCTGCTAGTTTTTATTCGACCTGTTTTAGGGTTGAATACAAATACTAACAATGCTATCTCAACTACGGCTGATGTTCAAGCAGATGAAGACACAAATAATGAAAGTTTTATTTCGGAGGCTCTCGACGGGATTAACCGATTTTACAGTTTCACAGGTTTTGCAAATGCACAAGGTGGTAATATCCTCATGATCTTTATTGGAATTGTATTTATCTACCTCGGGATTAAGTTCGATTACGAGCCTTTATTGCTAATTCCTATTGGTACGGGTGTGATAATAGGGAATATTCCTTTTGTAGCAGGTTATCAAACAGGAATTTATGAAACAGGATCGGTACTAAATTACCTGTATTTTGGTGTTGTTAAAGGGGTCTACCCACCACTAATATTTTTAGGTATTGGAGCCATGACCGATTTCTCATCTTTAATTGCAAACCCTAAATTAATGCTTTTAGGTGCGGCAGCTCAAATTGGTGTTTTTGGTACGTTTTTAGGAGCTTTGTATTTAGGGTTTAGCCTTCCAGAAGCTGGTGCTATTGGAATTATTGGTGGCGCAGATGGTCCAACGGCCATTTTCTTATCATCAAAATTAGCCAATGGTGTAAATATTTTACCAGATGGTACTACGGTAAAAAACTTAATAGGACCTATAGCAATTGCAGCCTACTCATATATGGCATTGGTACCCGTTATTCAACCACCTATTATGAGGCTGTTAACTTCTAAAAAAGAACGATTAATTAGAATGAAGCCTCCAAGAGCCGTCACTCAAAAGGAAAAAATGATTTTCCCAGTGGTAGCGTTATTGCTTACAACTTTTATATCGCCAAGTGCCTTGCCTTTATTAGGGATGTTGTTCTTCGGGAATTTACTTAAAGAATCTGGTAGAACTGAACGATTAGCTGATACGGCTCGCACCAAATTAATTGATATCGTTACCATATTGCTAGGTGTTACAGTTGGAGCATCAACACAGGCCGATATATTTCTAACTGCAGATTCAATGAAGATTTTTGCACTGGGAGCTATTTCATTTGTAATAGCCACTATGGGCGGTTTAATGTTTGCAAAATTCATGAACCTGTTCCTAAAGGGTGATGATAAATTAAATCCACTTATTGGAGCATCGGGCGTTTCTGCGGTTCCAGATAGTGCAAGGGTAGTACATGCTGAAGGAATTAAAGCCGACCCGCATAATTATTTATTAATGCATGCTATGGCACCCAATGTTGCCGGCGTTATAGGTTCGGCCATTGCAGCAGGTATCATATTAAGTTTTTTAGGATAAATATAAGAACATAAACAAATAAGACATAAAAATTAAATAAATTAGACAATGAATATACCGAACAAAATGTCAGCTGAAGATGCTGTAAAACTAATTAAGTCAGGTGATAGAGTGTTAATTCAAGGAGGTTCAGCAACACCTCAAACACTTATTAGAGCAATGGTGGCAAGAGGGCCTCAATTAAGAGGTGTAGAAATTTGCCATTTACATACTGAGGGCGAATGTGGCTATATAGCACCAGAATTCCGAGATAGCTTTCATACAAGTGCTTTTTTTATAGGAGGAAATGTTAGAAAAATGGTAGGAGATACTGTTGATTACATTCCAATTTTTTTAAGTGATATTCCGAGTTTATTCCGACAAGGCTATATGAATTTAGATGTTGTTATGGTAAATGTGTCTCCACCAGATCAACATGGGTTTTGCTCTTTAGGCGTTTCAGTAGATATTGTTTTAGCTGGAATTGAGCATGGTAAAACGGTTATTGCCCAAATTAACCCAAGAATGCCAAGAACTTTTGGTGACGCCCAAGTTCATTTAAGAAATTTTTCTGCTTGTGTAGAAGTAGTTGAGGAAATTTATGAAATGAAATTTGTACAACCAACTGAAGAAGAACAAGCCATAGGTAAAAATATTGCAGCAATTATTGATGACGGTGCTACACTTCAAATGGGTATTGGTGGTATTCCAAATGCCGTTTTAAGGTATTTAACAAATCATAAAAACCTAGGAGTACACACCGAAATGTTCTCTGAAGGTTTAGTAGATTTAGTTGAAAAAGGCGTAGTAAATGGTTCTAAAAAGAAAACAAACCCATATAAAATTGTATCAGGATTTGCAATGGGTACCAGAAGATTATATGATTTTATGGACGATAATCCAGAAATTGAAATGAGAGATATTGCTTATGTGAACGATACGTCTATTATCCGTCAAAATCCAAAAGCAACAGCCATTAACTCTGCTATAGAAATAGATATTACAGGACAAGTTTGTGCCGATTCAATTGGGCCAAGAATGTTTTCTGGTGTTGGTGGTCAAATGGATTTTATGAGAGGTGCTGCTTTATCTAAAGGCGGAAAACCAATCATTGCAATTTCTTCACAAACATTAAAAGGCGTTTCTAAAATTACACCTATGCTAAAACAAGGCGCTGGCGTTGTTACAACACGTGCTCACGCCCGATTTGTTGCAACTGAATATGGTGTAGCCGAATTATTTGGAAGAACTTTAAAACAACGTGCCGTAGCTCTAAGAGACATTGCTCATCCAAATCATAGAGAAGCATTAGACAAAGCTATTTTCGAAAGATTTGGAAGTAGCATTACAGTTTAAATATATAAGTTAAACATAATAATAATAGTATGGATACTAACAAAAAACTTTTCTCAGAATTTGCTCCTGTTACTAAGCAGCAATGGATTGAGAGAGTAAACGCCGATTTAAAAGGTGAAGATTTCAATAAAAAACTAGTTTGGAATAATCTTAGTGGTCTTGATTTTCAGCCTTTTTATACTGCTGAAGACACCATTACTCAACTTAAAAATACAGGACAAAATTCGCAATCTTTAGTCAATTATAGAAGCATTGCTGTTTGTTGTGCTGAAACAGGAAATGATTTAGCAAAAAAAGCTATTGAAGAAGGGTTGAATGGCATCATATTTCAATTAATTGATGCTGTGCCTGTTGCAGAGCTTTTAAAAGGAATAGACTTAAATGAAGTTACAGTTTCTTTTGAGTTGTACAATAATGCGATTGCCTTTACAAAAGACTTGGTTGCTGTGGCAAAAGGTAAAAACTTAAAAGGTTTTATCAATACAAGTTTAATTTCTAGTTACGTAACAACGGGGTCTTTCGATGAAAGTAAAGTAGAAGATGCTGCAGAATTAATAAAATTAACAGCCGATTTCCCTAATTTTAAAGCCATAACAATTTCGGGAACTGAATATTTAGACTCTGGCGCTAATCAAGTTCAGGAAATTGCTTATACCTTAAACTCGTTAGTATTTTTAGTTGAAAAATTAAAGGCAAAAGGCGTTTCAGAGCAATCTATTTTTAACAACTTAAATGTACTGTTAGCTATTGGCTTAGAATATTTTGTTGAAATTGGCAAATTCAGAGCTTTTAATAATTTATTAGCAGAAGTAGCTGCCAAATATGGAGTTACAGATTTTTCAAATATTACTACTGCTAAAACCTCTATTTGGAGTAAATCGGTTACAGATGCTGAAACAAACTTATTGCGTTGTACCACAGAAGCCATGTCTGCTATTTTAGGAAATGTAGATGGTGTTTTAATTGACCCTTACGATAAAGAGTTTAAAAGCGCTTCTGATTTTTCAAGTAGAATAGCAGGAAACATTACCACTATTTTAAGAGAAGAATCTTATTTTGGTAAAGTAGCAAACCCTGTTGATGGTAGCTATTATATAGAAGAAGTAAGTACTAAAATTGCTGAAAAAGCTTTAGAATTATTTAAAGCCATTCAGGCAAATGGAGGTTTTTATGCTGCTTTTGAAGCAGAAACCATTCAACAACAAATTGCAGAAATTCGTTTGCAAAAATTAAAATTATTAAGCCAGCGACGTTCAGCTATGGTGGGTATTAATAAATATCCTAATTTAATGGAAACGGTTGATAAAGATAGGCTTTCAACAAATGTTACTGAAAATTCTAAAGTATTAACGCCAAGAAGAGCTTCCTTAGAAATTGAGGCCATGCGTAAAGTGACTGAGGAAATCGTTGCTGCTACAGGTGTTCGTCCAATTGTGCAATTGGCTTCTTATGGAAATTTAACCATGCGTAAAGCAAGAGCTGCTTTTTCATATGATTTTATTGGTGTAAGTGGTTTTGATGTTCATCAGGAAGAAACCTTTGCAAATGCAGTAGTTGCCGCTACCAAAAGTGCGGAAGCTAATTCTCATGTCGTTGTAATTTGTAGTTCAGATCAAGATTACGACGAAACTGCACTAGACTTTATAAAAACATTTAGAGCTATAAATACGGATAAGGTATTGCTATTGGCTGGTGCTCCTAAAAATATGGACGAATTAACTGAAGCTGGTTTAGATGGTGTTGTAAATATGAGATCAGATGTTCTTGTAACACTTTCAGCTATTCAGAAAAAAGTTCAAAAAACATTAAAATCTTAAGACTATGCAACCAGATTTTTCAGATATAAAAATAAATTCAGCTGTTAAACCAACAGTTGAAAATAAAAACAATCAAGACGTTTGGAATACGCCTGAAGGTATCCCTGTAAAAAAACAGTTTACTAAAGCCGATATTTCAGAGGCAGAACATTTAAACTATGTGGCCGGTGTTCCTCCTTTTTTAAGAGGACCATATTCCGCAATGTATGCCATGCGTCCTTGGACTATTAGACAATACGCAGGTTTTTCTACAGCAGAAGAGTCAAACGCTTTTTACAGAAGAAACTTAGCAGCTGGTCAAAAAGGACTTTCAGTAGCATTCGATTTAGCAACGCATAGAGGTTACGATTCCGATCACCCTCGTGTAACAGGTGATGTTGGTAAAGCAGGTGTGGCTATCGATTCTATTTTAGATATGGAAATTTTATTCGACCAAATTACGTTAGATAAAATGTCTGTTTCCATGACCATGAACGGTGCCGTTTTGCCAATTATGGCATTCTACATTGCTGCTGCTAAAAAACAAGGGGTTTCTTTAGATCAATTAAGCGGAACCATTCAGAATGATATTTTGAAAGAGTTTATGGTGCGTAATACATACATTTATCCGCCATTACCTTCAATGAAAATTATTGGTGATATTTTTGATTACACTACCAAAAACATGCCTAAGTTCAACTCTATTTCTATTAGTGGTTACCACATGCAGGAAGCTGGAGCAACTGCTGATATTGAGTTAGCTTATACATTAGCTGATGGTATGGAGTACATTAGAACTGGATTAGCGTCTGGTTTAAAAATTGATGAATTTGCACCTCGTTTATCATTCTTCTGGGCAGTAGGAATGAATCATTTTATGGAAATTGCGAAAATGCGAGCTGCACGTATGCTATGGGCAAAAATCATCAAATCATTCAATCCACAAAATCCAAAATCGATGGCATTGCGTACCCATAGTCAAACATCTGGATGGAGTTTAAGTGAACAAGATCCTTTTAACAACGTGGCTCGTACCTGTATTGAAGCAATGGCTGCTACCTTGGGTGGTACCCAATCGTTACATACAAATGCATTGGATGAAGCGATTGCTTTACCAACCGATTTCTCTGCCAGAATTGCGCGTAATACGCAAATATTCATCCAAGATGAAACGCAAATGACAAAATCTGTCGACCCTTGGGCAGGATCTTATTATGTTGAATATTTAACTCAGGAAATTGCCAAAAAAGCTTGGAAACTTATTGAAGAGGTTGAAGAGTTAGGAGGCATGGCAAAAGCTATTGAAACAGGTGTTCCTAAAATGCGTATTGAAGAAGCTTCGGCAAGAAAGCAAGCACGTTTGGATTCTGCACAAGATATTCTAGTTGGGGTTAATAAATTTCAAACGGAAGAAAAATCAAATATTCAAATATTAGAAGTTGATAATTCAGTTGTAAGATTATCTCAAATTGAGCGCTTGAAAAAATTAAGAGCAAACAGAGATCAAAATGTTGTAGATGCTAAATTAAAAGCATTATCAGAATGTGCTGCAACTGGAAAAGGAAATTTATTAGAATTAGCTGTTGAAGCTGCTGAAAATTTTGCAACCTTAGGTGAAATTTCGGATGCGTTAGAGACTCATTTCGGTCGTCATAAAGCAGATAATAAATTGATTAGTGGCGTTTATGGCAAAGAAGTAAGTAATGATAGCACCTTCGCTCAGGCGCAAAAAGTGGCCGATAAATTTGCGAAAATTGAAGGGCGTCGTCCTCGTGTTATGATTGCGAAAATGGGACAAGACGGGCATGATAGAGGAGCGAAAGTAGTAGCTTCTAGTTTTGCCGATTTAGGTTTTGATGTGGATATGGGGCCTTTATTCCAAACGCCAGAAGAGGTAGCTAAACAAGCTATTGAAAATGATGTGCATTTTGTTGGCGCCTCTAGTTTAGCAGCAGGACATAAAACACTTATTCCGCAATTAATTGGTGAATTAGAAAAACTAGGAAGACCAGATATTATGGTATTTGCTGGCGGTGTTATTCCAGAGCAAGATTATAATTACTTGTTAGAACGTAAAGTTGCTGCCATTTTTGGACCAGGAACTGTTATTTCTAAAGCGGCCATATCTATTATGGAAAAATATTTAGAGCAGGATTAATAGCAAAAATTTGTGACGTCCTGAAATAGGGATACAGAATTAATAATTTAAAGGTAGTGATTTTATGTCACTGCCTTTTTTAGTTTTATATTTTTTTCTTTTGATACTATTTTGTTTGTGCATTTGATTGGGAGTCAACATGTAATTGG
>NZ_JBFHGK010000024.1:0-58935 GCF_041583155.1 Mariniflexile sp.
ACCCTAGCTCTATTTCTTGAACAACTTGTAGTTTTAGACTTAAACTGTAGTCCTTTTGCGTGCGCTTTTTGTAATTTGATTCTTGTGGTTCCATGAATGATTAAGTGTTAAGTGTAACACTATTCTAGGACGTCACAATTAAAATAAATAAAAAACCGACCTCAAGTACTTAAATTGTGGTCGGTTTTTTATTTTCAGCAGCTAATTATATAACTACAGTTGCTCTAACTCTACTTCTTGCTTTGGGGCTTTATGGTTATTAATGTATTCGGTTGGGCTCATTCCATATTCCTTATTAAAACACTTGCTGAAATATTTTTGGTTGTTAAAACCTGTCATATAAGCTACTTCAGAGATATACATTTTGTTCTGTTTTAATAATTGTGCCGCTCTTTTTAATTTAATGGTTTTTATGAAGTTTATAGGAGTGTCGTTTAAAATCAGTTGCACTTTTCTGTAAAGGTTGGCCCTGCTCATTCCAATTTCAGAAGCTAAAAATTCAACAGTTAAAATGTTATTATTCATGTTTTCTTCAATAATTTTAATAAGCTTCTTAATTAAAATTTCATCATTAGAGTCCACTTGAATATCAACAGGTGCTGTTGTAATAACCTTACTGTATTTTTCCTTTAGGTTTTCTCTGGTTTTAAAGGTGTTTTTTAGTTTCCATTTCAAGAAGTCTAAACTAAAAGGTTTTTCAATATAATCATTAGCACCAAGGCTTAAGCATTCAATTTTAGTGTCGTTAGAGTTTTTAGCGGTTAGCATGAATATGGGAATATTATTAAATTCCTCATTCTTTTTAATTTGTTTTAACATCGAAATACCATCTTGTACAGGCATCATGATGTCACTAATTATAAGATCTGGTTTTTCAGTTAATGCGGTTTCATAACCTTCTTTTCCATTAGAGGCTTCTATGATGGTGAAATCTGAATTTAATTCATCCTTAATCATTTGTCTTAAATCAATATTATCTTCTACAATAAGGATTTTTGCTTTGTTGGATTTTACAATGGCTTGTAATGGCTTAATATCGCCAGGAGTTTTATCGATAACCTGAAATTCTGAAGCTTTAATAAAGTTTCTTTTTAATGGCATTCCGGTATCAATTCGTTCATTTTTATTGTACTTACCTTTAGAAATAGGAAGGTAAAAAGTGAACTCTGTAAACACATTTTCTTCGCTTTCTACTGTAATTGCGCCATGGTGACGGTCTATTAGTTTATGTACAAGCTCCATACCAATTCCTGTACCTGGAATTTGATTTCGTTGTGCTTTAGTGGCTTGGTAATAGCGATCAAAAATATATTGTAAATCTTTTTTAGGAATACCAATACCGTTGTCTTTTACAGTACATTTTATATGTTTTCCAATTAAGTTCTTATTACCAATTAGGGTATTATTTAGTTTTACTTGTTCTAGAGTTACGGTAATAGCTCCTTTTTCTTTGGTATATTTAAAGGCATTAGACAGGAGGTTGAAAAGTGTTTTTTCTAAAATATCTACATCATACCAGCCTAAAATTTCATCTTCAGCGGAAATGAATTCGTATTTTATATCATTGTTATTGGCAAAATCATTAAAAGCATTTTTAATGGTATGAACATCTTCTACAACATTATTCTTTGAGATATTTAGCTTTAATTTACCTTCATCAAATTTTCGAATATCCATTATTTGATTAATAAGGCGGTGCATTCGGAGGGTGTTGTTATAAATACGTTCGGAACTTACTGGGCTTAAAGTAAAATTCTTTTCTTTTATTACTTTTTCAATGGTTCCTAATATTAAGGACAATGGCGTTCTTAATTCATGAGAAATATCGGTAAAGAAAACCATTTTCATTCTATTATGTTCGTTGTCTTTTTCTCGGCTAATAGTTTCTTTTAATAAATTTTTCTTCAACACATACCATCTTCTTATTAAAATAGAGCTTATATAAATTATTAATAAGCCTAATATAATATAGATGATTATAGCCCAGGTACTTTTCCAAATAGGGGGTTGAATTGTAAAGGTTACTTTTGTTGGTTCTTCGTTCCAAACGCCATCACTGTTAGAACTTTTTACCATGAAGGTATAAGTGCCATTAGCAAGGTCATTATAATTGGCATTTCTATTAAAAGCACTGGTATAAACCCAGTAATTATGAAGCCCTTCTAATTTATATGCATATTCGTTTTTATTGGGTGCTGTTAAATCTAAAGAAGAGAAATTAACATAAATGTTATTTTGACTATATGGAAGTGTAATTTCTTTGGCGGAATTAATATTAATTTCATTCATTCTATTTAGCGTGCTATCGGACTTTGAATCGTCATTTTCGCCAAATGTTGAGAAGCTTGTAATTACAGTAGTGGGTACTATTGTTTGAGGAATTAGTTTTTTAGGATAAACACTGTAAAAACCATCGGAACAACCAAAATATAAGATATCTTTCTGTGGGTTGGAAGCACTTGAATTAAAAACAAACTGGTTTTCATTAATTCCGTCTTCAACACCAAATGGGGTGAATCTTTGAGTATTTATATTGTAAACGGTTAATCCATCTCGGGTACTCATCCATATATTTCCATTATAATCTTCTTCAATGGCAGAAACAATTTTTGGACTGTTAGCCTTACTTTCTTTAAAGTTTTTAAATGTATCCGAATTTTTTTGATATAGATTTAATCCGCCGCCACGAGTACCTATCCATACATTACCGTTTTTATCTTCGTGAAGGCTTAAAATAGCATTGGAAGTTAAACCGTTTTCTTTAGTTGGTAGATAATGTTTATAACGTTCCTTAACTAAATCTATTAAATATAAACCTTCTCCGCGAGTACCTATCCATAGTTTGTCTTCACTAGTTAACAAAAGGGCAGAAGTATGATGGTTTTTTAATTTTTCTATTATTTTTTTCTTAAAATCCGATATGGATTTGTTTCTATTCCAAACATCAATGCCACCGCTCCATAAGGCCACCCAAATTTCATTTTTATTGGTAGAGGCTATATGTTTAATGTGGTTCTTATAGGATTTAAGTTTTACTAAATTTAAAGAAGATGAATTTGGTTTGTAATTAATAGATTGATAAATACTTAAATTATCGGCAATTAAAAGTTCTGTTTTTTCGTAGGTTGTGGTAATAATATTAACCTCTTTTATGTTATTTTCAATTTTTGAATGTGTTTTTGTTAATGGATTGAAATTATAAAGTCCAGCATTTGTACCTACAAGAATACTATTAGTATCTTGAACGTTTAAACTTGAAGTTAAGTTATTATTGGTGGTAATCTGAGTATATTCAAAAAGTGAAGTTCTACCAAGGTATTTATTAATGCCTTTAAAAGAGCCTATCCATAAATTTCCATAGGAATCGTAAATAGTTGAGGTAATTTGGTTATTTAATAAATGAACGTTATGGTTGTTTTTATTATAATGATTGAAAGTATATTTATTGTTATTTCTAGTGGCTTTAATCATGCCATTTGAGGTGCCCACCCACAAATTATTATTTTCTGGATTAATTGCAGTGGTAGTTAGGTTACCAGCTACATTAAATGTGTTTAAAAGTTGTGAATAATTTTCAAGGACTTCTAAATTGTTATCCGATTTATTATAGCCTAAAACATATAAATTTTGTGGAGTAATTGCCAGTATTTTATTGTTCTCAAACAATTTCATGTCTACGATTCGTTCGGTAAAATTAGTTGCAACTAAACTGCCATTACTATCTAAAATTTGTATGCCTTGGTTCGTTCCTGCCCATTGTCTTTTAAAATCATCTTCTACCAAAACACTAATTTCTTTAGTTGTTCGGAAAAGGGAATTATTTGGTAAATTGCTAAATTCCGAAGCTAAATTTAGTTTCGTTATATCTTCATTAATCTTAATTTTTAGTAGTCCAACACCTTTTAAATTAACCCAGATAAAACCGTTTTTGGATTTATTTTTAACTACAGAAGTAACATTTTTTAGAAAGCCAGTAAATTTATTTTCTTTTCTGTTAAAATGAATAAGATAACTTTCACTGCCTATCCATAAATTTTGGTATTCATCTTCAATAATTGAATTTATATTATTATTTGGGAGTGAGTTGGGGTTAAAAACATCTAATTGATATTGAACCAGGTTATGACCATCATATTTGTCTAAACCAGAATTACTACCAATCCATAAATACCCAGAACTGTCTTCAAACAAGATGTTAACCTTTTTATTAAACAAAACCCCATGAATGTCTAATTCATGAAAATTAACAGGATTAGTTTGAGAGTATGCGGATGAAACATATAGGAGCGGTATAATTATAAAAAAATACTTAAGTATGGTTAATATTGGTTTAAAAAATGTCATAAAAAATGAATGGATTAAAAATGTTGAAAAGGTGCCTTTATTTCAATTTTGAGACAATTTACATAAATTTATTTCAATAACTGGTTTTAAGTTAACAGCTTAAAGGGGTGTTTTTGTAAAAAATATGGGGTTTAAATGTTGCATTTTGTGCTGTTTTATTATGGAATAATTGGCTGCAACATTTTTAGGGTGTATTTAGGAAAATCTTTTTTTACTTTAATAATATATTTGAATGTGTTGAAATGCATGTGTTAGAACATGTTAATTCAAATTAATATAAATTGAAAATAAATGAAAAAAGGTATTGTTATCTTAACAGCTATTTCTTTAAGCTTAGTGTTTTCCTGCGTAAATAAGGCTAATAATAACCAAGTTCCTACAAAGGTTGTTGAAGAGAACCCCGCTAAACCCAATATTATTTATATTCTGGCAGATGATTTAGGTTATGGTGATTTAAGTAGTTACGGTCAAGAAAAATTTAGTACCCCTAACATTGATAAATTAGCATCTCAGGGTATGGCGTTTACACAACATTATGCCGGTAATACTGTTTGTGCGCCCTCTCGATCTGCATTATTAACAGGTATGCATACGGGACATACTCCCATTCGTGGAAACAAAGAAGTAAAACCAGAAGGACAATTTCCAATACCAGATAACACTTATACGTTAGCAGAAGCCTTAAAAAAAGTAGGATATGTTACTGGCGCATTTGGAAAATGGGGTTTAGGGTTTCCAGGTTCCGAAGGCGATCCTGTGAACCAGGGTTTTGATGTCTTTTATGGTTATAACTGTCAGCGATTAGGGCATCATTATTACCCATATCATTTGTGGTCTAACCGAGATTCTATTGTATTAACTGAAAACGCTGGAAATAAAAAAGGAGTTTATGCACCTGAATTAATTCAAGAAAAAACGATTGCCTTTTTAGAAGAAAATAAAGATAAACCTTTCTTTTTATATGTACCATCCATAATTCCTCATGCGGAATTGGCTGCGCCAGATTCTTATATAGAGAAATATAGAGGAAAGTATCCACCAGAAAAGAAATTTAAAGGATTAGATAGTGGCCCAAATTACAGACAGGGGCATTATGAATCTCAAAAAGACCCACATGCAACTTTTGTAGCTATGATAGAAATTCTTGATTATCAAGTAGGTGAAATTATGGCTAAAGTAAAAGAATTAGGTATTGAAGAAAATACCATCATAGTATTTGCGTCAGATAATGGTCCGCATGAAGAAGGTGGAGCAGATCCTGAATATTTTAACAGTAACGGGCCATTTAAAGGAGTTAAAAGAGATCTATATGAAGGTGGTATCCGTGTTCCTATGATTGTAAAGTGGCCTGGAAAAATTAAAGAAGGAACTACATCAGATTTGATTTCGGCCTTTTGGGATGTGTTTCCAACATTTTCAGAAATAGCAGGATCTCCTGTACCGAATAATTTAGATGGTATTTCATTTTTACCAACATTATTAGGTAATGATAAGGAACAAAAACAACACGACTATTTATATTGGGAATTTCACGAAAGAGGTGGAAGGCAGGCTGTTAGAAAAGGAAAATGGAAAGCCGTAAAATACAATGTTTTAAAGAAACCTAATGCAGCTATAGAATTGTATGACCTTTCTGTAGATGAAGGTGAAACTAATAATTTGGCAAGTAAATATCCTGAAATTGTTGAGGAAATGGAGACCATTATGGTAGAAGCAAGAACACCTTCAAAAGTGTTTAAGTTCAATCAAGTATCTTTTTAAGTTTAATTAAATGGCTTTTAAGTAAGTAATATATCCTCTGTTATTTAATAAGTTAATATCTGTTATGTTTTTAAAAAATATTCATGTTGTATTATTTATAGGTTTGTTACAGGTGTTTAGTGTACCTGCTCAAAATATAAAAACAATTGATATTAACACTTCTAAAGGGCATTCAATCAAAAGAGGTGCGAGTGGTTTTAATGTTAGAATTGCTGACAAAGTATGGAGTTATACGCATCCCGAGTTTGTTGAAATCGTAAAAGAACTAAAACCAGGTTGGTTACGTTTTTTTTCTGGAACTATGGGTGATGCCTTCAGCAGTGCTACGGGGCAGTATGATTTGGATTATATTGCCATGTTCGACCACCAAAAGGAGTTTCTTAAAGGGCATCATTTTGTTGAAACCAAAGGACCACACAGGCTTACCGATTTATACCGACTTTTAAGAGAAATAAATGGAAAGTTGATTATTACAGTTAATGCATTTACAGAAAGTCCGGAAATGATTTTAGAATTAGCACGTTTCTGTAAAAACAACAATATTAAAGTAGAAACCTGGCAATTTTGCAACGAGCCATATTTTTATATTCCTAATAGAAATAGATATTGGTGGAATGATGGTTACGATTATGCAGCTAAAATGCAACCTTATGCTGAAGTTATAAAACAAATTTTTCCTGATGCTAATTTAGCACTTAATTATACTTGGGATGGTGTTTGGACATTCATGAAAGAAATAAATGAATATCAAAAAGAACATGGTGCCTACTGGAATGTGTTTTCTAAACATTCATACGCACCGCATACAGGAAAAAAAGAAACCTTAGAGCAGGCTTACAAACGTGCTAATACGAAACTAATAGAAGCTACATCACCTGCAGCTATGGATGAAATTGAAGCATACACCTGGAAAGATGTTCCAATGGTAATTACCGAATTTGGAGTTTGGAATAGCCCTTTAAACGGTATTTATTCAAGCATCTACAATATAGAGTACGTAATGCGCCAATTACAACATACCAATACGCAATATGTTGGCGCTCATGAAGTAAGTAATAAATATGTGCCACTTAATGGAAAAAATAAACTTATTGAGGATGCTTTTGAAAATCGTTTAAAAATTGAAACGGATACAATATTAACCGGTATTCGTAGGGATTTGGAAGGTAAAGCTTATAAAATATTCCATGAAGCTACCAATAATTCTGATTTTCTTTTTGAAACCAATATTTTAAATGCACCTCAAGTTCCTGGATTATCCAATAAAACGGAGTTGGGGATGTACGCACAATCATATAGGGGGTGCAATGGTTACAATTATTTAGTGATTACTAATAGAAGTGGAGAATCTAATAATTTTCAGGTGAAAACTAACGGCAAATTACTTCAAGAAAAGATAGAGACCTCCTATATTTCAGCAGATTCCTTAACGACTTTTAATACCAATATTCAAGAAACTTATTACAAAGATGGTTTAATTACTATTAAGCCATACAGTATTACTGTATGCAAATGGAAATCGGAAACCAATACATTGGCACAACCAACCATTTACGAAGCAAACATAGAAAAAGACGGTGTTTTGTTACATTGGGGGATGGTATCAAATGCTTCAAATTATAAAATTTATTACGGTACCGATATTTCAAATTTGGATAAAACGCTTTCTGTTGTTAATCAGAATAGTGTTTTGGTAAAAGGGCTTGAACTTAATAAAGCCTACTATTTTAAAGTGGGTGCACTTAATAATAAGTTCGGTAGCACTTTATCTGAAAGTGTTTCCGTAGTATATCAATTGCCTCGTCAACCAAAAATTTTTAAGGTTTCAAGGCGTGATGATGCTGTAACTCTTTTTTGGCAGAGTGTACCAAATGCTACAGGCTATTTAATAAATTACACCGACGAACATGGAAAGGCTATTGAAATAAATACCGATAATGTTTTTGGCTATAGGATGGAAGGTTTTAACGACCATACAACATATCAATTCACGGTTACGGCTTACAATGGCTTGGGTAAGGGGTTGTCTTCTGAAGCTGAAACAGTTTTGGTGTCATCAAGAGTACCCTTAAGCCCAAGAAATGTATCTGCAACAAAAAACACTTCAAATAGTATTGAAGTTAAATGGCATGCTCAAGATGAAGTATTGCCTAATACTTGTTATAATGTATATCGCGGAGAAAAATTACATGAATTTATTAAAATTGCTACTTGTATTCAAGATACCATTTATACAGATAATGATGTAGATGCAAGCAAGCAATATTACTATACTGTAAAGGCTCAAACCGAAGTTGGAGAAAGTAATTTTCATCCTAATATCGCAACTACTTTATCAGTAAAGAATGCTGATAAAATTACAATTCAATTTATAGAAACTCAGGAATCAGGTTATTTGGTTAAGGTGAAATTAAATAAAATGAGCTTAAACCCTAAGGATGATTATGGTGTAATTATTAACAATGTTTCTTATTTAAACGTCGAGGATTTAAAAATTTCTGGAGCTCCTGAAAAGGAGGGAAGCACTACTTTTAATGTGTTTATTCCGTTAAGTAAAGTAAAGGAAAATTCAAATTACGCTATAAAAGCATTTGTCACCAAACAGGGGAAAACAACCGAAAGTGCCATAGTAAATCAAAAAATAACTAAATAACAATAATACAATTAACATTTATAAAATGACAAAGTATTCTATTATCATTCTCACAATTTTTACTTTTATTTCTTGCCATCAGGTACAAAAAAATAAAATGGTTTATGTAGCAGATACATGGGTTAATCCAGAATGGGAAAATCCAGAAATATTTCAAATAAATAGAGAGGAACCAACGGCTTCTTTTTATAAATATCTAGACGAAGCATCGGCCATTGCGAATGCAGATTGGAAAAAATCGCCTTTGTATCAATCTTTAAGCGGGACATGGAAATTTTATTATGCAGATAGTGTACAAGCAAGACCAGCCGATTTTTATAAAAACAATTTTGATGTGTCTCAATGGGGCACTATCGAGGTGCCATCAAACTGGGAGTTGAAAGGGCATGGGATTCCTGTATATACAAACAGAACTTATATGTTTCCTGCAAATCCTCCATTCATACCTCACAATTTAAACAACAATGGAAGTTATAAAAGAGATTTTGAGGTTTCTGAAGATTGGAATGGTAAAGATATTTATCTTCATTTTGAAGGTGTAAGTGGTGCCATGTATGTTTGGTTAAACGGCAAGATGGTGGGTTATAATGAAGGTAGTAAAACAGCAGCCGAATTTAAAATTACAGACTTAGTTAAAAAAGGAAAAAATAGTTTGGCAGTTCAAGTATTACGCTGGTCCGATGCTAGTTATATGGAAGATCAAGACTTTTGGAGATTAAGCGGTATCGAACGTGATGTGTATGTATATGCTACTAATAAAGTGACTTTAAGAGACTTTAGAGTGACTTCAGATTTAGAAAACAATTTTAAAGATGGTATTTTTAAGGTCGATTTAAAGCTAGATAATAATTCGCGAAATAGTGTTGAAAAAGAAGTGAAAATACAATTATTGGATGGTGATAAAGTCATTTATTCGAATGCTAAAAAAGTACAATTAGATAAGGGTAGAACACTTGTAAGTTTTGATAAAAATATTCCAAATGTTAAAACTTGGAATGCAGAAACACCAAATTTATACACACTTTTAATTAGTGTAAATGGAGAATCTACTGCTATAAAAGTTGGATTCAGAAATATCGCAATCAAGAACAATCAGTTTTTGGTAAATGGAATGCCTGTTTTATTAAAAGGAGCCAATTTACACGACCATAGTGATACGGAAGGACACGTTATTTCAGAAGCATTAACCATCCTTGATTTACAAGTAATGAAACAGAATAACTTAAACGCCATTCGTTGCAGTCATTATCCCAAAAATCCACATTTTTATAGATTGTGTGATAAATATGGTTTTTATGTAATTGATGAAGCAAACATTGAAACCCACGGCATGGGAACCACTAATCAAGGTTTAAATAATGATAAAAAGGCACAAGCTATACATCCTGCATATTTACCACAATGGAAAGGGGCGCATATGGATAGAACAATACGAATGTTTGAACGCGATAAAAATTACCCATCTATAGTAACCTGGTCTTTAGGAAACGAAGCAGGTAATGGAGAAAACTTTTTTGCTACTTACGATTGGTTAAAGGCACAAGATAAAACAAGACCGACCCAATACGAAGGTGCAACAGCATATTCAAATACCGATATTCAGGCACCAATGTATTGGCCAATTGAAAAAATGATTGAGTATGCAGAGAATAATCCAAAACGTCCTTTAATTCAATGTGAATATGCACATGCTATGGGTAATAGTGTTGGTAACTTGCAAGATTATTGGGATGTTATTGAAAAGTACGACATTATGCAAGGTGGTTTCATCTGGGATTGGGTAGATCAAGGTATTTTAACAAAAAATGAAGCAGGCGAATCGTTTTGGGCGTATGGTGGCGATTTAGGCGGTGCAAATTTACAAAACGATCAAAACTTCTGTTTAAACGGTATCGTTAATCCAGACAGAACTGCACATCCTGCACTTTATGAGGTTAAAAAAGTATATCAATATATTAAGTTTAAAGATGTAAACGTAAAAAATGGTGAGATTGAAATTAAAAATATTTATGATTTTACTAATTTAAATACTCTAGACTTCTCATGGATATTACTTAAAAACGGTAAAGAAGTTGCCAATGGCAAACTGCCAGTTTTAAATGTTGCACCATACACCTCTGAAAAAGTAAAAATTAATTTGCCTACACTTGATGATGCATCAGCAGAATACCATTTAAATCTATATGCAAAAACCCAAAAAGGTACAGATTTGGTGCCAAGTAATCACGTAGTAGCTTATGAGCAATTGGTGGTTTCAAAAGGGAATAATGTATTTCAATTTGAAAATTCAAATGAAGCTATTTCTGTAAATGAAAATACAGATGAAATTAACCTTTCAGGTAAATCATTTAAAATGTCGTTTAGCAAAATAACAGGTGCTTTAATAGTTTTAGATTATGGAAATGGAAATGTATTATTAGATGGTATTAAGGTTAATTTCTGGAGACCAACTACCGATAATGATTTTGGTTTTAAAATGCCAAAAAAATTAGGAGTTTGGAAAGAGGCTTCAAAAACGCAAGAACTTATTTCCATAAATAAAACTATGGAGAATAATAATATAACCATTAGCACTAAATTTAAATTACCTGCTGTAAATGGTAGTTTAGAAATTAATTACACGGTAAATGAAAAGGGTGTTATTATGGTTAAAACAAATATTTCAAATATAAATTCAAACTTGCCTGTAATGCCAAGATTTGGAAATAATTTTATAGTTAAAAATGAGTTTAGCAACGTAAAATGGTTTGGAAGAGGGCCTCATGAAAATTATCAGGATAGAAATACGGCGGCATTAATTGGTAGTTATGAAGCCTCTGTTGATGATTTGTATTTCCCGTACATTCGTCCGCAAGAAAATGGTTATAAAACTGAAACGCGCTGGGTGTCATTTACAAATAATATTGGAAACGGTATAAAAGTAACAGCCTCAGATTTAGTGTCTTTTAGTGCGCATCATCAGTACAATAACGATTTTGATGCAGGTGAAGAAAAATCACAAACACATACCACAGATATTAAGAAACGCGATTTAGTAAACATCAATATCGATTACAAACAAATGGGTGTTGGTGGTGATAATAGTTGGGGAAGAATGCCTCATGATAAATATCAAATTAAAGCACAAGATTTGAGTTATGGTTATTTTATTGAACCTATAAAAGCAGGAAAGTAAAGAGTTTTAGTTAGTTGTTGATAGTTAGTTTAACTGTTGGGTGTAATTATAAAGAATGAATTAAAATCGTTTTTTTAATAATTGCGCCCAACTATTTTAATACCAAAAACACAATTAAACATGGTAAGATTTTTAAATATTTTTAGAATTGAAAAATTAGCGGTTTTTATCCTTTTTTTTGCCCCATGTTTGGAGCTAACAGCAATTAATTATACTGCAGAATCCAATAAAGCGTCCAAAAGAATCAGTTTTAACACCGATTGGAAATTTATACAAAGCGATATTTTTGGTGCCGAGAAAATTGATTTTGATGATGCTTCATGGCGAACTTTAAGCTTACCACACGATTGGAGTATTGAAGGTGAATACGATGAAAATAATCCAATGGGAGATCAATGTGGGTATTTACCAGCAGGATTTGGATGGTATCGCAAAACCATAGAAGTACCCTCAGACTGGAGAGGCAAACATATTGAAATTGCATTTGATGGTGTGTTTATGAATAGTACCGTTTGGGCAAACGGACAAAAACTAGGCACCAGACCCTATGGTTGGATTTCCTTTGCCTATGATATAAGTGAAATAGTTAAGCATTCGAATAAAATAACCTTTGCGGTTCGTGTAGATAATGATAAACAACCCGCCGCACGTTGGTATACAGGTAGTGGTATTTATGCTCATGCCTGGATTGATATAAAAAATAACACCCATGTTGCTAGGAATGGGATTTTTGTTAAAACTGAAGGCAATAATGTTTTTGTTGAAACAGATGTAATAAATAAGTTTAATGAACAAAAAAGAGCCTTATTAATTACTTCCATTGTTGATAAAAATGGCTTGATGGTGGCATCATCTAAAAATAAAATCAAATTTACCGAAACGTCTTCAGTAAAAACGAAGTTAGCGATTTTAGCTCCAGAACGTTGGTCTATTGAAAAGCCGTATTTATATACTTTGAAAACTGAACTGAGGGCAGGAAATAAGCTTATAGATTTGGTTGAAACTAAATTTGGCGTTCGCGATATTGAATGGATACCTGAAACCGGTATGTGGTTAAATGGTAAAAACGTGAAGTTACAAGGGGTTTGTAATCATCAGGATGCTGGGGCTTTAGGAGCCGCTGTGCCAGATAAAATTCTTCGTTTTAGAATTCAGCAATTAAAGGATATGGGCGTAAATGCTATTCGAACATCGCATAATCCGCAAACCCCTATCTTTTATGATATTTGTGATGAGTTGGGTATGCTAGTTATGGATGAAATTTTTGATGGTTGGAAGGAAAAAGCCAAAAACGATTATGGAGCACATCACTTTGATACTTGGTGGAAACGCGATTTAACCGATTGGATAAAACGCGACAGAAATCATCCTTCAATAGTTATTTACAGTGTAGGTAACGAAACGGGAGGTGCTATTGCTAAAGATTTAGTGGAAACTTGTAATGTTTTGGACCCAACACGCCCAGTTACTTCGGGGCATTCGGGCTCAGAATATATGAATGTTTTGGGAGTTAATGGCGGAAGCGAAAAACAAGGGTTTCTGGAAAATATAGAAAAAAATCAAGAAGGGAAAGTGTTTATTGGTACCGAAAACACACATACATGGCAAGTAAGAGGCTATTACAGAACCAAAACTTGGTATAGAGATGGATTTCCAAATAAAAATCAAAGACCTTACGAAATTTCAGATTTAACCGAGAAGGAAGTTTTTACCCACGATTGGATTGAAGATTCCAAAAGAAAAAATAGAAAGCAAATTTTCAACTCAAGTTTTGATAATGCTACGGTACGAGTGCCGTCTCGATTGAATATTGCACAATTGCGCGACATTCCAGCTTATGCAGGTTCGTTCCGATGGACGGGTCATGATTACATAGGAGAAGCAGGATATGTGCATGGTGGCTGGCCGTTTAAAGCTTTTATGGGTGGTGCAATCGATTTAGCAAATTTTGAAAAAGATTTGTACTATTTGTATCAGAGTCAATGGACCACAAAGCCTATGGTGCATATTTTACCACATTGGACGCACCCTAAGGTACAACTTGGTACAGAAATTCCAGTTTGGGTATATTCGAATTGTGATGAGGTAGAACTATTCTTCAATAATACATCGTTGGGAAAATTAAAACCAGGAACCGAATGGGATAAAATGCAATGCCAGTGGTTAGTAAACTGGCAACAAGGAACTTTAAAAGCTGTAGGGTACATAAAGGGGAATGTGGTCGCAGAAGCAAAAATTGCTTCGGCTAATCAACCTTCTAAAATTAGATTATCCGTAGATGGTGAATCTCTGGGAAATAAGCTAAATGACATCGTTCAAGTACGTGTTACCACAACCGACAGTAAAGGAGAATTTTATCCTTACGGTGAAAATAGAACGTATTTTAATGTATTTGGTGCTGGAAAAATTAAGGCATTAGACAATGGAAGCCCTGTAGATGTAGAACAACATGTAGGGCCTAATCACAGAACTGCTTTTTACGGATTAACGCGTGCATACATAGAATCTACAAAAGAAGATGGGGATATTAACCTTTTGGCAAGTTGTATTTTGGGTGAGAAGAAATTAATCACTTCCAACAAAGTAAGTGTAGATACACAAATCATTAATTTAAGAGGCAAAACAATACAACCTAATATTGAAATATTCTATACAACCAATGGTGATGAACCTACGAGGCATTCTACTAGATACACCGGTAGTTTTGAAATAGAATTAGAAACGACTGTGAAAGCGTTAATCGTAATGGATGAAAAACCAATTCAAGTTTTAGTAGAACAATTTGGAAAACATGAGGGCTTTACTTGGAATGAAAACACGAATAACATCGGAGAAATAGGAGAACAAGCCGAAGAAGCAAATCTTACGAAAGCTGAAGTTTCTTCAAAAGGAACAAATTACAACGGAAAGGGTTATGTTATTTTGGCAGGAATTGGATCTGGGATTTCTTGGTATCAGGAGAATGATGGTGCTGCTGGAAATGTAGATTTATCCATTCGTTATAGCTCAAAAAATCAAAATTCAACAGAAAATGCCATTCAAATTATAGTTAACGGCAAAGTTGAAAAAAACAAATTATTATTGCCTAATACCGATAATTTAGGAAATTCATGGCACGTATTAGAACTTCCAATTCAAATAGAGCGTGGTGCTAACACTATTAAAATAGAAGCATTAAATAATGAAGCGTTTTTTATAGATGAGATTTCTATTAAATAAAAGGTTGTATTAAAATATGGCCTTTTAAAATTAAGCACAAGTATTTTAATTGCAACATTTGTTGTCCTAAATAGAGATTTTTAAATTATTTATTGGGTTTAATTTAGTGGTTATTATCACAATACATAATAATCGAGCCAACTAACTAACCATTAAAATAAATGAATTTCAATTTAACTATCATTATTAGAGGTGCTTTCCCGTTCTTTTTATTTTTATTCGGAAAACATTTAATTGCTCAAAGCATTACTGTCAATACGGCTAATGTAAAACAGAAAATAGAATTTGTGGGAGCCGATTTTGAACGCTCTCAAAACTTTGTACAAAAAGCTTTAAATCCGGATGATATTATAGAATGGGCATTTAAAGATATTAATTTTAACATCTGTAGAGTTGCTTATGACAAAGTTCAGAAAACCGAAAACTACAAATTTGAAGTAGAAGCAAATAATATATCAGGAACAGGAACCTATGTGCAATGGCAGTTAATAGATGCGGGCAATGGTTATTATTATATTAAAAATGTAGCTTCCAATACGAATCTTCAATGTATAGACACAAAAACAGTTGATAATGGTGGTAATTTGGTTTATTCACGTCCAGCTAGTTCCTGTACAGGTAGCTGGTGTAAATGGGAGTTGGTAGAAAGTACAATTTCACCTGGTTATTATAATATTAGAAATGTAGGTTTAAATAAATATCTACAATGTACTTCTGATGTATCTGCCAACACTGGTCTATTTGTTAGAGCAGTTGATGTAAACATAGCGAATTCTGAAAACGATGCTGCTTTATGGTCAATCTCGCAGCAAGGTAATTCGACAACTACAATTTTTATTGATAATAAAGGCTTTCAAAAAAGACTGCGTTATACCGACATTGATGAAGTTGTAGAGAATATGGCTTTTTATGACGATGCTATTTTGACCATGAAAGCTATCAAAGCAGCAAATCCAGATGTGAAATTTTTAGCAACAATGCGTTCAGATTATAATGGATACAATAGTGATAATAGAAATAATTTGCCCGAGTATATCTATAACTATTCCTGTGTAGAAGCCAATGAGGAAGGAAAATGTATTAGAACCTTAGGAAACAGTGCCTTTAATACTGATGCCTTTGGGATATTTCTTGCCGATTATTTGGAATTAATGCATACAAACGGACTAACAATATCTTATTTAGCAACAGCTAAAGAATGGACAGTAGTTACCGCGCAACGCTCGCACGACACTTATTTGAAATTAGTAAGTGAGTGTGCTAATAGGGGAATTCCTGTTCCAGAAATAATAGCACCAGCATCTTGGTCACTTTCCCAAGGTATAAATTATGCCAATCAAGTAGCTGATTTAGGATTTCAAGATGAATATCATTCATTTTCGTCGCACAATTTAAATAGCCAAGATGAGCTGTTTAGCGATTTTGCAAACGCCGCAAGTGCTATAGGAAAAAAAGCATGGAATGATGAATCGTCTGCGGGTGGGGGTTCAAGAACACAGGGGGTAAACCCAGATCTCAGTTTAGCTATTGACGCCTATATAGAAAAAACTAAACAATATGAAGGCGGTTTGGTAGGAGAGTGTTTTTTTGAAATTAATTCTAGGGGTGTAGATTCAGAAACACGAACCATATATTTTAAAAATAATACGGAAGCTAAAAGGTTACGTAGCTACTATATCATGAAAGATTTTGCTAATAATATTGTCGATAAGAATTATATACAAAGCACGATTTCTTCATTGACTAATGTACACACTATGGCGTTTGGTTCCGACCATAGATTTACCTTGGTTGTAATTAATGATGGTGAAAGCGATATTAATAATTTACCTATTCATTTCAATAATGTCCAATTAAATGGAAATATTCAGGAGTCTTCATGGGTAAACACTTCAAATGATGAGGGTGATAAAAGAGTAATAATTAAAGAAAACGCCAGTTCATTTAAAACAGATATTAGAGCCAAAAGTATTAACATCTATACAATAAATGACACTAGTAGTTTGTCTGCCAACTCGTCAATTGTGAAAAATGCAGCAACTATTTACCCCAATCCTGTTTCTGATGATCTGATTCAAGTAGCCATTGATGATTCTTATTTTAATGAAACCGTTGTTTTTTCAATTTCAGATTTAAGCGGGCGCATTGTAAAAAAAGGAATTTTAGAAAAGACTAAAACAATTAATATAGGCAAACTTTCAAAAGAGATTTATCTGCTAAAACTTGAGTTCAAGTCTATTAAACAAACCTTTAAAATTGCTAAAAATTAGCGCGCAATTGGGAATTTTTTTATATGAAATTGATAATATGTTTTCTTGAAAAGTTCAGATTGATATCATAAAACAAGCAATAATAGTTTTATAAACAGGATTAGAGTGATAAATGATCATTTCGCAACATTTGTATCCCTCATTTGAGAATTTTACAACTGTTAAATGTGTTAAAAATTCTTAAAATTACATTCTATTAAATATTGAACCAATTAATAACCAATAACTAAACAAACTAAATTATTTCATGAATATGAGAACAGATTGCAAAAAAGGATTTTATCGTTTTTTAAATAAAACAATGAAAATACCTATTAGGCTATTCAGCGCATCGTTATGTGTTATTTTAATTTGTATGCCACATGTTTTGTTGGCTACGAATAAAGATTTATCTAACGTAGAGCTCCAGCAGGATATCATAATAAAAGGAAAAGTATTGGATGAGTTAGGAGTGCCATTGGTAGGAGCCACTATAATTCAACAAGGTACTTCAAAAGGAACCACTGCGGATTTTGATGGCGAGTTTAGCCTAAAAGTAGATTACAATTCTAATATAGAAATTAGTTATATAGGTTACAAAACTAAAGTTATAGCTAACATCATTTCTGCTTCTTCAGTAACAATAGCAATGGAACCTGATACCACTAGTTTAAACGAGGTAGTAATTGTTGGTTTCTCTACCCAAACAAAACAAACTTTGGTTGGTGCCGTTGAATCCATAAAAGGAGAATCGTTGCAACAAGTTGGTTCTGTAAGTACTATTTCAGAATCGTTACAAGGTGCAATTCCTGGTTTAACAGCTATCAATACTAGTGGAAAACCTGGTGCAGATGCAGCCGATTTATATTTAAGAGGCCGTTCCTCTTGGCAAGGCGATGGTGGGCCACTTACATTAGTTGATGGTATTGAACGTGATATAAACAATTTGGACCCTAATGAAATTGCAACTATTTCTGTTTTAAAAGATGCATCTGCAACTGCAGTTTACGGGGTAAGAGGTGCAAATGGTGTAATTTTAATAACAACAAAACGAGGTAAAATAGGAACCCCTAAATTTAATTTCAATACCAATATTGGTTTTAAGCAATCTACAGCAAAGCCACGTTTTGCGGATTATATTACAGCTCAAAATTTATATAATGAAGCAGCGGCTAACGATAAAAACTGGGGACAATTAATTCCAGGTTCAACAATTGCTGCATGGGAACAAAATTACGACCAAAGAGGACCATACAATATATATTTCCCAGAAGTGGCTTGGACTGATGAAATTATGGGTACAGGTTTAGAGCAAACTTATAATATGAGTATGAGTGGTGGATCTACTTTAGTTAAATATTTCGTGTCCTTAGGGTATAGAAATGATGGTGATATTTTTAAAACAACGCCTAATGAAGATTACGACCCTGCTTTTGGTTTACAAAAGTACAATTGGCGCTCTAATTTTGATTTTGATGTAACACCTACAACAAAATTTAGTATTAATTTTTCTGGGAATTACAGAGAAAGAACCCAACCAGGTTATCGTATCGATGGTGGTGGAGAAGATGGTTATGGTCAATCCCAGTTCTTTTCTTTATTGTTTACAGCGCCTAGAAATTTGTTTCCTATAAAAGATGAAGAAGGTATATATGGAGATAGTACAACAGGAGAATCGAACGTTATAATGGCGTTGAATGAAGGAGGTAAAAGAACCTATCAATATTTTCAAGGTTTTTATGATGCCGAAGTTACTCAAGGTTTAGATTTTATTACTAAAGGATTGGACTTTAAAGGAAGCATCAATTACTCATCTGAATCAAGTTATGAAAAACAAATACTTCGTGGTGGTCTTGGTTCTGCACGTGTTGGGATTATTAGATATTATAGAACTTACGACTATTCCAATCCTACTGTTGGTGCCGATGGGCAGGTAACCTATCCCATATTAAATGAGATCAGATTTCCAGATGATACGTCACAAGGAGACCCCGTAACAGCAACGACCCCAAGCTTGTATGCTTATGGACGAAGATTGAATTATAAATTTCAATTTAATTACAAACGCCTTTTTGGAAATCACAGTGTAAGCGCCAATGCTATTATGTGGAGACAATTAGATACCTATAGAACTAGTTACTCTGCTAAAAGAGAAGAATGGATTGGTCGTGTAAATTATTATTATAAAAACCGTTATTTATTAGAAGCTAATGGTTCTTACTCTGGCTCGGAAAAGTTTGCAGCAGGGCAACGATTTGGTTTCTTTCCTTCTATTGGTTTAGGTTGGGTAGCATCTGAAGAGCCAATCATCAAAAAAATGACTGAAAATTGGTTAGATTTATTCAAAATTAACTTTTCTTATGGTATAACAGGTGATGATCCAGGTGCACGTTTTCAATATTTTCAATCCTTCGGAACAGCCAATGCGGGTATTAACTTAGGCTATGATAATTTAACAAACTATGGCCCAAGATATACCGAAGGTGCTCTTGCAAATTTAAATTCAACTTGGGAAGAAAGTAAAGTACATAACCTTAGTTTTAAACTAGATTTATTGAAAAAAATAGAATTTAGTTTAGACTTATATAAAGAGCAACGAACAGGTATTTTAATGGATGTTAGGCTTCCTACTTTTGTAGGTGTTCCAGACTTAGCAACAGGTAACATTGGAGAAACTAAAAAGCATGGTTACGAATTGCAAGTTGCTTGGAAAGATAATATAACCAAAGACCTTAAGTATAGAGTTAACTTTAATACCGCTTTTTCTGAAAATAGAGTGGTATACAGAAATGACCCAAGGTTAAAGCCCGAATATTTGCAACAAGCAGGAAAACCAATTGGTTGGTCAAGTAGATTATTAGAAGCTGGTTTGTATCAAAGTTTAGATGATATTTATAATGGAGCAACACCAAGTTTAGGTATTTCACAAGCTAACTTAATACCTGGCGATGCTTTGTATGTGGACTATAATGGTGATGGCGTTATAACCAATGCCGATAATGTGGCCATGGATAAAAATATTGGTTTCCCGTTACGAACCTATTCATTAGGTCTTAATTTGGATTATAAGAATTTTGCATTATCCGCTAATTTTTATGGGGTATCCGATGTGGGATACATTATTCCAAACGTTTATTATTTCAATTTTCTAAATTTCATTCAAGCCAATGAAGATGTAGGAAATCGATGGACCCCAGACAATGTAACAGCAACAAAACCAGCATTGCATTTAACCGATACACATAACAGAACTGCAAGTACTTTAACCTATGCCGATGGTTCCTATATTCGGTTGAAAAGTGTAGAGTTAAGTTATAAGTTTGAAAAAGGAGCTGTGAAAAAATTAGGCTTAACGTCAGCACAACTTTATGCTAATGGTAATAACTTATACACATGGTCTAGGTTGAATAACGATCAGTTAGACCCTGAATCAGGAGGAACAGGTGATTACCCGATAGTAAAAAGATTTAGTTTAGGTTTAAGAGTAGCATTTTAATTTAAGAAGACATGAAAACGAAAATATATAAAATATGGATGCTAATAGCTTTTATAAGTTTAGCATCTTGTGAAGATTTTTTAGATGTTAATCCCGATTTAGGACTTACTGAAGAGGATGTATTCTCAAGTTATGAATCCACTAGAGGATATCTGGACAATTGTTATGAAGTGCTTTTAGATATTCATCATTGGCGCTCCCAAGGGTTAGATAGAACTACAGTTAACGCATTATCTGATGAAGCTGGAAGTCCCTATAATGGTAATATAGCGCAAGTACTTAATTCAGGAGCATGGTCAAACCGATGGGCAGGTATTCCTGAAATAGGTTGGGGAGGAACTGCTGGATACGATCAAGGTTCTGCAATTACAAATGCTGTTTATGCTATAAGAATTGCCAATAAAGTAATTGCCCGATTAGTAGATAGTCAGGTACCTGGAGTTTCGGCTAATCAAACTAACGAATTATTAGGTCAGGCATACTTTTTTAGAGCATGGTATTATTTCCAAATTATACAAAGAGTTGGTGGAATGCCAGCCTTAGATAAAGCATTTTCTTCTGATGATAACACGGATTTAGAGCGCCTTACATATTCACAAAGCTCGGAGTTGCTAATTGAAGATTTAAATAAAGCCATTCCTCTTTTACCAGATGCATGGAATGAAAACGAATTTGGTCGTGTAACCAAAGGGGCAGCTATGGCTGTAAAATCAATGGCAACATTATATGCGGCCAGTCCATTAATGCAGAATGATACCTCTAGCACCCAATATTTAAGCTACAGTCAGGCCTGGACGGAGCGTGCAGCAGAATATGCCAATGATGTTCTTAAATATATTAATGCGGGTTCTGGTGGAGCTAACTTTAGATTAATGGATAAATCGGAATATAAAAACATATTCTACACAGATGGTATTCAGGCATCTCCAGAGTCTATTTGGTTCCGATTAGATGCTGGAAAACGTTCTAGTCAATCTAGAGGCTTACGTTGTAATTACATTCCTCAATATTTTTCTGGAGGTACAGGTAACGATGCTACGGCCTATTCCAATCCTACGCAAAATATAGTAGATATGTTTGAGGTTATTAATGGAACATCTGCATATCCAATAAGTGATTCTAGATCAGGCTACGATCCTACAAACCCATTTGTGAATAGAGATCCAAGATTTTATAATAACGTTATTGTTCCTGGGGAAGAATGGGGTGTAAATGCAAGTGGTAAAGCCATCTATCAAGAATTGTATGTAGATGGACGTGATTACAAAATAAATTTAGCTAGTCAGTACACCCGAAACAGAATGTTTACAGGCTATATGATAAAAAAGTATTTATGGCCTGAAGCAAATACCTTTACTAGCAAGTATGATATTTTCAATTTAAACTCAATTTACATTCGAGTAGCTCAAATTTATTTAGATTATGCTGAAGCTATGAATGAAGCATATGGTCCGAATGCAGACCCGAAGGGCTATGGTTTAACAGCAGTTCAGGCTATTAATATTATTAGAAACAGAGTTGATATGCCAAACGTTTTGGCTGAATTCACCACCAATAAAGATGTCTTTAGAGATCGTATTCGAAACGAACGTGCTGTAGAGCTTATGTGGGAAAACCACAGATGGCACGATTTAAGACGTTGGATGATTGCAGAAGATGTTTTTAAAAATCCAATAAGAGGTCTAGTAGCTACCCCTCCAACGGGCCATGCTAGTGTTGCAGATAAAAGCACGCTAAACTTCACATACGAGTATATTGATTTACCAACCGAACAGCGTGTTTTTAATTTAAGAAATTATTGGTATCCAGTATCCGAAACTGATGCGCAAGATTTGTATAACTACAAACAAAATCCAGGATGGTAATTATTAATAGTTTAAAAGAAATTAAAATAATGGAGAATTATAAAATCAAATTATTATCTGCTTTTTTTGTTTTGATAATGATGAACTTAAATAGTTTTGTTCATGCTCAAGAAAAAGTATCATTAGTTATTCAATCTGTTTTGGTTGATGAAAATGACAATCCAATCCCTAATGCTTTAATAGTTTTGGGCGATGGTCTGGTGGAAACACATTCCGATTTACAAGGCAACTTTTCTATTAAAGCAATGCCGGAAAACATCATGCTAATTAGTGCAAATGGCTACCAAAGCAAAACCGTCTATTTAAAATCGGAAAAAGTAGAAAGTAAAACCATTCTTAAAAAAGCAGCCCTTTTTACAGGAGATGAACATGTTATTAAGCTTCCTGCAAACGCAAAAACAACCCAACGTGCTCTAACAGGTGCCGTAAGTAAAGTGTCAGGTAAAGAATTTGAATCTCAACCAGACGTTGTTTTTCATAACGCATTACAAGGTAGGTTGGCTGGTGTTTCTACACAAATGACTACTAATGGGTTAGGTAATAATCAGCCAAACATTTATGTTCGTGGTTTAGGAAGACAATCGGCTAATACAGCACTAACTATTGTAGATGGTATAGAGCGTCCTTTAGAATTTTTAACGGCAGAAGAAATTGAAAGTATTGAAGTTTTAAAAGATGCAACAGCAAAAATACTATACGGTCCGCGTGCCGCTAATGGTGTAATTCTGGTAACAACTAAAAAAGGTCGTGTTAATACACAAGTAATTAAGGCATCTTTAGAATATGGTACTAATATGAATACCAGAATGGCTAAATATTTAAATAGTGGAGATTACGCTACACTTTATAATGAAGCTTTAGGAAATGATGGTTTTTCACCACTATATTCAGCAACAGACATTGCGGGGTATTACGCAAGTAGTGGCGAAAATGATCAGCGATACCCAAATATTGACCATAATAATTATTTTCTAAATGAAAGCGCTCCAATTAGGAAAGTGAATTTTGAATATTCTGGAGGAACTAATGAATCGCAATATGGGGTTTATTTAGGTTACATTGGTACAAATGGTATCGAGAAAATAGGAGAACAAGTATCTCAAGATAGAATTAATGTTCGTGGGAATTTAGACTTTAAAATATCTGACAACCTTGTAGGGCATATTGAAGGTAATGGTATAATCGAATCTAGAAAATGGGGTAAATTAGGTCAGGATCAAATTTTCGGTAAAATAAATACAGAACGACCAAATGAGTTTCCATTATTAATTCAAGATCCTAATTTTAGCGGAGAAGCTGCTTCCTTAGGTGATGAAATTATTCCACCATTAGGGGGTTCTTATCAAAACAAGCAAAGTTTGTATGGTGATATGATTTATGGCGGTTATCAAGAATATCAATTCTTTTATGGACAAACTAACTTTGGTTTAGATTGGGACTTAAATAATACGGTAAAAGGCTTATCGGCAACTTCAACACTTAATTTTGATAACTATCAATACCATGCTGCCGACCAAATAAGCAATCCTATTCGTTATGCTCTTGCTTATAACGAGGATGCAAGTATAATGGAATACACCAAATTAAATCAAAGAGCTATTGAACGCGACCGTACTGAAAGGAGTAGTAATATTACAAGATCGTTAGGTTGGACTTCAAATTTAAAGTATGAATTAAAGATTAATAAGGATAATCAGTTAAATGCAGATTTATCATATTTCTACTATTTAAATCAAGAAAATTCAAGACGTCAGCATATTAAAAATGCGAACACAGCTTTAAAAACAAACTATGCTTATAAAAACAAGTTGTTTTTCGAATTAACTTACGCTTTAATGGAAAGTAATAAATTTGTTGGAAAAAACAGGCTGTTTTTATCACATGCTGTTGGTGCTGGTTGGGTAATAAGTGAAGAGCCTTTTATGAGTTCCAATGAAACGATTGACTTCCTGAAACTTAAATCAAGCTACGGAATTTTAGGTTATGATGCAGCAACTGATTTTTATTTATATGAAACGCGTTATTCTAGAAATGGTACAATTAGTTTAGGTGAACGAAACTCAGCAAGTGCCGTAAGAACAGGTTTTGATAATTTTGGAAACCCAAATTTAGTTTGGGAAAAATCAAAAGAATTTAATATTGGTATTGAAGGCTTAGTGTTTAATAAGGCCTTACAATTCGAGTTCAACTATTTTCATGAAACTAGAGATGATATTATTTCTTCTAACCCTTCATCAAGTACAACCTCTATTGTGGGGGCAATTAAGGTACCAGAGAATATAGGAACGGTAGCTAATCAGGGCGTTGATGGCAGCGTAAATTGGTTTAAAAATTTTGGAGACCTAAAATTAAACTTCGGTGCTAACTTTCTAATTTCTAAAAACAACGTAAGATCAGCCGATGCCATTAATAATACTGATAGCAATTTAAATGTTGAGGGACGTGCTTCCGATGTTATTTTTGGATACGTATCAAATGGGCTATTTAAAACCCAGCAAGAAGTTGATGCTGCACCTATTCAAAATTTAGGACCTTATGGTATTGGAAATATCTCATATAAAGATTTAAATAACGATGGAGTTATTAACGAACAAGATAGAACCGTTATCGGGAATAGTTTTCCGAGATCTAGTTTTGGAGTTAATCTAGATGCACAATATAAAGGTTTTGGAGTGTCTGTTTTAGGAGTTGCCGATACTGGAGTTGATATGATTAAGAGTAATTCTTATTACAGAAACAATGGGGAAAGTAAATACTCGGTGTTGGCTTCAGATAGATTTCACCCTGCAAACAACCCCAACGGAACACAGCCAATACTAACCACCTTAACCCCTATTAATGATAATGTAACATCAACCTTTTGGATGGAAAACGCAGCTTTTTTTAGATTGAAAAATGTAGAATTAAGCTATTCATTTTCTAATGATTTATGGTTAGCTAAAACAACACGATTTTATCTAAGAGGGACAAACCTTTTTGTATTATCAAGTGTGAAAGATTTAGATCCTGAAGTTCCAAATTCAGGCGTAACTAATTATCCTTTGTTTAGAACCTTGACTGCAGGTGTATCTGTAGCATTTTAAAAAATAAGAAAAGATGAAAAATAATTTTATAAAAATTATATTTATTGTATCCGCAATACTAAATATAGCCTGTTCATTCGAGCCGGAAATAGAAAATACATTTGATGAAGATTATGCGTTTGGACTGCCCGAGAATATGGAAGGTATCCTTCTTAATGCCTATGGAAATTTACCAAATACCATTGTAGATGGATATGGAGGTGACTTTTTAGATGCAGCTACCGATAATGCAGTTACAAATAGTTATTCTAATGGGATTTTTCGTGTAGGTTCAGGTGGCTTAACACCAAATAATAATCCAATTGGTCAATGGGATAATGCCTATAATCAATTAAGAAATATTCACATATTTCTTGAAAACGGATTAGGAGATAGTGTTATTTATGATATTACTTCAGAAACTGAAGATCAATTAAAAAGAAATAATTTAAAGGGAGAAGCATTATATTTACGTGCTTGGTGGAGTTTTCATTTGCTACAAGTTTATGGCGGAAAAACAGCAACTGGTGAAGCCTTAGGATACCCAATTGTTTTAAAATCCTTATCGCAAGAGGAAGCAACAGATTTTGAATCGGTTAAACGAAATTCTTACGAAGAATGCGTGGCTCAAATCATTAAAGATATCGATTCTTCTATTGTTTATCTTCCTTTCAAATATACAGGTTTACACCCGACTACAGGTATTAACAATTTAGGAAGAGCAGACCAACAAGTAGCTTTAGCATTAAAATCAAGGGTTTCCTTATATGCTGCTAGCCCGGCTTATCAATCAGATGATGTGGTCTCTCTTACAGGTATGGGACAATTTTCAGTTGTAGACCAAACTACATATATTAATAAATGGACTACGGCCGCTGTATATGCACAAGATGCTATTAATAAAATAGGAACTTTCTCAAGTTTATCGGAATCAGATTTTGCAAGCAATACCACACCAGCAGAATTTATTTGGAGAAGCTTTTTTACCAATTCTAGTTTAGAAAACAATAATTATCCAATAGCAGAATTTGGAGCAGCAAGAACAGGACCTTCTCAAAATTTAGTTAATGCTTTTTATTCTAAAAATGGCTACCCAATTAGTGATGCTCGGTCAAACTATGATGCAACTAAACCTTATGATAACAGAGATCCAAGGTTATATTTAAACGTTTTATTTAACGGAAGCAGTTTTAATAACAGAAATTTAGAAACTTTTGTAGGTGGTTTGGATTCCAGAGAAAAGTTTTCTAGAAACACAAGAACAGGGTATTATGTTAGAAAATGGCTATCATTACAACCGGGCTTAATAAGTGTAGATAACTCTAGCAGTTCACGCCACTACAATCCTTACTTCCGCAGAACCGAGCTATTTTTAAACCTTGCCGAGGCCGCTAATGAAGCTTTTGGACCTACAGGTGTTGGTACTGGCGTAACCCAAAATGCGGTAAGTATCATCAAATCTATTAGAACGAAAGCAGGTATTACAAATAACGCCTATGTTGATGAAGTGGCGGCTTTGGGTAAAGATGAATTTAGAAAATTAATCCAAAATGAAAGACGTTTAGAATTAGCGTTCGAAAACCACAGATATTTTGATCTTAGAAGAAACTTATTACCTTTGGATGAAACAGTAAAAGGTATTAAAATAACTAAAAATACCGATGGTTCTTTAAACTTTGTTGAAGTGGATGTTGAGGAACGAAAATTCAATAGTTTAAAGTATTATTACGCACCACTACCGTACGATGAGCTATCAAAAAGTCCTAATTTAATAAATAACTTAGGTTGGTAAAAATTAATTCAAAATGAACATACAAATGAAAACATATATAAACAAAATCGCATTAGTATTGATTGTTATTGGTGCAGCATTCACCTCATGTGAATCATACGAAGATTTTACTGGAGATTTTGATAAAACAACAGTCTATTTTGCAACCCAAAAACCATTACGAACCATTGTTTCTTACGATGAAATGTCTTTTAAAGTTGGTGTTTCGCTAGGAGGGAAAAGAGAAAATAATGTAGATGAATATGCCGATTTTGAAATAGACCCAACGCTTTTAACTACAGTTAGTGGAGCAGATGCCTTTACATTACTTCCAAGTTCTTATTATGAGTTAAGTGATAACTCAAGAATGGTAATTTCAAAAGGAAAATTTATTGGAGATGTTACTGTAACCTTAAATAGAGAATTGTTTACCAACGATCCTTTAGCTGTACAAAACACTTATGCGCTGCCATTAAAAATAACAGCCTCTTCATTAGATTCTATTGGTGGATTTGATCCTGATGGTACGGTTTTAGACCTTCCTAAGAATTACACTATTTTGGTTGTAAAGTATATAAGTTCATATTCCGGCACCTATTATCACAAAGGTGTTCAAAAAGAAGTTGATGGTTCTGGTGGGGTTATTAATGAAACTGTTTATGATAATGCCGATCTTATTAAAAACCAAACATGGGCTCTTACTACAGTAGATAGAAATTCAGTAAAAACACCGGGTATTGGCGCTGTTAATAATCAAAGTTTTGTAATCAATATTAATGAAACTACCAATGCCGTAAGCATTGATACGCCTAGTGGAGGTGTTACAAATCTGGTAGGAACTGGTACTGTAAATGCGGATAGATCTATTTCATTAAGCTATTCTTATACTTTAAATGGTAAAAATTATCAAGTTGAAGATACCTTAGTATTACGTCAGGCAGTAGAAAAGGATTTGATTTTTGAAGAATGGTAAAATCCTATTAAATTAATAATTTGATATTTAAGAAAACGTCTAAACGCTATGTTTTAGACGTTTTTTTTGATAGTAACTTCATTAGTATTTAGTTTCCCTAACCAGCTAACTGTTCTGAGTTAGCCATGTACTATCAAATACTATAGAATGCAACATTTGTTACCCTAAATTGATATAATTAAAATCAAGGTATACGGCTTAAATTATTAGATTTGTTAACATCATAAATATAAAAATAACCTTACTAAAAGTAGCTAATTACATTAAATAAAGTTAAATGTTGTTTTTATGTTGAAAAACGCATAGGTTATATATTTTAAAAATTATATAGAACAATACATAATGAATACACTAGTTTTAAGAGTGCTAATTTTTGCAAGTATTTTTGTTTTTTTTAGTAATACCAATGGGTATTGTCAAGAGAAAAAGAATACGAATCCTAATGTCTTATTTATTTTTACTGATGACCAAAGAGCCGATGCTATAGGGGCAAGTGGTAATACCTACATTAAAACACCCAATATTGACAAATTAAGCCAAGAAGGAATTCGGTTTGATAACGCCTATGTTATGGGAGGAAATCATGGGGCAGTTTGTGCTGCAAGTAGAGCGATGTTAATGAGCGGAAAAAGCCTGTTTCATGTATATGATAAGTTGAAAGGGCACACCACCATGCCTATGTATTTTAACCAATTTGGCTACGAATCCTTCGGAACTGGCAAATGGCACAATGAAGCTGCGGTTTTTGAAGCGAGTTTTCATAAAGGAAAAAATGTAATGACCATGGGGATGGCAGATCATTTTAGTGTTCCAGTAAGAGATTTGGATGCCAATGGAAAATTAACAGATGCGGTTGAAAAAGGATTTTCAACTGATTTGTTTGCAGATGCCACAATCGAGTATTTAAATAATTACGCTAAAGATAAATCCGAAAAGCCATTTTTTTGTTATGTGGCATTTAATGCACCTCATGATCCAAGATCCCCGCGAGTAGATTACATCGGGATGTACAAAAACGAATCTATTCCCTTACCCGGAAATTTTAAACCATACCACCCCTTTAAGTTTGATGATATGAACATTCGTGATGAAACTTTAGGGGCTTGGCCAAGAACTCCAGAGTTAATAAATGCTTCTTTAGAAGATTATTATGCACTTATTAGCCACATGGATGGCCGAATTGGGGATATCATTCAAACGCTAAAAGATAATAAGTTATATGACAATACGATTATTGTTTTTGCCTCCGATAATGGTTTAGGCATTGGAAGTCATGGGCTATTGGGTAAACAAAACCTTTATGAACATAGCATTAAAGTCCCATTAATTATGTGTGGGCCAGGGATTAATAAAAACCAAGAAAGTGATGCCTTACTCTATTTATATGATTTATTTCCAACGCTGGCCGATTTATGTAAACTACCACAACCTAAAAATATTGATGGAGAAAATTTTACTCCTTTATTAAAAGGAAAAACAATAACTACCCGGAAATCATTATACACGGCTTACCGAAATACCGTTCGTGCTGTAAGGACTGATGAATGGAAATTAATTAAATATCCAAATCAAAACTACCAACAATTATTCAATTTGGTAAATGATCCATTAGAATTGAATAATCTTGCTGAATTGCCAGAGAATAAAAATAAAGTAGACGAATTATCAAAATTGATGGCAACTTGGTACGTTACATCCCATGATACAGCAAATATGGCTCCCGAGAAAATACTTCCTATGGAATATGATTATAAAACTTTAAAACAAAAGCCGGATGACAAACAACCGCAATATGTTTTAGATAAATATTTTAAGGGAGTCGATTTAAAAAATATTAAAAAAACATCACACGATTAACATACCAACAAGGAAATTAAAATGGATAGAAGAAAATTTATTGAGCTTTCGGCTTTGGCAACAACCGGGGCATTTTTAATGACAAACTGCGGCGTTTTTCAAGGTAATAATATACCGCTTTATTTAAGCGATGTAAAAGATGATTACAAAAATGATCCTCGAAAAGCATCGATAGATTGGTTTAAAGACGCACGTTATGGTATGTTTATTCATTATGGACTGTATTCAATTTTAGGAAGACACGAATGGGTAATGTACAATGAAAAAATACATGTTGCAGAGTACGCAAAACTTAAAGACCAATTTACAGCCGAAAAATTTGATGCCGATTTTATTACCGATTTAGCTTTGGAAGCCGGTATGAAATACATCAACCTTACAACACGTCACCATGATAGTTTTTGTTTGTGGGATAGTAAATTTACAGATTTTAAAAGTACCAATTCACCAGCTAAAAGAGATTTAGTAGCCGAACTGTCTGAACAATGTAATAAAAAAGGATTAGCCTTTTTCTTATATTATTCTCACGGTAGGGATTGGCGACATCCGCATGCTCCAAATAATGATAATTGGGGAGGTGCCGCCCGTCCTAAATACGAAACAACTGAACCTTTTTACAAATATGGTGATGAACATAACCTACAGCTGTATTTAGAGTTTATGAGCAATCAGGTAAATGAATTACTAACTAATTATTCGCCTATTGCAGGTATTTGGTTAGATGGGTTTGCTACACCAGCTTCAGGTGATAGGAGTAAATTTAAAATTCAGGAGTTGTATGATTTAGTGCATTCAAAACAGCCACAAGCATTGGTTTCTTATAAACAAGGGATGCTTGGTACGGAAGATTTTTTAGCCCCAGAACGTAAGTACAACGCAGATGAAAAGATAGGAAAACCTTTAGAAATTTGTGATCACTTACAACGAAAAGGTTGGGGATACACTAAAACAGAAGATGGTAACCATAAAACCAAAGACGAGGTAATACAAATGCTAAAGAAAGCAGCAAGTTACCCTGCCAACTTATTGTTAAACACAGGGCCTTTGCCATCGGGCGAAATACATCCAGAGGATGTAAAAGTGCTACGCGAGGTAGGTGCGGAGATTCGATCTAAAGGCTGGGAAGGTATCCTTCAGTCTTAATTTTAAAAATCTAACTCATAAATTGATATGGTATTTATCGTTAGTCCTAAATTGTGACCTTTATTATAATATTCACCCCTCAGAACTTATATAGCAATGAGGGCATTTTTTTAAAATAAAATTTATTTCAATTTTTTCACACATTTAAAAATGAAATTAACTTCTTGTTTTGTTTTTAGTAAAAATTTTCAAATCTAAAATATGAATTTTTAATACTCTAATTCAATGATTTGTATGTTATTTAAACGCTAATAAATTCACTCTATAGGGCTAAATTAAACCCTAATAATCATAATGAAATTTAAACTATTTATTTTTTTTATTGTCGCAGCATCATTATGTATTAACGTTGGTTGTAAGAGTAGTAATTCTAAATCATCAACTGTTGTTGTTCCTAACAAACAAATGCCCAATATTGTTATCATTTATTTAGACGATTTAGGGTATGGCGATTTAAGTAGTTATGGTGCAACAGCGATTAAAACACCCAATATTGATGCTTTAGCAAATGGAGGTATTCGGTTTACCAACGGTTATGCAACTTCAGCAACATGTACTCCTAGTCGTTTTGGTTTATTAACTGGAATGTATCCTTGGCGAAACAAAGATGCCAGAATATTAGCTGGAGATGCTCCATTGCTAATTGATACGAATCAACAAACATTACCAAGAATGCTTTCTAAAGCAGGATATCAAACAGCTATAATAGGGAAATGGCATTTAGGTTTGGGTTTAGGAGATGTAAACTGGAACAAAACAATTAAACCAGGCCCTAATGAAGTAGGCTTTGATGAATCCTATGTTATGGCAGCCACTCAAGATCGGGTACCAACCGTTTATATTGAAAATGGTAACGTTGTAAATTTAGATGAACATGACCCAATTCAAGTAGATTACAAGACTAATTTTGAAGGCGAACCTACCGCAATTTCTAATCCTGAAATGCAAACTATGAAGTGGCATCATGGCCATAATAATAGTATTGTAAATGGCATTCCTAGAATTGGTTTTATGACGGGTGGTGCATCAGCTAAATGGAGTGATATTGATATGGCCGATCATTTTTTAGGTAAGGCCAAGGCTTATGTGAAAACACATAACCAAACCCCGTTTTTTCTTTATTATGCCATGCAGCAACCTCATGTGCCGAGAACGCCACATCCAAGATTTGAAGGTAAGTCAGGTATGGGACCAAGGGGCGATGTGATTTTGGAAGCCGATTGGTGTATTGGTGAATTCATAAAAACCTTAAAAGAGGAGGGGATTTTAGAAAATACCTTAATTGTTTTTTCAAGTGATAATGGTCCGGTTCTAAATGATGGTTATTATGATAATGCTGTTGAGAAAATAGGAAAACACGACCCTAAGGGAGGTATGTGAGGCGGTAAATACAGTCTTTTTGAAGCAGGTACACGCGTGCCTTTTATTACTTATTGGAAAGGTCATATTGAACCGAAAGTATCTGATGCAATTGTTTGTCAAATGGATTTAATGGCTTCACTAGGAAATCTTGTCGGTATAAATGAGGTAGAAACGGATAGCCAGAACTTGCTAAATTCATTTTTAGGTAAAACAGACAAGGGTAGAGATCATTTAATATTAGAAGCGAATTCTAACACGGCATTGCGAAGTGGCGACTGGATTCTGATTCCACCGTATAAAGGACCGGATATGAACAAAAAAGTTGGTGTAGAAACAGGTATCTCACCAGAGTATAGTTTGTTCAATGTGAAAAAGGATGCAGGACAACGAATTAACTTAGCTAATGAAAACCCTGAAAAATTGAAAGAAATGATTCGAACATTCGAGAATTTAAAAAAATAAAAAAGTATGTTGAGCATGCAGTATAGTTTATTCCTCGTTTTTGTGCTAAGTTTTTTTAGTTGTAAAGGTCAAGTCATTGAAAAATCGAAAGAAAAACCTAACATTATTTTTGTGATGGCAGACGATTTGGGATATGGTGATTTAGGTTGTTTTGGACAAACAAAAATAAAAACACCAAATCTAGACAAAATGGCTTCGGAGGGCGTGATGTTTACCAATCATTATTCAGGTTCAACTGTATGTATGCCTTCAAGAGCCAGTTTATTAACAGGTTATGATCAAGGGCATGCCACCGTAAGAGGCAATCCAACATGGACACAAAGCGGAACCCCCGTTAATCTTAAACCTAATGAAGTAACAGTTGCGACCGAGTTAAAAAAAGCAGGATACCGTACTGCTATTATTGGTAAATGGGGATTAGCAGAAGGGAATGGTATCAAAAATATGCCTTCTGAGCATGTTTTCTATTATTTTTTAGGCTATAAAGAACATGTACATGCGCATCATTATTATTGGGATACATTGTACAGAAATAACGAACCATTCATTCTTAATGACAATAATTTTGAATTAAAACAAGGGAAATATACACATGATGTTTTTGTGAATGAAGCCTTGGATTATGTGGAAAAACAAAAGGATAATCCCTTTTTTCTTTATTTAGCCTTAACAATTCCTCATCTGGAGTTAACGGTGCCAGAAGAATCCAAAAAACCGTATCTAGATCTGGGATGGCCCAAACGAAAAATGAATACAACAGGGCATTATAAAAATGATGAAGAAGGAAATACAACCTACGCAGGTATGGTTTCTCGGATGGATAAGGATATAGGGCTGTTATTTGAAAAACTGAAAGCCTTAGGAATTGATGACAAGACGATTGTGATTTTTACCAGTGATAATGGTCCTGAATATGAAAAAACGGATCGATTTTTTAATAGTAATAGCGCATTTAGAGGAGGAAAAAGAGACTTGTATGAAGGAGGCATTCGTACGCCTTTTATAGCAAGATATCCCGAAAAGATTGCTGCAGGTTCTGTTAGTGATCATATTTCTGCCTTTTGGGATTTTTTGCCGACAGTTTGTGATTTAGTAGGGATTAAACCTACGAATAAAGACATTAACGGAATTTCTTTTGCCCCAGAGTTAATGGGAAATCAAAAAAATCAACAAAAACATGATTACTTGTATTGGGAATTTAATGAAAATCAAGGTCCTATTCAGGCCATTCGGAAAGGGGATTGGAAATTAGTTTGGAAATATGAAACCGATCCAGAGTTATATAATCTTTCTAAAGACATTGGAGAATCTAACAATTTAGCATCTCAAGAACCTGCAAAGTTAAAGGAAATGTTAACTCTGCTTAAAAATGCAAGAACTGAACATAGTGAATTTCCATTAACAATAAGAGATCTGGCTCTTAAAAAAAGAAGCAAGTAACAGTATGTCTAAATAATATAAAACAATGAAAAAACTAATTATCCTTTGCTTATTATGCCTAACTAACTTAGGCGTTAACGCTCAGTCAAAAAAAATATGGAACGAAACCGAGCAAGAAAAAACAGAAAGATTAGCTTGGTGGACAAACGATCGTTTTGGAATGTTTATTCATTGGGGAACCTACTCTTTAGCAGGAAGGCATGAATGGGTGAAAAAGCGTGAAAAAATTTCAGACGAAGCGTACCAAAAATACTTTGATAATTTCAATCCAGATTTATACCATCCACAAGAATGGGCAAAAATGGCAAAAGCAGCAGGAATGAAATATGCTGTTATTACAACCAAACATCATGAAGGTTTTACTTTATTCGATTCTGAGTTTACAGAATATAAAGTAACGAATACGCAATACGGTAAAGATGCGCTTAAAGAATGGGTTAATGCATTTAGAGCAGAAGGATTAAAAATAGGGTTTTATTACTCAATTATAGACTGGCATCATCCACATTACACCATCGATAGAGTGCATCCAGAAGCACCCAATAACGACAAAGATTACATCGCTCTAAACAAAAATCGTGATATGCGAATATATCGCGAATACCTCAAAAATCAAATAACCGAAATTTTAACAAACTATGGTAAAGTTGATATGTTATGGTTAGATTATTCCATTCCAGGAAAAAATGGTAAAGGAAAAGACGATTGGGGTTCGGTTGAATTAATGAAATTAATTAGAAAACTACAACCTAAAATTATTGTTAACGATCGCTTAGATTTAAAAGAATATGCCGGTGGATGGGATTTTACAACGCCAGAGCAGTTTAAAGTTTCTAAATGGCCAACGTATGAGGGTAAAAAGATTCCTTGGGAAACTTGCCAAACATTTAGTGGCTCTTGGGGGTATTATAGAGATGAATTAACCTGGAAAGATAACAAGCAATTACTAGCATTGTTAATAGAGTCTGTGAGCAAAGGAGGTAACCTTTTGCTAAATGTCGGGCCAACCGGAAGAGGTGAAATAGATTATAGAGCCGAAGAGGCTTTATCAAAAATGGGTAGCTGGATGAAGTATAATTCAAAAGCCATTTATGGCTGCACACAAGCACCTGAACAGTTTGAAGCTCCTGAAAATACAATTTTAACATACAATCCAACCACCAACAGACTTTATGTGCATTTAATTGACTACCCTCTCGAAAATTTAACATTAAAAGGCTTAAAAGGAAAAGTGAAATACGTTCAGTTTTTACATGATATGTCTGAAATAAAAATTACGCCTCCACATGGTGCTTGGGGTAAGGAAGCGCTGGCAGAACAAGATATTAATCTTAGACTTCCAGTAGTGAAACCGAATTTGGAAATTCCGGTTATCGAGATTATCTTAAATTAAATAGATAAAAGTAAGTAAGGTTTTAAATTTATTAGTGATTGAAAAAGCAGCATCTTAATTATTTTTTAAGATGCTGCTTTTTTTATGCCTATTTCTAAAATGACATTTCATTAGATGTTAATTTCTGGAACGATACTGAATAACATCTTGTTTTAGTGCTAATATTTCCTGATTGCAACATTTATACGACGAAATTGGGAATTATAAAGTATTGAATTTTAATAGTTTTGAAGCACTAAACTAAATAACCGAAAAAATGAAAAGAACATTACTATTTGTTTCAATTTTACTTTTATCATTAAATAATTATGCTCAAACCAGCATATGTGGCAGTATTGTAAATGATACTTTTGATACAGCAGGTCTATTACCTTCTGAATGGATAGAATATAATACAACTAGTCAAGTTACAATTGATAATGGACGATTGAAGTTAAACCACACAACAGACAAGCCTGCTATATACCGTGATTTTAACCCTGTAAATGAAAATTTTTCATATGCTTTTGAGGTTGATTAGAGTTGAGTATTTGTACAACAACTGGACAATTAGTAAAGTATGTATCAGGTTTAAATACAAAGGTTGATGTTAGTGCACTTTCAAGTGGTTTGTATATCGTGAAGATACAATCAGGTTTTAGTCGTTTTATTGAAAAGATAATTATTAAATAAAAGCGTAGTTAATCTTTGAATTTAAACTTATTTACTATTCAAAACCTTTCATTAAAAGCACTTAAATTTATTATAAAACAAAATATGATTAAAATGACCAACTTATTTACTATTATTCTGTGTTTTGTACTTGCATCTGGTCAGGCTCAAAAATTAGTTAAAGTTATAAATCAACCAAATATCATTTACATTAATGTGGATGACCTAGGATGGATGGATACTGAAACCTATGGAAGTAAATTTTATGAAACACCAAATATAAGCAGGCTTGCAAAAGAAGGTATGTTATTTACAAATGGTTATGCATCTGCTGCAAATTGTGCACCAAGTAGAGCTTGTTTAATTAGCGGACAAAATACCCCTAGACATGGTATCTACACAGTTGGTAACTCAGATAGAGGCAATGCTAAAACCAGAAAATTAATACCAATTGAAAACACTGAAATTTTAGCCGATGAAAATATTACAATAACAGAGATGCTGAAAAAAGCCGGTTATGTTACAGGAACTTTTGGCAAGTGGCATTTAGGAAACGACCCAAAAACACAAGGGTTTGATGTGAATATAGGAGGCGCCCACAATGGGAATCCAGGTGCTGGCGGTTATTTTAGTCCTTATAATTTAGAGCATATTGATGACAACAAAAAAGGTGAAAATTTAACGGATAGATTAACCCAAGAAGCTATCTCCTTTATAAAAACTAATCAAGAGAAACAATTTTTTGTGTACTTACCTTATTATGCGGTACACACGCCATTGTCCACAACTTCGGAATTAGAAAGAAAATATACGGAAAAAGGTGGAGATTCACTTCAGAATAAGGCTATTTATGCCGGTATGATTGAAACGGTTGATAAAAATATAGGATTAATTCTTGATGCTATAGACCACTTGAAATTGAAAAACACACTCATAGTCTTTACTTCTGATAATGGCGGAATTAGAGATATATCATCCCAACATCCTTTGCGAGCTGGTAAGGGTTCATATTATGAGGGCGGAATACGTGTGCCTTATATTATGTTTTGGAAAGAAGTAATTAAACCTGGTACGGTTTCAAATAGCCCTATTACCAATTTAGATTTTTACCCTACGTTTATGGATATACTAAATTTAGAAATGCCTGAAAAAATATTAGATGGTACGTCTATTTTGCCAATTTTAAAAGGGAAAAACTTAAAAAACAGGTCTTTATATTTTCATTTTCCAATTTATTTACAAGCGTATAATTCTAAAACAGATGATGCTAGAGACCCTCTGTTCAGAACGCGTCCAGGTTCAGTAATTATAGATGGCGATTGGAAATTACATCACTATTTTGAAGATGATAAGGTCGAATTATATAATCTTAAAACAGATTTAGGAGAAAGAAATAATCTTGCGGAAATACACTCCAAAAAAGCTTCGACATTATTAAAAAAATTAGATGCATGGAGAAAAAAGATTAATGCGCCAATTCCAAGGGAGTTAAACCCCAAATTCAATCCAAATGTTCAATCCAAGTAAGTTTTATAAATAGTACATAATATGAAAAATGGTTTTGTTATTGTTTTAATTGCAAGCTTATTTTTAACTTGTAAGACCGTCTCTAATAAAAAAGAAGAAACTGTACTTTCAAAACAAGTTAAAAAACCAAACATCATCATTATTTTAATTGATGATGCAGGTTATGCCGATTTTGGCTTTATGGGTTGTAAAGACTTAGAAACGCCTAATATTGATAAGCTAGCAAAAAATGGTGTGGTTTTTACAGATGCCCATGTAAGTGCCACGGTTTGTGCACCTAGTAGAGCGGGTTTAATTACTGGGAAATATCAACAACGTTTTGGTTTTGAAGCAAATGATACTGGTGATGAAAACTCAGGAGATATTGGTCTTTCGGATGATGTGGTAACCATGGCAGATGTTTTTAAACAAAACGGCTATAAAACAATTGCATTAGGGAAATGGCATTTAGGAAAACATAAATCAGACCATCCCAATCAACGCGGATTTGATGAGTTTTATGGTTTTGAAGTCGGAAGCAGATCGTATTTCCCAATAGAAAATCCTAACAAAGGAGTTATGTTACAACATAATGGTAAGCGAGTTGTTTTTGATGGTTATTTAACGGATGTTTTAGGTGATCAATCTGTAAAATATATTGAAGAAAATAAGGGTAAACCATTCTTCATGTATTTGGCTTACAATGCGGTACATACTCCAATGGAGGCTAAAAAGGAACATTTAGAGAAATATAAAAATCACCCAAGACAAGCCTTAGCTGCTATGACGTGGTCTTTAGATGAGAATGTTGGAAAACTTCGGCAAAAATTAAAAACATTAGGTATTGAAGAAAACACCTTGATTTATTTTTTAAGTGATAATGGTGGTGCTGCCAATAATAGTTCTAGTGGCGGACCCTTAAAAGGCTGGAAAGGAAATAAGTTTGAAGGTGGACACCGTGTGCCTTTTATAGTTAGTTGGCCGTCTAACATCAAAAGCGGACAAACTTTTACAGGGCTTTCGTCTTCTCTAGATATTTTTACAACCTCTTTAGCTGCTGCTAATATTAAAAAGAACTCCGATTTAATTTTAGATGGGGTGAATCTTCTACCTTTTTTAAAAGGAGAGAAAACAGGTGATCCCCACGATATGCTTTTCTGGAGAAAACTGGAGGAAGCAGGAGCTAGAATGGGAGATTTTAAAATAGTGCGTCTTAAAAATTATGGAAGTGCGCTGTATAACCTGGAATCAGATTTAGGGGAAACCACTAATCTTTTGGATATAAAAAAAACGGAGTTCAAGGCCTTGGATGATGCATTAAAAACATGGGAATCTCAAATGATGGCACCACTTTGGGTAGAGGGTAGAGATTGGATGGATGTTACCTATCACATTCATGAGCGATTAATGCAAAATAAGGATATATTATATTCGAATCCTTATCAGATGAAGCAATTATTGTTTAAAAGTTCTAAGAATTAATTTTGTTGTTTCTAAAAGCCAATGATTTTATAAGGCATAAAGTATTTATTAAAAATGTCAAAAAAAAAAATGATTAAACTACTTAACTATTATAAATCAATACGCTGATAATAGTTAAGAATTTTGTTATAAATAAGGTTTTTGCTTTGTTGTTGTTTTGTGTGTAACTATGTAACGGTATTTTTTTAATTACTGTTAATAAAAATAATCCATGATTTTTATAATAATATGGAAATTCATCTGTATTTAAGTTAGATATAAATAAGAAGTTTCATTAATAGTGGAAAAAGAAATCTACTGCAACATTTTCCATGCTTTTTTGAAACAATTCTACTCCTTGTTGCATGTTTTAATTAATACTTTAGTAATCAACTAAATAACATTAAACAAAAACAAAATGAACAAAAAAATTACATTATTAGTATTGCTAGTGGTTGTAACAATTACAACTTCTAAATTAAATGCACAATCGCTTGTTGCACATTACAAATTTGATAATAGTTTAAATGATGAAACGGGGACTTATAACTTAACAGCCTCATCAGGTTTCACCCCACTTTTTACAGAAACAGGTCAGGATGGAACCACAAACGGCGCCGTATCTGGATTTTCAGCTTCTGATATTTTAGAAACTGCAATTAATTTTGAAATTGATGGAAATGAATCTCGTACTATGGCAGCATGGATTAAAGTAACTACCTTGAGTAATGGAGGGTTGGCAGTAGTTGGTTTAGGATCAGCGGCCACAGGTGCAAGATGGACATTTGGAACTCAGGGTGATAAGGCACGAATAGAAATTCAAGGCTCAGGTTTTAATGCAGTTGCATCACCTTTAACCGTTGATACTTGGTATCATATTGCGGTTGTTTTTGACAACTTTGATGATTCAGCAAAATTATTTGTGAATGGTGTTAAAATAGACTCTAGAACTTGGAATAATGTAAATACTACTGCGGCACCACTTAGAGTTGGTAACGATTATAATGCAGTTCCTCCTGTTAGAGGTTTTACAGGGGTTATAGATGATTTAAGAATTTATGCAGGTGCAGGTACAGATGCATTTGTGTTAAATTTATATAGCACCACGGTATTAGCAGTTAACATTCAATCTTCAGAACTTTTTAATTCTTACCCAAACCCGGTTGTAGACCGCCTACATTTTTCATCAAATACCATACATGCCGTGAATATTTATAGCGTATTGGGGTCTAAAATAAGTTCTCAAAAAGTTAAAGATGGTGTGGATATGAGCAATTTCCCTAAAGGAATTTATTTAGTGAAATGTGAAGATGTTTTAGGGCAACACGTAGCTACCATTAAAGCTGTTAAGAAATAAATATAATTAACTTGAATAGGAGTGGGATTTTTGAATTTCACTCCTTTTTTATAAAATTCATGGTCAAAATGAAAAAATTAATATTTGTATGTTTTTTTCTGATGCTATATGGGTATTCCTATTCGCAATCAGATGTTATTGTAATAGATCCTGCTGAAGCAAATCAAGCCGTAGTTTTTGGCGGTGATAATAAATTAACGGTGAAAGCGTGGGCAGAAGGTAATACAAATAGTGTTTCAAGTAAATTGTTTAGGGATATGAATCTTAAAATTTTACGGGTTCCTATTTTCGCTTTACAGCCTATCACGGATGCAATATATGATAATGTTATAACCGTAATAAATTCTGTTAAGAGTTATAATCCTGATGTTAAAATTTTTGCAAGTATTGCAAATGGTGATGGTTATGGCGTGGACCATCATGGTGCCGCAAAGTTTCCTTCTGGGTGGACTGGATGCTGTGATTATAACGTTTACAAACTTAACCTTACAGCCTATGCTGCTTATTTAGATAGTTTTATGCAACGAATGACTGATGCAGGAATTACTGTAGATTATTTAGGGCCGTATAATGAAGATCCGGGAGACGATTCCGATTATCTAAAGATTATAGATCAAATGAAAAAATTAGGATCCACTAAAATGGTAGGAGTTGAAAGGTGGGGATTATTAACGTCAATAGCCGATGTTGACGATGTTGAAGATAGAGTAGAAGTTGTAGGTTCTCATTTTTATGATGATACTACCATTGCTGAGGCAGATTGGGACAGTACCTGGGCCTCACTTGTAGCAAAATCTGAAGATCCAGTTTGGTATACAGAATCCACGAGGTATTCAACCGGAGATAATATTGGGCTTCTTATTGCTGGTTTGGATAATATTTTTGCACCCATAAGAGGTGGTGTAGAGAGTGTAATCTTCTATCAAGTATGTAAACGGTTTGTATATGCTAATGGTAGCCCACTTACTGTAAAATATAGTGGCTTTCAAAATATTGTAAATAATGCGGAAGGAAAGGTGATAACATCTAGTTCCAATAATGGTAATATTAAAGTTGTTGTTTTTGGAGATGGTACAACCTTGGATGTCCATATAATTAATAAAAACACAAGTAATACGAATGTTGATTTACAATTACTAAACAATTATAAAGGCAATGGTACAGTAACCAGAAAAATTTGGACAGCATCTTATACAGGTACTTCATCAAATTTTAGCCTTACTAATGAATCTAATTGGAATATTGAGCTGCCTGCAACGTCCTATTCTCATTTAAAAGTTACCTTAGATAAGGCGGTTTTAAGTATTGATGATAATGTGTTAAAGACAGGTTTACAAACTATAAAAGTGATTCCAAATCCTTCTAATAGTAATTTTCAACTAATTCTTCCAAGTGCTTCTAATTCGGATAAGATTGAATTAAAAATATATGCTGTAGATGGAAGAGAAGTCTTTTCTGAAACCAGAAAACATGAATCTAAAGTTCAAATAAATAAAACTCTCCAATCAGGAATATATTTAATTTCGGTAAAAGCGGGTTCCAATATTTTTAACGAAAAAATCATTATTAAAAATTAATTTAGGGTTTAATAAAAAACTTCTAGAAATAACATAAATTATAATAATCTAATTTAAAGGGATAACATTTCTAATTGTGATTTTCTATGCAATTAGGGGTGTTTCCTTATTTTAAATGAAAATCAACTAATTAAGATTTATAAAAGTGAAGTATTCAAAGTTAAATTGTCATTTTGATACCCTAAATGAGTGAAAATTGCCCATAGTTATTAAGATGCTTTTATTATGTTTACAAAGAATTCTGAAATAGTTATTGTAGAGAAAATGAAGATGATTGAAATATTACAATAACCAACCAGTAAACTATTTATGAAATCTCTTTTTTATTTTGCCTTTATCATAACTTTTTTGAATAGTCTTATAGCTCAAGAAAGACCAAATATTTTATGGATAACTATTGAGGATACTTCGCCTCAGTTTATAGGTTGTTATGGTAATAAAAACGCGAATACCCCAGTTATTGATAAATTGGCTAAAGAAGGTTTCCGTTTTACAAATGCATTTTCAACGGGTACTGTTTGTTCACCTAGTAGATCAACTATTATAACGGGAGTCCCTACTTATAAAATGGGAACAGGAAATCATCGAAGTAAATACCCCATTCCAGAATTCATTAAAGGGTTTCCAAATTATTTAAAACAGAAGGGGTATTACACGTCTAATAATGCTAAAACAGATTATAATATTGCAAATGAAAAGGCTTTTGTAAAGGATGCCTGGAATGAGAGTTCTGATACTGCAAGTTGGACTGGTCGGGATGTTAATCAGCCATTTTTTTCAGTATTTAATTTTGTAGAATCGCACCAATCGCGAACCATGACAATGCCTTTTGATTGGTATGAAAAAAACGTTTGGAATCACCTACCAATAAGTGATAGAATTGCGAATGATGCTTTTGATATGCCTCCGTTTTACAACGATACACCAGAAATGCGCAAACAGTTTGCTCGGGTTTACAATGCTATAAAACTTACCGATAATCGTATTGGAGCACTTTTAGAAAAATTAGAAAAGGACAATTTAAGAGAAAATACCATAATTTTCTTTTTTTCTGATCACGGTGAAGGGATGCCACGAGGAAAAACTAACGGAATTAATTTAGGGTATCGTGTGCCATTTGTTATTTGGTTTCCAGAAAAATACAAACATCTGTCGCCTTGGGGGAAGCCAGGAGCGGTGAGCGAAGAGTTGATAAATTTTGAAGATTTAGCGCCCACTATCCTAAGTCTTGCGGGAGCTGAAGTTCCGGAACATTTTAAAGGGCGTGTTTTAATAGGGGAGCACCGTTCTAAAGAAAAAGACCATTTGTTGCTTTCCTCAGATCGTTCCGACAATAGTACCGATTTGGTAAGAACAATTACCAATGGCCGCTTTGTATATTCTCGTAATTTTATGCCTTTTATGCCCGAAATGCGTTATATCCGATATATGGAGATAGGGGATATAACCAAACACATACGTTACGATTTTAAAAATAAAAAGTTGAACGAATTGCAAAAACGAGGGTTTAAACCACGTTCTGCAGAAGTACTTTACGATATTGAAAATGATCTTTGGGAAACAAAAAACTTAGCAAATAACCCAGAATATAAAAGTGTTTTGGAGACTATGAGAAGGCAGTTGGATATGGAAATCCAAAAAGCACGTGATGTACATTTTATACCTGAATATGAAATTGGACTCATTTCCAAAAATGAAACCCTTTACGAGTATCGAATGGATGATGATAACTACCCGATTAATAGGGTTTATAGTGCCGCATCTTTGTCGGGAAAACAAGGAAAGAATATTGTGGAAAAGCAAATTAAACTGCTTGAAAGTTATAATAAATTAGAAAGGTATTGGGCAGCTGTGGGATTGATGAGTCAAGATGTAAATTTTATTAAACATCATGTAAATCATTTAGAAAAAGCATTAAAGAATACGTATCCACCTGTGGCAATAACAGCTGCAGCAATCTTGTATAAAAATTTTAATACTGATAAAGCTTTCGAAGTTCTTAAGAATTTCAGCGAAAGTGATAATATGGATTTGGCCTTAATGAGTATAAACTACATGATTTATATGGAAAATAAAAAGCCATTTATTGAAACTATTAAGAATGTGCTTGCTATGCCAAAACGTAATTATAATGTAAAAGCAGCTTGTCTGGATTTTCTTGGGATACTGGGATTGGTCGATAATAATATAGCAACTGAAAACTAAACGTGAATAGAAATTTATACAAGATGTGAATTGGCTTAAACCTTTTTTAAATAATAGGAACTCATAAATATGAATATTAATCGAAATTTTATTCAACTATCGTCAACCGTATTAATCATGGTTTTTGTTTTAGTTCGTGCCAATGCACAGCAAACTAATACAACCCAAAAACCTAATGTTTTATTTATTGTTGTAGATGATTTAGGGTATGCCGATTTAAGTGTTATGGGGAGTAACTATTATGAAACACCAATCATAGATAATATCGCAAAATCGGGATGTATTTTCACAAATGGATATGCTGCTAGTGCAGTGTGCAGTCCAGCAAGAGCTAGTTTAATGACGGGGCAGTTTACTGCAAGACATGGTATTACACAGTATGAAGGCGCTAAAACTGGTCAAGATTGGAAAAATCTCAATCGTCATACCAAATTATTACCACCAGAATTTAAATTACATTTAGATTCTAGTGCTATCACGCTTCCAGAAGTGTTCAAAGAGCAAGGGTATCTTACTTTTTTCGCAGGTAAATGGCATTTGGGTGGTAAAGAACAGAATTCATTGCCTACTAATCATGGTTTTGATATTAATCAGGGAGGAAATGAACATGGTGGTCCGGTGGGAGGTTTCTTTTCGCCATTTAATAATCCTAATTTAGAAAATAAACCGGAAGAAAAGGGAATGAACCTTTCAATGAAATTAGCCAATGAAACTTCTAAATTTATTCGTGCCAATAAAGATTCATCTTTTCTAGCTTATTTGTCTTTTTATGCTGTTCATGCACCAATTCAAACTACGAAAGAGAAATGGACTAAGTATCGAAACAAAGCTGAGAAAATGGGTATTCATCAAACAGGCTTTGAAATGGAACGTATTTTACCCGTTAGAAAATACCAAGACAATCCTGTTTATGCTGGTTTGATTGAGCAGGTTGACGAAGCCGTTGGAAGTGTAATTAAAACGTTAAAAGACTTAAAATTAGATAAAAACACCATTATCATTTTCACCTCAGATAATGGTGGTGTAACATCTGGAGATAACTATTCTACAAATCAACTTAGTTTGCGTGGTGGTAAAGGTTATCAATGGGAGGGAGGTATACGGGTTCCTTATTTTATTTATGTTCCTTGGTTGTACAATGCAGAAAAAAATATTGATGTGCCAGTTTCAGGTGTCGATTTATTTCCGACACTTTTGGAATTGTCCGGAATACCGCTTCAACCGCAAGCGCATCTGGACGGTGTAAGTTTAGTGCCGCTTTTAAAAGGAGGAAACATTGAACCAAGACCACTGTATTGGCATTATCCTCATTATGGGAATCAAGGGGGAGAACCAAGCTCTATAATTAGAAAAGGGGAATGGAAGCTTATTTATTATTGGGAAGACCATCATGCAGAATTGTATAATATTGAAAAAGACATCAATGAACGTGATGACGTAGCAAATAGCAATGAAAATTTAGTTTTGGAAATGAAAAATGAATTATTGCAATGGCTTGATTCTATGGATACACATTATGCTGTTATAGATCCAAATTGGGATGAAGCAGCTTTCAAAAAAAAATTAGACGATAACAAGACCTTATTATTACCTAAATTAGAAGCTCAAAGAAAAGAAATGTTATCACCAGATTGGAAGCCAAATAGTAATTGGTGGGGAAGTCAAAATGAAAACTAAATAAAAAACAAATTCAAATAAAGTTCAAAATAATCGATATTCTAAATACACATAACATGAATACAGAATTGGTACAAAAAATAAAAAGGAGTTTTATAGATACTTATAAAACAGAGCCATTGATGATTTTTTCACCAGGTAGAATAAACATAATCGGGGAACATACAGACTATAATGATGGTTTTGTGTTTCCGGCAGCTGTAAATAAAGGCATTGTAGCAGGCATTCATAAAAGCGATTCTGGTAAATCTACTGCTTTTGCTGTTGATAAGGATGAAAAAATAGAATTTTCATTAGATAGTTTAAAACCAGCAACAGCAGGAAGTTGGGAAAATTACATTTTAGGCGTGGTAGCCGAAATACAAAACAGAAGTAAAATTATTGGCAATTTCAACATTGCTTTTGGAGGCGATATTCCGGGGGGCGCAGGTATGTCTTCCTCGGCTGCTTTAGAGAACAGTGTGGTTTTTGGCTTGAATGAATTGTTCAATTTAGGACTTTCAAAAGAAGAAATGATTTTAATTTCACAAAAGGCAGAACATAATTATGTTGGGGTAAAATGTGGAATTATGGATCAATATGCAAGTATGTTTGGTATAGAAAACCATGCTCTTTTGTTGGATTGCAGAACAGTTAAGGCTAAACCTTACAAGATAGATTTTAAAGATTACGAGCTTATTTTAATAAACACAAATGTAAAACATAGTCTCTCAGATAGCGCTTATAACGACAGACGTTCGGTTTGTGAGTCTATTGCCGATATGCTTAAAGTAAAGGCGTTAAGAGATGCTACCGAGTATGATTTGGAAAGTATTAAAGCTAATGTAACTCCAGAAAACTATCAAAAGGCACTTTATGTGATTCAAGAAAATAACCGTGTTGTAGCAGCTTCAAAGGCCATGGAAGCCGATGATTTAAAAACATTGGGAGCCTTGATATATGCTTCTCATGAAGGTTTGCAAAATCAGTATAAAGTAAGTTGTGATGAATTAGACTTTTTGGTAGCACAAGCAAAATTGAATGGTCACGTTTTAGGAGCAAGAATGATGGGTGGCGGCTTTGGAGGTTGTACGATTAATTTGGTTGCAAAAAACGAATCGGAAGCATTTCAAACTCAAGTTTCAAAAGTATATAAAGAAAAATTCAATAAAGAATGCTCTATATATGCAGTGAAACTTTCAGAAGGAACTCATTTAATAAAATAATTTTGAAAACAAAAAATGACAACCGATTTACAAGATTATTCACATAAAAGATACAATATTTTAACTGGCGAGTGGGTGTTAGTATCACCACATCGCGCAAAACGCCCATGGCAGGGACAAAACGAGGTGGCTTCAAATGAAGTTCGACCTTCACATGATGAAAGCTGTTACTTATGCGCCGGAAACAAGCGAATCAACGGCGAATTAAACCCACAGTATGAAAATGCTTTTGTGTTCACCAATGATTTTGCAGCTTTACAAAAAGACTCCAAAGTGTTTAATTTTGAAGATGGCCTACTAAAAGCTCAAAGCGAAACCGGTATTTGTAAAGTAATTTGCTTTAGTCCAGACCACTCAAAAAGTCTGGCAGATATGTCTGTTAATGCAATACAAAAAGTAGTAGAAACATGGCAACATGAATTTAAACTACTGGGTGAAAAAGAGGGCATCAACCATGTTCAAATATTTGAGAACAAAGGTGCTGTTATGGGGTGTAGCAATCCGCATCCGCATGGGCAAATTTGGAGTCAGTCTACATTGCCAAATGAAGTTGAAAAAAAAGATAAACATCAAAGGGTGTATTTTAATAAAAATAAGATAAGTTTGTTAGGCGACTATCTAAAACAAGAATTAGATAAACATGAACGTATCATTTTTGAAAACGAAAGTTTTGTAGTATTGGTGCCTTTTTGGGCAGTTTGGCCATTCGAAACTATAATAGTTCCAAAAAAACATCAAAAAAATATTCTTGAAATGAATACAAGTGAAACATCCCTTTATGCCGAAGCAATTTCGGTGCTAACTAAAGCTTACGATAAACTTTTTAATACATCATTTCCCTACTCGAGTGGTATTCATCAGGCACCTACCAATGGTGAGGATAATACGCATTGGCATTGGCACATGTGTTTCTACCCACCATTGTTACGAAGTGCAACGGTTAAGAAATTTATGGTAGGTTATGAAATGTTCGGTTCGCCACAGCGCGATATTACTGCCGAAATTGCAACACAAAAACTTAAGGAATTAGTATAATTCAAAATTTAATAATTTAAAATAACTAAACAACTAAAACAAATATGACCACACATTTCGAATTTTGGGATTACTTTATTTTCATAGCCTACGCCATTTTAATATTGGGGGTAGGATTATGGGTTTCAAGAGATAAACAAGGGCACCAAAAAAATGCTGAAGATTATTTTTTGGCAAGTAAATCACTGCCTTGGTGGGCTATCGGAGCCTCATTAATTGCAGCAAATATATCGGCAGAACAATTTATTGGCATGTCAGGTTCTGGCTTTGCCTTAGGACTTGCAATAGCCTCTTACGAATGGATGGCGGCAGTTACGCTGATTATAGTCGGAAAATACTTTTTACCCATTTTTATTGAAAAAGGATTGTATACCATTCCTGAGTTTGTTGAAAAGCGATTTTCAACGAATTTGAAAACTATATTAGCAGTTTTTTGGATTGCTTTATATGTATTCGTAAACTTAGCTTCTGTATTGTATTTGGGTAGTTTGGCATTGGAAACCATAATGGGGATTCCTATGGTTTATGGTGTAATAGGTTTGGCATTGTTTGCAGCAGCTTATTCGTTGTATGGCGGACTTTCAGCTGTTGCTTGGACCGATGTTATTCAGGTTATCTTCTTAGTGTTAGGTGGTTTGGTTACCACATATATAGCCTTAAACACGGTGTCAGGTGGAGAAGGTGTTATATCTGGGATAAAAACGGTTTATGAAGCAACACCGGACCGATTTGCTATGATTTTTGATAAATCGAACGTCTATTACGATATGTTACCTGGTGTAGGTGTTTTATTAGGAGGTATGTGGGTTGCAAATCTGTATTATTGGGGTTTCAATCAATATATCATTCAAAGAACCTTGGCTGCAAAATCATTAAAGGAAGCGCAAAAAGGAATTTTATTAGCTGCATTTTTAAAGTTAGTTATTCCGGTAATAGTTGTGGTGCCTGGAATTGCTGCTTATGTTATGATTAATGATCCTGAGATAATGAGTAGATTAGGAGCATCGGCTTTACATAATTTACCATCATTAGAACAAGCTGATAAAGCTTACCCATGGTTATTACAATTTTTACCAACAGGGATGAAAGGAATTGCCTTTGCTGCTTTGGCAGCAGCTATTGTGTCATCATTGGCATCTATGTTAAATTCTACCTCTACCATTTTTACAATGGATATTTATAAGCAATATATTAACCCAAATGCAAGTGATAAAGCGACAGTTAATGTAGGTCGTTTGTCTGCAGCAGTGGCTTTGATTATTGGAGGTATTATGGCACCATTATTAGGAGGTATAGACCAAGCATTTCAATTTATACAAGAATACACAGGCATTGTAAGTCCCGGAATTTTAGCGGTATTTATTTTAGGCTTATTCTGGAAAAAAACAACCAACAAAGCAGCAATTGTTGGTGCTTTAGTTTCCATTCCGATAGCTTTATATTTTAAAGTGGCACCAAACGGGTGGTCTACGTCTCCTTTCTTTGTTGATGTTCCTTTTATGGATCAAATGGGGTATACGTTGCTGTTAACTATGGCTGTTATTGCTTTTGTAAGCTATAAACAACATAAAGGAGCTGACGATGAAAAAGGAATTCCTATTACAAAAGAATCCTTTAAAACCAGTCCGTTATTTAATATCGGTGCATTTGCAGTGTTATTAATTGTAGCTGCCTTATATGCATCATTCTGGAATTAAAACCTAATGGAAAGCCAAGAGATAATTTTTGGCTTTCCATTTTCTTTTTTTTGTAAAATCTAAAAATTTTATTTATCCAATTTTAAGTTAAAAGGAGTTTCTTTAAAACCCGCTGAACATCAACATTATCCTTTTGTGGAATTAAAAATCGTTCCAAATCTTCATTTGTATTAATTTGTTCATCCTTATCAACAAATCCATACCCACGGTAGTTGTTGTTTTCAATCATAATAAAAGCTTCTTCATTTTCATGCCTGCCCTGTTGTTTTAAAACAATATCTTTTGAACCATTTTTAAGATGTTCTATAGCTTGTTTTACACGAACATTATATAGAGCAATGGATTCGGTTGCTTTGCAAACACCCTTACATGTTTGGATGGTAAAATGGGAACATTGAGTAACACCTTCCTGTAAATGGCAATATTTTGGACATAAATTAAACTGTTTACATAAACTTTCTAAATACAAACGGCACTCTTGAATACTGTAAAGAATTTGAATAGCGTTTGGTGTAGCTTTTAATGTGTTGTATGCTAAATGGATGATGCCATTTCTATCTTGGTAACTGAAAATGCCATAGGCTTTGGGGCTACGTTTTGCTGCTTGGTTAAATTCTGGAAAGTGGTGTTTTATGGCAGCATCTTCCATAAGTAGTGCTATAGTTTCGCTTCCTGAAAGTTCAAAGTCTATATCAGCGGTTGCTCTGCAAAGCGCTAGTTCTTTTTCTGTTTTACTGTAAAAATGACTTAATACTCGTTTTTGCAGGTCTTTGGCTTTTCCGACGTAAATGATTTTGTCTTTTTTATCCTTAAAATAATAAACACCCGTTGCATTAGGAATTGTATCAAACGTTTCTTGTGGTAGATGCTGAGGTAAGGTTCCTTCTTTGGATGTTTTTTTTAGAAAGGATTGAATAACATTATCTGCATCAGGTTGGTTTAATAATTTTTTAAATAGAATAACGGTTGCTTCTGCATCTCCTTTTGCACGGTGCCTGCCTATAATAGGAATTGTTAATGAAGCACATAGTTTACCTAAACTATATGATTTATGGCCGGGTAGTAATTTGCGTGATAGTCTTACGGTACAAAGTTTCTTTCTATTAAAATTTATTCCAATAGATTTAAACTCATTTCTAATTATGTTATAATCAAAATTAACGTTATGAGCAATAAAAATGGCATTTTGGGTAATCTCCAAAATGGTTTCGGCAATTTCAGAAAATACGGGAGCTTTGGCCACCATATAATCGTCAATGCCTGTTAATGCGGTAATGTAATCGGGAATTAGGCGTTCTGGATTTACTAAAGATGTAAATTCATTAACCAAGGTATCGTTTTCATATCTAAAAATAGAAATTTCGGTAATCTTATTTCCGGTTCCAGTGGTTTCAACATCAATTACGGTGTAAATCATGGTATTAATTTTTCTAAAGCTTTTAATTCAACACCAAGTTCATTAAACATTGTAATGATGCTGCTTAATTTTAATTCTTCTGGTGAATATTCTTGGGTGTTAATGCTGCATGTAAATTCCCAAAGTTCTAAAACTTCATCTATTGGTACACTATAATCGTGGTATGATTTGTTGTCGGATATGAGTAGTAAAGAGCCATTAAAATCGATATTATTCATAACACGTTTGTAAACCATACCGTCATTTAAAGTGACTAGTACATAGGTTTTGCCACTTTTAATCTCTGTTCTATCTTCAACAAACCGACCAACAACATAGGAGCCGCTTTTCATTGGTAACATGGAATCACCTTTTATGGGAAACGCGCGGTGTTTGCCTGTTGGAAGAAAAGGAAGCCTGATTTTTTCCAATTGCTCAATATATTCAGGGTCGTCATAACCTGCTAAATACCCAGCAGAAGCTTTAACGGGAACCACTTCAATAAGGTTTTCATTATCATTATCAACTGTAATTGGAAATAAAACACGTTGGCTGCCAATTTCAATAAAAGAGGAATCTTTAGCCTTGGTTAAATCATTCCGAAGCAAAATATCAATAGGCAATTTAAAATAATCTGATAGTTGAATAAGCATCTCTATAGTGGGTGCAGAGCGACCTTCTTCGTAGGAACCAATACGCGAGCGGGTTACGTTCAACTCATCAGCAAGCACTTCTTGCGAAAGCTTTTTAAGGGTTCTTAAATGTTTTATGTTTTTTGCTATCATTTTCATAATACTACAAATATAAGCAATAAAAACTATAATATGTAGCTAATTTTGTGGTATGAATAAAAATATTTTACATCTCGATTTAGATACGTTTTTTGTGTCGTGGGTTGATAGGGCGCATACAAGGTGAGCCACATACAGCAGATGAAAGTGAGCATAGCAATAATTACTGTAAACCCGTTCATAGCTTAGGCTGAAATGAGTTTTAGTTGGCTCAACAATTTCTGTTTTAAGTAATTCGCTTTAATCTTTCTTTACACGTTTTGAACCAGTTATTATCTTTATCGTATCAATCTTATAATCTAGTCATTGTAATACAGTGAATTTAAGAATTTTCACTTCATCTAATAAAATATAAATTATTTGCCTAAAAAGAATAAACCTATTACTTTTGAGTCTTAACCCAAATCTTATAACATGAAAAAAACATTACTTTTTATTTCCTCATTATTATTTATGTCAAATTTGTTTTCCCAAAGTATTACTATTTCTGGGGCAGGATCGACATCTGTAAACAAAACTATTTACACAAATATTGGCCCATATAATAATGCCGATTTTTGGTATTATAATTCAAATCCACAAATATGGGTGGTATACAACTACAATGGAACTGGTCAATGGGAAATTGTTCACCAAACTACGGGATCTGAAGGTGTTAGAACTGTGATGTATGTCAATCCTAGCAATGCGGCACCTGCACCTCCTTCAACAGGTTGGGTTTCGTACAATTCAAACGGTCTTAATCCGGCACCTGTTCTTTGTGGACCTGGAGTTGCAGGTAGTCCGGATTGTTCAACATTATCAATTAATGAACCACATGTTTTAGATAAAATTAACCTTTATCCTAACCCGACAACCGGGTTTATATCTATAGATGATATGGAAGGGAAAATGAAAGTATTTGATCTTCAAGGGAAAATGGTGTCAGAATCCATAATTGGGAATAATAAAACAATCGACATAAGTAATCAACCACCTGGTGTTTATGTTTTAATTTTAGAAACACAGGATTTAACTTATCATAGAAAAATTATTAAGTTATAATAATACGGAATTGTATGAACTTAAGAAAAAGGGCTGTCTTGATTTTCAAAACAGCCTCTTTTTTGTCTTGTCCTGAAATATAGCTACCTAGTATGGGATGGATAATGAGAACCATGAAAAATGGTCATTTTATTTCCGAAATGTTTTTCCGCGAGTTCAATAGCAGTTTTATAAATCTGAATTCCCATAGCATTTATTCCTTTTTGGACAAACAGTTGAGCATTTCGTCCGTATGAAAAAAAACGGCAAGACAATATCACCTTCGGCGGAAAAAAGTAGGATAGTTAAATTATCAATAATTTATTGTATTGCATTAGTTTAAAGCTGTAAATGATCTGCTTTTTAATGGTTCTCATCATCCGTTACTTCCAATATGGCGTTATTTTCTTGTACACCACAAGCTATACCGGAAACAGGGAAAGCAACGAAAAAACAAGCAATTACGGGTGATAATGGAGAGATTTTGCCATCAGAAGAAAAAAATTAATAAAATATTTTAACTATAATATTAACTAAAAATTAGCTGTTAATTTGAGGAATGAAAGACCTAAGATCATCATTCCTCTTTTTTGTTTATTCGTCAGTACAACGATTTTTGGAGTGTATACTTTGAACGTTCAAAAAGCGATAGACAGTTTAAGTAATTATCACCAATTAAGTGAAGATACATCCCGAAATTATGAACAAAACTTTAGAAATGCAAGCAAGTTACTTGATTTTGCAATCAAAAAAAATAACACGTATTATATATTAAATGGGTTAGATGGATAGGGCGGGCAAAGTGAACCACTTGCGGCGGATGAAAGTGAGCATAGCAAAAATTATTGTAAAATTCTTTTAATAGCTTAGGCTGAAAAGAGTTTTTAAATGGCTTACAAAATTCTGTTCTCAGTGGTTCACTTTTACCGTTTTTTGCACCTCCGGGTTATGAATTAATTCAAGAGTTTTTTGCGATTTTTAAAAACCTGATAATCAATTACATCATAATATGCTATTCAAAAAATGTGTTCCAAAACTAGTCAGTTTTGTGTTCACTGTTGTTATTAAATCTTCTAGTTGTAAATATATATTTTTCAACCAAATATATTACGATTTTCAATAAAAATGCTTCGTTTTTCTTAAACCCAAATTGTTTTATTAAATTCTATTTATTAACCGCTGCAAGTAAAAATTACTTATTAAATTTGACTAATGAAAGTTAGAAAACCTTTGCTCTTTTTTTGTCTTATAATAATCAACACTGTCAGTGTTTTTAATACTTATTTGCTACCCCAAACAATCAAAAATAGTACTACATATTATGCATCTATTGCAAACAACCCGGAATTAAGTTTAAGTTTAGCAAATGCATATAAATTCTTCAATAAGAAGAAAGATGAATGTCTAAAAAAACACGACACCATAAATGCCATTAACCATTTAAGGCAATTAGCCATTATTCAGAATGAACTAGGAGATTATTTGGGATGTGAAACCAATATTGTACACGCATTAAAATTATTAAACCAATTAAAAGAGACAGAGATTACAAACGAGAGTAAAGTTGGTTTATATAATCAGATAGGTCGTTTAAATTTGATTTTATTAAAATATGAAACCTCACTTGACTACTTTAAAAAAGGGTTGAAAATTGCTAAACATCCAAGACATATTAATATTTTACAAAACAATATGGCCTTGGTTTATATTAAACAATTAAATTTTGAATTAGCAGAAAAGATATTGGCTGAGATCTATGAAAAAAGCAAAACACAAGTAGGTGCAGAACAAACCACTGCTAGAGCACTGGATAACCTTGGTAATGTTCAAGCAAAATTAGGAAGGCCTGTTGCTTTAGATAACTTAAAAAAAGCACTAAAAATGCGACTAGAAATTAAAGATAATTATGGTCTTTATTCAAGTTATAGTCATTTAAAGGAGTTTTATAGCGATAAAAAGGATGTAAATAAGGCAGTTTTTTACGCAAATCAAGCTTATGATGTAGCAAAAACTGTAAACAGTATTTCCTACATTGAAGATGCGCTTTCAAATATTATATCATTAAGTTCAGATCCTAATGTGTTAAAATATAAACAATTGAAGGATAGTATTACAAATGCAAGACAAATTGCAGATAACAAGTATGCTCTTATAAAATACGACTACTTGAAAAAGGAAAATGAAGCCAAAGTGGATGGGACGGATTATGAGAACCATTAAAAGCGGATAATTTGAACTAGATCATTTACGGATTTAAACTAATGCAATACAATGAGTTATTGATAATTTAACTATGCTCACTTATTGCCGCTAAGGGTGGTATTGTCTTGCCGTTTTTTGCAAAAAGTACTTGTGGATTTTTAAAATATTCCAAAAAAGAGATTACTCTAGAAAAAGCCTTGGAATTAAAGTACGGCGCCTCTTCCGTTTGTAACCATCATCAGAAGCTGGTGCATCGCAACACGCTTCAAACTTTAAAAGTATAACAAAATCAACTTCATCCGTTGAGGTTAAGGCTATTCAATGTTCGGGGAAAATAAGACGGGAGCAAGATGTAAACGCATAACTAAAGATTCCAGTGGTAGGTGTTATCAGCATTCAAAAGATTAATATTTAATTGCACCATACGGTATTCCGTAAAATTTCTATATAAAAGGTTTTTAGTTTTATTACAAGTTTTCTGGTGAACAGCTAATTTTTTAAAGCGAATTTTTATATGCTTTTAACATGTTAAGTTTTTCATTTTTTAAATTGAATGATTATGTTTACAACTTTTAATTTTTAAAACCCCAAAAAACTAAAAACCTATGGCAAAATTTATTACAGGAAATGAACTTATAGAGGAAGTTTACGATATTATTTACAAAGCTAAAAAACAATTACTTATAGTTTCTCCTTACATAAAACTAGATGGTTATTTTAAAAATATATTCGATAAACATAAAAAGGATCCTGAATTACATTTAATAATTGCATTCGGGAAAAACCCTGGAAATCCTCAAAAAAGTTTAAAAAAAGAAGATTTGAATTATTTTAAGGACTTTCCAAATGCTTCTATAATTTATGTGCCTAATCTACACGCCAAGTATTATGCCAATGAAAGTAGAGGGGTAATAACTTCCATTAATTTGTACGATTATTCATTTGAAAATAATGTTGAGTTTGGTGTAATAAGTGAAACAAAAATAATTGGAGGTACTGCAATTGATAAAGAGGCATGGGATTCTACCATACAAATTTTAAAAGAAAATTATTCTGTATTTATTAGAAGACCTCGATTTAAGAAAAAAATGATTTTAGGTAAAAATTATATGGGGTCGGAAGATCTTCTTGATTTTACTGATGCATTGTTAAGAGGCGAGCTGCCTGAAAAAGTAAGTGTTTTTAATTTTGATTCTGAGATATACATTAATTCAGAGAATGAAACAGAAAGAATAAGCCGTGATGAATTTTTAAAAGCACATCCTAAAGAAGAAGTTGTAAATGATAAAAAAATACATGACCTACAGTCTATTAAATGTCTGTCAGCAACTAATCTTGGGAAAATAAAAGACAAATCTTTTGATGACGTTATTGATGTAATGGTAGCAAAAAATTATATTTATGATAAACAAACAATATCTCCAGAAGGTGAAAAAGTTGGTATTAAATATAATGAAAGTAAAAATGGTAACAAATGGATAGTTTACCCCGAATTTTTGTCAGAAATATTATAAATTTACCACACACCAATACCCAACAATGACCGAACAAAAAGCAAAACTAGAACAACAACTCTGGAACATCGCCAACACCCTACGTGGTAAAATGGATGCTGATGATTTTAGAGACTATATATTAGGTTTCATTTTCTATAAATACCTAAGCACCAAAATGGCATTGTATGCCAACGAAATATTAAAACCAGACGGTTTAACCTTTCAAGACATCGAAGGGCATGCACAAGAAGCCGACTATATGGAAGCCATAAAAGACGCTGCACTCGATAAACTGGGCTACTTTTTACAACCGTCCGAACTGTTTAGCGAACTCGCACGCCGTGGTAATGCAGGGGGTAAACACCAGTTCATTTTGGGCGATTTAGCAAAAGTACTTAACCACATCGAGCAAAGTACCATGGGTACCGATAGCGAAGAAGATTTCGGGCACCTGTTTGAAGACCTCGATTTAACAAGCTCCAAACTCGGGAAATCTGAAAACGATAAAAACGAACTCATCGTAAAAGTGCTGACGCATCTTGACGAAATTGATTTCGATTTAGAAAACACCGAAAGCGATGTGTTGGGCGATGCCTACGAGTATTTAATAGGGCAATTTGCCAGTGGTGCAGGCAAAAAAGCAGGCGAGTTTTACACCCCGCAACAAGTCAGTAGCGTGTTGGCGCAACTAGTCACCATAGGTAAAGACAAACTAAAAAGCGTCTACGACCCAACCTGTGGCTCGGGGTCGTTACTATTACGCGTAGCCAAAGCCGTAAAAAATGTAGGTGCGTTTTATGGGCAAGAAATGAACCCCACCACTTACAACTTATGCCGCATGAACATGATTATGCACGATGTGCATTACAAACGTTTCGACATAAAAAACGAAGACACCCTAGAGCGTCCGCAACACATCGACCAACGTTTTGAAGCCATTGTAGCCAATCCACCATTTTCGGCAAACTGGAGCGCCAGCCCATTGTTTATGAGCGACGACCGCTTTTCGGCATACGGAAAACTAGCACCAAGCTCTAAAGCCGATTTTGCCTTTGTGCAACACATGGTGCACCAACTAGACCAAGACGGAACCATGGCATGCGTACTACCCCATGGTGTGCTGTTTCGTGGCGCTGCCGAAGGGCACATACGCCAATACCTAATAAAAGACCGCAATTATCTAGATGCCGTAATAGGCCTACCCGCCAACATATTTTACGGCACCAGCATACCTACCTGTATTTTGGTATTAAAGAAAAACCGAGAGCATAAAGACAATATTTTGTTTATAGATGCCAGCCAACATTTCGAAAAGGTAAAAACCCAAAACATGTTGCGCGAAGAAGATATAGCCAAAATAATAGACACCTATACCAACCGCAACACCCAAGATAAATACAGTTATGTAGCCCCGTTGCAAGAACTAAAAGA
>NZ_JBFHGK010000025.1:0-56584 GCF_041583155.1 Mariniflexile sp.
ATTATGGGTAACTATAATATGGGACTTATTACCAACAACGAGCGTTACAACCAGGTTATTGATATCTGGACTTCTACAAATGCGGAATTGACTGAATTGTCTATGAAACGTATTCGTGAAGACCAACAAGGATTCAACTCGGTGTTTATGATGCTTGATTCTGGAGCTCGTGGATCTAAAGAACAGATTCGTCAGCTAACAGGTATGCGTGGATTAATGGCGAAACCAAAAAAATCGAATGCAGGTGGTGGAGAGATTATTGAAAACCCGATTCTTTCTAACTTTAAGGAAGGTCTTTCAATTTTGGAATACTTTATCTCTACGCACGGTGCTCGTAAAGGTCTTGCGGATACGGCTCTTAAAACGGCCGATGCTGGTTACTTAACACGTCGTTTAGTTGACGTTTCTCAAGATGTTATTATTAACACAGAAGATTGTGGAACATTAAGAGGTGTTGAAGTTGAACCATTGAAGAAAAACGATGAGATAGTTGAAAAACTTGAAGAAAGAATTGTTGGACGTGTTGCCTTAAATGATGTTTATGATCCATTAACAGATGAGTTATTAGTGGCTTCAGGACAATTAATTGAGGATGATATTGCTAGAAAGATTGAAAATTCTCCAATTGATAGTGTAGAAGTACGTTCAGCACTAACTTGTGAAGCATTGCAAGGTATTTGTGCTAAATGTTACGGTCGAAACTTGGCTACTGGTAAAATGGTACAACGTGGTGAAGCTGTTGGTGTTGTAGCTGCTCAGTCTATTGGTGAGCCAGGTACTCAGTTAACACTTCGTACGTTCCACGTAGGTGGTATTGCAGGTAACATTTCAGAAGAAAATAAATTAATCGTTAAGTTTAACGGTATTGCTGAAATAGAAGACTTAAAAACAGTTAAAGGTAAAGATAATGAAGGTAATGATGTTGATATCGTTATTTCTCGTACTTCTGAACTTAAATTGGTTGATAAGAAAACAGGTATTACATTAAGCACAAATAATATTCCTTACGGATCTACTTTATTAGTTAAGAGTGGAGCAGAATTAAATAGAGGCGATGTTGTTTGTACATGGGATCCATATAACGGTGTAATTATTTCAGAATTTGCTGGAAAAATTAAATACGAAAATATTGAACAAGGTGTAACATACCAAGTTGAAATAGATGAGCAAACAGGTTTCCAAGAGAAAGTAATTTCAGAATCTAGAAACAAGAAATTGATTCCAACACTTCATATTGAAGATGCTAGTGGTGAAACAATTCGTTCATACAACTTACCAGTTGGTTCTCACTTAATGATTAATGATGGCGAGAAAATCGGTGTAGGTAAAATTTTAGTTAAAATACCTCGTAAATCTGCTAAAGCAGGGGATATTACAGGTGGTCTTCCACGTGTAACGGAGTTGTTTGAAGCTAGAAATCCTTCTAACCCGGCTGTTGTAAGTGAGATTGATGGTGTTATTTCATTCGGAAAAATTAAACGTGGTAACCGTGAGATCGTTGTAGAATCTAAATTAGGTGAAGTTAAAAAATACTTAGTGAAGTTATCGAATCAAATTCTTGTTCAAGAAAATGATTATGTTAAAGCTGGTATGCCTTTATCTGATGGTTCTATTACTCCAGATGATATCTTGAATATTAAAGGCCCTTCGGCGGTTCAACAATATTTAGTGAACGAAGTACAAGAGGTATATCGTTTACAAGGTGTGAAAATTAATGATAAGCATTTTGAAGTTGTTGTAAGGCAAATGATGCGTAAAGTACAAATTATTGATTCTGGTGACACATTGTTCTTAGAAGATCAGTTAGTACATAAAGATGATTTCATTCAAGAGAATGATGCTATATTCGGATTAAAAGTTGTTGAAGATGCTGGAGATTCTTCAAATCTTAAACCAGGGCAAATTGTAACGCCACGTCAATTAAGAGATGAGAATTCAATTTTAAGAAGAGAAGATAAGAATCTTGTTACGGCTAGAGATGCAAAACCTGCAACAGCGACACCAATATTACAAGGTATTACTAGAGCATCGTTACAGACGAAATCGTTTATTTCGGCAGCATCTTTCCAAGAAACAACTAAAGTACTTAACGAAGCCGCAGTTGCTGGTAAAGTTGATAGTTTAGAAGGCTTGAAAGAAAATGTAATTGTTGGACACAGAATTCCAGCAGGTACAGGTATGCGTAAATATGCAAACATTATTGTAGGTTCAAAAGAAGAATTTGACCAAATGATGCAAGTAAAACAAGAATTAAATTATAATTAATTAAGAAGCCTGCAAAGGTAGGAATCTATAAAATAAAGCCTTCTTGTAATTTAACTTGAAGGCTTTTTTAATTAAAAAAAAGATTATGGCAGACGAAAAAGAAGGTCCAAAACCAGGACAAATAAATATAGAGTTAGATGAAAAAGTAGCCGAAGGAACTTACTCGAATTTGGCTATTATAAATCATTCTGTATCAGAATTTGTAGTAGATTTTGTTAATATTATGCCGGGTGTTCCAAAAAACAAAGTTAAATCCAGAATAATTTTAACACCGCAACATGCTAAACGATTAGTTAAAGCTTTGACTGAAAATGTAGCAAGGTTTGAAAGTGCACATGGTGAAATCAAAGATTATGAGCAGCCTCCAATGCCTTTAAATTTTGGGCCAACGGGTCAAGCATAAAAATTAAAAATCCCTTTGAGAATATCAAAGGGATTTTTTTATAATGATGATTTTATGAAGCGTGTTTGTTTATGTTTTCGCGATAGGACAAGGCACCTGATGGACATCTTTTTATTTGCTTTATAATGCGTTTCGTTTCAGTGCCTTCTAAATTTATCCATGGTAGAATACTTGTTCTAAAAACCTCCGATAATTCTCTAGCACATTTTTCTGCATGTATGCACTTGCAAGGCTCGTAACTAACGGTTATTTCGTTATTACTGAATTCGTTTTTATAAGATTCCATAGGTTTTCAAGTTTTGGGTGCTAAACTTCTATGTGATTTTGATATTATTGGAATAATACTATAAAAATAGTTATTTGATAATTAATTATATTAAAAATTACGAATACCTTATTTTGTGCAGAAAAATAATCGTTGAAAAACTAAAATTCTGATGTAAAATGGAATTTTAAAGTTGGATATGTTTGTTGAGTCATTTGTAATGAAAACGCTGAATCGGCCAAAAATACCAATTGATTTTGTTTGTCCTTAGCCAAATATCGTTGTTTAACTCTAATAAATTCTTTGTACTCATCAGTTTTAGAATTTTTAGGGTCTACCCAGCAAGCTTTGTAAACATTTAAGTTTTCATAAGTACATTTAGCGCCATACTCATGTTCTAAACGGTATTGTATAACTTCATATTGAAGCGCACCAACAGTACCAATTACTTTTCTACCATTAAGTTCTAAAGTAAATAATTGTGCAACACCTTCGTCCATCAATTGGTCGATGCCTTTAAATAATTGTTTTGATTTTAATGGGTCGGCATTATTAATATACCTAAAATGCTCTGGAGAGAAACTAGGGATGCCTTTATAATTAATATTTTCGCCTTCAGTTAAAGTATCACCAATTTTAAAATTCCCAGTGTCATGTAAACCCACAATGTCTCCAGGGTAGGATATGTCTACAATTTCTTTTTTCTCTGCAAAAAAGGCATTCGGGCTAGAGAATTTCAATTTTTTACCATGGCGAACATGTAAATAGGGCTTATTTCTTTCAAAAGTTCCAGAAACTATTTTTACAAATGCTAAACGGTCTCGGTGGTTCGGATCCATATTAGCATGAATCTTAAATACAAATCCAGAAAATTTATCCTCTGTAGGTTCTACTAAGCGTTCTTCACTATGTTTAGGTCTTGGTTTAGGAGCAATTTCTGTAAAACAATCTAGCAACTCTCTAACTCCAAAGTTATTTAAAGCTGAGCCAAAAAATACGGGTTGTAAATTACCATCTAAATAAGCTTGTTTATCAAATTGGGGATAAATACCTTCAACTAATTCTATTTCCTCGCGTAGGGTTTTTGCGGCTTTATCTCCAATAAGTTTATTCAATTCAGGAGCTTCTAAATCTGAAATTTCAATGGTTTCTTCAATGTTTTTTCTGCTATCGCCACTAAACAGATTAATGTTTTTTTCCCAAATATTATAAATTCCTTTGAAATCGTACCCCATGCCAATTGGGAAACTTAGAGGCACTACCTTTAATCCTAATTTTTGTTCAATTTCATCCAATAAATCAAAGGCATCTTTACCTTCACGATCCATTTTATTTATGAATACAATCATGGGGATATTGCGCATACGGCAAACTTCTACCAGTTTTTCGGTTTGCTCCTCAACACCTTTAGCAACATCTATAACAACAATAACACTATCAACAGCAGTTAAGGTTCTAAACGTATCTTCAGCAAAATCCTTATGCCCAGGCGTATCGAGAATATTGATTTTAATTCCGTCATATTCAAAAGCTAAAACAGAAGTAGCTACGGAAATTCCACGCTGACGCTCAATTTCCATAAAGTCACTAGTAGCACCTTTCTTTATTTTATTACTCTTTACTGCACCAGCCTCTTGTATGGCGCCACCAAATAATAATAGTTTTTCCGTTAAGGTTGTTTTACCTGCATCGGGATGGGAAATAATACCAAATGTTCTTCTTCTGTTAATCTCTTTAATAAAACTCATAAGTATTGCTGAAAATAGTGTGCAAAGATACTGTATAAATTAGTATTTCATAATTATGCTTTTAGATTTTATATTAAGATTAATAATTAATTGTTTGTATTTTTGTTTTCTATGGAAGAAGAAAAAGTAATTCTTGTTAACGAGAAAGACGAGCAAATAGGGACGATGCCAAAAATGGAGGCCCATGAAAAAGCGCTGTTACATCGGGCATTTTCGGTATTTGTTTTTAATGATAAAAAGGAGTTGATGCTCCAACAACGTGCGGCTCATAAATACCATTCGCCGTTATTATGGACTAATACTTGCTGTAGTCATCAGCGTGTTGGAGAGAGCAATATTCAAGCTGGAAAACGCCGTTTAATGGAGGAAATGGGATTTGTTGTAGATTTGGAAGAATCTATTTCGTTTATATATAAAGCGCCCTTTGATAATGGTTTAACTGAACATGAATTTGATCATATTTTAATTGGTCATTTTAATGAAACTCCAATAATCAATCCAGATGAGGTTGCCAGTTGGAAATGGATGCCTTTGGAGGCTGTAAAGCATGATATTTTAAAGCATCCCGAATTATACACGGAATGGTTTAAAATTATTTTCGACAAATTCTACGAACATATAAATATTGGCAAATGAAAGTAAAAGTAAGTCGTAAAGCTCATTTTAACGCAGCGCATCGTTTGTATAGAAAGGATTGGTCCGATGAAAAAAATACGGCTGTTTTCGGTAAGTGTAACAATCCTAGTTTTCATGGTCATAATTATGAGCTAATTGTTAGTGTTACCGGTGAAATTGATAAGGATACAGGCTTTGTTATAGATATGAAAGTTTTAAAAGATATTATTAGAGATGAAGTTGAAGAGGCTTTTGATCATAAAAACTTGAATATGGAGGTGCCTGAGTTTAGTGATTTAAATCCAACAGCTGAAAATATAGCGGTAGTAATATATAATAAAATAAAGCCTAAAATAGATTCTAAGTTAGAACTGGAAGTAATGCTTTTTGAAACGCCACGAAATTTTGTGTCTTATTCAGGAAGTTAAAAACGAGTTTAATTAAAAAATTCCCAAGTATTTTTCTTGGGAATTTTATTTAACAAGCAGTTCTGTTTGTTTTAAGATATTTGGTTTCTAAAGGGAAATCAAACAATGCACTACAAATCCGTTCCTGGTTATTTGTGTTTTCTTTTGCTTTTGTTACGGTTATATTTACCCAATAACCTTCTTTTGTTTTCTTTACTAATTGGGCTTGAATGGTAAGTTTATCGTTTACAAATGCATTTTTATACATTTTAAATTTGAAATCGCCAACATCAGGAATGTCTTGTAAATAAAATTCTCTTATGGGGTAGGTAGCAACAGTTTTAATTTTGTCGTAAAGCGCATTAGGTAATAAAAACCCATTAGGGTTACTTATTTCTTTAGTTACTATAAAAGGTACGTTTGTGTTTAAATGTGTGTTCATAATGTTTTTATTTAAGGGTGTAATAAAGGAGTTAAGTTGTGATTGCTATAGGTGCAATACATTGCTTTTGAGGCTAAAGTGACATAAATAATAACTTGAAGATTCAGTTTAATCGCTTGTAATGTTTTCATAGTTTTTAAAATTTAAAGGGTTAAAATAAAAAAGGTGCCTTGTAAAAAGCACCTTATTGATATAATTGTAATTGTTTTGATTTATCGTTTATTCAAGATGCATGTAGTATTTAGGTACGACCATATAGAATGTCGCCGACTTATCCTGTTGAAGGATTCGGTTACAAATCTGGGTATATGACATCTTTATTGTGTTCATCTTCCACCAAATGTAATAATAATTTTTATAAAATAGTGTGCTTTTATGTGAAATTTGACTAAGATTAATGTAATTTTGCATGAAATTAAATTATTTGAATTATGGCAAATGTTAGAAACCTAAAAAAAGATATTAATTATGTTTTAGGTGATATTATTGAAGCAGCGTATGTATGGGAGTTAAACAACCCAAGTGAAGACAACACAAAAAGTGAAGCGATTGTTGACGAGGCAATTGAAACTTTTGATGCATTAATAGCTAAAGTAAACGCTAAGGATGTAGACAACGCAAAGGCTCATTTTAAGGCAATTAGCGAAGAACTTGAGGCTAAAGGAAATGCATTGATTGAAAAAATTAATAAATTAGGATAAAATTTTTACTGGAGTGCTTGCAAATTTAATTTTTGCGCTTATATTTGCACCCGTAAAAACGCCGATGTAGCTCAGCTGGCTAGAGCAGCTGATTTGTAATCAGCAGGTCGTGGGTTCGAGTCCCTCCATCGGCTCTAAAAAAAAAAGACCTTTCACAAGAAAGGTCTTTTTTTGTTTATATACTTATAATTTTATTCTTCAGAATCCTTAATCTTATCTATATATTCTTGTAATTCTTTGCCGTATTTGGAAGCTTTTACTTTAGGAGTTAAAGATTTGTTTATGGTGTCTAATAATTTAATGTTCGCATCGTAAATTTCAGTCATTGCAAGGTATGGAGCTACTTCACTGTCCTTATGGTTTAAAGCGAAGTTAACTGTAAATAGATAGCGTCTTTTTATATTGTTTTCAGACTTTCTTACAACTTGGTTGGATCTTGTTGTGTCTCCCGCTCTTTTAGCTTCAAAATCTTCCTTAATTAATTCCAAGTTTTCATGATTGAAACGGGTGATCATGGATTTATATTCTTCATAAACTTTTTGTTGCGATGAACCTTTTATTTTGGCATCATATCCGAAATTTTTTAGGGTTGTACTTATTTCGGTAACACCTTTGTCGGCAAAAAATACAATACGGTCTTTTTCTGAACTGTTTTTGTCTAAAAATAAATAAAATACCTCAGGAGAATCTAAAGGCGCATGTAATTCAACTTCTGAATTACCATTGATGGCAACCGTATCGATAGTTATTAAGTTTTCATTTTTAATCTTTTTTAAATGAAGTACACCTTTCTTTAGTCCGTTTACATTTACTTTAACGATTAAATCGCTTTGTTCTTTGCTACATGCTGTAATTAGTAGTACAAGTAGAAAGTATAAAATCTTTTTCATGAATTAAATTATTGTTTTGAAAAGCAAATATCTTATAATTATCATTTAAAAGCTAATTGCTTTTGTTTTTTTAAATAACAAATAAATGCATAATGTCTTCGGTTTTTATAAGATAATTTAATGGTTTTAGCATTTTTGGCACAGTAGTTGTTAAGTAGATAAATAATAGTTCTTATAAAAAATTTATTGAGTGGTTACTTTAAATTTCAAGAACCTATTTCATATTTTTGGTTAGTTAGTTAGTAAAAAAGCACCCTATTTGGGTGCTTTTTTGTTTATTATTGATTACTGTATTTTTCTGAATATCGCTTCCAGAGTGTTGTTTGATGTGTTTCTAAACTTAAAAGGCGCCCATCAATAAAAGCATGAGTTATTATATTGGTACGCATATCTAGGGCGTCACCTTCAGAAATAAATAGTGTAGCACTTTTACCGCTATCTAAAGTTCCATACATATGGTCTATACCTAATATTTTCGCTGGATTAAGCGTTATTAATGTTAATGCATCTTCTTTGGAAACACCATGAGCAACGGTGGTGCCTGCATAAAAAGGAAGATTTCTAACGCTTGCTCGTTCATGGTCGCCACTTGATTCTAGGGCCACAACTATACCTTGGTCTAATAATAATTTAGCCGATTTATAGGGTAAATCGTAATCATCATCATCGCTATTTGGTAATGAGTGCACACGCATGAGTACCACAGCAACGTTATTGTCTTTTAAAATATCTGTAACTTTATAAGCTTCTCTTCCGCCAACAATAACAAGATGTTTTACATCTTTAGATTTTGCTAAGGTAACGGCATCTATAATTCCCTTTTCATCATCAACATGAATATATAGTTTTTTTGAACCATCAAAAATACCTTGTAAAGCCTCAAATGGGAGGTTAGTTATTGTTTTTTCACCTTTATTGAAAGCGATGGTGTTTTCAAAATAGCTTTCAATTTCTGAAACTTGTTCGGAGTATTTTTCGTTTGGTTTTAATGATCGGCCTTCACCTAACCACGCACGACTTCGGGTAAAGTTACTTGGCCAATTTAAGTGAATACCATCATCTACTTTTATGGCAGCATCTTCCCAGTTCCATGCATCAAATTGTACTATAGAGGATGAGCCAGATATGCGTCCGCTTCTAGGGGTAATTTGTCCTAAAAGCACACCGTTAGGTCTCATGGTTTCTACAACTTTAGATTCTGCATTATAGGCTATTAAACTTCTAATATGTGGATTCCATTCTCCTAGTTCGGCCTCATCATTGGAAGCACGCACAGCATCAACCTCAACCAGTCCTAGGGTGGCATTTGGTATAATAAAACCTGGATAAATATGTTTTCCTTTGGCTTGTATTATTTCCATGCCAGTAAGATCTATTTTTGTAGCAGAAACGTCATTTATAGAATTTATTTTTCCATCTTGTAAAATAATCAAGCTGTTTTCTATAATGGTTCCATTACCAACATGAGCGGTTCCACCTGTAATGGCAATGGTTTTAGTTTGCTTTTCAGCGGGTGTTTGTTGTGCTATTAAAACTAAAGAACACAACATTGATATATATGTTATTACTAATTTCATTTTCAAATTTTTTAAATTTCGTTATCCATTGTATCGCAATGCATTAATTCTTTTTCTTTCTTTTTAATAGGTTGTGTTTTTAAACCTTTGTTTTTAGCTTGCATCATCAAATTAATAAGTTCACTTTTTTCTTTTTGAATTTCAGAACGTATCATTTCATCGCGTTTTAAATCGAAATATGTAACACCTTCAATTATCGTTTTTTCAGCCTTAGCGTAAACTGAAAGCGGATGGTCTGTCCACAACACGACATCAGCATCTTTTCCAACTTTAATGCTGCCAACTCTATGGTCTATATGTAAAAGCTTTGCTGGATTAAGTGTTACAAATTTCCAAGCTTCTTCTTCATTTACACCTCCATATTTAACCGATTTAGCGGCTTCTTGGTTTAAGCGTCTAGACATTTCTGCATCGTCACTATTAATGGCAACCGTTACCCCTGCATTGTGCATGATGGATGCATTGTAAGGGATAGCATCATTCACTTCATATTTGTAAGCCCACCAATCACTAAAGGTAGAACCGCCAACACCGTGAGCAGCCATTTTATCGGCTAGTTTATAACCTTCTAGAATATGTGTAAAGGTGTTAACTTTGAAGTCGAATTTTTCAGCAACCTTCATAAGCATGTTAATTTCACTTTGTACATACGAGTGGCATGAAATAAAGCGTTCCTTGTTTAAAATTTCAGCTAAAACTTCTAGTTCAATGTCCTTTTTATATGGTTTTCCACTTTTCTTTAGGGCGTCATATTCTTTAGCTCTGCTAAAATAGTCGATATACAATTGCTCAACTCCCATCCGTGATTGAGGAAACCTTGAATAACTTCCCCAATTCGATTGTTTTACGTTTTCACCAAGAGCAAATTTGATGAATTTTGGTGTGTTAGTATAAATTAAGTTGTCTGCAGATTCTCCCCATTTCAACTTAATAATTGCCGAACGCCCACCAATGGCATTTGCAGAACCGTGTAACACTTGAATAGAGGTTACACCACCTGCAAGATCTCGGTAAATATTAGTGTCTGTTTCGTCAAGTACATCTTCAATGCTTACTTCAGCTGAAGAATTTTGTCCGCCTTCATTAACTGAAGCAGTTGCAAGATGCGAATGCTCATCAATAATACCAGCAGTTAAATGTTTCCCTTTGGCATCAACGATGGTAGCTCCTTTTTCAGAAAGATCTGTTCCTATTTTAGCTATTTTCCCGTTTTTGATAAGCACATCGGTGTTTTGCAAAATACCTTCCTTTTCATTAGTCCAAACCGTAGCATTTTTAAATAATAGGGTTTCTTGTTTTGGTAATTCTGAAAAACCATAAGCCTTATTTGGGAAGGTGATAGGATGCAATTTATTATTTGTTTTAGCTTCCTTTTTATCCTCGGATTTTGATTTTGTGTTTTCTTCCTTTTTTAATTTGGTAACATTAAAGGGAAACGTATCGCCGTTAGGTAAAATGTATTTTCCGCTTAGCGTATTTGCATTTTCAGCCTTAGCTACAATTCTAATAAAATCTTGTTTGGTTGAATCTATGGTCGTTAAGGAAATGTTTAGCCAATCTTCATCATAAGTTATTTTAGAACCCAAGGTTTTTTCATTAGTTGTGATTTCGAGTTTAGGTTTACTTAGCTCGCCATTTATTGAAATTTTATAGGTATCTCCGTTGGCTGTAAATTCATAATTACCTCTAATATCTTTTTTGTTGAAATCTTCGAAGCTATTTTTTTCTCCACGAACCCAATTTTCATAAAGTGTGGTTTTTTCGTCAAAAATATCACCTGAAGTAATTAAAAAATTGGCTAAACTTCCGTTTTTAAGGGAGCCAATTGTATCCGATTTTCCAATTAATTTAGCAGGGTTTATGGTTAAAGCTTCCAAAGCCTTTTCTTTGGTTAAGCCCGCTTCAATAGCTTTTTGTAGGTTTTCTTTAAAATCTTTTGTCGATTTTAAGTTATGCATGGTGAAAGCAAATGTAATATTGTTATCTGCTAAAATTTTTGGGTTTGAAGGCTTTTGGTTCCATGCGCGCATGTCCTCTAAACTTAAGGTAGAAGCTAAAAAGGTATTTTCAACATCATAAGCATCAGGAAAATTTAATGGTAAAATGATGTTGGCGTTAGTGGATTTAATATCTGCGATGCGTTCGTATTCATCGCCACCACCAAGCATAATGTATTGGATGCCATAAGCGTCACCAACCTTATCTGCGCGCATAATATTAGCCCTGCTGCCTGCTTCAAAAATCTGTACTAGATTTTTGTTTTTGTTTAAAGCTTCTAATGACAAATCTTTGGTTTTTATATTGCCTTTAGCATACCAGTCTGCATCAATATAAAGCTGTTTTAGTAATGCAATGCTACCCATTATGGATGAAGGATATGATTGATTTGAAGTTGCACTTTTACTAAATGAAAGGTATTGAGCAGAATTTTGGTCTATAATTCTAAGTTCACTACTTGCCTCTGAATTTAATGCAACTAATGCACCAGTACCTCTAACGATACCGTCTTGAATATGGGTGTTTACCACTCCAAAACCAGCTTTAAGTAATTCGGATGCATTTTTGGAATCGAATTTTAACTTGTCAAATCCATTGTTTTCAGGCATTACGTGGTCATTCCAATAATAACCACTTCTAGTAGGTTCGTATTGAGATGTTCTTCCTTGCGACTCTCTTTTTGGTTTTTCTATACCGAAACTGGAATAAATATCTATAAAAGAGGGGTAAATACTTTTACCAGTAGCATCGATAATAACCGAATTTTTTGGAACTGATACCGTAGCTCCCGAAGCTACAATTTTTCCATCTTTAATAAGTAGTGTGCCATTTTCAATAACTTGCGTAGGGGTTATAAAAATTTTGGCATTTGTAATGGCGGTGTAATTAGTGTTTTTGGCAACCACACCATCATTTTTTGGGAAGTAGTCTTGGGCATTTAAAACTAAGGTGCACACCATAGTTAAAAAAGCGAGTTTTCTTTTTAACATATTTTAGAGTTTGTTTTGGTTAAAAATAGAAAAATTAAGATTTAGTTAAATAATTCTTAGCGTTTTTTAACTTTTCATAAAGATTTTTCATTAAAATAATTAACCAACAAGGCAACTACATAGCTGTAGCTTTCCATACCTTTGGATTGGTTATTAGCTTTGAGGTAAGAACTATAGGATTTTTTAAAAAGAGGTTCCAAAGGGTTTTCGTAGCTATCCCAAAAATCGCGCGCTTCTTGGTAATTTTTTAAAATACCTTTATTAACGCTGCTAAAAAGTTCTTCAAACAAGACTTCATCACGTCTGTAAATTTCATTCAGGCAAAAACGTAGCGCAAAGGTATAGCCTGAATACTGAAAATACAGATCATCGTGATTCATCGCGGCTAAAGATCCAATAAAATTGGCTTCATTCTCGGCAGCATATCCAACCTGATGAGCCATTTCATGCGATGTAGTGGTTGGAAATAGATAAATAGGTATTAAAGCATCAACATGTGCTTCGTTAGTGAGCGGATTTAAATAACCACTAAAGCCCATATAGGTTAAAGGGTAACTGAACAAGGATCTCTTGGCGCTTTCTGGATGATATTCTAAATTAGGAAAGGTGTTTTTAAGATTTGTATAACCCAGAGCAGCCATATTTAAAATTTCGCTTTTACTGTACGGAATGTCAATTTTTACGGTATCGTTTCCTGCAATTTCAAAATATAAGGCATTCGATTTTGCTATAATTTTTTTAGTTACCGAAATCAATTGTTCTGTATTATAATCACTTTTTAAATTTAAACTTTTGTGTAACGGTAATCGATAATAGTTTAACCCCCAAAAAAAATGGAAAGCAAAATATATAATGGAGACAGCACTTAATACATCTATAAACCACTGTTTGGTGTCTTTTCTTAATCGTTTTCGGTTTTTAAAAAACCATCTTAAAATATAAATTATAGCTAAAGTGTAAACAATATCTCCAAACGAAAAAGGCAACCATCCTAAAGTAAAACTAAGTGTTTTAGAAATGTAAGGGTAAAGGCCTTCACTGTAATATGCTTCTATAAATTCCGGATATTTTGAAAGCCATTTTACCGTTAGGTACTGTGGTATCAATAAGATGGCGATAATCGTTTTGGTGTTTTTCAGCATGCCTCAAAAATAGGAAAATGTTTATTAATCCTAATTAGTTATATTACCTTTGTGGAACTTAAATTAAAGATGATGAATACAGAAATACGACAACTGGAACCAAGAGAACTTTGGAATAAATTCGCCGATTTAAACGCCATACCACGTCCTTCAAAAAAAGAAGAAGGGGTTATTGCTTTTATGAAAAATTTTGGAAAAAATTTAGGTTTGGAAACCATTGTAGATGCTGTTGGTAATGTTATTATTAAAAAACCAGCAAGCCCTGGCATGGAAAACCGAACCACAATTGTTATGCAATCGCATTTAGATATGGTTCACCAAAAAAATAATGATACTGTTTTCGATTTTGAAAATCAAGGTATTGAAATGTATGTGGATGGTGACTGGGTTCGTGCTAAAGGAACAACCTTAGGCGCAGATAATGGATTGGGAGTTGCTACCATTATGGCTGTTTTGGAAAGTTCTACAATTCAACATCCTGCAATTGAAGCTTTGTTTACTATTGATGAAGAAACTGGGATGACAGGGGCTAAAGGATTGAAAGGTGGTTTGCTTGAAGGTAAAATTCTTTTAAATTTAGATACAGAGGAAGATGATGAAATAGGTGTGGGATGCGCCGGAGGAATTGATGTAACTGCAACCCGAACTTACAATGAAGAAGAAACCCCTGAGTTTAAGATAGGGTTTAGTATTGAGGTTAAAGGTTTGCAGGGAGGCCACTCTGGTATGCAAATTCATGAAGGTTTGGGGAATGCTAATAAGATTATGAATCGTTTGTTGTTTGACGGTTTTGAGAATTTTGGTTTACGTATTTCTGAAATTGATGGCGGTAGCTTGCGTAATGCCATCCCTAGAGAAAGTAAGGCTATTGTAGCTATAGATGCCATTCATGAGAATACATTTTTAGCAGAAATTAACGACCATGCTGAAATTATAAAATCAGAATTGAAAACCATGGAACCTGATTTAAAAATCGAGGTTTCTAAGGTTGAAACTCCAGAATTTATTATGGATTTAGGTGTTCAGGAAGGTTTCACAAGAGCTATGTATGCAGCCCAAAACGGGGTATACCGAATGAGTGCAGATATTCCAGATTTAGTAGAAACTTCAAATAATATAGCGAAAGTAGTTGTTAAAGAAGGCGAAATTTATGTAGGTTGTCTTACACGCTCGTCTGTGGAAAGTTCTAAAACGGACTTAGCAAATACGTTGCGTTCAACTTTTGAATTAACTGGTTGTGAGGTAGAATTTTCTGGAGACTATCCAGGTTGGACTCCTAATATGAAATCACCAATTTTAAAAGTGCTTTCTAAAATATATAAAGATATGAATGGGGAAGAGGCGCATGTTGCTGCCTGCCACGCCGGATTAGAATGTGGTATTCTTGGGCAAAATTATCCGGAAATGGATATGATTAGTTTTGGACCAACCATAAAAGGAGCGCATTCTCCCGATGAGCGTGCTCAAATTTCATCGGCTCAAAAATATTGGAAATTTGTTTTGGAGATATTGAAACAGATTCCTGCTAAATAATTGCCATTTTAAAATAGTTTTAAAAGGTAGTCCTTTGAATTAAGAGTTTCTTTAAAAGACTACCTTTTTTATGTAATTATTTTGTTCTTTTTAATATTTCAACATTTTTTAATTTGTCCGATTTTGTTTTTATTTCATCACTGTTTTCAAATATTTTATTTAGTTGTGAATTAAACAAAAGGGTATTTTTTTCTAAACTAGGACATTTAGCTAAATCTTTCTCTAATTGAATTTTAACGTCGTATAAGGATTGTATTTGATTTTCTTGAGTTGTAATTTGAGAGGTTAAATCGGTTATTTTAGTTTCATAGCTTATTATAGCATCTTGTAGTTTGTTAACCTGCTCTTTACTTGCTTTAATTTCTATACCAAACACTTTAAATTCTTCGGCATTTGTTAGTAAATGTTGTAATTGTTCCTTAAAAACAAATAATGCTATAACAGCTACTAATGCCCAAATTAAAGTTTTATACGGAAAACTTGTTTTTTCTTCCATGATATTGGTTGGCTTTATATCTTGTTCAATTTGTTTATAATGAAGCTATTAAGTCTTCATTCGTGTTTAAGTGTGTTTCTGTTTCCGCTAATCCCGTATCATGCAAAAAGGTGTTTGAAAATAGTGCCATCATCTCATAGCCTAATAAAGCTCGTCGGAATTGTTTCCATGCGTTAACGGTTTCCTTGCCATACATATGGTTTACCAAATCGGGAAAAGACCAATCGCTATTTTTTCCCCAATGAATGGTAAAAGGGATGTTGTTTTGCTTCAAAACTTCTATCATTCGCCTAGAATACTCCGTAAGACTCATTATTTTTCGTGTTTTTTTCCATAAAACACCATCAATTTCTAACATACAAGTTATTGGAAATTTTGTAAAACCAAGAGTAGCCTTAGTTTGTTTAACAAATCGCATGGCAAATATCCCTGGAATTGGACCTTCATTTTTAGTTAAGTCGGCAAGTAATTTCATGGCTTTAGAGGAGTCTTTATGATGAATGCCTACAGAACAAGCAAACGCAGGACCTTGGTATGGTGCATCCCAAAAAATTTCAGGAAGTGTACCAATTAATTCTTCATCTACCGTTGGCATGATGGTTTTTCGCAACTTTTTTACCAACCAAGGAATGCTTTTTGGGAAATTCTCCGCCATCTTTGTGAATAGGTGAATTAAATCACGATATAAGGATTGTTTAATTATCGGGAAAGGGTCTTTGTAGTCTGTTCTAAATGGCTTTTTATACATTAACTCCACAACGTACTCAGATTCGGTGCTGTACGGATTTATAAAAACTTTGTAATGATAAGGCGTTAACCCAAGTCCATCGAAAGTAGTTTCTTCAGGGATTTTAAAGGCGGAATTTTTAAAATCTAAAGTATCAGCCAGTTTTAGCGCTACATCTTTATTAATTTTTTTTACGTAACGCTTTAATAGAAATCGAGGTTCTACTTCAATCACAATACCATGCACAAAGCCGAAGCCTCCTAATCCAACCAAAGCGGCATTAAATAGGTGGTCGTTTCTTATAATTTTTGAACTAATTTTTTTAGCAAACGTATCATTTAGAGCTGGTTGGGTGTGACGTTCCAAATAAACAACATCGGTTTCGTTTGGGCCAATTATTAAATTTAGTCCAACCACATAATCCTGCACTGCACCAACCTGTAATGCCGAACCATGAACCCCCGTTGAAATACATCCTGCCAGGGTTTGTCCATTGCTAGCTCCTGTGGTTTTTAAAGATTTTCCGTGGGAAGAAAGTACTTCTGAGGCTCGTTTAATAGTTGTGCCACATTCAAACAAGAATAAGTTGGAAGCTTCAAAGCTAGTATTGGCATGGCAATTGGCCTCAACAATGGGGATGTGGATATTCATGAAGCCATTATAGTGCATTCGGTCTTTATGACTTGCAATGTGGTTCATGGACCAAGCAGAACCATAGGCTCTAAAACCTTCATTAGCGTCCTTGGTTTCTTTAATTAGCCTTCTAATTTCCTTGGCAGCATCATTAAAGCGATCTAATTTATCGGGCATATTACCATCGCCTTCTAATTCGGTGATATAAAGCTTTTTTAGGGGAAAGGGACCATTGTTGTGTAGGGTATCCCATGCTTTTAAGTTATGTGTTTTTGTAGTTGCCATAATGTTAATTTACTGGTTTCATGCACACGTATTTGATTTTCATTTTACGTTTTTTACCAAAAGTTACCATGCTTAATAACGAGCTTCCAAAGGTGTTTTTAAATTCTACGGTGTGAAGTTTTCCTGTTTTACATTTATCGGTTTCTTTAATGAGGTATGTGAAATCTTTAGAAGTCATATCTATTTTAATTACTGTGTCAACTTCTACAACTTCCATATTTCTATAATAATCATCGCGATTAGAAATAGGGTCGGGTTGCGGTGTACCATTGATGCTTCGCAACCTAATGGAATAACAAGAAGTGAGTAGGCTAGAAATTACTATTAAAACGATTATTTTGAAGGTGTTTTTCATGATTTCAACATATTAAATTTCATTTTATAATGACTTTACACGGATTTTAAACGTTTTAAGGTATCTGCAGCGAATTGTGGCCCGAAATTATTGGATAGTGCTAATGATTCTTCTCGACCTAACGTATAAAATAAGCTATTTACATTCTCGGGTGCATAGCATAAAATTAAATCGGTTAATACATTGTAAGCACCCTTGGTTTGTTTGTTGGAATCGGTAAGCCCACCATAACTGGATGAAGCAAAACTTGAACAGTTTTGCAATTCATTTTTATGGTTTATATAACTTTTTCCTGCTATAACTTGACAGCCTGCTGAATAATTAGTACTCCCAATACCAGACCAATGTATATTTATAGAAGCGTTTACCTGCATGCCTTTAAGGTTGCCGTTATTATCTTTTACCTTTAAATCATCATCGGTTAGTGCGTTATCATTATTCCAATCCCGAAGAATCATTACGCCTCTTGGGTCTTTGGGTTTTAGAGCTCGATAAATTTTTTGTTCTTCCGAAATTTTATGCCAGCCAAAACGGTATTCATGTTGTCCTTCAATTAAAAAAGCTTCGTCGCTTCTTCCTGCCATATTTACACTGGAATCTGTGGAGCCCCAAAATGTGAAAACCATGCCATTTATAAGTAAAAAGAACAAATCGTCATTCTCCCGTCTTATAGTACTTTGAGTCTGATTTCGTCTTACGCCTATGAGGTGAATATCCTTAGTGTTAAACGTCCAATCCGAAGGTTTTTTGGTGGCATATGTTTTTGATAGACTGTTTAAGTGTTTTAAAATAGGACCTGGATTCGATTCATAATGCTCTTTAGCTTTATGCAATAAATTCACCCACTCGGTATAAGTTTTGGTTGGGTTGCTTGCGCTAATGTTACCCCATTCTGATACTTTATTTTCGCGTTGCCAGCGTTCAACATGTTTCATAGTTCCAGAACCTACAATGCCATCGGGAACCATATCTGTTACGTGGTCTATGCTTCTCACGTATTCCTGAAATAATCGAACGGCAGCTTGAGTTACATATCCAAAAACACCATCAAAAGCACAACGAGGCATAAAGCCTGCTTTGTGTAAAAATTGTTGTAGTTTCAAAACTTGACTGCCTTCATTTTCACGGAATGAACGCCATTTAGTTCTGTCGTCATCTCTAAACGTTACTTTTCCAATTAATAAACCATCTATATGAAACGGTTTAAGGTACTTTTGTCGGTTAGTTGGTTGTTTACCTCTGTCACAATCTCCTAAAAATAAAGCTGCCATAATTTTAATTTTTATAGTTAATTAATTCATTTTCGATAAGTTTTAAACATTTTCTAACTTTTTCAATTTTTACATAGTGAAGTAGGAAACCAATTTGTTCTATCTCAATACTTATGTAGCGTGGACTGTATAATTGTTGAAAAATTTGTTTGTACCACATTAAGATGGTTTCCTCGTGATGGTTTTTGTTATTCGGATTGATTAATAAAATGGCATAACTAACCTCGGTCATGCCAATTAGTACTGAAATATCTAAGTCTGCTTTATCAAATTCATCAAGTTCTTTGTATAAATTTTCAAGAAACTCTTCAAGGTTTTTAACATGTTTAAAGGCTTTACTTTTCTGTAACTGTGGCAATAGTTTTTCATTACCCAAACTTTCAAGAACAAATGCAGTAAATATCATGTTGGAAAGGGCATCAAGGTATTGTCCGCTAAAGCGATCATCTGTGGCGTCTAGAGCTTCATTATAGTATTCAAAAGCTATTTTTAAATATTCAATTTCTTTTTTGGAATCTAAGTATTTGGCGGTGTGTTTATAGGTGTTACCAACAATATTCAAACGTCTGGCGTTACGTCCGGCCAAGGTTAAAAATTCTACGGTGGCAATGTACTTGGAAATAACCTCATTTACCGCATCAGGTTTTTTTGATTCTTTAGCCTTTAAAATATCACTTTTTACTACTGAAGAGAGCACCATACAATATTGTTCTAAAGCCTTAATGGAATAATTGCCATTATCGTGAACGAATAAGTTTGTGTATTTTTCATAGGCCACATTGCTCATGCCTAATTCGTCGTAAATCATCGCTTCTTTTTCAAGTACCATGGCATCTAGTAAATTGGATTCTTGGGCTAAGGTTATGTATTTATCCAATCGGATTTGTGCAGAATTTTTATCTTCTTTTTTATCTCGGATTGCAATTAGTAAATTGTCTAAATCCGTATGTATCTGGGATGCCACAACATATTCCTCTTTGTTTTGATTTAATCGTGTTCTATCTCTGAATTTATAAAATTGATTTCCATAACACTGATAAGCACCCCAGGTATTAGAATTACGGTATTTCTGATAACATTCCAAACGAGCCATTTGTACGGCGTTACCAAAATTGTAACCTTGGAACATACGCTCGTAAAAGGTTTCAGAAAATACTTTGGCAGCACCATCATTTACAGCCCAACCAGAAATGATAATGGCTTTAACGCCCATTTCAATAAGCTGGGTACCTATGTTGGCTGCTAAACGGTTCCGATTTTTACTATAAACATCGTCTTCAGCGTCAAGAACGCCAGAATAGCAACAATTTATAAAAATGAAATCGGGAACATAACCAATTTGATTTATCATAGCCGGGTCTATACAGATACCACTACCTATAGCTATACCCACATTACAATGTTCCGGATCGTATACACCATGGCCAGCAAAATGCATTATTTTGTAATGCTTGTTAAAAAGCTCCATCATAATGTTTTTAGCATTGGAATTTATTAAGGTATTAGTATTGTAGCCTGCTTTTTTTAGTTTAATGGCAACCCATTCGGCCTCCGCCTTGGCTGCTGGTAATTGCGGCAGTTCTTTTTGGTTGTAAATAGGGTCTCCCACAATGAAAGCCTCTATGTTATTTAAGGATACTTGGTTGTAGCGTACGGAATCTTCAGTAATAAGCTGTCTTATAAAACTTGAGGTGACCGAGGCAGGTGTTTCCGAAGCTGTATTGTCGTGTAATAATTCCCATGGGATTTGGGCTGCATGTTTGTCTAATTTTAAAACCAGATTGTTTTGATCTCTAAACTTTGTTTTGAAATCGTTGGGGACTAACATTTCAAACAAGGATTTGGATAATCGGACGTCCCAAGTTGAACTCGAAGACATTTCTTTTAGTAAATGATTAATTTTAAACAATCCGATACCAACCATTTCTTGCTCTACTCGAGCCAAACTGCTAGAAGAAAAATATTTAAATCCTATAATTTCATGTTCTTGGCCACAGGTTTTATCGTCGTTTTCAACACTATCAATGTGCAAATTGTACCACCAATCATATTCATTGGAATGGAACATTCTGCGTTTTTTAGCACCGGCTCGTTTTGTAATACCTTTATTCAATATGAAAGGAATACGATCGTCTGTGCCTTGTTGTCGCGATAAACTGAAATAGGCTTCACTAGCATAACTTTCGTAATAATTTATTATTTCAATTTCTTGAATTACCTCTAGGCCTTCTTTTGTATCTAAAATTTGATTATTGGCTTTTGAAACACCTAGTAAAATACCTTTTACAGAGTCTTCTACAGATAGTTTCCCGTAACCACTTCCAATTAGCACGAAGGATATACCTTTGGCGTATTTTTTGGCTCTAGAAAGCGTGTAGTTGTCGCGCATAAACATGGCATATTTAAGTGTGGCCTGTTTTACCGCATTTGAAAGTAGGTAATGGGTAAGACCTTCGGTACTTCCCAATCCACATACAATGGCGCCTTTTGGTTGGGTGTCTAAGTTAAAAAACACTTCACTTTCTCCAACCTGTCCTGGATAATAGCCAATACCCATTCTTTGTGAAAGACGTTTTTCTAAATAATTATCCAGAGCTTTTTCGGCACTTAAAATAAGGTCCATAAAGAAATGCCCCACCATAACGGGGTAGGAGGCTACCCTTAAATCGCCATGAATAACCTTAACATTGAAATAAGAATTTTTTGCTTTTTCCTGTTTTTTTATGTCGAAAATAGCATTGAGTACGGCATCGGAATTGTAAGCAGGTTCTGGTGCTTCATACACTTCAGAAATAACTTCTCCACCTCTTGATGCCGGTTTTTGGGTACTAAGTGCATTGGTGCTTCCAGTGGACAAAATTTCAGAAATCCCTTGAAAGATTTCAGGATCGTTTGCCAAATCGCCATGCGATGTTTGGGAATAAAACAAATGATTACTCCCCAGCAATTGTTTCGGGATTCCCGATGCCCAAGTAACACTGCCGTCTCCAAAAGATGTTGCCTTGTAAACTAATTTTCGTTTACTTGATAAAAAACGATTTTGTAAGCTGTAATCAAATACGGTTTTGTCTGCTTGTCCGCAGATGTAAAATATGTTTTTAAAGGTTTTTTCTTCTAAAGCATTTAGGTAGTCCTGAACATTTTTTCTATAGTCTTTAAACCCCGACAACGATTTTGTGTTGGTGTCTGGGTTCGGCATATTTTTTAAATCCGCTTCACTATCTAAGTCTTTCCAAAATTTAGGATCCCAAAAATCACGATTTGTTCCTTCTTCAATAGGTAACAATTCAAATATACCTGGATATTTCCAAAATATTTTTAAGAGGTCCGCTCTATTATTTTTAAAATCGATTGCGGCTAGTTGCTTCACTCTACTGCTATGGCCTGTAAGCACTTCCATTATTAAATAGGAGCCGAGCCAAGGGGTGCCCAACATGATGAATTTATTAGATTCGTTTCGGTTAAATTCCGACCATACATTGGAAAAATCCATCATGAGTTGGCGAACAAGTAACCCACCCATAGAATGAGCAATGATATGAATTTTTATGTTTTGATATTTTAATACAGATTCTATTTTGTCTTTTAAAATTTTTGCTGCGTCTTTTAAAGATTTTCGCCAATCGAATTCCATCGTAATTACATCGTATTGCTCTAAAAGATGTTCTGCTAAATTGTTGTAATATTTTTCAATAACGCCCGTTGCTTCTACATTACTGGCACTTATATTCAGGCTCTTGGTTATACCACCATCATTTAACTTTCGCATATCTACCCAGAGGTGGTCGCCGTTATGCGCTATGGTAGAACCCATGATACCTGGTACAATTATAACCACATCTCTCGTGATTTTTTCGGGAGCATAGCGAATGCCTTTAAGAGAAAGTGCATCTAATAATACACCGCGTTCACCATTAATATATTCCGATTTTGTAAACAAGGTTACATGGTTTTGACTGGATGCATTTAAAGCTTCTAAAATAGCCGGGCAGGAGCCATTTTCTGAAAAATAATTAAAATGATTGGTGTCGCTACCTTGCGAAACATGTTTATAGATGCCATTTTTTCTAACAACACCATGTTCCATGCGTCGGGTGTCTACCACCAAATCGTTTGCTTCCTGATAAAATAGATTTGCAAGGATTACTTTTAAAGAACTGAAGTTGATACCACCAACTTCCGAATCACCTGCAATATTATATAAGTCACTTTCTACCACCGAGCCAGAAATGTTCATCATTTTTTGAAACATGGATTCAGGCATCATGGCATTTAAGCCAGGTAAGATGTCTGGGTTATCTTTTTGACTAACCAGTTCTAGAAGAAATCCTTTAACCGTATGGTACAGTGGATTGGCTATGCCAAACGCAATAGAAACGGCATTTAAAAACAAATTAAAAAAATGATCTATACGACGTGAAAGTATAGTGGTTCCGCTAGCCGGAGCAGCAACACGTATCACTTTATTTACCGTTAGTTTTTTGTTTTTAGCTATTTTATTAATAGCCTCCATGAATTCGTAATGTGCTTTTTCGCCTTCACTTTTTAGAATGTTTATTTCATTGGTACTAAATCCTACAACGTTGTTTCTATAATCGCATTTTGCTAATATATCTGCTACAAGACCGCCTCTAGAATGACTTATTATGTCTATAGTACATCCATTAGGACAAGCATTTAAAAAATCCAAGGCATTTTGAAGAGGACTTACGGAAAGGGTATAATGATCCAAGGCCCAAATTCGGTTGCCATATTTACCAACAATATCATTCCATGCAGAGTTGTTACTGTTTAATTTTTGAAATGCATCCATGGATGTGGATAAGGTACCGTGAAGCAATAGTAAAAAAGGCTTTGATGTATTACTAGGTGGGCTATACTTTATTCTTTTAAAATTTGAATCTACTAGATATAAACCAGGATTTGGTTGAATTTTTTTATCATAAGATTTAGCTAAATCCATAATAGCAACTTCGGCCACTTTTTTAGGAGAAAAAACGCTAAAAACTTTAACCAAAGCACGTTTTATAACACCACGATTGGCATCTTCGGATATAATTTGTATATCGAAAATATAATCTTCGGCTGCTAATGAACGCTTGGCTAAGGTTTTATTGTCATAAATAGCTTGTACATCTTCTGGATGTCCAATCCACTCCGTGTTATCAGTGAACTGAATGGCAATAAGGTCATTTTCTTCAAGTTTAATGGTGTTAATAGTATTGTTGGAACGATTTGAAGTCACCTCAATGTAAGATTTTAACTCAAATTGTTGTTCAAGCGTGTTAGGAATCGTGTGGTTAAACGATTTCACATCATGCTCTATTCCTAATATTTTAGCCGTTTTAGTCATAGTTTAGTTTTTAATATTTAAAAAAGGAATTCTAATTCTGGTAAGCTTGAATAAATTGAAGATAGACTGCTTTGAAAAAGTGTATTCAAAGTGGTAAAGGTGAATTTGATTATATTCATAGCAATTTCAATTTTTTAATCTTTAAAAAATAAAGCACTTAACAAATTCTAGATTTTTAATCTTAGAATATGCCAGGTCAACATGAAATGTATGCGCATAAATTTCATTTATAAAAAATGATTTTATAATACACATTGCTATTAAAAAGTAATAAGTGGGGGACTAATAAAAATTAGGTGTAGGGAATGATTTAAAATTAATAAATTAAACCTAACTATCAAAGAATTAATGTGTTATTTTATTTTTGTGTGTAAAATTACATCATTTTTGGAGGCCATGGAATCTAGGAAACTCACTGTTTAAGCCTTCTAACGTATTAATTGAAAATGCTTGTTAAAACTAAAAGCATAGGGTATAATAGTAAAATAAATGGAAATTGAAATTGAAGAAAATGGATTTATGGTACAGGATCATAGCCCGATCCACCCCAAGGGTGACAACTAAAAATACGTTTTATTGCTAACCAGCCACCTTTAAATAATCCATGTTTTTGTAATGCTTCTTTGGTGTAATGGGAGCATGTAGGTTGGTATCTACAAGATGCAGGTGTTAATGGTGATATTACGGTTTGATATACTTTTATCAGAAATAGGAATGGGGCTATGAGTAATTTCTTCAAAATTTTGGTTTAGTTGTTTGTTATTAAGTTGTTTAGTCGAAACAGACTATTTAACTTAACAACAAACGACATTAAGATAAATTAAACTAGGACAAACTAAAAGTTGTGCCTTCTTTTCCATCTTTTAACATTATACCAGCCTCGGCCAATTCATCACGAATTTTATCCGATAAAGCAAAGTCTTTATTGGCTCTTGCTTCTTGCCTTAATTTAATTAAAATATCAACGGCGCTTGATAATTTATCGGTGCCTGATTCTTTTTTAGTCACATTTTCTAAACCTAAAACATCAAAAGTAAAAATGTTGATAGTGTTTTTTAAAAGGGCTAAATCTTCCGCAGTTACCGAAGCAGTACCTTCTTTTATTTGATTAATATATTTTACGGCCTCAAATAAATTAGCAATTAAAATAGGTGAGTTAAAATCATCATTCATTGCATTATAACATGCTTGTTTCCATGTTTGAATATCTATTGTTGAGGTTTCTGAAGCTTTTAAATTATCTAGAAAATTAATAGCGTCCATTAATCGGAAAAACCCTTTTTCACTTGCCAATAAACCATCATCTGTTAAATCGAGAACGCTTCTGTAATGTGCTTGAGCTATAAAAAATCGAATTACGCTTGGTGCGAATGCTTTGCTGAAAAATTTATTATTTCCAGAAAGTAATTCATCAGGGTTAACGGTGTTTCCTGTGGATTTAGACATGCGTTGCCCGTTTAACTCTAGCATATTAGCGTGCATCCAGTAATTTACAGGCGATTGCCCTTTGGCTGCTTCATTTTGTGCAATTTCACATTCGTGGTGTGGAAATTTTAAATCCATACCACCACCATGAATATCAAATTGGTCACCAAGATATTTTGTGCTCATGGCAGTACATTCTAGGTGCCAACCAGGAAATCCGTCACCCCAAGGTGATGGCCAACGCATAATATGTTGCGGCTCCGCTTTTTTCCAAAGTGCAAAATCTTGCGGATTTTTTTTATCACTCTGTCCGTCTAATTCGCGTGTGTTGTGTATTAAATCTTCTAACTTACGTTTGCTTAATTTTCCGTAATCGTTGGTTTCATTAAATTTATGAACATCAAAATACACGGAACCGTTTACTACGTAAGCGAATCCGTTATTAATTATGTCTTTTATAAGTTCAATTTGTTCAATGATGTGCCCAGTTGCCGTTGGCTCTATACTTGGTGGTAAAAAATTGAACGTGTTTAGTATATTATGAAAATCTACGGTATAGCGCTGTACTACTTCCATAGGTTCTATTTGTTCTAATCGTGCTTTTTTGGTGATTTTATCTTCACCAGCATCGGCATCATTTTCTAAATGACCTGCATCGGTAATGTTTCTTACATAACGCACTTTATAACCTAAATGCTTTAAGTAGCGAAAAATCATATCAAACGACATGAAGGTTCTAACGTTTCCTAAGTGCACATTACTATATACGGTTGGTCCACAAACATACATCCCAATATAACCTTCCGTAATGGATTTGAATGTTTCTTTGGTGCCGGTGAGTGAATTGTATATTTTTATTTGATGGTCTTTGTATAGTTGCATACCAGTTCTTGGTTGGTTTTTAGTTCTTGGCTAGCAGTTGTTGTTTCAATTCGACTTAACAACTCTCAATTCAAAAAACAAACATTTTAGAATTTTGTTTCTAATTTTATATAATCCAAAAATTCTCTTCGAGTAGATTCTTCTTTAAATTTTCCACCAAATTCTGAAGTTACGGTACTACTTTCAATATCGCGGATACCTCTTGAATTCACACATAAATGTTTGGCATCAATAACGCAGGCAACATCATCTGTATTTAAAACTTCTTGAAGTTCTTTTACAATTTGGATGGTGAGACGTTCTTGAACTTGCGGACGCTTTGCGTAGTAATCAACAATTCGATTCATTTTTGATAAACCTACAACCGAGCCATTTGATATATAAGCAATATGTGCTTTTCCAACAATAGGAAGTAAATGATGCTCGCAAGTTGAATATACTGTAATGTTTTTTTCAACAAGCATTTCACCATATTTGTATTTGTTATCAAAGGTAGATGCACTAGGCTTTCTTTTTGGGTCTAATCCTCCAAAAATTTCTTTAACAAACATTTTAGCCACCCGATTTGGTGTGCCGTTTAAACTATCGTCTGTTAAATCTAAACCTAAGGTTTCCATAATGTGGCGAACATCATCCTTAATTATTTCTATTTTTTCTTCATTAGTAAGTTTAAAAGCGTCGGCTCTTAAAGGTGTATCGGATGAGGTTCCAATATGATCTTCTCCTAATGATTCAAATTCTTCTATGTTGTTTTCAATTTTCATGTATCAACTAAGTCACTATTTTAGGGTGCAAAGATAAGTAAAACACTTTTCTTATGTTTTGTATTATTGAACAAATAATTTTCTTGGGTTTGTCGGCTTTAAATACATCTAATTACATAAAAATAAAAAAGCTTGAATATTTAAATTCAAGCTTTTAAATATTTTCAAAATATTGTTTTAAATATTGAAACTTAAAGAAAAAGTTATGTTGGAGTTTGTTCTGTCTATAATTGCAGCATCGGTTAAGCCAACATTGTATAATGGCGTTTCATTTGTGCGATTAGCTTGGTCATAAGTTATATCCAATTTGGTGTTTCCAAAGTTATAACCAATACCTAAGGAATAGCCTGTTAAATCGCCAACGGTTACTCCATCTCTATATGGACTTTCTTCAAAACGATACCCACCTCTAAAACTAAACTGATTCACTTTGTACTCACCACCAATTCTATAAGTGGCAGCATCGGTTAAAGTGTTGGTAATGTTTGTATTTTGATTTGCAAAAAACGTATCTGAAGTTGGTTTAAATTTTGTTTTACTATAATCTTTTTTAGAATAATCAAAACTCAATAAGCCTTGTGTTCCAAATACATAAGCTAAACTTCCTGTTATTTTTGAAGGGGTTTGTAGTTTGTATTGTGGATACACATTAACAATATCTCTTATATAATGAATATCATCTGCGGCTTCATTAGTATTTATATACTGTGTAGTTTCTTCTTCTATGGTGTACCAGGTAGGAGAATCGAAGGTTAATCCAACTCTAAATTCTTGACTTACTTTTAAGATACCACCCAATTGAAATGAAAATCCGTTTCCTCTGGTTGATAAACTGTTATCAAAATCAATTTCTGTAATTAAATTACCATTTGAATTGTCTTCCAATAATGATGACGTACGATTGTAATTAATAAAATGCGAATTAAGATTTACACCCAAATATAAGTTGTCTTCATATTGGGTTGCAAAGTTGAATGAAATTTTTCCATTGTAACCTGTTGACGCATAAAGATAATCGTGATAAAAATCTCCTGCATTCACATTAGCATAATATTCAGTATTATTATCGTCGTTAGTAACAGGCTCAAGTATGTACGATTGATAACCTAAAAAAGCTTGTTGTGGTTTAAAACCATAGCTATTTCCTATGTTATTGTATGCTACTTCAACATAACGACCGTTTAATGAAATGTCTTGTAAGTGAACACCGTTTGCATAGTCGTAAAAGTAGCTGGCAATGGAGTTACTAAAATTACCATCATCATTAGTATTTAAACCAACAGCATTCCAAGTATCATCGTAATTATTGGTTCTTTCATAGGCAATTCCAAAAGTGAATTTGCGCCATGGTGAATTACTCCTTGTAGCAAACACAAAAGAAGCACCACCTTGGTTAACATCAAAATTAGAATTCCCACTAGTTGTTAATCCATTAAAATATCTTGTATCGTTATTAAAATCAACATTTGAAAGTGAAAACGATGCGTGACTTTGGCTAAATACTGCCGCGCCAGCAGGATTTATACTTACGGCACTCATATCACCACCCAACGCGCCAAATGCACCACTTAATGCTCTAAAACGAGCAGTTCCTTGAATTTCACTTTGTGAATATCGTAATGCATCCGAGATGTCTTGTGCACTTAAAGAGTACACTGATAATATGCCTATAAGCAGTAGGTTTAACTTTTTCATAGATTATATTTTTTGTTTTTACAGGTGGGATATGACTTCCATAAATGCTATTTACTGATTACTGAAAAGATATTATGGAAGCTTTATTTTTTTTATTTCGTTTTAATAGATTTATCCGCGACGTCCTCCGCTACTTGAAGAACCAGAACTTCTGCTAGAGCTACCGCTTGAAGTGCTAGAACGACTTGATGAAGAGGAACTAGAACTTCTACTTGGTGTGTAAGACGAGTTGTTCGAAGAAGAAGGTGTTGAATAAGTTCGTGAACTCGTATTGCTGCTTCTTGTTGGTACATTAATAGTACTAGAACTTCTTCTCACTGTAGAGGATGACGATCTTGATGTAGAATTCGCCGAAGGTGTAGTATAAGTTCCGGATCTTCCTGTATTTGAGTAAACACGCGTTCCACTTGAATAGTTTTTACTAGTATTATAAGAAGCCGTTGGAGAACTTGTTCCTACACTGCTTCTTCTTGTGGTTGTATTATATTTTGAAATATTACTAGAAGTAGTACCAGAGCTAACACCGCTACTTCGTCTGGAAGTGCTGTAAGCACTGTTATTTACATTGCCAGAATTTGTTGCGTAATTACTGCCTCTTCGGCTTGCGCTGTATGAAACATTGCGTCTATCATATACTCGGTTATTGCCGTAGTACACATTATTATATCTATAGTTTCCGTAATATCCGTAAGGGTTTCCGTAGTAACCATAAACCCAAGGGTCATAAAAACCCCAATTATTGTAGTAACCACCATAAAAACCAGTGTTCCAGTACGGGCTGTAGCCCCAATTGTTCCATCTATTCCAACCCCAATTTGTATAGCCAAAACCAAAACCTGCATTCCAGCCCCAATTGTTCCAACCCCAATTGTTCCAACCATTATCTATATAGTTTATGGTTACACTAGAATTTGTTTGTCCCCAACCACCATAACCTTGGTAATCATTATATAAGGTGTCGTTTTGCACATAATTATCGCTTTCATAAGCGTCAATATCTGTAAAAATTTCATCATTAGGCATCATGTATTCAGTTTCTAATGATTTGTTTTTAAAATAGTTTTGATAATAATTGCTATTTGAATTTTGAGGTGTATCAACAACAGCATCTTCATAAACCACGGTTCTTGTTGTACTTCCGTAAATACCATCACTTTCTACCCCAACATATTGATAAGAACCACATGAGTATAAGCCAAGTACTAAGCTAAGAATTGCCAAGTATGGCATTTTTTTAATTAAGTAGGTTTTAAATTGCATATCTCTTGATTTTTATTGTTGAACATAACAAAAATAGTTAGTTTTGCTGAACTATTTTTATATTTAACATAGACACAATATTTGTGCCAAAACAACAATATGAGTAAAAAACTTACTAGTAGGGCGGAAGATTATTCCAAATGGTATAATGAATTGGTTGTGAAAGCAGACCTGGCGGAGAATTCAGCGGTTCGTGGCTGCATGGTCATTAAACCTTATGGCTATGCTATTTGGGAAAAAATGCAAGCAGAATTGGATAAAATGTTTAAAGAAACAGGACACCAAAATGCTTATTTTCCATTATTTGTGCCTAAAAGTTTATTTGAGGCAGAAGAAAAAAATGCCGAAGGTTTTGCGAAAGAATGTGCTATTGTAACGCATTATAGGTTACAAGCCGATCCTGATAAGCCGGGGAAATTACGTGTAGATCCTGAAGCCAAACTGGAAGAGGAGCTTATTGTAAGACCAACAAGTGAAGCTATTATTTGGAACACTTACAGAAACTGGATACAATCTTATAGAGACTTACCTATATTAATTAACCAGTGGGCCAATGTGGTGCGTTGGGAAATGCGTACCCGTTTGTTTTTGCGAACAGCAGAGTTTTTATGGCAAGAAGGACATACAGCTCATCAAAATAAAGCAGAAGCTATGGCGGAAGCAAGATTGATGAATGATATATATGCAACTTTTGCTGAAAATTTCATGGCGATTCCTGTAGTACAGGGGGTAAAAACTGAAAGTGAGCGTTTTGCAGGTGCAGATGAAACCTTTTGTATAGAAGCATTAATGCAGGATGGAAAAGCATTACAAGCTGGAACATCGCATTTTCTTGGACAGAATTTTGCGAAAGCGTTTGATGTTAAGTTTGCAACAAAAGAAGGCACACAAGATTATGTATGGGCAACTTCATGGGGGGTTTCAACCCGATTGATGGGGGCTTTAATTATGACGCATAGTGATGATAATGGATTAGTACTACCTCCAAGTTTAGCGCCTAACCAGGTTGTAATTGTACCTATATATAAGAGTGAAGAAGAATTTGCAGCAGTATCTGAAGTCGCAAATAGCATTTTAAAAGACTTAAGAACAAAAGGTGTTACAGTTAAGTTTGATGACAGAGATACACAGCGTCCGGGAGCGAAGTTTGCACAACATGAACTACAAGGAGTGCCTTTGCGTATTGCCATTGGACCAAAAGATTTACAAAATGGCACCGTAGAGCTAGCCAGACGCGATACCTTAACTAAATCGGTGGTTTCTTTAGATGATTTAACAATCACTGTTGAAAATTTATTAAAAGAGATTCAAGAGGCATTATTTAAAAAGGCTTTGGATTTTAGGGATTCTCATATAACAGAAGTGAATTCTTTTGAAGAATTTAAAGATGTTTTAGAGAAAAAGACAGGATTTATTTCAGCGCATTGGGATGGTACCAATGAAACGGAAGAAAAAATAAAAGAGCTTACAAAAGCCACTATTAGATGTATTCCTTTGGAAATGAAGGAGGAAGAAGGGCTGTGTGTGTATTCTGGAAAACCTTCAAAAGGAAGGGTATTATTTGCAAAAGCATACTAATTAAATTTTTTTTTAAAAAAGTTTGTCAAGGTGTTGCAACATTTAAAAATAGTTGTATTTTTGCATCCGCAATGGAAACGTTGTGAGTTATTTGAAAAATGCAAAGCAAAAAAAAATTAAAATTTAAGTTGTAGATTTAAAAATTAAATTTATCTTTGCGCACTCAAAACAAAATGGCCCGTTCGTCTATCGGCTAGGACGCCAGGTTTTCATCCTGGTAAGAGGGGTTCGATTCCCCTACGGGCTACAATTTTTTAAAAAGAAATATAAAGTATAAAATGGCAAATCATAAGTCAGCATTAAAAAGAATTAGAAGTAACGAGGCTAAACGTTTAGTTAACAAGTATCAGCATAAAACAACTCGTAATGCTATTAAAAGATTACGTGAATTAACTGATAAAGCAGAGGCTGAAGCGTTATATCCATCTGTAGTATCTATGCTTGATAAATTAGCTAAGAAAAATGTTATACATTTTAACAAAGCGGCTAATCTTAAGTCTGGATTATCTAAGCACATTGCAGCGCTTTAAGATAAGCATTTTAAAAATATTTAAAAGCTTCTCAATTTTGAGAAGCTTTTTTTTTGACTAATAATTTTAGTTACGGATTTACGTACTAAAAAATAAATAGTAAAATCATTTAAAAAATTACCTTATTTGATTTCTAAAAAATTAAATTTGCAATTATAACGAGTTAATTATTCACATAATATTACCCCTTTGGAAAATAAAGCTGCACTTAAATTAATAGACAAAATTCTGGATGATCTGGATAAAACTGGTATTAATACAGATACATTAATTGATGACATTAAAAAATTAAGAACTTATGCTTTAGAAATGCAAGTTCCGTTAGTAGTAAAGGTTCTTAGGCTTACCTATGAACATATTGAAGCTAATGAAACATTTCTTATTCCTATGCTAGTTGATGAAGACGCAGAGGAGGAGGTTATTGTAGAAAATGAGCCTGTTGAAAGTTTAAAGTATTTAATAGCGCTTACAAGAAACTTAAATAATAAAATTAATATTGCCGATTTAAAGGAATATAGAGATCTTTTAAACGCTTATTAAACGTTATTTAATATAGATTATAAAAAAGACTGCTAAGGATAGCAGTCTTTTTCGCTTTAACCAACTTTAAGTGAAGAAACAACAATTTGGGGTTTTTTGTTTAAATCATCATTTTATTTATCGTTAATGTGTTAAGGAAGCTTTTAAGGCATATTTTCGCCTCTTAACTCTCATGAATTTTGTGACTTTTAGTTTGTAGTACTCATACATAATTATAAAACTTATTACTGCACTTACAACAAAGAACACTATAAATTTTACCTTAAAATAGATAAGTCCAGCTAATATACCTCCAGAAAGATAAGCAATGGCAATAGCCAATAATACACTTAATTTCCCTCTTAAGAGTTTGTTATTTCGGTATTCCTTTTTAGTAAACATGGCTGTAAGTATACCTACATCGGTTGTTAATCCTGTTAAATGCGTCACTTTTACAGAAAAGTTTGAGATGCTGGCTGTTAATCCATTTTGTAACCCCATTGCAAAAAGCATTAAGCCAATCATTATTTCTGTTTCGGTTAGTGTCTCCAAATAGAAAAAATGCCCATAAAATCCAACGCCAACAAGGCAAATAATTTCCAATATGAGGGGAGCCGAATGAGCAAAATAGGAGTTCTTTTTATTGAAATTTATAATAATTAAGTTAGAAGTGAAATTTCCAATGAAAAATAGAAATATCCAGGCGAATACCACCGAAGCCTGATACCAGTTTCCTTTAGATATTTCTTCGGCTAAAATCGCATAGTGACCTGTTACATTTGAAGTAAATGCAAAAAACACTATCAGCGACGTTACATTTACCATACCAGCTGAGAATGCGGATAACGATCCTAGCTGTATATTATCCCTTAAGGTTCTGTTATTACTATGTTTTCTGAGCATATTCTTTATCTTTAATTCTTTCAAATATCATCTTAACAATGCCTTTTGCTTGTATGTCCGAGCTAAAATGCAATACCATTCTATCTTCATCCAGAATTTGAATATTGTAATGTTCTACCTTTTCAGAACTGTGATTCAGTTTTAAAATATTCCCTCTTCCTTTTAGAGTCCACGTAAGTACTTCGTCTTTTTTATCTTGATTTAAGGCTAATAATCCATTTGGTTTAAAGTTCCAAACTTCTGCTTCGTGTATAATTAAATCTTTACTTATCTCGTTTTTTATAGATTTATTTATCTTTTTTCCAAATATTGTATTATCCACCTTTTCATATTCCCACGACACTTCTTTCCATTTACCTTGAATGTTTGCTGTAGGGGGTATTAAGGTCATTGTGTTATAGATTGCTATAATAAATCCAATTGCCAATAACGTTGTAGATAAAAAAGCAATATGGACTATGTTTTTTAAATTCATGATCATGAAGTTATAAGTTTGAATAAACTGCTGTGCGTTACAGGAGCATTTTCTTTTACACATTGAACGGTTGATATGTGTAAATCGGACTTTCTAATAAATGTTGTTATGTTAAAACCTCCCTTAAATTTGTTATCGAAATAGGTGTCATCTTCTGGAATTACACTATGGGTTGCACGGTGAGATGAGATGAAATTGTTGAAGGCATTTTGATTGAAGCCATGAAAAACGTCAATTTTAAATGAATTGATTTTAGACTTGTATTTATTTGAAATAATTTCCTTAGCTTCAATAAAATCTTCATCTTGGAGATTCAAAATAAATTTGTTCTTAGAAAGATAAAGAAGATCCATGGCAGACCAAGGTAGTTTTTTACCATAGGCCAAAATAATATTGACTTTTGATTCTTGTTCATCATTTAATGCGTTTTTAACTAACGAAAGTGAATCAATTGTGAAGTCTGTTGGAATAAGAATTGTTTTCATAGATTGTGCTTTTTTTTTATTGTTTTAAGCAAATCTATCCCAGTGATTTTAGAAGGGTTTTAAAATGAGATTAAAATGTCATTAGAAAAGATGTTAAGAAAATTTAAAAAGAGGTAATTTAATTTCAACTACGGTACCTTCATTTTCTTTTGAAGACACGGTTAATTCTCCGTTGTGAAGCTTAATAACATTTCGTGTAAGGGGTAGGCCGATGCCATAGCCTTCATGAATACCAACGTTTGAGGCTCTAAAGAACGGATCGTAAATATAAGGCATGTCTTTTTCTGGAATACCTATGCCATTATCCTTAACAATAACAATAGCATATTTTTCTGAAACGGCTAAGGCAATATTTACATCTTTTTTGTTGGAGTACTTACAAGCATTCATTATTAAATTAGAAAGTGCAAGTTCTAATAGTTGGGAATTACCCATAACTTTTAGTTTATCTGAAGTTTCAGGAAGCAAACTAAAATCTATATGTATTTTAGTATTACTATATAACTTTTCTACGGTTTGCACGGTATCAATAAGAACTTGGTCAACACGTAATAGTTTATTTTTTTGAACTTTGCCATTAAAACCAGTTTGGGCTAAGTACAAAAGTGCTTGGGTTTTTTTACTTAGTTTTTCGGCTTCTTCTAATATATTGTTTAGCGAGTTTATATATTCTTCAGATTCGCGTTTTTTTGTAAGTGTTACTTCTGCTTCTCCTATTATATTAGTTAATGGAGTGTTTAGCTCGTGCGAGGCATTACTAATAAAATTGTTTTGTGTTTCAAACGATGTTTCCAGCCTATTTAGCATGTTGTTGAAAGTAAGGGCAAGTAATTTTAGCTCAGATTTTTTTTGAGGCACCTCCAACCTTAAATTTAAATTTTTAGTACTTATAGAGTTCATACGGTTTATAATACGCTTTAACGGCCTAAACACTAAGCGGGAAAAAAAGTATGAAATAAGAACAATTATTATAATTGAAAATATTACGGCTGTAATTAAAGAATTCCTTAAATAGGCCATATGGTGGGTGCTATAATAATTTTCAGCTGAAGCAAAAACTAAATAGTTTTTGTTTTTTGATGAGGTATAGTAAACTAAGGAATAAAATGTTTTATCATTTTTATAAAATGCCCGTTTCTCATTAATACCTCTATTAATGAATGAATTGGGAAGGTTTGTTTTTTTTAATTCATTTTGATGATTATCGGATGATAAGTCTATAATGGTAATTTTTTCATTCGGGAGTTTTTCTAGATATTCACGCCTTATTTCTTTTATTGCTTTTACATCGTTGTCTTTTTCTAGCTGAATGGTAGCAGAAGTTATGGCTCTGATTTCTAGTCGTTTGAAAAAATCGTCGTAAGCATAGTCAGCTATAGAATAGTAAATAAATCCACTAAACATTAAAGTGAATAAAAGAAAAATAGACGATAAGAAAATAATTATTTTATTTTGTGTTTTCATCCGATTCTTTTAGAACGTACCCCATACCAATAATGGTTTGAATGAGTCTTGTTGGATTTATTCGTTCTAGTTTTTTTCTAAGGTAATTGATATAAACATCAACCACATTAGTACCTAAATTGAAATTAATTCCCCAAACATTTTCTAAGATAGTATTTCTTGAGATTACACGTTCTTTGTTTTTTAAAAAAAGAAGTAATAATTTATATTCTGTTAGAGTTAAGTTTAGCTCTGTTCCATTTCTTTTAGCGATTTTTTTAGAATCATTAACTTCTATGTCCGCATATTTATAGATGTCATCGTCATCTAATTTATATTCGTAATCTTCAGAGCGTCTTATTAAACTATTTATTCTAGCGGTGAGTTCAATAAACTTAAATGGTTTTACCAAATAATCGTCTGCGCCACTATTAAGTCCATGTGCTATATTTTCCACACTGCCCAAAGCAGTTAAAAATAAAATGGGAGCTTGTTGTTTGCTATTTCGGATTGTTTTGCATATTTCAATCCCGTTGATATCAGGAAGCATAATATCTATAATGATAATACTGAATTTATTACCAAGGGCCCACTCAAGACCCTGATTGCCATTTAAAGCGACTGTAACCTCAAAACCTAGTTCAGAAAGACCTTTGTTTATAAAAGAACAGACCTTTATATCGTCTTCAATTAATAGAACCTTTTTTCCTGTATTAGGCATAAGACAAGGGCAATTTTTTAAAATGGAAAAATAATAAAAAAAGATGTTTTTCTTTTAAATTTATGAAAAACATCTTTTTTATCTACTATAAAGTTTAACCATTCATTGAGATTAAAAACTCTTCGTTGTTTCTGGTTTGTTTGAAACGGTCGTTAATAAATTCCATGGCTTCTACAGGATTCATGTCAGCTAGGTATTTACGCATTACCCACATACGTTGTATGGTGTTTTCGTCTAATAATAAATCGTCACGACGCGTACTTGAAGATGTTAAATCGATAGCAGGGAAAATACGACGGTTAGATATTTTTCTATCCAACTGAAGTTCCATATTTCCAGTTCCTTTAAATTCTTCAAAAATAACTTCATCCATTTTAGAACCTGTTTCCGTAAGGGCCGTAGCAATAATGGTTAAAGAACCACCATTTTCAATGTTACGAGCAGCACCAAAGAAACGTTTTGGTTTGTGTAGTGCATTAGCATCAACACCACCACTTAATATTTTACCAGATGCTGGCTGAACGGTGTTGTAGGCTCTTGCTAAACGGGTTATGGAATCCAAAAGGATGACCACATCATGTCCGCATTCTACCAAACGTTTTGCTTTTTCTAGAACGATATCGGCAATTTTTACGTGTTCGTGTGCTTCTTTATCAAAGGTAGAGGCAATAACCTCACCACGTACATTTCGTTGCATATCGGTTACCTCTTCCGGACGCTCGTCAATAAGTAAAATCATTAAATATACTTCAGGATGGTTGGCAGCTATAGCGTTGGCAACATCCTTTAATAACATGGTTTTACCAGTTTTTGGTTGTGATACAATCATACCACGTTGGCCTTTTCCAATAGGGGCAAACAAATCCATAATTCGTGTGGAAATGGTACTTTGTTTTTCAGCAATATTGAATTTTTCCTTTGGAAAGAGTGGGGTTAAATGTTCAAAAGACACACGGTCTCTTACCACTTCTGGTTTCTGACCATTAATTCTAATAACTTTAATTAATGGAAAATATTTTTCACCTTCTTTTGGTGGGCGTACATTACCTAATACAGTATCTCCTTTTTTCAAACCAAATAATCTGATTTGCGATTGCGATACATAAATATCATCCGGAGACGATAAATAATTATAATCAGATGAACGTAAAAACCCATAACCATCTTGCATAACATCTAAAACACCTTCACTCTCAATAATGGCATCAAATTCAAAATCTGGTTCGCGGTAACGGTTTCTAGTATCTTTATTCCCAGAATCAACATTACCATTTTTTTGGTTTTTATGTTGATTTTGATTTGGGTTCTGATTTTTTTGAGGCTGGTTATGTTCTCTTTTCTGAGGTTGTTTTTGCTGATGCTCCTTAGAACGGTCCGTTTGATTTTTTTGTTTCGGTGCGTTTTGTGGCGGATTTTGTTCCTCTTTCGCTTCCGGGGTAGGTGTGTTAGTAGTATCCGTGGCTTCAGTCTTAGCCTCTATAACAGTTTTGGTCTCTTGGGTTGTAGCCTCTTGTTTTGCAGGCGTATTTTTAACAGGTTTAGCAACACGTTGTCTTGGTCTTTTTACCACCTTTTTTTCAGGGGCACTTTCAGTAGCGGGTGCTGTAGGCTCTATTACGGCCTCAATTGCTTTTGGGTTCGCAGCCTGATGGTCTAGTATTTGGTAAACAAGATCCGATTTTTTTAGAGAACGGTACTTAGGGACCTTTAATTTTTGTGCAATCTCTTGTAAATCAGAGAGTTTCTTTTCGTTTAATTGAGAAATTTCAAACATAAATGTTTATTGAATATGTGTTTTGACTACTAATTTTGAGTTGTTCTGAAAAAAAAATGAGTTTTTTATTCTGAAGAATTAACAACCTCTACTTGTGGGTGTTGAGAATTATATTGCAATTATACGACTTTATTTTAATTTTTTACACTAATTTTTTAAAAGAAACTATTATTTTTGCGGTCGAGTAAATAATAAATTTATGTTACAACGCATCCAAACAGTTTACCTTTTTATAGCATTTCTTGCAAGTGCGGGGTTAATTTTTGTGTTACATTTATGGGTAACCAATAGCGATGTTGTGGTGTATGCTAAAGATAGTTTATTGTATTTGAGTCTGTTTTTAGGTTCGGCAATTCTATCCGTAGTATCTATTTTTAATTATAAAAACAGGAAGTTCCAATTTGTTTTGGGACGCCTTAACATGATATTAAACTTTATTTTATTAGGATTTTTTGTATATCAATCTCTAAATGTATCTGGAGAAACGGCGGTTTCTGAGAAAGGTATTGGGATGCTTATTCCTATTGTTTCTATCGTATTTTTGGCCCTTGCCAATAAGGCCATCAAGAAGGATGAAGATCTCGTAAAATCTGTAGATCGATTGCGATAAACCTTATATCTTAGTAGTATTAGTGCGTTAAAACCCAAAGTGAAAACTTTGGGTTTTTTTTGTTCCTTTCAGTTGGCTTAAGTGCTGTTTTTTATTTTACGGGCGTTACCCTAACGGGTCGGGCTATCCGTTACAAGTCCGCGCTCGTTCCTCGCTGTGGGCTTTTCACTGCTATCCCTAACGTATTTATCCGCCTTTCAAAACCTTTAAATAAAGAGCGCTGATACTTGGCAAGGTAGGAGTTTAAAAGGCATTTTGTTAAAACAAAAAAGTCTGGAATAGTTCCAGACTTTTTCAATTTTACCTCGGTAAAAAATTACTTTATTTCAACAAGTTCTAAATCGAACGTTAAATCGTGTCCTGCTAATGGGTGGTTAGCATCAATAATAATGTGCTCAGGGTGTACTTCAGCTACACGAAATTGTACTTCCGTACCATCAGGGTTTCTGGAAGCTAATCCCATTCCTACTTCCGGAGTCATATCTGGTGGTAATTGGTCTTTTTTAACTTCATGAAATAACTCTTGTTGTATATCGCCGTAAGCTTCAGCAACAGGAATATTAATCGTTTTCTTCTCATTTACCTTCATGTTCACCATGCCTTTTTCAAAACCAGGAATTAACATGCCTTGGCCTAAAGTAACTTCTAAAGGTTCTCTTTCTAAAGAACTGTCAAAAACCTGACCATTACTTAATTTTCCTGTGTAATGCACTCGTACGGTGTCATTCTCTTTTACTTGACTCATAAATAAATATGTTTTCTGTTTTTAAATAGCTGTAAAGCTACAATTAATCAATTGAATGCCATAATCTGAGACAATTAATGCTATAAATTGCATGAATATTAATACAATTGGTTAATTAATGTAAGTATAGTTTTATTTGAAAAAAATGTTCTTTTAATTATTTAGAAAATTCAATCACTTCCAAATTATCAATTTTAGTACCATCAATGGTGAAACGCAGCATAGTACGCACTTTATGAAAACCGTGTTTTCCAACAGCTCCAGGATTCATGTGTAACAAGTTTAGTTTTTTATCTTGCATTACCTTTAAAATATGTGAATGTCCACAAATAAAAAGTTTAGGCGGGTTGGCTCTAATGGCGTCGCGAACACGCACATTATAAGCGCCCGGATACCCCCCAATGTGGGTAATCCAAACATCAACACCTTCGCACATAAAGCGGTTGTGTTCTGGAAATTCGCCACGTATTTTAGCTTCATCAATATTACCCCAAACTGCACGCAAGGGTTTCAAGGCCTTAATGGCATCGGTAATTTTTAAATCACCAATATCGCCAGCGTGCCAAACCTCGTCGGCTTGTTTTACGTGTTTTAAAACAGCATCATCTATATAACTATGGGTATCGGAAAGGAGTAATATTTTTGTCATTATGCGTTGTAGAATTCGGGGTAAAGTTATTGATAATTGTGTTAATTAGTTGTAGGGATTTGATGATAGATTTTGGTTTGCTTTGTCGGAAAAAAAGCCGAATTTCGTTTAACATTTGATATGTAACATTAAAATGATTTCACATCTAGTCGTTGTGCGTAATTTAACGATAAATGTAAATAACTATTAATGGTAAAAGTATTATGAAAATACATTTTAAAAGACTATTTGTCTTAATGAATCTTAAAATAACTCTTCTAATATCCTTTTTTCTGATAATAAATAGCTCATATAGTCAACGAATGGAAATTAAACAAGATAATTCATTTGGTTGTATTCAATTCAAAAAGGAAAATGATAATCGAATTTATTTAGAGGCATCTTATGATAAAGAAAATTTTCAAATGATGTTAGATAGTTACTCTTGGTTTTCAGCTTTGCCGTATGAATGGACGGTGAATAAATGGAAATTTAAAAAAACTCCTTACATCTACACAACAAGAGACATCAATAACAAACGCCAAAAAGTAAAATTAAGATTAATGGACAAAATTAAGATTTCAAATACTTTTTCAGCCTCTAACTTTTACATAAATCCAAAAAAAACTTTGGATAAATACAACTTAGGTGTTTTGGGAAATGATTTCTTAGACGAATTGAATTGGAAAATCGATTTTACAAATCGAAACTTATGTTTTGATAACAAATATTTTAATGTTTCAAATTTAGAGGTTAAGAATAAATTTAAAAAAACTGATTTCCCTTGGTTAACAATTAAAATAGGTGAAATAGAGCATAAAGTAATAATTGATTTGGGTGCCTCACAGGAAATAATAATTCCATTAGATAGCAAACTAGGAACATGGCTAATTTCTACTTACAATTTGTCATCTAAATTAGTTAAAACTGGAGGAGCAAATAGTGAAAAATTAATTGATGAACTTTATGAAATAGAATTGGATTCAATTCTAATTGAAGAAGCGTTAATTCGTAATGTCCATATTCAAATAAGAAAAAATACCAAAGTCTCATTAATTGGTTGTGAATTTCTAAAGAGAGGAGTTTTGTATTTAAACTATAAAACCCCAGATGAAGATTTTAATGAAATTGGTTTTGAATTTTATAAAAAATAGCGAGTTTAATATTAAATCAAGGGTCTGTAATTTAATAAAAATCAGTTCTAAACCGAAAGATAAGTGCTTTTTAATCCGCTGATTTCATACACGCAAACCATTAAACGAACACCGCCAAGAAAAACAACCATTACTTCAAAACCTGCTCTTCAAAGTTTTCCGACTTTGTGGGATACCTATAATTAAGGTCTCACGTTAATTATAAACAAACAAATTTGATCTGAAACTTAAACCCGCGTTAGGGATTGCAGTGAAAAGCCCACAGCGGAGGAACGGAGCGAGGACTTGCAACGCAAAGCCCGCCCCCTTGTGGGTAACGCCCAAATGCAAACTAATCTTTTAATATTTAATTAAGACTCCGCTCTTCCAAGGAATAACAAAACTGTCTATCTTTGCTTTTTTAATAAAAGCACAAACCAAATTGCGATATTTTATAGAACTTTCTTATAACGGCACGGCGTATCATGGTTGGCAAAAACAACCTGAAGCTATTTCGGTACAAGCGGTTATTGAAAAAGGATTGTCTTTACTGTTGAAGGAAAATGTTTCTATTATGGGTGCTGGGAGAACTGATACCGGGGTGCATGCCAAACAAATGTTTGCACATTTTGATACGGAACTGGTTTTTAACGAAACTAATTTGGCTTATAAACTGAATGCCTATTTGCCTAAAGATATTGCCATTGCTGCTATTTTTAAGGTAAAAGCCGAGGCGCATGCCCGTTTTGATGCATTAAGCAGAACGTATTTGTATAGAATTGCTTTGAATAAAAACGTCTTTAATTTTGATAGTGCGTATTTCGTGAAGCAGGATTTGGATGTTGAAAAAATGAAGGAGGCTTCGAAAATTTTATTTCAGTACAATGATTTTCAATGCTTCTCTAAAGTAAATACCGATGTGAAGACATATAATTGCGAACTCATGCAAGCCAATTGGTTTTTTGAAGCCGATGAGCTTCATTTTATTATTAAAGCCGATAGGTTTTTAAGAAATATGGTGCGTGCCGTAGTTGGTACCATGGTTCAAATTGGACTTGGTAAGCTGCAGGTTGATGATTTGCATAGCATTATAAAATCTAAAAACAGGAGTGAGGCTGGGTTTTCGGTACCAGCGCATGCCTTGTATTTAACTGAAGTAGAATATCCCAACGATATAAAAATATAATGACCAAAGAGAAGGAAACTATTTTCGATTTCACATTATTTAAACGTTTGTTTCAATATATAAAACCCTATAAGCTCATTTTTTTTAGTTTGATAGTATTGGTTTTATTATTGGCGCTTTTAACTACGGCTACGCCCTACATTACCAAATACGCTATCGATAATAGTATTGCGGTAAAAGAGCCTGAAAGCTTTTTGTTTTATGTGCTTATCATGTTTGGGGTTTTAATTTTACAAACGGTGTTTCAGTTGTCCTTTATTTTTTATGCGGCCTGGTTGGGGCAAAATTTGGTGAAGGATGTTCGGGTGAAATTATTCAACCACTTGCTAAGCTTTAAAATGAAGTATTATGATAATTCTTCGGTAGGTGTGCTTATTACCAGATCGGTAACCGATATGGAACGGATTGCCGATATTTTTGGCCAAGGCTTATTTACTATTTTTAGAGATTTACTTGCTATGGTAGTGGTTTTCGGGGTAATGGTATATATTAATTGGCGATTGAGTTTGGTGGTTTTCATAATGCTGCCTTTATTAATGTATGCTACCAGAATTTTTCAGAAATACATGAAAGTGACTTTTGAAGAGGTTAGAAATGAAGTGTCTAATTTGAATTCCTATGTACAAGAGCGTATTACCGGTATGAAAATTTTACAACTTTTTACGCGCGAAAAAATTGATTACAAAAACTTTACGATTATAAACGACCGACATAAAAAAGCCTGGTTGAAAACCGTTTGGTATAACTCGATTTTCTTTCCCTTGGCGGATTTGGTTTCGTCTATCAGTATTGGTTTAATTGCCTGGTATGGTGGTTTAAATATTGTTTTGAAAGGCACCGAAGTGTCGCAGGGTGATTTAATTGCTTTTGTTATGTTTATCCCCATGTTATTCCGTCCGTTACGTCAAATGGCTGATAATTTTAATACTCTGCAAATGGGAATGGTGGCTGCAAATCGGGTATTCAAAATTTTAGATACCACATCGCAAATTGACGATAGCGGGACTCATGTTGCCGAACATTTTAAAGGAAACATTCTGTTTGATAAAGTGTTTTTTAATTATGTGGAAGACGAAGCGGTTTTAAAAGGTATTTCATTTGATGTGAAAGCGGGTGAAACCGTGGCCATTGTTGGTGCTACCGGTGCTGGAAAATCGACTATCATTAATTTATTAAATCGTTTTTATGAAATAAAAGGCGGTACGATTTCTATTGATGGATTGGATATTAAAAAAATCACATTAGCATCTTTACGCACCCAAATTGCTGTTGTTTTGCAGGATGTGTTTTTGTTTGCCGATACAATTTTAAACAACATTACCTTGAATAATCCAGACATTACAGAAGCCCAAGTGGAAGCTGCGGCCAGAGATATTGGGGTGCATAATTTTATTGCTAGTTTGCCTGGGGGATATCATTATAACGTTAAGGAACGTGGTGTGATGTTATCTTCAGGTCAGCGTCAGTTAATCTCCTTTTTGCGAGCCTACGTTACGAAACCAAGTATTTTAGTTTTGGATGAGGCAACTTCATCGGTAGATTCGCATTCCGAGCAACTCATTCAAAATGCTACCGATAAAATGACGAATGGCAGAACATCCATTGTTATTGCTCATCGATTGGCAACGGTTAAAAAAGCTGACAAAATTATTGTGATGGATTCTGGTAGTATAGTGGAAGAAGGAACGCACGATCAACTTCTTAAAAAGGAAAAGGGTTATTACAAAAACTTGTATGAAGTGCAGTTTTTAAAAGAGGAAGTTGTTTAGGCTAAATCTTTTTTCACCATTAAGTTTAATTCGGTAACATCATCAAAAACAACAAATTCACCATCCTTAAAGTAGGAGATATGCCCTGTTTCCTCACTAACTACAAGTGCCAAAGCATCGGTTTTTTCGGTAACACCAATAGCTGCTCTATGGCGTAAACCAAAGCGTTTAGGAATTGTTTTTTCATTATTCAAAGGCAGGATAACACGTGTTGCTTTTACAATATTATTACTAACAATAATAGCACCATCGTGTAACGGACTGTTTTTAAAAAAGATACTTTCAATAATAGGTTGTGTTACTTTTATATTCATTTCATCGCCCGTAGTGGTTAAGAAATCTAGGTTATTATTGCGTTCAAAAACAATTAAGGCTCCTGTTCTAGAATTAGCCATTTTCACACAAGCCGATAAAATGGCATCTACATTGGTTTCATCGGTATTTTCGGTTTTTAAAAATTTAAACTGTTTGAAAATTTTACCGCGCTTGCTAAAATTGGTAGAACCAACCATAAGTAAAAATTTTCTAATTTCTGGTTGAAATACGACAATTAATGCAATGATTCCAACCTTCATAAACCCACCAAAAATGCTAGAAAGCAATTCCATATTTAGGAAATTGGTAAGTTGCCATACCAAATAAATGATGATGATTCCAATAAAAATATTAATGGCAACAGTACCTTTAATAAGTTTATAAATATGGTAGAGCAGGAGTGCTACAAGAATGACATCTATTATGTCTATTACCGATAATTTTAGAAGGTCATTAAAAATTTCCAAGGCGAAATGGGTTTTGGTAAATTTAGTAAAATATGGTTAATTAAAAATGAATTCTTCGTTGGATATGGTTAAGTGTTTTAAATCTAGTGCCTGCATCATGGATTTAAAAGTGATATATTCCTGGAAAGATAGATTTTTGTGGAAACATAAAAAGATTTCAACGGGTTCTTGGTAATTGGTTAACAGAGTGTTGAGTTGTTTGGTAACATTAGATTTTTTTAAAACCAATGTGCTAATATTAAAAAGCGGAAATTCTACATATATTTCTTCGGAAGCATTAAAATCGATCTTCATTTTATTAGAAAAATCTAAATCAGAGTTTTTTGCAACATAGTCATTAAACGACTCCAAATGGTAAGTAACGTTGGTGAACTCCATAAAACCTAAATTTGTTATACTGGTATCGTTACAAGTGAAATAATTTTTAGAGTTTTCAGTCTTATGGCTTGAATTGGCCTTTTTGTCTTGCAGGAATTTAATTTTAGGAACAACCTGCTCTAAGCTTAATCGTTTGTCTACATTAAATACCCAGTTCGTAGAACTTATAAGGTTTTTTCTGTTGAGTTCTAAACTATCGGGTTGTGTTTCATCATAAAATAAATAGGCCGCTGAAATGTCGTTAACCTCTGAAATTTCAGATTTATTAATTTCAGGAAGTTCAATAACTTTATCCTTTGCACATGAAAATATTAAGAAAAAAGACATAAGAATGAAGGCTGTATTTTTCATGTTATTAGTTTAAAGATTCAACAAGTTTAATAGTTTCCATAGCTTCTTTTACATCATGCACACGCAAAATGGAGGCGCCCTTTTGTAATGCGATGGTATTTAAAACACTGGTGCCATTTAAAGCCATGTCAGCCGTAGTTTCCAAAGTTTTGTAAATCATAGATTTTCGAGAAACACCTACCAGTAAGGGTTTTTCAATCATTTTAAAAAGCTCTAGTTTGTTTAGTAGCTCAAAATTTTGTTCTATGGTTTTTGCAAAACCGAATCCAGGATCCACAATAATATTGATAATCCCTAATGCTTTGGCTGCCGCAATTCTTTCAGAAAAATAAAGTAAAATATCTTTAGTAATGTTGTTGTAATTACAATGTTGTTGCATGGTTTTAGGCGTGCCCCTCATGTGCATCATGATGTAGGGAACTTGTAATTCTGCCACCGTTTGCAGCATATTGTCGTCCAGTTTTCCTGCGGAAATATCATTAATTAATGCAGCGCCCACTTCAACAGCCTGTTTGGCAACCTCACTTCTAAAAGTGTCGATTGAAATTAAGGTTTCAGGAAATTCTTTTAATACTAATTTTAAAATTGGTAAAATACGGTTTAGTTCTTCGCTTTCCGAGATATGGTCTGCATTTGGTCTGGAGCTATAGGCACCCATATCTATAAATGTGGCACCATCCTTAAGCATCTGTGCTACATGCTTCAAAATGGTAACTTCCGTTTGATACTTGCCACCATCGTAAAAAGAATCGGGGGTTATATTTAAAATACCCATCACTTTTGGTGATGATAAATCAATAAGGGTTCCTTTGCAATTTATAGTCATAATCAATTACCCACTAATACATGAATGTTTTTTTTCTAAAGAATGAACAATTCAAAATTAGGTATTCAAAGTCAATTTTGTATTAAAAAAACAATTATTTGTGTATTCATGGTAACTTTGAAAAACATTTGAACGTTCAACTTTGAACTTTAAACAATTTAAGCGAAATTTACACAAAATTCAATCCATTACATGCAAGATACATCAAAACAATATGATGCCGTAATAGCTACCTGTAAAAGTTTATTTGTTAAAAAAATGTCCGATTACGGTTGTGCATGGCGCATTTTGCGTTTACCATCACTTACTGATCAAATTTTTATTAAAGCGCAACGCATTCGTGGATTGCAGCAAAATGCCGTTAGAAAAGTGGATGAAGGTGAGGCGAGTGAGTTTATTGGTATTATAAATTACAGTATCATGGCCTTAATTCAGTTAGAAAAAGGCGTTGCAGAGCAACCCGATTTATCTAATAAAGAAGCCACCGAATTATATGATAAACATGTAGCCATCACCAAAAAATTAATGGAAGATAAAAACCATGATTATGGTGAAGCTTGGCGCGATATGCGTGTAAGCAGTTTAACCGATTTAATTTTACAAAAATTATTACGTGTTAAACAAATTGAAGATAATAAAGGGAAAACCTTAGTTAGTGAAGGCATTGATGCAAATTATCAGGATATGATAAATTACGCCGTTTTTGCCATGATACATTTAAATGAATAAATAGTAAAAAGAATAATCAACAGAATTCAATAAAATTTTTTATTGGAATTTAAATTTTGGAATCTCCATGAAGGTATTAGTAGCAATAAGTAGAATATTTGTAGGTGTTTTATTCATCATTTCGGGATTAATAAAACTAAATGATCCGCTGGGGTTTTCGTATAAACTTCAAGAATATTTTAGTGTCGAAGTTTTAAATATGCCGTATCTAGAGCCATATGCCTTAATTTTTTCGGTATTGGTTGTTGTTTTTGAAGTGGTTTTGGGCGTGTTTTTAATTATTGGTTACAAACCCAAATTTACGGTTTGGAGCTTGTTGGTAATGATTGTGTTTTTTACATTTTTAACTTTTTATTCAGCCTATTTTGATAAGGTAAAAGACTGCGGTTGTTTTGGAGATGCCTTGGCTATGACTCCTTGGGAAAGCTTTTCTAAAGACGTTGTTCTTTTAGTGTTTATACTTATTTTGTTTTTCGGAGTCAAACACATTAAACCTGTATTTACTAGTTTATACACTACTATCTTGGCACTTTTAAGCTTTATTTTCAGTTTTTGGTTGGGTTATCATGTGTTAATGCATTTGCCGGTAGTAGATTTTAGAGCATATAAAATTGGAAACAATATTCTGGAGGGTATGTCTATTCCAGAGAATGCACAAAAACCTATTGTAGAATATGCTTGGAAGTTTAATGTAAATGGTGAAGAAAAAGTAATTACCACCGATGGTTCATATCCAGATGTGAAAGGTGATTTTGTTAGTGTTGATACGAAAGTAATTGATGAAGGTTATAAGCCTCCTGTTGTTGATTTTTCTATTGAAAGTTCGGAAGGCGAAGATTTTACCCAGCACTATCTTTCAGAAGAAAATGTAATTATTGTTGTGGCATATAACTTGGAGTCCATGGAAAAAGCTGGTGCTGTGAAGCTAAGAAGTATGTCTGATGAAGCTTTGAAAAAAGGCTACAAGGTAATCGGTTTAACAGCTTCAGCCGAAGATGTTAAACAAAGAATTAAAACAAAATATCGCTTGAATTTTGAGTTTTATTTATGTGATGAAAAAGCACTAAAAACGATTGTACGTTCCAATCCTGGGGTTTTAGAGTTAGATAAAGGCACCATCAAACAAAAAGTTCATTGGAACGATTTGGAGGATTTGAAATTGTAATTGTTAATTACAGTTTTCAGTCGCAGTCACTGTTTTCAGTTAAACAACTCAACAAAAAACTATTTGATAAACTATATTTTAAATAAAATCACTTACGCACTGCTTACATTGTTTGGGGTGGTAACCGTTATTTTCTTTTTGTTCAATGTACTTCCTGGAGATCCGGCGCAAATGATGTTGGGGCAGAATGAAGGCAGTGAACAACTAGCTATCGTTAAACAAAAATATGGCTTCGATAAACCTATTAGTACCCAGTATTTCTATTATTTAAACGATTTGTCGTTAATATCTTTTCACTCAAAAAAAGAAGGAGATTATACTTTTTTGAAAAAGGATAAATATACAGCAGCCCCTTTATTTTCAATTGGAAATATCACAACAGTTTTAAAGTTTCCGTATTTACGTGAATCTTTTACCAAGCAAGGGAAAAAGGTGACTCAGGTTTTAGGGGAAACCTTGCCGAATACGTTCGTGTTAGCGGTTTCAGCCATTGTTATTGCCATGTTCATAGGTATTGTTTTAGGTATTATTTCTGCTTTGTATAAAGACCAATGGCTTGATAAAATCATTCAAATTTTCAGTACGCTTGGTATGAGTGTTCCGTCTTTTTTTAGTGCTATTTTATTTGCCTGGTTTTTTGGTTTTGTGCTTCATAACTATACCAATTTAGAAATGACAGGAAGCCTATATGAGTTGGATGATTTTGGAGAATCCAATCATCTTAAGTTAAAAAATTTGATTTTACCGGCCATCGTTTTGGGCATTCGCCCGTTGGCAGTTGTTATTCAACTCATGCGAAATTCATTATTGGAAGTGTTTAATCAAGATTATATCCGTACCGCAAGAGCCAAAGGTTTAAGTGAATTTCAAATTATAAAAAAGCATGCCTTAAAAAATGCCTTAAACCCAGTGGTAACAGCAATTTCTGGTTGGTTTGCTTCTATGTTGGCAGGAGCCGTTTTTGTGGAATACATTTTTGGATGGAATGGTTTAGGAAAAGAAATTGTAAACGCCTTAAACACCTTAGATTTGCCTGTAATAATGGGGTCTGTACTGGTTATTGCCTTACTTTTTATTATAATCAATATTTTTGTAGATATAATTTACGTTTGGTTAGACCCTAAAGTAAAACTTCAGTAAATTTGCATGTCTTTGAAATAAAAAAAGAATCCTTCTATATGAGTAAGCTAAAATATATTATCATACTATTCTTAAGTGCTTTAAGTTGTAAAGCACAAGAAACACCAACGACATTTTCAGAAGCGGCATTAAATGATACGTTTGTTACCTTGGAAGGCAACTCTTTAACCTTCCAATCGATTTTAGATACGAACAAAGGAAAAAAGATTGTTATTGATGTTTGGGCGTCATGGTGTAGTGACTGTATCAAGGGTATGCCTAAAGTGAAGAGCTTGCAAAAAGAATATCCAAATGCTACCTATGTGTTTTTATCGTTGGATAAGACGCAGGATGCATGGAAACGAGGGATTGAAAAATACGAAGTGAATGGTCAGCATTACTTTATGGAATCTGGTTGGAAAGGGCCTTTTGGAGAATTCATAAAGTTAGATTGGATTCCTAGATATTTGGTAGTAGACGAAAATGGCAGCATAAAACTGTTTAAAGCTATTGAGGCAGACGACAAAAACATAAAAAATATTTTATAAATTTTAATAAAAATCCCTTCCATTAAAAAAGGGTAAACTAAAAAATGAGACAACAAATTGTAGCAGGAAACTGGAAAATGAATAATGATTTAGCACAAACTGAATCTTTAATTACAGCTTTAAAAGCGCAAACAAAAACATCAAACGCAGAAGTAATGGTGGCGCCAACGTTTACAAACTTGTGGCAAGCATACCAAACGTTAAAAGACAGTACTATTGAAGTAATTGCACAAAACATGCACTTTGCAGCTAATGGAGCTTATACAGGTGAAATTAGTGCAAGCATGCTTCAAAGTGTTGGTGTTAAAACTGTTATTTTAGGGCATAGTGAGCGTCGTGAATATTTCGGTGAAACTGATGCTATTTTGGCTAAAAAAGTAGATGCCGCTCTGGCTAGTAATTTACGTGTTATTTTCTGTTTTGGCGAAGTATTAGCCGATAGAAAATCAGGAAACCATGAAGCTGTTGTAGAAAGCCAAATTAAAAATGCTTTATTTCATTTAGAGGCTTCAGCATTTAAAAACATAGTTTTGGCATACGAGCCTGTTTGGGCAATTGGTACTGGTGAAACTGCAAGTCCTGAGCAAGCACAAGATATGCATGCGTTCATCAGAAAAACTTTAGCCAATAAATATGGCGCTGATGTAGCAGATAGCGTATCTATTCTTTACGGAGGTAGTGTAAAACCAAACAATGCAAAAGAAATTTTTGGAAAGCCAGATGTAGATGGTGGTTTAATTGGAGGTGCTGCACTTAATGCAGACGACTTTTTCGCTATTGTAAACGCGTTTTAAGTAATTAAAAAAAATTATAGTAATTTCAATTTTAAATTGAATTTAAACATGGGCGTTACCCCGAGAAAAATCGGGGTCGCGCTTTTTGTTATATCTTTTTTTCGTTCCTCTAAAAAGGATGCCACTTCAATCGCTAACGCAAATCACAACAAGCATCAACATTCATATTTCAAACATCTTTAATCAGAATTCCTTATGTCCAACATCATATATATAGGTTACGACTTTAAAGTAACACCATTGCAGCCCGGAGTAGAAATTTTAATTGCCGAACTAGGTTATGCTGGTTTTGAAAGTTTTGTAGAAACGGAAGAAGGTGTAACAGCCTACATTCAAAAAGATGAATGGCATGATGCTATTCTTAATGATGTGGAAATTTTAAATTCTTCAGAGTTCAAAATAGATTTTACTTTCAATGAAATTGAACAAACCAACTGGAATGAAGAATGGGAAAAGAATTTTAATCCGATTTTAGTAGATAATGTATGTTCCGTCCGTGCACCATTTCACGAGAAACCGGATACAAAATACGATATCATTATTGAACCAAAAATGAGTTTTGGAACAGGGCATCATGAAACAACACACATGATGATTCAGCACATCTTGAATACGGATTTCACTGATAAAACCGTGTTGGATATGGGATGTGGAACTGGAGTTCTAGCCATTTTAGCGGAAATAAAAGGCGCAAAATCTGTGGATGCAGTAGATTATGATAATTGGTGTTACCTAAACAGTATTGAGAATGTAGAACGTAATAATTGTAAAAACATTACTGTTATTGAAGGCGATGCCAGCGTTTTAGCAGGTAAGAAATATGATATTATTATAGCTAATATTAATCGTAATATTCTATTAAATGACATGGAAACCTATGTTTCATGTTTGAATAGTGATGGCATGATGTTTTTAAGTGGTTTTTACAATGATGATATTCCTGTTATCCAAGAAGCTTGTGAAAACTATTTGTTAAAATTTGAAGAAAAATTAGAAAGAAACCATTGGGTTGCCTTAAAATTTTTAAATTAGTAAAAACTTTTGACTTATGAGTACTAAAGAAAAAACATTTGAAGAGGTACTGCTTCAGGAAGAAGTACTTACACAAAATGAAATTGTGTTACATAATGATGATGTTAACACGTTTGATCATGTTATAAATACACTTATTTATGCATGCGAGCACACTGCAGAACAAGCCGAGCAATGTGCACTTTTAGTGCACTACAAAGGAAAATGTACTGTAAAAACGGGTGTTTACGACGAATTGAAACCACGTTGCAGTATGTTACTTGAAGCAGGATTAAGTGCTGAAATCGTTTAGGAGTTCATTCTGCCTATTGCACAACTAACTAAAGATTTTGCTTTGGTGCTAAGTGCGTTTTTATCTCCAATTATGGGGTATCCCAAATTATGAAGCAATGCTTTTGCCTCTAATAGACATGTCTCATTGTCATAATTAAACGAAACACTTTCCGTTTGATTATTGACTACCACATCGGTTATGCCTTCTAGTTTTGATAATTTATTGGTGATGGTATTGGCACAACCATGACATTTTAAATTTTGAATTACCAGTAGTTTATTCATAAGTTATCTATTTTTGGTTTCTTAAAGAAGCAACTCAAAAATAGATAACTTATATAAGTTGTTGTGTGACTTTTGTCACATTTGGTAAATTAAGTTGTAAAACGCTGTTTAATGAGGTAGTTTGTCTTTTATAACTCCATAAATAAAAGTGCCTAAAACCGCAGCTGCTATCACGATTATCATGCTGTAAACTCCAGTGCCAAGTATAATATATAAAGGTCCTGGGCAAGCACCTATAAGTGCCCAGCCTAAACCAAAGATGGTACCTCCTACAATATATTGCACAAATCCATTTTCTTTTTTAGGCACCGTGATGTTGGTTTTTTCACTGTTTTTCAAATTGAATTTTTTTGATAGTTGTAGAAAAAGTATACCACTGGCGATGGCTGTTCCAATAATACCGTACATATGAAAAGATTGAAAACGGAACATCTCATAAATCCGATACCATGATACGGCTTCCGATTTTACTAAAACAACACCAAAAAGAATCCCAACTAATAGAAACTTTAAATATTTCATAAACTAAAAATTAAGGGTAAAATAAAGTTAGTCATTATTAATCCGCCTATAAAAAAACCAATTACAGCAATTAAAGATGATTTTTGAAGGCTACTTAATCCGGTAATTGCATGTCCAGAAGTACAACCATTGGCGTAACGCGTACCAAAGCCAACAAGTAAGCCACCTATAATAAGAAGAAGTAGGCCTTTAGTTGAGGTTATAGCTTCAAGATTATACATTTCGCTTGGCACTAGGGTAGCGCCAGCATTTTCGAAACCTAATTGTTTTAATTCTGTTATAGTGGTAGGATTTAAATCAGTAATACTTTCATTTGATAAAAATTGTGTTGCGATAAATCCTCCGATGATAGCACCCAAAACAACCGTTAAGTTCCAAGATTGCTCTTTCCAATTAAGTTTGAAAAAGTTAGATACTTTACCTGCACCCGCAATGGTACACATCGTTTTTAGGTTAGAAGACATGCCAAATGTTTTTCCAAAGTAGAGGAGGAGTGCCATTACCAAAGAAATTAAAGGACCAGAAACATACCATGGCCAAGGATTTAAAATATAATTCATGTTTTTTATTTAGGTTAAAATGCTTATTACAAATACTTTAAGTTTTGTTGTGCGTTTTAATTTATAATAACTCTTAATTAAGTGTGCAAATTTAATGGAAAATTTGGTTTTGTTTTAATAAAAATGCTATATTTGCACCCACAAAAAAGGCCTCGTGGCGCAACTGAATAGCGCACTTGATTACGGCTCAAGAGGTTACTGGTTTGAATCCAGTCGAGGTCACTAAAAGCTAATATAATTAGCAACAAAACCATGTAAGTCTTATGATTTACATGGTTTTCAGGTTTTTAGGAGTACATAAGATTTGAATTGATTTGATTTTAAATGTGTGCTAAAAGGATACCTTTTTTCAAAGTGTGTGCTTAGCCCACACTTTGATCAAATTACTTCATTGAATTAGAATAGTTGATTTGACTTTCGTCTCGATAAATGTTTAATAATTTAAAGACGACAACTATGCGTACAAAACACACTTTTTCAACACTATTTTTAGTGCAAAGTTCTAAAGCAATCAATAGCGAAGCGCCACTTTATGCAAGGATTACAGTAAACGGTAAACGAATTGACATTAGCTTAAAAAGGAAAATTCCTTTACATCTATGGGACAGTGCCAAAAAGAAGGCACGAGGTAATTCAAGGGAGGCTCGACAAATCAACCAGTATTTGGCTCAGGTGCAAACACAACTTTTTCAATGCTACCAAGATTTAAAATTCAAAGGAGAACTTATCACGGCAAAATTGATAAAGGAAATTTATTTGGGTGAAGATGAAAACTCCAAGACACTCCAAAATATTTTAGAATACCATACGAGTAAAACGGAAAACACATTTGCTTCTGGAACTGTACGAAATTTTGGGGTAACTGAAAGATACATTAAAAAGTTTCTCAACAAACACCTAAACACTACAGATGTTTATCTTAATAAGCTTGATTATAAATTTATTTGTGATTTTGAAAATTTCCTTCACAGCTATTGGCCAAAAGGCCATCCAAAAGCAATGGGCAATAATACCATAATGAAACACATTCAAAGATTACGAAAAATGGTAACGCTTGCCTTTCATTTAGAATGGATAGATAAAGACCCTTTTGTTAGATGGAAACCAACTTATGAAAAAACCGATAGACCTTATTTGACGGAAAATGAACTATCAAATATTGAGTCCTATCAGTTCTCAATAGAAAGGCTAGAACGAGTAAAAGATTTGTTTGTTTTCAGCTGCTATACCGGTATTTCATATATTGACCTAATGAATTTAACAAAAAACAATATTCTTAAAGGGATAGATGGTAACGATTGGATATTTACGAATCGTCAAAAAACTAAATCTTCTGTTAAAGTTCCGCTATTAGAAAAAGCACAATATCTTATTAATAAATATCAGGATCATCCTATGTGCCAAATAACTGAAACTTTATTTCCTAATATCACCAATGAAAAAGTTAACTTTTATCTCAAGGAGATTGCAAATGCAGTAGGTTTGAAAAAGAACCTCACTTTTCATATGGCTCGACATACATTTGCCACCACTGTTACTTTAAGTAATGGAGTTCCAATTGAAACGGTTTCTAAACTTTTAGGTCACTCTAAGATAGCTTCAACACAAATATATGCAAGAGTTATTGAGCGAAAAGTCAGTGATGATATGCAAAAGCTAAAGGAGCAACTTTTGAAAGCCAAGAGTAATTCAGATAAAGTTAACCATAAATTGTAATTAACCACTAAAGTGGATGGGACGGATGATGAGAACCATTAAAAGCGGATAATTTGAACCAGATCATTTACGGCTTTAAACTAATACAATACAATGAGTTATAGATAATTTAACTATGTTCACTTTTTTTCGCCGAGGGTGGTGTTTTCTTGCCGTTTTTTGCAACTTTGTGTGATACGTTAAATTAAAGCCAACGTTTATGTGTATGGAAAGTTGCGTGTATGTATGCGTGGATTTTCCGAAGGAAAATCAGACGCTAGCAAACAAAGCAACTAACATTGTGCAAGCTAAAAATAGCAATTTTTCATACACGGTGTTAGGCACTGGCTTCTCATATTTTCTTTTGTCTCAAATTATATAGGTCAATAAATTTGTGTAATTCATCTTCCATGTCGGCAGTAGGAAAATATTTTTTCATTTCTGTATCAAATTCTATCCATTTTTCTAAACCAGCATCCTTGGCAAAGGAAAATATATTTTGCTCTAAACTCTCAGTTTTTTTTGATAGACTATCATCTTTTATTTTGTGGCTGTTTAGCATACATTCTCCACAATATACTATAGTTAGTAGAGTTTTATATTCCTCTTTTGTAAATTCTATTTTCATGATTTTATTCAAATGGCTCTTTTGGGAGTTTTTTTAAATTTTTTATATATCTATCATTATCAAATGGTTTACCCATTTTAATAATTTCAAACAATTCTATAGCCACACATTGTCCTATCATCTGTCGGGATTGAAAGTCATTGTATCCATTCATTGTCAATTTGTTATATGTGATTTTTGTTTCAGGAGGGTCATTATTTTCCAATTGATTTTTTACTATTTCTAGAATCTGCTCTCGTAATATTTCATTATTTTTCATGGTCAAACGGATTTTCCA
>NZ_JBFHGK010000026.1:0-55620 GCF_041583155.1 Mariniflexile sp.
CTGCCAAGGTTGCCGCAGCAGAACCTCCCGCTAAACCCGTTCCAACAACGATAATATCGATGTGTCGTTTATTGGCAGGATTAACTAAATTAATATGATTTTTATAATCTGTCCATTTATTTTGAATTGGACCTTCTGGTACTTTTGAATCTAATGCCATATATCTAGGATTAATGGTGATTTAAATGATGAAAAAGTGCAACAACTATAAATCCTAAAGGAATTATAATTGAATAGGCTTTTCCTATATTTTGTAATGTTTTCTTTCTTCCTGCGGTTACTCCCATAGATTGGAATGCCGATGTAAATCCATGAGCTAAATGCAACCCTAATAAGACAAAGGCTACAACATAGGCTACTACTCTCCAGATAGGTATAAATTTCTCTTGCAATTCGTGGAAGTATCTAAAACTGCCATCATGCATACCAGACATATCACCTTGGATGTATTTGGTGTTTAATTCTGGAAACCAAAAATCAATAAAATGTAATACAATAAAGGCTAAAATTACAAGCCCACTGTAAATCATATTCCTACTCATCCAAGTAGAATTTGCCGCGCCGTTGTTTTTTGCATAAGCAACACCTCGCGCTTTTTTGTTTTTTAGCTCTAGAACAAACCCCATTACAAAATGAAATACAACACCAAAAATAAGGACAGGTTGCAGTGCAAATTGTATTAACGGATTGGTTCCCATGAAATGGGACAAATCATTAAATACATCTTCACTGAACAATGAAGTTATATTTACCGCTAAATGAATAAGTAAGAAAAACATGAGGAAGAATGCAGAAAGCGCCATGGCCACTTTTCTTCCAACTGAAGATTTAAAAAATCCGCTCATTAGTTATTTAATTAAGTATAGTTTACAAATGTAATTTACAATAAATTCTTAGACAAAAAGTAAAAGCGTTAAATTCTAATTTAGAATTATTACAATTAACACTATTGTATGCTTTTTTAAAGTCGCAAAAATATTATTAATTAACGGGTTAAAACGTGATTAAAGTCATGTAAACTAAAGTTTATTTTCAAAATTTAATCAGCAATAAAAAAGACATTTTTAAATGTCTTTTTTATTGCTGATTATTAATTATTTATGAATTATTCTACTACTAATTTTCTTGTTATTTCCGCCCTATCTGAAGCAATCCTTACAAAATAAACACCTTTGGACACTCGCGATAAGTCTATGTTTTTCACCTTTTGGGCGTTAGTCAAATCATATTGAGAAATAAGTCTGCCACTTACATCGTAAACAACTACGCTCTCTAAATTAATAAGCGAATTGTTTTTAATATTAAATTCGCCTTTAGCAGGATTAGGGTAAATATTAATTGAAGCGTTTAACTCTTCCTCCTCAACACTTAAATAGCATGGATGATTAGACATTGATGGCTTTAAACAAACCATTGTTCCTGTGCTTCTAGATTGAATGGTATTAGCCGCTTGAATATTTAGAGCCCCTAATACACGTTGCTCTTCAGAGTTCGATATTGCGTAATTCATAACATCCTCCGTATCTATAACATGTCCTAATAAGTGCCCATGCCCCAATTCATGAAGCGCGTTGCTTTCAAAATCATATTGATAGAGGCCGGTAGAGCTGGTAGCCGAGCTATAATTCCAATTCGTACCATCATCAAAAACAACATCAAGCTCTACTACATACCAATTTATAGTTGAACTAACAATACACCCTTCTAAATAAAAGGTACACCTTCCTAATTCATTTTCAACCAACTCATCACCGTTATCAAATCTAATTACATTTATACCATCCTTAGCAGCAGCATCAATGGTTGTTGTTGCCCCTAAAGTCCAATTTATCCCTGTAGTACAACGCCAAGAATCGAAGGCACGCATAAATGCCGCTTTCGCATTAACATTATTATTAAAATCGGTAAACATTTGCCAGGTGTACCCACCAGAATTATTATCATTAACATGTTGAATTTTATAGGCCGTATCACCACCATCTTGAATGGCATTAATTTCTGAATAATTAATTTGCAATTCAGCAGAAGACACTGCACTTGTGTCACTTGCATCTGTTACCATAATCACTCCTGTTCCTGCTTCAGAGGGTATTTCAACCGTAATCGTGGTATTATTCCAGGTTAAAATTTGCGTACTTAGGGCATCAATAAAAGTAATTCCCCCATCATCAGCATTTTTAAAAGACACCTTACCCTTGGTTGTTCCAAAGCCAGTACCAGTAATTGTTAATACTGTTTTTGTACCAGCCGTTGCTACTGTAGGACTAAAACTTATTGCACCTGGCGCTAAGGCGGATTTACTTTGAGTCATTTTCAGGTAAACAGTTTGTGGATTAAAACTAGAAAGTTCTATATAATTTGTTTTTGTGTTGCTCTTAATTTCATCATAAAATGAAGAAGTTATCCCTTTCTTGATATTAAACGTATTAACAGCTAAATTGTCGTACAAGTTATATTTGTAAAAACCCTGTGAAGATCCATATGGTCTAAATTGCTTTACCGCAGATTTTTCAGTTGATTTCATCATCACATCATTATTGTACAAGGCAAACATTCCAACATCACCTTTATTCAATTTCAAACTTGGCCTTACTATTTCAGATTGTAACCCCACGGTACCTCCAAGTGTAATAACCTCTATAATTGCTAAAGTTTCTCCCTTAAAAACCTTATGAACTTGAATTGTATTGGCAGTATAAATATGTTTCTCCTCGGCGTCCCAAAACGACTTTTTTGCAATCACCTCACCTTCTACCACTAGATTTGAATTATTAATCTGCGATTCTAGAGCAACTTCTTTAAGAAGAACCTGTCCGTCACTATATGTGAAACCTCCAACAAATATCAACAAAGTAATTACAATCTGTAACGTATTTTTTTTCATAGCATTTATTTTTTTCGGTTCAAAATTGAGACAATTTCAAATATAGCAAATTATTACCTCATATTTATGTAGTTTTGTTACTTAAAGCACCTATTTTTTCAGAATTAACATTATAGAACCTATTGATTTATATAATGTTACACAATAAAATTCAAAAACAAACACATGAAGTATTTACCAATTGACTCATCTCTTTTCATCCAAAACCGAAAAAACTTTAGTTCGAAAATGAAGTCTAATAGTTTGGCTGTATTTAATTCTAATGATATTTACCCGATTAGTGCCGATAGCACAATGCCATTCCAACAACATCGTGATATTTTTTATTTAAGTGGAGTAGACCAAGAAGAAAGTATTTTGGTTTTATTTCCAGATTGCCCTAAAGAAAAGCATCGTGAAATACTATTTTTAAAAGAAACGAATGCACATATTGCCATTTGGGAAGGCGAAAAACTAACTAAAGATGCTGCTTTGCAAACCAGCGGCATTAAAACGGTTTATTGGCTTCAAGATATGGAGAAAATCATGTTTGAATTAATGACACAATGCGACACCGTTTACATTAACACTAACGAACACTACCGAGCAAATGTAGAAACCGAAACTCGTGAAGATCGTTTTACTAAATGGCTTTTGGCAAAATATCCAGCACATAGTGTTGCAAAAAGCGCTCCTATTTTACAACGCCTACGATCTGTAAAAAGCCAAATTGAAATAGATTTAATTCAACAGGCTTGTAATATTACCGAAAAAGGATTCAGACGTGTATTAAACTTTGTTAAGCCGGGTGTTTGGGAATATGAAATTGAAGCCGAATTAATGCATGAATTTCTAATCAACCGCTCCAAAGGTTTTGCATACACACCAATTATAGCCTCAGGAAATAATGCTAACGTACTGCATTATATAGAAAACAACAAACAATGTAAAGCAGGCGATTTAATTTTATTTGACACCGCAGCGGAATATGCTAATTACGCAAGCGACTTAAGCAGAACAATTCCAGTTTCTGGAAGATACTCCGACAGACAAAAAGCGGTTTATAATGCTGTATTAAGAGTGAAGAATGAAGCCACTAAACTATTAATTCCAGGAACTAATTGGGCAGAATACCATGTTGAAGTAGGTAAATTAATGACTTCAGAATTATTAGGATTAGGCTTGCTAGACAAGGCCGATGTTCAAAATGAAAACCCAGAATGGCCAGCATACAAAAAATACTTTATGCATGGCACCAGTCACCATATGGGATTAGACACGCATGATTACGGTATTTTAACAGAACCTATGCAAGCCAATATGGTATTTACCGTAGAACCTGGTATTTATATTCCCGATGAAGGTTTTGGAATTAGACTAGAAGACGATGTCGTAATTCAGGAAACAGGAGAACCATTTAACTTAATGCAAAACATCCCTATTTTAGCCGATGAAATTGAGGATTTAATGAATTAAGTTTTAAAATATAATTACTAAAAATAAAAGGGTCGTTTTAAAAACGACCCTTTCTGCTGCTTGTAACACCAAAGTTTTTCAATTTATAGAGTGACTAATTCAAATAAATAATCGTTTAGTTTTTGCAGCGTATTAATTTTATTTTTGGTATCAACCAAAAGAGAGATATTGTTATTGCTTCCACCATAAGAAATCATTCTGATTTTTACATCTTGTAATATTTGGAATAATTTATATGTTTCTTGATGATTTACCACCGAATGACCTACCAAACAAATTATACTTTGGTTTTTATCAACTTCTATAGTGGCAAACTTTTCTAATTCAATTAAAATTTTATCTAAATTTTTATCATCATCAATAGTTAAAGATACAGCGACTTCCGAAGTGGTAATCATGTCTATTGAAGTTTCAAAAGTTTCAAAAATTTCGAACACTTTTCTTAAAAAGCCATGGGCTTGTAGCATTCTACCTGATTTAATCTTAATAGCCGTAATACCATCTTTGGCTGCCATAGCCTTTACACCATTCTCAGAATGATCATCATTAATCAAAGTACCGAAGGCTTCTGGATTCATAGTATTTTTTAAGCGCACTGGAATATTCAAAGACCTTACTGGAGTAACCGTTTGAGGATGTAAAATTTTTGCCCCAAAATATGCCAACTCTGCAGCTTCTTCAAATGATAAATTTGAAATTGGACGCGTATTTTCAACATATCTAGGATCGTTATTATGCATCCCATCTATATCGGTCCAAATTTGTACTTCTTCTGCATTTATTGCAGCTCCAATAATAGTGGCTGTATAATCACTTCCTCCACGTTGCAAGTTTGAAATCTCCCCCTTATCATCTAAACAAATAAACCCTTGAGTGATGTAAATTTGAGAGTTTTTAGCTTTCTCAAAAGTAGTTTTAAAATGTTCTTTGATATAATTTATATCAGGATCTTTTGCTTCATCTATTCGCATAAAACTTAACGCAGGTAACAAAGCAGAACTTACACCTTCTTGATTTAAATAACTGTTAACCATGTAAGTTGAAAGCAACTCACCCTGTGCAACAATTTGATTTTCTAATGCAATCGAATATGGTTTTTTAGCAGTTTCTTTCAGCAAATTAAAAACCTCAGAAACATAGTTTTTAACATCCTTGTTTAGAATTTCATCGCTAATAAGGTTGTTAACAGTAACTACATACGTTTCATGTAGTTTACTTATTTTCTCAAGAGCTTCATCAGGTTCATTATCCGCAATATTTTTGGCTATTGCAACTAATTGATTTGTTGTACCAGACATAGCCGATAATACAACAACCTTTTGTTCTCCATCGTTAATAATATTTTTAACGTTTCTAATATTTTCTATGGACCCAACCGATGTGCCACCAAATTTTAATACTTTCATATATATTATGCGCTATTTTGCTTTTCTAATTGATTCATTTCCATCAATTAGACGGCTAAACTATAACTCCTTAGCTTAAAAAAGATATTTATTAAAAAATATGTTTATTTTTACACATATTGTTAAATAATTAACATCGGTAACTAAATTCAAAACCTAAAACCATTGAAAAGCTAATAAAAATCGACTGTGCCTTTTAAGATACAAAAAAATAATTACATAAATTAGTTGGCATCAACCTTTTTTCTTACAAAAGAAGGTTTAAAAAGAGAATTAAAGCTAAAAAAAAATTAAATATATCACATGAAAACTGTATCAAACTGTGTTGAAGACATTCTTATCACACAACCCTATTTAGAAGAAGCTCTTTCTAGAAACATTATTAATTTCAGTGCTTTAGCTATCGAATTAACCGAACCTATAAGTAAAATGCTAAAAAAAGAGGTGAAACCGGGCGCTATCATGATGGCGTTAAGACGTTATAATCCACCACCCGCACTGACTAATTCAACAAAAATGAAAAAATTTATGCAAAACTTGGGAGATATAACGGTACGTTCTAACCTTACCGATTTCACAATAAAAAATTCAGAAACCATTATAGATAACCACGCAAAAATTTTAGATCGCATTAATCAAGAATCTAAATTATTTTACACTTTTACAAGAGGCATACATGAAAGCAACATAATAATTTCAAGCAGTTTAAAAGAATATATTGAAGAAAATTTAAAAACTGAGAGTTTTATTGCCATTCAAGATGGACTTTCAGCTATTAGTGTAAACTTACCACAAGACAACTCAAAAATTGCGGGATTATACTATCAGTTTTTTAAACGTCTGGCTTGGGAAGGTATCGTGCTTTACGAAGTAATTTCTACAACCAATGAATTTACTATTTTGGTTGAAGATGAGTTTGTAGACAAAGCCTTTACCGCCATTAAAAAAGTAAAGGCATAATAATTAAAGCTTTTAAGATGACAATACAATTTAAAGAATCCACAATATTTTACACCGACCAAGGAACCGGAACTCCAGTTGTTTTTCTTCACGGATTTTTAGAAAACACATCCATGTGGGATGCCTTTATGCCTGAATTAATAAAAAAAAACAGGGTTATTTGTATAGATTTATTAGGCCATGGTAAAACCGAATGTTTAGGTTACATACACAGCATGGAGCTTATGGCAGGAGCAGTTGAAGTCGTATTAAACCATTTACAAATTACCAAATCTACACTAATAGGCCATTCCATGGGCGGATATGTAGCACTCGCTTTCGCAGAAAAAAACCCTAACCACATACAAGGCTTATGCTTAATGAACTCTACAGCACTTCCAGATACGGAAGAAAAAAAGCTAAATAGAGAACGTGGCATTGCAGCTGTGAAGCAGAATTACAAAACCTTTGTAAGAATAGCTGTTAGCAATTTATTCTCTCCTAAAAACAAAATTACATTTTCTGAGAAAATTGAAATTGTTGTTAATGAAGCTTTAAAAACACCTTTACAGGGTATTATTGCAGCTTTAGAAGGTATGAAAATCCGAAAAGACAGAACACATATCCTTAAATCTTCGGATTTCAAAAAAATGATAATTATAAGTAAAGAAGACCCGGCTTTAGATTATGCTTCAACCAAAAACCAGACTAAGAACACCGATACAATTGTAGTAGAATTCCCCGACGGCCACATGAGTCATATTGAAAATGAAAGTGAATTCTTTAAAACAATAATGCATTTCATCGAATAATAATGTGCTTTTGTCGTTTATTTTCTTTTTTTCATTATCTTTATAGCTCAAACAAAGCGACTTATGAAAAACACAGCCTCAAAAACCACCTTTGTACCAAAACTTTATTGCAATATATTTGGGCATGACTACCATGTAACTAAAAAAGTTACATACCATGTAAAAGAGTACACTTGTTCTCATTGCAAAAAACAGTTAACAACCAATAGTAATGGTTATTTGACAGAATTAACACCAAAGTATAAGGAAATTAATGCTATATTAGAAAGAATTCACAACACGAAAATGGAACGTTTACAGTCAAAAAGACTCATTCCGTCGATTTATTAACAATTGAACTTTATCATTTAAATCATTTTTTTTATCTTATTAACCTCTAAGATAACTGATTAAAATATTTAAATGAAAAACCTACGATGTCGGGTATTCGGGCATGACTATAGGGTAACTCGAAAAGTTACACATCATGTTAAGGAATACACTTGCAAATCCTGCAGAAAACAACTCACTACAAGCGGAAATGGCAACTTAATTGAATTAACAGCAAATTTCAAAGAAATAAACGATTTACTGGAACATATTCATCACAAACGCGCCATTCGAACTAATTAACAAAATAAAGCCTAGCTGAAAAAACGAAGCAATTTGTAATTGCTAATCGTTAAAATTTTTCCAGCCCTGCGCTTTTATTGGTATCCTGCTCTCACCTCTAGTAACAAGGTGCATCCCATTTTGTGCTTCTGTTATAAAACCTATAACACTCAAGCTTGGGTTAGCTTTAATTTTAGGAAAATCGGCTTGTGAAATGGTAAATAACAATTCATAATCCTCACCCCCACTTAAGGCCACGGTGGTACTATCAATATTAAACTCTTCACAGGTAGAAATAACCTGAGGATCTAAAGGAATTTTTTCTTCATACAAATCACAACCTACATTACTTTGTTTGCACAAATGTATAATTTCAGAAGACAAACCATCACTTATATCAATCATAGACGTTGGTTTTACATCCAAATCTTTTAACAATTGAATAATATCTTTACGTGCTTCAGGTTTTAATTGACGTTCAATAATATAAGAATACGGCTCTAAATCTGGTTGATTATTAGGGTTTACTTTATACACTTCTTTTTCGCGCTCTAGTACTTGTAAGCCCATGTAAGCTCCACCTAAATCACCCGAAACCACTAATAAATCGTTAGGTTTTGCACCGCTTCTATACACTTCATCTTCAACTTCACCAATAGCAGTAACAGAAATAAGAAGTCCTTTGTTAGAAGATGTTGTATCTCCGCCTATTACATCAACATTATAAATTTTAGCAGCTGTTTCAATACCAGCATACAAATCTTCTAAAGCCTCCAATGGAAACCTATTAGAAACTGCAATAGACACAGTAACTTGTGTCGCTTTTGCATTCATTGCATACACATCCGATAGGTTTACAATAACAGCTTTATACCCTAAGTGTTTTAAGGGCATGTAACTTAAATCGAAATGCACACCTTCTACCAACAAATCGGTAGACACTACAATTTTTTTATTTTTAAAATCTAAAACTGCAGCATCATCACCAATTCCTTTGATGGTGGATGTTTGATTAATTTTGAAATCTTTAGTTAAGTGGTCTATCAATCCGAACTCACCTAAATCACTTAATTGTGTACGTTGTTGATTTTTATCTTCTATCATGCTGCAAAAATAAGAAGCTTATTTTTATAAACACAAACCCTTTAGTTAATAAAAATTCAAATTAATCAACTTAAAACTAAAATTATACACGAAAGCCTTAGTTTTTTAATTAATAAGAAAAAGCTATAAAACTATATACTAATATAATGTTAGGTTATATGGTAATCCATGACTTATATTGTATATTTGCAACCTATTTAGAAGTCGTCTTAATAACAAAACCATTTAGACTTCTCTAAATTTAATTATAAAACTATGATAAAAGTTTCTGAAACAGCTAAGAAAAAAGTTATCGAACTTATGAAAGAAGATGGCTTTAACCCTACTACCGATTTTGTTCGTGTAGGTGTTAAAAGCGGTGGTTGTTCTGGACTGTCTTACGATTTAAAGTTTGACAAAGACAACCAAGATGGCGACAAAGTTTTTGTTGATAATGACGTAAAAATTATTGTTGACAAGAAGAGTTTCTTGTATTTGGTTGGAACCACTTTAGAATATTCCGGAGGACTAAATGGCACCGGATTTGTATTTAATAACCCAAATGCAAATAGAACTTGTGGTTGTGGTGAAAGTTTCTCACTTTAAGTTTAAAGGTAGAAAGTAAAAAAGTTTTAAAGCTGATTTTGGTTTAAGAGACCAAATAAGACGTTCAAGTATTTCAATTTCTTCAAACATAGCTGAAGGTTTTGAAAGAGAAACAACAAAAGAGTTCATTCGCTTTTTATATATTGCAAAAGCCTCCTCAGGAGAGTTTCTATCGCAATTATATTTGGCTTATGATACAAATTATTTAAGTTCAGATGAATTTGAAAAATTAAAGTTAAAAGTAAATGAAGTTTCAAAGTTAATTAGTGGTTTAATTAAATACCTGAATTCAACTTTATAACTTTCTACTTTACAACATTAATAGTAATTATGAATAAATATACAGAAGACGATTTAAGGGAAGAGCTTAAAACCAAGGAATACGAATACGGATTTTATACAGATATAGCATCCGACACATTCCCTATTGGTTTAAACGAAGATATTGTGCGTGCTATTTCACTTAAAAAAGAAGAACCTGAATGGATGACCGAATGGCGCTTAGAAGCCTTTCGCGCTTGGGAAAAAATGATTGAACCAGAATGGGCCAATGTGCATTATACAAAGCCAGACTTTCAAGCCATTTCGTACTACTCTGCACCAAACAGTAAGCCTAAATATAACAGTTTAGATGAGGTGGACCCTGAGTTACTAGCAACATTTGCTAAACTTGGTATCTCTTTGGATGAACAAAAGAAACTATCTGGTGTTGCTATGGATGTGGTGGTAGATTCCGTTTCGGTTGCAACAACATTCAAAAAAACTTTAGGAGAAAAAGGCATTATTTTCTGCTCAATTTCCGAAGCCTTGCGTGAGCATCCGGACTTAGTAAAAAAATATATTGGTACCGTTGTCCCTCAAAAAGACAATTTCTACGCAGCATTAAACTCTGCCGTTTTTAGTGATGGTAGTTTCTGCTACATTCCAAAAGGTGTAAAATGCCCAATGGAATTATCTACTTATTTTAGAATTAACCAAGCAGGGACAGGGCAGTTTGAAAGAACCTTGGTTATTGCAGATGAAGGCAGTTACGTTTCTTATTTAGAAGGCTGTACCGCACCAAGTCGTGATGAAAACCAATTACACGCAGCCGTTGTAGAGCTTATTGCCTTAGACGATGCTGAAATAAAATATTCTACAGTACAGAACTGGTACCCAGGAAATGCTGAAGGTAAGGGTGGTGTTTTTAATTTCGTAACGAAACGTGGTTTATGCGAGAAAAATGCTAAAATTTCGTGGACACAAGTTGAAACAGGAAGTGCCGTTACATGGAAATACCCTTCATGTGTATTAAAAGGAGATAATTCGGTTGGTGAATTTTATTCTATCGCCGTTACCAATAATTTTCAACAAGCTGATACTGGAACAAAAATGATTCATTTGGGAAAAAACACCAAATCCACCATCATTTCTAAAGGAATTTCAGCTGGAAAATCTCAAAACAGTTACCGCGGATTGGTTAAAATTAGTCCGAATGCAGATAATGCTCGTAATTTTTCTCAGTGTGATAGTTTACTTATGGGTAATGAATGTGGCGCACACACCTTCCCATATATAGAAGCCAAAAATAAATCGGCCAAAATAGAACACGAAGCAACCACAAGTAAAATTGGTGAAGACCAAATTTTTTATTGCAACCAACGTGGTATTGATACTGAAAAAGCGATTGCATTAATTGTAAACGGATTTAGTAAAGAAGTATTAAACAAACTTCCTATGGAATTTGCCGTAGAAGCTCAAAAACTATTAGAAATTAGCTTAGAAGGTTCGGTAGGATAAAACTAAATATTCAAAATTAAAAACTCCGAATTCCAACAAAAGCATATGTTGGAATTTAGAATTTAAGTATTGGAATTTCAAATAAAAACTATGTTAAAAATTGAAAATTTACACGCAAGTGTTGAGGATAAAGCCATTTTAAGAGGCATAAATTTAGAAGTTAAAGCAGGAGAAGTTCATGCTATTATGGGACCAAACGGTTCAGGAAAAAGCACATTAGCTTCTGTTATTGCTGGAAAAGAAGAATATGAAGTTACTGAAGGTAACATTCTATTTAACGATGAAGACATTAATGAGTTAGCTGCTGAAGAACGCGCCCACAAAGGTGTGTTTTTATCTTTTCAATATCCTGTTGAAATTCCTGGTGTGTCTGTAACAAACTTCATGAAAACCGCCATTAACGAATCGCGTAAAGCAAAAGGTTTGGAAGATATGCCGGCTAAAGACATGTTGAAATTAATCCGTGAAAAATCGGAGTTATTGGAAATTGACAGAAAGTTTTTATCACGTTCTTTAAACGAAGGATTCTCTGGTGGTGAAAAAAAACGTAACGAAATATTCCAAATGGCCATGTTAGAACCTAAATTAGCTATTCTTGATGAAACTGATTCTGGTTTAGATATCGATGCCTTAAGAATTGTTGCCAATGGCGTTAATAAATTAAAAAGCAAAGACAACGCAGTCATTGTAATCACACACTACCAACGTTTGTTAGATTACATTGTTCCAGATTTTGTACATGTACTTTACAACGGACGTATCGTAAAATCGGGTGGAAAAGAGTTAGCACACGAGCTTGAAGAAAAAGGTTACGACTGGATTAAAGAAGAAGTTAACGCTTAAAAATCAGTTAAAAGTATAAAGTTTTTAAAGTTTAAAAGTTACACGCAATCAACTTTTTGCTTTCAAACTTTTAAACATTTCAACTCAACAAAATGGATTTAAAAGAAAAACTAATATCATCCTTTCTAGCATTTGAAAATCAAGTAGATACTGATACTTACGTGCACGGGGTTAGGAATGAAGCTATCAAAGTATTTGAAGAAAAAGGCTTTCCTACAAAAAAAGAAGAAGCCTGGAAATACACCTCTTTAAACAGCGTTTTAAAAGACGACTATAGCGTATTTCCAAAACAAGAAAACTCGATAGCATATAACGATGTAAAAAAATATTTTATTCATGATATAGACACCTATAATGTCGTGTTTATAGATGGAAAATATTCTTCGCACCTATCTCAAACTACACACGATGGTATCGATGTATGTTTAATGTCTTCGGCATTAACAAAACCAAAATACCGTTTAATAATTGAAAATCACTTTAATAAAGCAGCTACCAAAGATAGTTTAACTTCATTAAACACAGCATTTTCAAACGAAGGCGCTTATATTCATGTTCCAAAAAACAAATTAGTACAAAAACCAATTCAAATCATTTATTTCTCTACAGGAAATGAAGCTGCAACCATGTTACAACCACGTAACTTAGTCGTTATCGAAGAGAATTCTCATGTACAAATTATAGAACGCCACCAAAGTTTAACCGACAATGCGGTGTTAACCAACAGTGTTACAGAAGTTTTTACTAAAAAACGTGCAATTGTTGATTATTACAAAATTCAAAACGACAACCAAAATGCAACGCTTATAGATAATACCTATATCAGCCAAAAGCAAGAAAGTGTTGCTTCAGTTCACACTTTTTCATTTGGAGGCAAATTGGTTCGCAATAATTTGAATTTTTATCAAAAAGGAGAACGTATAGAATCTACCCTAAAAGGTGTTACCATAATAGGTGATAAGCAACATGTAGACCACAATACCTTAGTACACCACATCGAGCCAAATTGTGAAAGCCACCAAGACTATAAAGGTATTTTTGGTGAGAATTCAACCGGTGTATTTAATGGGAAAATTATTGTTGAAAAACTAGCCCAAAAAACCAATGCGTTTCAAGCTAACAATAATATTTTAATAAGTGATAAAGCTACCATAAATACCAAACCGCAATTAGAAATTTTTGCAGACGATGTAAAATGTTCACACGGATGTACTATTGGTCAATTAGATGAAAGTGCCTTGTTTTACATGCGTTCTCGTGGTATTCCAGAAAAAGAAGCCAAAGCCCTTTTAATGTATGCTTTTAGTAATAACGTTTTAAGTTCTGTTAAAATTCCAGAAATAAAGCAACGCATTACTAAAATTATAGCCAATAAATTAGGCGTAAATATCGGGTTCGATTTATAAAATATATTGACATTCCATAGAAAGAGGGAATGTCAATATATTATTAATTGTATTTATTAGAAGCCATTTCCCGCTATCCGCTATATCTTTTTTGCTTTTAGTGGCAAAAAAGGATACCGCTACTATCGGGGCTAAACATGAAGCTATGTTCAACGTAGAAACCATCCGAAAAGACTTCCCCATTCTTTCTCGCAAAGTAAATGGCAAACCATTAGTATATTTTGATAATGCCGCAACATCGCAAACCCCACAACAGGTTATTGATGTTATTGTAGACTATTATTCAAATTATAATGCTAATATTCACCGTGGCGTACACACATTAAGTCAAGAGGCTACCGATAAATACGAACAAGCACGAGAAAAAATTCAAAAACATTTCAATGCAAAACATGCGCATGAAATTATATTTACTTCAGGAACCACACACGGTATAAATTTAGTAGCAAATGGGTTTTCAGCATTATTAAAACAAGGTGATGAAATTATTGTTTCAGCTTTAGAACACCACAGTAATATTGTGCCTTGGCAAATGCTTTGCGAACGCACAGGCGCTATTTTAAAGGTTATACCAATGAACCTAGAAGGCGAATTGGTAATAGAAGAATTTGATAAATTACTATCCGAAAAAACAAAACTGGTTTTTGTAAACCACATCTCAAATGCACTAGGAACAATTAATCCTATTGAATATATTATTGAAAAAGCCCATAAATTTGGCGCTGCAGTTTTAATTGATGGTGCACAATCTTGCCCACATATAAAACCAGATGTACAAGCTTTAGATGTAGATTTTTATGTAACATCTGCGCATAAAATGTGCGGTCCTACAGGCGAAGGTATGCTCTATGGAAAAGAAAGTTGGTTAAATAAACTACCCCCTTACCAAGGTGGTGGTGAAATGATAGCCGAAGTAACTTTTGAAAAAACAACCTACGCCGATTTACCTCATAAATTCGAAGCAGGTACACCAAACATTTGTGGAGGTATTGCATTTGGAGCAGCTATTGACTATATGAATGCCATAGGGTTTGAAGCTATTGCTACATACGAAAATGAACTTTTAGAATATGCCACTAAAAAACTTTTGGAAATAGAAGGATTAAAAATTTATGGCACTTCCAAACATAAAACCTCGGTTATTTCCTTTAATTTGGAAGGCATTCACCCTTACGATGTAGGTACCATTTTAGATAAATTAGGTATTGCCGTCCGTACTGGTCATCACTGTGCCCAACCTATTATGGACTATTATAAAATTCCGGGAACGGTTCGCGCTTCTTTCGCTTTTTATAACACCAAAGAAGAAATTGATGTTCTTGTTGCTGGTGTTAAAAAAGCAAAAATGATGCTGTCCTAAGGTATTTTTTACCAATCATTCCTATTACATTTTTATTTTAAATTGTTATTTATTTAACAAAAGCATGAATATTGCCTAAAATTTAACATTTTTATTAGCAAAAAACTAAATTCGTTAAAAAATCTTCATATATTCAGCATGCTAATTCAAATAAATTTATAATATGAAAAAATTACTTTTAAGCATGGTTTCTTTGGCTTTGTTTTTTTCGGCATGTAGTGACAATTCGAAAGAGACAACTCAACAAGAACAACAAGTTGATATGACCGACTTTTACGTTTATACGGATAGCCAAGAAAATTTAATTTCCAAATCCGTAAATTCAAAAAAGACCTACACCACCTGTTACACAATGGAAGTTTTAAATAAACAATTAAGTGAAATACCTGGTTTAGAAAAAAAAATGTATGATGTAGAATACCATACGAGAGCATTTATTAATGCCAAAGGAAAACCTAGCAATGCAGGTGGAGGCAATGGAGGTGGTTCTAATTCGGAAGAAGATATTGATGTCCTACCAATTGAAGATAATTTAGGAACCATTAATATCCCGGTTTATATCCATATTGTATTGCCTAATGCCAACGATGTAACAAACGCACAAATACAATCTCAAATTAATGTTTTAAACAGTGACTTCAATAGTGCAAACACCAACCAATTACCTTCTGGTGCATCAAACTTTATTAATGACGCAACAGACAGCGACATTAATTTTACTTTAGCAGGCACCTACCGATATAACAATAGCACAGCCTCGTGGGGTACAAATAATGCGGTGAAAGCCGCCTATCCTCCTATTACTCCACAAACGCATTTAAATATATGGGTATGTAATATTGGTGGAGGTATTTTAGGTTATGCTCAATTTCCTGGAGGTAACTCAGCTACCGATGGTGTTGTATTATTATATTCCAGCCTACCTGGAGGTTCTGCAGCACCTTATAACTTAGGACGAACCGCTACCCATGAAGTTGGACATTATTTAAATCTTCGTCATATTTGGGGAGATGGTAGATGTAATCAGGATGATTTTGTTTTAGATACACCTTCATCAGATGGCGCTAATTATGGCTGTCCATCTTACCCTACCGTTAATTGTAAATCAACAGATATGACAATGAATTACATGGATTACACCAACGATTCATGTATGTACATGTTTACCGATGGCCAACGAAACAGAATGCGCGCCCTTTTCACTTCAGGTGGTGCACGAGCTGCAATGGCCGCAAATTAAACTTCTTTAAATTTATACGAAAAGGCGCCCATTTTGGCGTCTTTTTTGTATTATTAAGTGTATCAAACTTAAACCTATGAAATTCATTTTAATAATCTTATCCTTTCTTACCCTAAATAATGGTTGTGCGCAAGAAAACATTGACCAAGACGCTATTTCATTGGAATACTCTGCATCTTCAAGAGGGACCTTTAAAAATATTAAAATAACAAAAAAAAACATTTCTTATATTTCTGCAAGAGGTAACGAACCTACAATAACTGTTTGTAAAAAAGAAGACTGGAGCACCCTTTTAAAAACACTCAAAGACATAGATATCAGTAACATCCCAAACCTAAAAGCACCATCAGAAAATCGTTTTTTTGATGGTGCAGCAATGGCAAATTTCAAAATTATCTACCAAGGAAAAACCTATGAGACGCCTACTTTTGATCATGGAAACCCTCCAAAAGAAATAGCACAACTGGTAAAAGAAATGCTATCAATTTCAGAAAACATTGAATAGCAAATTATCTTGTTGTATTTTTGTAATATAAATTAATAGCAAATCGCAAACGGTCAAGATTTAATTATGTATTACACATGGTTAGTAATCTAACGACTGTGCTCGAGGAGACAATTTTAAATTTTTTATAGTGAGTATAGAAGACATCCAAAACGAAATAATAGACGAATTCTCAATGTTTGAAGATTGGGAAGAACGCTACCAATATATGATTGATTTAGGAAAAGATTTACCTTTAATTGACGAACAATACAAAACCGATAGCAACATTATTAAAGGTTGCCAAAGTAAAGTTTGGGTTCATGCGGATTTACAGGAAGACAAAATAAAATTTACAGCCGATAGCGACGCCATCATCACAAAAGGTATTATTGCAATTTTAATTCGAGTGTTTTCGAATCAGCACCCAAAAGATATTATTAATGCTGATATGAGTTTTATAGACAAAATCGGTTTAAAAGAGCATTTATCTCCTACACGAGCTAATGGCTTAGTGAGCATGATAAAACAACTTAAAATGTATGCTATAGCATACCAAACACAATTAAAATAAGTTTATTCGTTAAATCGTTTATTTGTTGATACGTTCCGAATAAACACCTTAACAACAATTAAACATTAGAAAAAATGAGCAACACAATTGATACCGCCGAATTAGGTGAAAAGATAGTAAACGTTTTAAAAACCATATATGACCCAGAAATTCCTGTAGACATCTACGAATTAGGTTTGATTTATGATGTTTTTGTAAATGAAGATTACGATGTGAAAATTTTAATGACCTTAACAACTCCAAACTGCCCTGTTGCAGAAACCTTACCCTTGGAAGTTGAAGAAAAAGTTAAATCTTTAAACGAAGTAAAATCAGCCGAAGTTGAAATTACATTTGATCCACCTTGGACCCAAGATTTAATGAGCGAAGAAGCGAAGTTAGAATTGGGAATGCTTTAATTCAATTTTTAGCCAAAGTTTTACTTTTCAAAAGTAACAAACGACTAAACAATATACATTTGTGAAAGACGAAATAATAAATCGCGTTGCGAATAGCGCTCTAGTAACCATTAATCTTGAGGATTACTATCCAAAAGGGAAAAGAGTACTATTGGATATTAAAGATTGGCTTTGGGAAGGTTTAGTTTTACGTGAAAAAGATTTTAGAAACCAAGTAGCAGAATTTGATTGGACACAATATCAAGATTGTTACGTAGCCTTAACATGCAGCAGCGATGCCATAATACCAGGTTGGGCCTATATGCTAATAGGCATACAACTAGAATCTATAGCGAAGAAAACTATTATTGGTAACCTTGAAGCTTTAGAATCTTCAATATATCAAGATGTATTAAACACCTTAGATGTTTCGGAATTTGCCAATAAACCTTTAATAATTAAGGGCTGTTCAAAAAAACCTGTGCCACAAAATGCCTATATCATGTTGGCCTCCAAATTAAAACCCATTGCTAAATCCATAATGTATGGTGAGGCATGCTCATCTGTACCACTTTTCAAAAAGAAATAATTTTTAATAGCAGCTAACCATTAAAGGCACCTTGTTTAAATTTGTAATAATTATAACACGTCATTTATTAATTTAATTATATTTGCACTCATTTTATAAAAACAAAACAAATGAAAAAAACCCTTTTATTATTGGCTTTATGTATTGGTCTAACAGCCGTAAACGCCCAAACTAAAGAAGAACTAGAAGCGCAGAAGAAAGAAAAACAAGCTGCCGCTAATGCTTTACAAGCCGAAGCAAAAGCTTTACAAGCAAAAATAGACGCCTTACCAGGTTGGAGAAAAGGTGCTTTTGGTACTATAGGTGGAAGTTTATCCAATTTCAGTAATTGGTATTCTCAAAGCACACCAAACAATAACTCTGGTAACATTGGATTTACTTTAAATGCCTATGCTAATTTAATTGAAGATAAATTCTTTTGGAGAAACTCTTTAAGCACAAATTTAAACTGGGTGAAATTAGACGATAAAGACAACCCTACAGATGATGACAGTTTTAAGCCTACTACTGATGTTTTTAACATTTCGTCTTTATATGGAAGGAATATTACAAAAAGTTTAGCTGCATCTGCCTTAATGGAATACAGAACTACGCTTTTAGATAACTTTAATGACCCTGGATATTTAGATTTAGGGGTTGGAGCAACATGGACTCCAATTAAAAACTTAATAGTGGTTATTCATCCTTTAAACTACAACTTTGTATTTGCTGATAACGAAACAATTTTTGAATCATCTTTAGGCGCAAAAATTGTTGCTGATTACACAAGACAAATTGGTGCTGTTAATTTTAAAACGAACTTATCAACCTTCCAAAGTTATAAAAATGGCGATTTATCAAACCTTACCTGGACCAACTCTTTTGGGTATACCTTATGGAAAATGATTGGTGTTGGGTTTGATTTTGGATTGAGAAGCAACAAACAAGAAGCATTAAACTACGCTTTGGCTAATTATGACCCATTAGCCGTTCCGGCAGAAACAGAACCTACTTTTGATAATGTAGATAATAAATTACAGACATATTATACTATTGGTTTAAGTTATAAATTCTAATAACTAAGCCTATAATTATACATGAAACGCACATCGATTGATGTGCGTTTTTGTTTTACCTGTCTTTATTTCCTTTGAATTTCCGCTCTTTCTTTTTGCTGCTGAATATTCTCTTGAAAAAACCATCACGCTTTTCTGGACTACAGTCTAAATCGGAAATCACCTGACTAGAAGTAGTTTCAAACCGACTTTTCGTGATGCTGTTATATTGACTATCTTTATTTAATTTTGTATAAAATTTTGCAAAAATTGGCAAAGCAGAATTCGCTCCTTGCCCTAACCCTGTCGTTTTAAAAGGTATAGACTGATTATCATTTCCTACCCAGGTAACAGTTACCAAATTTGGTGTTATTCCAACAAACCAACCATCTTTATTGTCTTGAGTGGTTCCAGTTTTTCCTGCTATATCATTTGTTAAACCGTAAGCTGTTCGTAATCTAGAAGCGGTACCCGAGTTTATAGTTGATTTCATGATTTCTAACATCACTTGCCTGGTATAATCATTAAAAGCAGCTTCGGTTTCCTTTGATTTAAAAGAAGCTATAACCTTACCATTTCTATCTGTTATTTTTGTGATGCAAAATGGCTTCACTGGTTTGCTGTCATTCACATAACTAGCATAAGCACCTGTAAGTTCTTTCAAATTAATTTCGGCAACTCCTAAAGCTATGGACGGCAAATTAGGCAACTCCTTTTTAATACCTAACTTCTTAGCTTGTTCCAAAACATTAGGAATCCCGACTTCATTTAACACCTTAACGGCGATGGTATTTACCGAATTACTAAGTGCCATTTCAAGGTTATAGTTGATATATGGATCTTCGTCTTCTCCTCCAGAATTTGATGGCGTCCAATCATCATAATTACTATAAGTTACTTCTGCTAAAGAAAAATAGGTACAAGGTTTCATGCCATTTTCAATAGCTGCCGTATAAACAAAAGGCTTAAAGGTGGAACCTACTTGTCGTTCACTTTGTGATACGTGATCATATTTAAAAAAACGATAATCAATGCCGCCAATATAAGTTCTTATAGCGCCTGTTTTGGGTTCGATGCTTAGCATACCCGTATTCAAAAATTTCAAGTAATGCTGTAAACTATCTAAAACACTCATTTTTATTATGGTGTCCCCTTTCCATTGAAACAACTCTACATTTTGTTTTACAGCAAGCGAATCTTGAATTTGCGACTCAGATAACCCTGCTACTTTAAACTTCTTATATTGAGATGTCTTTTTCAACGACGCTTCAATTAGTTTTTTATTGGTACGCCATGGGGCATAATTTCCATAGGATGCTTCAAAATCGTTTTGTAAAGTCGTAAGGTGTTCTTTCATGGCTTCCTCTGCCAGTTGTTGCATTCCAACATCTAAGGTCGTATGCACTATCAACCCATCCCGATATAAATCGTAACGATCACCATTGGGGTTTTTAATAGAGTCTAAAATAACAGCCAACTCCTTTTTAACTTGCGCTCTGAAATAAGGAGCAACACCTACATCATGATTGTAAGATTTATAAACCATCCCCAATGGTTTCTTAGCATAAAAATCCGCCGAATCTTGCGGCATGTTTCCATACTTCACCATTTGATTAAGCACGACATTACGTCTGCTCACACTTCGCTCCGGATTCAATCTTGGGTTATAATAATTGTTCGCTTTTAAAGAGCCTACTAAGGTTGCGGCCTCATCTTTTGTTAGCTGAAATGCTGGTTTATCAAAAAATTTACGTGCTGCACTTTCAATACCATACGTATTATCAGAAAAAGGAACGGTGTTAAGATACATGGTAAGAATCTCATGCTTAGAGTAAATGGTTTCTATCCGTTTGGCTATAATCGCTTCCCGAAACTTATTGATAACCATACTGAAAAACCGATAATTATTTCTTCCATACAGATTTTTAGCAAGTTGTAAAGTTATTGTACTTCCCCCGCCTGCCGATTTATCTCGAAGTAAAATGCTTTTCACAAAAACACGCATTAGGCTCACATTATCAATACCATCATGCTCAAAAAAGCGTACATCTTCGGTAGCAACTAGTGCATCAATAAGGTGCTTTGGAAAATCTTCAAATTGCAACGGCTGCCTATCATAAATATAATATTTGCCTATTAATTCTCCATTAGTATCTAAAACCTGAGTTGCTTCTTCTTGCTTAATGAAGCTTAACTCGGTGCTTGTTGGTACTTTCCCAAAAACACCTAAATAGATGCTAATGTAGAGTCCAACAAAAAAAATTAAGACGGCCGCAAAACCTATAAGCCCTAATTTTATCCATTTATTTTTCAGTAAACCTTTTATTAGCGCCATATTTGATTTTATCTAGTTCATATCTTCGTAGTCTGGGTACAAAAATTTATTATATGGAAAACGTGTTACGTGAATTTCACGAACCTCATCGTAAACACGCTTTTTAAAATCTTCTAAATTTTCTTTATTTAATGCAGAAATAAACAACGCATTATTTTTTCCAACTTTTCCCATCCAAGTGCTTTTCCATTCACTTAGCGAGTTATGCTTCGAGCTGCGTTCGGTCTCTAAATCATCATCATCCAACGGTTCGGCTTTATAGGCATCAATTTTATTAAACACCATAATAGTTGGCTTGTCTGAGCTTTTAATTTCACCTAAAATTTTATTTACAGACTCGATATGCTCTTCAAAATTAGGATGTGAGATATCAACCACATGCAACAGTAAATCCGCTTCGCGAACTTCATCTAGGGTACCTTTAAAACTTTCAACCAATTGCGTAGGTAGTTTTCTTATAAACCCAACGGTATCACTTAATAAAAATGGTAAATTTTGAATCACTACTTTTCTCACTGTAGTATCTAAAGTGGCGAACAGCTTATTTTCAGCAAACACATCACTCTTACTTATTACATTCATTAAAGTCGATTTTCCTACATTCGTATAGCCTACTAAAGCTACACGAACCATTGCCCCACGATTTCCACGTTGCACGGACATTTGCTTATCAATCGTTTTTAATTTTTCTTTTAATAAGGAAATTTTATCACGAACAATACGTCTATCCGTTTCAATTTCTGTTTCACCAGGTCCGCGCATACCTATACCCCCTTTTTGGCGTTCAAGATGCGTCCACATACCTCGTAATCGTGGTAACAAATACTCACATTGTGCCAATTCCACCTGAGTTCTAGCATAACTAGTTTGGGCACGCTGTGCAAAAATATCGAGTATTAAATTGGTTCTATCTAACACCTTGCAATTAAGTATTTTACTAATATTGCGTTCCTGAGCTGAGGATAATTCGTCATCAAAAATGGCAGTACCTACCTCATGTTCCTCAATATATTTACGAACATCTTCTATCTTCCCAGTACCAATAAAAGTTCTAGGATCCGGTCTCTCCATTTTTTGTGTAAAACGTTTTACTACCTCGCCACCTGCCGTATAAGTTAAAAACTCAAGTTCATCTAAATACTCTTGAGATTTAACTTCGTCCTGCTCTTTAGTAATAACGCCTATTAAAACGGCTTTTTCTAAAGTAATATCTTTCTTTTCTAACATAAAATAAACGTAATATGCAAAGTTACATAATTGCATCCACTTTAATTTTTATATTTTTAGTGTTTATTTTGATTTATGAGTGAATTTTCTGAAGAAAAGTCTGTACGACACGATTTACAAACTATTGCTTTTTACAATCTTGAAAACTTATTCGATTATTACGATGATTCCCGAACTTACGATAACGACTTCCTACCCATCGCTATAAAAAAATGGACTCCGAAGCGTTACGAAAATAAACTTCATAAGTTAAGTTTTGCCATTTCCAACATAGGAAAAAAAGAAACTGGTAAACATCCTGCAATTGTTGGAATAGCCGAAGTTGAAAACGCAAAAAACATTCAAGATTTAATAAAAATTAGCCATTTAAAAAACTGTAATTACAGTTATGTACATTACGATTCTTTAGATGAACGTGGCATCGATGTTGCTTTAATTTACGACACAACCGCTTTTGATGTTAGCCATTCGGAAGTGTTTAGAATTTATTTAGAAAATGAGGCTGGCTTGCCCGATTATACCAGAGACATTTTATGGGTTTCTGGCTTTTTAGATGGTGAAGCCATTCATGTGATTGTAAACCATTGGTCGTCCAGACGTGAAGGCGAAAAAGAAACTGAACCAAAGCGTTTACTTTCTTCGGATAAAGTAAACGAGATTATTACTAATTTAAGATTAGAAAATCCTGAGGCTAAAATAATTGTTATGGGCGATTTTAACGATGACCCTTCAAACAATAGTATAAAAAATTTGGTAAACAAATCTAACCTATATAACCCAATGAATACTCTTCGATCCTTTAGTAGAGGCTCCACCATGCATAACAGACAGTGGAATTTATTCGACCAAATTATATTTTCTACAAACTTTTTTAACACCAGGCCAAATAAATTAGAGTTTAAATCCGCCAATATTTTTGACGAAAATTTCTTAAAACTCTTTAAAGGAAAATATAAAGGCTCCCCGTTTAGAACTTATTTAGGTACAAAATATCAAGGTGGTTATAGCGACCACTTTCCAGTATATGTTATTTTTAAGAAGTGATTAAGCTGCTTGAAAAAGAATAATAGCCAATATTAAAACGCTTATTGGCAACAGTAAAAGCAACCAGATGTTATATTGAGGTTTTACTTTTTTGTTCATTTTGGCATTAATCATCATGCGGCGCTTACCAGTGTATTGCATCCAGTTTTTAAAATATAGAAATACTGAAACCAAAGCGAAAAGTGTCCAAGCTTTATCTGAGCTCATGGTACTCATATTCATTTGATTGAAAAACTTAGCAAAGAACACACCTAAAAGTAATAATAAAGCACATTGCAATACCGAAATATAAGCAATAGCAAGGCTGTTGGATTTTTGTTTGTATTTGGGTTTCAAAAAAACAAATATGCTGTAAAATAGGGTATCGAAGGTGTTCATGCTGCAAATGTAAGTCATTCGTTTATATTTCCTGATTACATTAATTATAAACAAAAAGCAATTAGATTTCTATTCAATTTTTAAGGCACATAGTCAATACTAACATCATCCAATTCATAAACACCATCAAAATTAGTTTGTCCACTTCCAGTATACTTAAAAGCGATATGAATGGTTCCAGTGGCGCAAGATAAATCTACGTTTCCGGAGCTAAACCAAGGCACAAATGAATCGGTATCTTTTACAACATAAGCAGCAGATAGCACCCCCCAAGTTGCGGACTTAATATTCGCTACAGTACCATCCCAGTTTAATGAATACAAAACCTCTAAAAAACTACTATCGGCTAAACTATTAGAGGTTTTAAATCGTAAGGTAACACCATGCTTTCCTGATAAGTTAATTGCTGGTGTAATGAGCCAGCCAATATTGCTAGCATCACCAGAACTAGCGGATTGAAACCTGGCTGAACGCCCTAAAGAAGCATTGGTAGATGTAGAAGAATAGGCTTCCCAGGATTTCGTTCCTTTTTCAACATAATTAGTCCAACCATTACCAGTTATTACTCTATTATTTACTTGCGTTTCAAAATCGTCTTTAAATAAGTTCGTGGTACCGTAAGTTGTAGCTAACCCACAATTTAATTCTAACGGATCGCATCGTTGCGAATTATCAAAAACAATATTGGTGGCACTATTCAAAATTAAAACATCAAAATCGTCGCCATAATCTCTACTAAATATACCGGTGACATTCCCCTTATTTTGAGGCACTATCAAGGATTTAAAGTCGGCATAAGTGCTAGTTTGCATAAAAATGGAAAAGCCTGATTCGCAATTTTCTAACAATCGAAACCCATCGAATTCATCAATTGACTCACTTGAAAATGTGTTCCCTAACTGAAACCTATTCAATTGCATATTCTCTAGCTTAATAAGTGTATTTTTATCAGCCTCGGTTAAATTTGCTAAAGTAACTGTTTTTGGAGTAATGTTAACGACTTCCGAAGTTCTTAAAACAATGTTTCTGTATTCAAATTCTTGTATTTGCTCTATATTCTGATCTTCTCCTTTACCCAATGTTAAAACGCCATTGGAATTTCCAATAGTTAATCCGGCTAATTTAACGTACACTTTTCTACCTATTTCGTAAGTATCCGACAGGCTACTCACGTTTATATCCAGCCGAATTCCTAATCTGGGATCGTTATCAGGGTTGCTATCATCTATTTTGTTTTGAATAACAAGTTTTTCGAAAAAATTTCCAGCAGCATCACTAGAAACAACATAACCTTCTATATAAATATCCTCATCGGCATCTATAATTGCAATTTGATTTCCATTATTTACGGCTTGCTGATAACGTTGGTGCAAAGCCTTAAACGTTGTTAATTTATTGGCTGGGATACTTATGCTTTCAGACTGGTTTGGGATAGGAACACCATAATCACCATCTTCAATACAAGAGGTCATGATAAAGACTCCTAAAAACATTATAATCATATTTATATGTTTCATGTCATGCATTTTAAAATTTAAGGTATATGTTTAAAAAATAGGTAGCTCCCCGACCATACCAATATTTAGCACCAAAAACAGGTCTGCTTAAGGCATTGTCATCTCTCAACTCTCTGTAATTAGCATTCCGTCCTTGTTCAAAACCACCTGTTTTATAAACTTCGTTTAATACATTATTGATACTTGCAAAAAACCCGATATAATATGAATTAACACGCCACGATTTACCACCAACCAAATTCACAACCATATAATCATTAAACTGTTCCTGCTCTAATAAGGCTTTTGCAATACTTTCTTCATAATCGCTAATAGGCAAACCATCTACATCCTTATAAAAATTATCGGTACGGGTTAAAGGACTAATATCCATGTATGTTTTATTGAAAAAATTAGCTGTAGCTCCAAACCACCAATACTCGGGATCTCGATATTCGAAACCCACGGAATACGCTTCATGGGGACCAGCAGCTAGTTTATAGTTTTTTAATTTTGATGTTCCCAAATGAATGTTTTCAAACCTATCGGACGACAAATACAAATCTGGGTTATTAGCATAAGTAAACTGCCCTAGGGAAGCCACTGCTTTTAGTTTAATAGTTGTAGTTACTTGAGAATCGACTCCAAATTCCAAACCTAAATGTTCCTTGTTGATGCCTTGTAAAATTTCCTGAATAAACTCGGTAGTATCATTACCTGATTGCTGTGTACCTGTATAAGCAATAACACTACCAATACCGTCGGCAAAGAAAAAAGAAATCTCATTGGCGTTTCTTAAATTGGTGTAATACCCAGTAAGTTTAGCATTAACAAAGGAGGATCTAAAAATGTAACTTGCATCGAGGGATAGAATTTTTTCCTCTGTAATATTCGGAACAATATTATGATTAGATCTGGAGTTTGTATAACTGTTTTGGATTGATGGTGCTTTGCTAATGTATCCCGCATTAAAATCGAACAAATGAACACCTGAAAACCTATAAGTTAAACCAACCTTGGCTCCTAAACCAATAAACGATAATTGTTCTCCCTTCCCAAATGAATTATTGGCAAAGGCTTCATTTTGATACAATCCTTCCCTTTGATGGCTTGTATTCGACACACTTGTTGATACATAAAAATCCGTCCTATTAAATTTAAATTGGGCTTGTGCGAAACCAGATAAAACATTCGCAAGCATATTGTAGTTATAAGAAAATTTATCTCCTTCAAAAGCAATACTATTTGGATTTTTTAAATCGAATTGAAAACCGTTAAAACTATCAACATTCAAAAAACCAATACCTCCAAGCAAATCTTTAACTTGTGCGTAGTTCTCGGAAAGCAGGGTTTTATAATTTATCGAAGCATTGAATAACACATGCTCATTTATTTCGGAAGTAAGTATTGAATTAACGGTAAATTGTTTATCAAAAACCACATCATCATAAAGCATATAAGTGGCATTTTTTCCTTGTGCCGCATTTATTTTATTGGCTTCATAAAGATATTGCCAATTTAGTTGCCCATTGTTTAAAAATTCTTGTTGAGCTCCGTAAGCAAACTCTAAATCAGCAGGAAAATTTCGTTCAAAATAACTTGGTAATTTTTGATAATATGACGCACTTGGATTTCGTCCACCGCCTTCAAAGGTTTCTTGTCCGTCGACAGTAACAAATCTAGTAGCTCCTGTGAATGCAATTCGACTGTTGGTTAAGGCCCCGAATTGATAAGCAATATTAGTATTCAATTTCGTTTTACTATTTGCCTTCCAAAAATGGTTTAGAATAAAGATAGGTTCTTCAACTTCTTTTTCCCTAGAATTTCTTTTCTTTCCATCTTGCCATCCCCAATACTCATTATACTTGATACCTTTTAAATCGTAAACTTCTTGGGTATTTGCAGAAGATTTTCCTCGTCTATTCGGCGTATATATTCCCGTAAAATTGATGCTATGCTTGTCATTTAGTCGTTTTTCTAAGGATACAAAAAAAGAATTTGACTCGTAAAGGGTCGCATCTTGATATCCTTCATTACCCCAACGTCTTCCTAAGGAAATGGTATAAGCCCACTGGTTTTTCATAAGTCCGGAAGCATAAGTAGCCATTAAGCGGTTGGTATAACTTCTATCGGAGGAAGAGTAGGTAACACGCCCACCTTTAGCTACCTCTGATGCGGTGGTATTAATATTGGTTGTTCCTAAAATACCTCCAAAATGATATGCAGAAGGTTTAAGTCCTGAAACTAACTCTTGACTTCGTAAAACATCATTCAAGCCTCCCCAATTACTCCACTGCGGCCTTCCATTGTAAATTTTATTCATTTCAATGCCATTAATAAGAATCGAACCATTTTCAGAATCTAAGCCCCTAATTCTAAAAAATGAGGAACTAAACTCAAAAGCAGCAGTACGCTGAAAAACATCTAAAGAAGATGATAAAAGTCCAGAAATATTATCCGACCCACTAGCATCGCTATCCAACTCATCATCTGCTAGCGCAATGGTAAACAAATCTTGAGTGCTGGATACATCAAACTCCAAAGTCATGTCGGATATATCAACCGTTTCATTTGCATTTACAATTATGGGATACCGCTTTGTGATGTAACCTTCTTTGGATATCCGCAACATTTGTTCTCCTAAGGGTACATTTTTAGAAAAAATAAAAGTGCCATTTGCGTTTGTTTGAACGCTTAGATTACCTGCTTCTATTTCTACCCTAACTCCTTCAATAGGTTCAAAAGAGGCACCGTCTTTCACACTGCCACTTATAATAGTTTGTTGTGAGAATACGGAAACAACCGAAAAGAGAACAATCAAAGTGGCGCGTAATCTTTTTTCCATTCTTTATCTTGTAATTACCCTACAATAAAATTAAATGTAATTCATTTATTTTAAATATTTACATTTGATTTAAACTTTATAAAAAAATATTTATCACCCACTATTTCACTATTTATGAGACCTGTAAAGCTGCTTATTTTAACATTACTTGTGGGCTTTTTTGCGAGCGGGCAAGAGAAAAAAAATTATAAAATTCATACCATCGCTTTTTATAATTTAGAAAACTTGTTTGATGCCATAGACGACCCTAGCAAATTTGATGAGGCAAGCCCCATTATGGAAATAAGCGCCAATCGTGAAGCCATATATAAAAAGAAAGTAAAAAATATGGCACGAGTATTGGCAGATATTGGAATGGAAGATACACATAATTCACCTGCAATTATAGGCGTTTGCGAAGTTGAAAATAGAGAAGTATTGGAAGATATTATAAACGACAGCTTATTAAGAGATAAAAATTACGGCATTGTACATTACCATTCCCCAGACAATAGAGGCATAGATGTGGCCCTGTTATACCAAAAAAGAGTATTTACCCCTACTGCCACGAGTTCCCATGAATTAAAGATTTATGATACTGGCACTAACAAACGTATTTATACTCGAGATCAGTTATTGGTTAGTGGCGAGTTGGAAGGCGACCCTATTCATATTATGGTGAACCATTGGCCTTCTAGAAGCGGTGGTGAAGCTAAAAGCAAACCAAACAGGATAGCGGCCGCCAAATTAAGTAAACGTTTGGTGGACTCGCTTCAAATTATTGACCCTTATGCCAAAATATTTATTTTAGGTGATTTAAATGACAATCCGAATAATGTAAGTATTAAAAAGGTTTTAAAAACCCAAAACAATAAAGATGACGTTGGGTTTAAGGGCATTTATAACCCTTTTGAAAATTTTTACAAGGATGGATTAGGAACAACAGCTTTTAGAGATTCTTGGAGCTTATTTGACCAAATAATGATTACAAAACCATTACTGGAAAAAACGTATTCGTCGTTTCAGTTTTACAAAGCTGGTGTGTACAACAAAAATTATTTAATAGAAAACTCTGGACCTTACAAAGGATACCCAAAACGCAGTTGGGGTAATGGAGGTTTTACAGATGGATTTAGCGATCATTTTCCTGTATATGTTTACGTTATTAAGGAAGTGGAACACTAATCTTTGTTAATAAAGCAGTCCAAAACTTTGTAATAAGTTCTCGACTGCTTTAGAATTAATTATAGGTTAATCCAGGTACTCCAAGGTATTCTAGATAAAAATAGCACCAATGCGATAGTATAAAATATAGCAATTGGTTTTAGTTTCCCCTGTGAAGTTAACTTCTTTTTATGTTTTGAATAGCCAATAGTAATTAATGCCACAGCTAAAATATTAACAAACGGATGCTCCACTAAATACAAACGAGCCATTGAGTTTTTCATAACTTCACCGCCCATCTCTGCCCATAATTCAAATCTAGGAGATACAAAATACAATATTAAACCAATTAGTAATTGAATGTGAGAAACAATTAAAGTAAATAGGGATATTCTAAAATCTTTAGCTTCATACTCTTTATCAGCAAAAACTTTGATCAATGCATTTGCTACTGCAACAATTAGAACTAAAAGCACAAGGTAAGCCCAATAGGAATGAAGATTTAATATCGTTTTATACATGAAAATAGGTTTTAAATTTATGATTACAAATGTAATAATTAAAAGAATAAAAAAACCGCTTCAAATTGAATTGAAGCGGTTTTAAATATTTGTTTAACTTTAATAGTCTTAGAAAGAATATTTCACACCAACTTGAAGTTTCCAAGTTTGACCATAAAAATAGTTATAATCATAAGTTTCAGTAAGATATTCTCCTCCACTTCTTGCAAAAGAGAAAGATGGCACATTATTAGCATCTCTACCTGCATAAGTTAGAATCTTACCATTGTTTGATACGTTGTTGTTTTTAGCGATACCCCATTCAGAGTCAATAATATTACCAACGTTAATAAAATCTAAACTAAATTGTAAAGTATTTTTAGAATCACCAACTTTAATATAGTATTCACGTAATAATCTTAAGTCAAAATTATGAACCCAAGGGCTACGTGCAGCGTTTGCTTCAGCATATTTACCTTTATTAGCTTTCAGGTAACTATCTTGCTCCATAAAGTTAAAGAAAGCATCTTCATCAGCAGTTGTTGTAAAATTAATTTCACCTCTTTCTTTAGGGATATAAATTAAATCTGCAGCAATACCATCACCATTCATATCATTTGAATAAGTAAAGCTATATCCGTTTGGAGAATATCCAGAATAAAATAAATTAATAAATGTAGCTGATTTTAATGTGTTATTTGACCATGGAAGTTTAAAGGAAGCAGATCCAATAACTTTGTGTGGCACAACATATTGTGAACGTTGAAGTTCTGGCAAATGTGGACCATTAACCGTAACTAATCCTGTGTATGCAGAAGCTGCATTACTACCTGGCATACCTGATATCTCTTGAGATTCCGTATGCGTATAAGCTGCCATTAATCTTAAATCTTCAATAGGCTCTGCATTAACTGTAATGTTATTTATAGTTCCCCAACCTTGGCTAGTATTTGATAATACATATGCTTGATTCGCAGTATAAGTAATAGAACTACTAGTTGTAGTACTACCTGGATAGATGTATCTGTCATCAGCACCAGAAAAACGTTGCCATGTAGCATCTGGTTGTTCTAAGTTATAATTTTTAAGCATTACACCATTAATATTTTTAGTGTACATGCTTTCTAAAGTTACCGATAATGGGAATGAAACTGGCACTTGATAATCAAATGCTAATGAAGTTTTCCACACTTGTGGCATTTTGAAATTTGGATCAACACCATTTACATCACGTGGTAAAACACCATCTTCAGGCGTAATAGTATTTGGTAAATTCAATCTAGAAATCATTTCATTTACATCCGTAATCATTGGTCCAGCTAAACTTGCTAAGGCAGGGTTTGCTACATTTACAGAACCATTAGAATTATAAGTAGTAGTAGCGGCATAACTTCCTTGAACCATACCAGAGTTAGTTGGCATGTTAGTGAAAAACACAAGTGGCAATCTTCCTGAAAAGATACCTGTACCTCCACGAAGTTTCATAGATTGGTCTCCTTTTATATCCCATGTGAAACCAACTCTTGGAGACACTTGAACATTTGCATCTGGCCATTTACCTGTATCGATATTTCTTCCACCAAAGTCTAATGCATAAATTGCATTATTTCTAATTAAATTATCTTCATACTTTAAATAATCTGCACGAATACCATACGATAATTTAAAATTCGGATTTATATTCCATTCATCTTGAGCATAAACTCCAAACTGATTGAAAGCAACCTCGGCAGTAGGATTTAATTCGCCGTCGTAACCGTAAGTTAGAGCAAAATCTCTTGGAGCAGCTTGATTTAAGAAATCATCAAGACTAGCATAGCGGTAATAACCCGTACCATTTCTCATATATGAGTTATTTGCTAATTGGTGTTCAAAACTGATACCTCCAGTAATTTTATGACTATCTAAATAATAAGTTAAATTATCTATCGCAGTGAATGTGTTATTATTAACAGCATTATTCCAAGTAAAAAGCTCATAACCCGCAGAGATATAAGGCTCAAGAATTTGGTTTCCTGTATCTGTAACCCCGTTCATAATATCAATAAATGGGAAAGGAGAAGAATCAGATCCACGAGCATCTTGAATTTTAGAATAAGTAACAAGGAATTGATTTGAAAGCTTATCTGAGAATCTGGTGTTTAAATCTAACGACAATGAATTTACAATATTATCCATTGAATAGGTAGAGTTAGAGAAAGCCATAGAGTATTGTGAAATACGATCCATTGTTCTGTTACGGAAACCTGCATCTGTAGAGTTTCCATTTGTAGCATTCCATCCTTGATTTTTTGTATGGTTATAACGAACACTCAATTTGTTTGCATCGTTAATATTCCAATCTACACGAACAAGAAGTTTTTTGTTAGTTTCATCAGCAGGATAATCGCTATATGATCCTGGATCATAATCATAATTATCAATTAAATGCTGTCTTACTAACTCCATATCAGCAATACTTGTACGTGAAAGCGATAAATCTAGGTTAGCAACACCATCTTCAGAAGGCCTCCAAGTAACTACTTGGCCTGGTTTTACTATAGATTCTGCATTAACAAAAAAGAATAATTTATTCTTAATTATAGGTCCACCAAAAGTTGCACCATAGGTTTTAGTTGATTCTTCTGGTCGCACACCAAAATCAGTGTCACCAATTCTATTACCTCTCATCTCTTGATTAGTGTAGTAGGTATAAGCAGAACCTTTAAATTTATTAGTACCAGATTTAGTTATTGCGTTAATACCACCTCCAATAAAGTTTGTTTGACGTACATCAAAAGGCGCAATTACTACTTGAACCTCTTCGATAGCATCTAATGAAATTGGGCTTCCACCACCTGGCAAGCTTGAACTCAATCCGAAGTTGTTATTAAAATTTGCTCCATCTATTGTAAAGTTTGTTGATCGACCATCACCCCCCGCAATACTCATCCCGTTGGCATACGGAGAAATACGAGCAATATCAGTAATACTTCTATTAATGGTTGGCATAGCAGTCATTTCTACATTAGAAATGTTGGTAGTTGCACCCGTTTTATCTGCCGAGAACTTTGTTCTTTTGGCTGAAATTACAACTTGATCTAAAGAAACATTTTCTTCAGTTAAAACAACATTATGAACATAAGCTGCTCCCAGTCTGATCATAATTTCATTGGTTACGTTTTTTCCATATCCAATGTAAGACACCTCTACACTATAGGGTCCTCCAACACGCATACCTGGAAGGTTAAAACGACCTTCACCATTCGTAATACTCCCGTAAGTAGTACCTGAAGGGGTGTGGGTAGCAATTACTGTAGCACCCATTACAGGTCCTGCAGAATCTGTAACTCGACCATTCATACTGGACGAAGTTACTTGAGCCATCATGACTGTAGTACATAATAATGCTACAACCATCAATAAAAATTGAGAAATTTTTTTCATAATAAAAGATTAATTAAATGAATTAGTCGCTGCAAAATTACGTAATAAAACTAATCGATTATTAACTAATTGTTAACATATCATATTCTTAGCATATCAACAAAAAAGCATCTATATTTTTCATATAAATGCTTTTTTTAAGAATATATTTTGATACTTTGGTGAAATTTAAGACATTTTCTTGTAATGATTCAATAAATTCTGAGTTGAAGAGTCGTGATTATTAACCACACTACTGTTAAATTCTTGTAAAATTTTACTAGCCAATTGTTTTCCTAATTCTACACCAAATTGGTCGTAGCTAAAGATGTTCCAAACAATACCTTGTACAAATATTTTATGCTCGTACATCGCTATTAGTTTCCCTAAACTTTCTGGCGTTAATTTGTTTATAAATATTGTGTTTGTAGGTTTATTACCTTCAAATATTTTGAATGGCACTATTTTAGCATCCGTTCCTTCCGCAACCACTTCTGCTTCGGTTTTACCATTTAATAATGCTTCGGTTTGTGCCAAAAAGTTAGACATCAATTTATCTTGATGGTCTTGGTTACCATGCAATGCTTGTGTAAATCCAATGAAATCGGCTGGGATTAACTTAGTTCCCTGATGTATTAATTGAAAGAATGCGTGTTGTGAATTAGATCCTGGCTCACCCCAAATAATGGTTCCCGTTTGATAATCTATTGGGTTTCCACTTCTATCAACACTTTTACCATTACTTTCCATAATACCCTGCTGCAAATAAGTTGCAAACTGGTTCAAGTATTGAGAATAAGGAATAATTGCTTCACTTTCTGCATTAAAAAAGTTATTATACCAAACACTAATTAATGCTAAAACAACTGGTATATTGTTTTTAAAGTCTTCATTTTTAAAATGTTCGTCCATCTTGTTAGCACCTTGCAATAAGCTAGCATAATTATCATAACCAACTGCTAAACTAATAGTTAAACCAACAGCACTCCACAATGAAAAACGACCACCAACCCAGTCCCACATTGGGAATATATTATTTTCATCAATTCCAAAAGCTTTTACATTTTGAATATTGGTTGAAACCGCCACAAAGTGTTTAGCAATAGCATCTTCAGTAGTCGATTTTAAAAACCAAGCTTTTAAAGTATTGGCATTAGAAAGTGTTTCCTGTGTGGTAAAGGTTTTTGAAACGATTACAAACAAGGTTGTTTCCGGATTAAGTTTTTTTATAACCTCATTTACATGATCGCCATCAATATTACTAACAAAATGTGTTATTAAATTGTTCTTATAGTATTGCAACGCATCAACTACCATAGCTGGTCCAAGATCTGAGCCACCAATTCCAATATTTACAACATCGGTAAATGCTTTACCTGTAAACCCTTTTAGTTCACCGTTTACAACCTGATTTGTAAAACGTTCTATTTTCTGTTTTACAGCGTAAACTTCTGGCATAACATTAACACCTTCAACAAAAAATTTAGCATCTTTAGGAGCGCGTAATGCGGTGTGTAAAACGGCTCTACCTTCGGTTTCATTTATAATTTCTCCAGAAAACTGACTCTTAATAGCCTCTTTTAACTTCACCTCTTCGGCTAATTCTAAAAGCAGTTTTAAGGTCGCTTCGGTGATTCTGTTTTTTGAAAAATCGACATAAAAATCGTCCCACTTTACCGTTAATTTATCTGCTCTTTGGCTGTCTTGTGCAAACAAATCTTTCATGTGCATTTCGCCAATAGCACTAAAATGGTCTTGCAGCTTTCTCCAGGCTTTTGTTGTTGTTGGATTGATAGTTGGTAGTGACATAATCTATTTTTTTTGAGTTATGATTTCTTTGGCTTCTTTTTTCTTTGATGCATCATGAATTGGCAAAGCATCTAGTTGCAATTTTATAGGTTTTATAAACGCTAAATAATCTCCTTTGAGTGCTTCTGAAATAGGTTCTGAGCTTGATAATTTTTCTTTAAAAGGATCCACTTCCTTTCCATTCTTCCAAAAACGATAACACACGTGTGGACCACCCGTATTTCCAGTCATTCCTATCCATCCAATAACATCGCCTTGCTTAACAGTCTGACCAACATTTACTTTACGTTTTTGCATGTGCAGATATTGTGTTTCGTAGGTTGAATTATGCCTGATTTTTACATAATTACCATTACCACCTTTATATCTAGACTCGGTAACAACACCATTGGCTGTTGCTAAAATAGGGGTTCCAATAGGCGCTGCAAAATCGGTTCCTCTATGTGGACGTAATGCAAAACCATAATAAGCTATACGTCTGTTTAAATTATATTTTGAAGAAATTCTACTAAACTGCACTGGTGCTTTTAGGAAAGCACGACGCAAATCTTTTGCAACTTCATTATAGTACTCGTATTTGTTTTTTATGGAATCTGTACGATATCTAAACGCATAATACGGCTTATCATTATGGTTGAATACAACAGCTTTTACGGTATGTATTCCTGCGTAAATAGAATCGTCAATATACTTATCTGTATAAATTACTTTATAAGTATCTCCTTTTTGAAGTCTTGTAAAATCTATAGTCCAAGCATATATTTCCTCCGCTAGTTTATTTGTTAAAATAGGACTAATACCTTTCTTATCCAACTCTTGGGAGATACTGCTATTTAAAACACCTGTTACGGTTTTTTCAACATATTTAATAGGTTTCCTACTTGTATAGGCATGAATAGAATCTTGAAAACTTATCACCACATACTCCTCTTGGTTTGGCTGGTATATAAAACATCTAGGTGTTTCCAATGAGTCTTTGGAACATAACAAAGTATAAGGCTTTCCTATTTGAAGACGTCTAATATCAAACGTGTCTCGGGCTTTTTCGGCAATTGAAAATATTTTTGGATACCCAATTTTGTTACGTTCCAAAATAACACCAAAACTATCGCCGCTTCGTACGGTATCTCTTTTTACAACAAAATCACTTAAATTAAAACCGAATTCATAAATATCGGCAGGCTTTTCTTCCACCACTTCTACAATAGGCTGCTCTTTCTCTTTACAACCTATTAAACTTAATGAAATTAATAATGCTACTAAATATTTGTTCCCCATGCTTCTATTTCTTGCTTTGTCCATAAGTCCGGAAAAAATATTCTCTTTTGATACTTTGGATGCATGTATTTTACCCATTCACTTCCTCCTGTTGCTTCGACGGTTTGTCCGCCAATATTTAAATAATGATTTGCTGTATTATAATGTGCCATAACCCATTTAATATTAACCGTATAATCTAAATGACGCATGGCTGCTATTAATGCTTCATCCTCCTTAGCTTCCTTAGGAAGTTCTTTAAATTTGGAGTATAAATTTTTTGTGCTATAAAACTGGGCAAATCTAATGAATTCGTCTTTATATTTTTCTTCAAAAACTGTTAATGTATAACTTTTTTCACCTGTTTCATAATTCTTTCCTGCCGCTTGCCAATATAAATGTTCGAAGGCGTTTTCGTAGGAAGAATTTCTATCAATAGTATCTCTAAATCGTTTATCAATTAAATTGATTAGCTCGGTTGATGCGAATTCAATTTTTCTGTATTGTGCACTTTGAAATCCGCTTGCTGGTGTTAAGGTTGTTCTAAACTTGGTATATTGTTCGATATCCATACCATCTTTCATTATTGTGAAAGACGAGGTAAGCATATCGAAATAGCGACTTATACGCGCTAATTTATCTGTGAATAATGAAGCGGTTAACTCCTCGCTTTTGGCAACCTGCTCTATTTCAACAAGAATCATTTTAAACAATAATTCGTTTACTTGATGATACATGATGAATACCATTTCATCTGGAAAAACGGTACGTTGAATTTGAAGATTTAATAAGGCATCTGTTTGAATGTAATCCCAATAATTTATAGGCTTACTGTGCAATAAACCTTCTAAATAATCTTCAAAATCTTGGTTTATTGCCTCGTATTTTTCCTTAAGTTGATTGTTTATTTTTGATTTCAAAACGTATCCTAATTTTCAACAACTATTCTAAAAGGGTGCTTTAATCCTTTAAAAGCTTCTAAATCGGCTCTTAAAGACCCCACTCTTAAATCGGCCTTAATACGCAAAGGTATTTTATTTTTGTCTTTTGACACCCATAGTGTTAAACTTTCTTCTTCTTTAAAAACACGTCCAGCCATCACATAGGGTCTAAATTTTAAGGATTCTATTTTACCAAAATCCGTATCTATAGTATCCGTTCCAAGGTATTGAAGCTTAAATCCGTAATTTTCGTCATCAAAAAACATATCGGTACGTATCTCATCTCCAACCTTTAAACCATTAATATTAATTTTATTTCGCAAATAATAATAAGTTGACACCATATCCTGAATATTTGGTTTCGTATCAAAAACAGCCTTTGTTTTGTGCTTTTTATCATGCACATAGGCTTTGTTTTTATCTTGATCAAAATCAACTTCTAAATCTTTTGTATGACCACCTTCATCTATGTTTCTAATAAATTTGTAAGGCAGCAATGTTGTTTTGTCAAAATAACTTTCATAGCGGTCTTTTACCTTAAAAAACCATTTAATCATTCCTGAAGTCCAGCCTTTACCTACAACATGGTACACATCCTTATTGTTCAGTTTTGTCTCTTTTACATGAAGTGAAGCATTTCCTGCGGTTAAAAATCCACTATAACTCATTTTAAATTGAAACCATTCGCCATCTCCAAATGCCGATTCCCCTTGAGCAAATGACATTTGCGTTAATATTATAGCTAATATGAGAAGTAGTGTCTTTTTCATTTTGATTTGAGTAATTATCATTAAATTCTTGAATTACATTGTTATACAGTAACTAAGATTTTACAATTACTGTTCCAAAAATATAAAATTTACTTATACCGTCTGTATTTCTTAGAAGACCTTAACGTTAATTTGTTACAATTTATAATTCAATTCATTATAAATCATACGGTTAACCCTGAATATTCCCTAATGTTTAAAGCGTACCACGTTTGGCCTGTTCTCGTTCTATAGATTCAAAAAGTGCCTTAAAATTTCCTGCACCAAAGCCTTTGGCTCCCATGCGCTGAATGATTTCAAAAAACAAGGTTGGCCTATCCTCTAAAGGCTTAGTGAAAATCTGTAACAAATAACCTTCTTCGTCGGCATCAATCATAATTCCCAATTTTTTAAGAGCATTAATATCCTCTTGTAATTCATGATGATGTTTCTGCAATCGATTAGGCACTGCACGATAATAGTCTTCTGGCGGATTAGACAGAAATTCAACGCCACGTGCTTTTAGTTGACTTACGGTTTTAATGATATCATCGGTTGCAACGGCGATATGTTGTACCCCGGCACCTTCATTAAAATCGAGATATTCTTCAATTTGTGAACGTTTTTTCCCTTCAGCAGGTTCATTAATAGGAAATTTGATGCGCCCATTTCCGTTGCTCATCACTTTACTCATTAACGCAGAATATTCGGTATGGATTTGAGTATCATCAAAGGATAAAAAATTTTCGAACCCCATAACGTCTTCATACCATTTTACCCAAGTGTTCATTTGGCCCCAACCCACATTACCAACAATATGGTCTATATACTTTAAACCGACGGGTTCCGGATTGTAATCGGATTCCCAATTCACATAGCCTGGCAAAAAAATACCTTTGTAATTTTTTCGCTCTACAAAAACATGCACCGTATCACCGAACGTACAAATCCCTGAGCGTACCACCTCACCTTGGTTATCTGTTTCTACGGTAGGCTCCAAAAAAGACACTGCACCTCGTTTTATAGTTTCTTCATAGGCCTTTTTGGCATCTTCTACCCATAGCGCTATTACTTTTACGGCATCTCCATGTTTCACAATATGATCATTTAAAGCCGATTTACTAGTTAGCGGAGTCGTTAACACCAACTTAATTTTATCTTGTTTAAGCACATAACTAACCGTTTCTTTTGAACCTGTTTCTAAACCCTTATAAGCATACGACTGAAACCCAAAAGCCGTTTTATAAAAATGAGCTGCTTGTTTGGCATTGCCAACATAAAACTCCACATAATCGGTTCCTAAGAGTGGCAAAAAATCTTGCGCTCCCTTAAATATTTTTTCCAATTCATTAGTTTTTGCTTTCATGATAAAAGTGCTTCTAATCTCCCTATTTGAGGAAATTCAAAACTTTGTAAATTTTGAATATTTTGTTCTATTTTCAATTCCTTTAACTTGCTAAAATTACTATGAATAAAGAAACTTACAACCAGGATTTGTAATAAGCTTCATCAGCAATTTTCATACCTTCTTCTGTAATCATGAGTGGCTTAAAGGTGTCCACCATAACAGCGAGTTCATTGGTTTTTGTTTTGCCTATGCTTCTTTCTGTCGCTCCGGGGTGTGGCCCGTGCGGAATTCCTGCGGGATGTAATGACATATGCCCTGCTTCCACATCGTTTCTACTCATAAAATCACCATCTACATAATATAAAACCTCATCACTATCAATATTACTGTGGTTGTATGGCGCAGGAATGGATTGCGGATGGTAATCGTAAAGCCTAGGCACAAAACTACATACCACGAAAGCATCGGTTTCAAAAGTTTGATGCACTGGTGGTGGCTGATGAATACGCCCGGTTATTGGTTCAAAATCATGAATTGACAACGCATATGGGTAATTGTAGCCATCATAACCTACTACGTCAAAGGGATGAGAGGCATATACCATCTCGATAATATCATCTTGTTTTTTTACTTTAATTAAAAACTCACCCGATTCATTATAAGTTTCAAGTTCTTCAGGTTTCCTAATATCGCGCTCACAATAGGGCGCGTGTTCCAATAGCTGCCCAAACCAATTTCGATACCGCTTTGGGGTATAAATTGGCCGGCGAGACTCCACAATAAACAGTCGGTTGTCCTCCCTATCAAAATCAATTTTATAAATAACTCCTCTCGGCACTAACAGATAATCGCCATATTTAAAATTGATATTTCCCATATGTGTTCTTAATTTTCCTGAGCCCTTATGAATAAAAATTAATTCATCGGCATCCGTGTTTTTATAAAAATAGTTTTGAGTTGGCTGTTTTGGAGCTGCTAAAATAATGGCACAATCTTTATTAACTAAAACCGTTTTTCTGCTTTCTAAATAATCGTATTCAGGTTCTACTAAAAATCCTTTTAATCGGTAGGATTGAATATTATTTGCTTTCGCAATTTTAGGAGCCACACTATATTGCTTTCTAATTTCCTTAACCTGCGTTGGGCGCTGCTCGTGATAACTATTCGTGTACATCCCATCAAAACCAATGGTTCCAAATAATTGTTCAGAATACAAATTACCATCCGGCTTCCTAAACTGGGTATGACGCTTATGCGGAATGCTTCCTAATTTATGGTAAAAAGGCATAATTATAGTTTTAAAATTAACCTGTTGCCAAAACTTAAGGCAACAAAATATTAAAAATCATTACATATAAAGATACGATAAAGTAATATCATTCAGAATTTTAGACGAGATTTTAAGATTTTTTTTAAGAAAATCAAACCCAAAGGACTCCCCTATTACGCAATAATTTTTATGCTAAACCGCCCAGTTACGGCAACAAATAGTGTAGAAACCTTGTTAGCACAATGACATAAAATTTCATGAAATGATTTCAGAATTTGGGAGATATTAAATTTGAAATTAAAACCAGAAACCAACGTTAAAGAACCACACACTTTGATTTTCTTCTGGCGAATAACTGTACTTTGCCTGTATAGGGCCAATAAAGGTTTCTATTGCATATCCCAAGGCATAGCCTCTATAATTAGGAAGGGTAAACCACTCGCCTGTTTCAAAAATATCATTTTCAACATTGGCCCAATTGCCTTCTAAAGTGATGTGTTGTTTTTTAAAAATTTCATAGTCGGCACTTAAAAATGCTTTCACATAACTATTCCCCGTAAGGGAAATAAAATCGTAACCTAAAAATGGAACAAAGTTATTTATTAGGTTATTTCCGTAACCACCAAGTGCAAAATCTAATGTTCGTGTTGATTTATCACCTACTTTAAAACCTCCACTTGTTTGCAAATTGAAGGTTAATTTGTCCGACACCCTAAACGCATATCCCATATCAGCCTTAGCCAATGAGAAATTATCAAAAGATTCATTAAACTTTGAGGCATACACATAAGTGTGGAGGCTACCGGTAAAATAAACACCTTTTTTAGGAAAGTATTTATTGTCATAAGTATCTAATTTCAAGCCACCAAAAACACTTAAATAATCGGTACCTTCAAACACGAATTGCTTGGCTTCATTATTGGTAGCTAAAGTTTCCGTTTTTATTTCTAGTCGCTTATGTTCTAAACCTACACTTAATGCAAAATCTTTTCGAAATAAAGTTTGAATATAAAGTTCATTCGTTTGATCTTGCAATTCAACATCAATTTTATTCAATTCTGAACCAGACATTTGAGAATCATCTAACAATAATTTTGCACTAATATCTTTATTAAATTGATGAAATCTGGACCTTAAACCAACACTCCAATAAAAACCATTATCAACAAAATATTCAAAATTATAACGCACATTATCTCCTAAAATAATATCGAGCGATGCGACGTCGTTATCCAATAAAAATCGTTTTTGAGTTATATTTATTAAAGCGGAACTTTTGTATAAATCATCAAAATGCAACCCTAATTTTAAATAGGTATTCACCTTAGTCTCCTTTAAATTAGCGAAAAGGTTATAACCTTCATTTTCAGGGTCGTTTTTTAATGCGAATTCAAAGGAATCAAAATTATTGGTTGCCACTAGGTTGTTTATGCCATTATTAAACTGTTCATAACTAATCTTTTCCTTATTCTTCAGTTTAAGTTTACCCAAAATATAGGCGCGGGTATATTTTTCATTTCCATTTAAATTAATGTTATTAATAGTGATGCTATCTATTGCAACGGTAAAAACATCTATAGGTTTTTTTACATAGTTTTTATCTGCTATTTTTTTTAGATCATTAATTTTTAAAAAAGCGGCTTGCTTTCCGTTTTCTATAATTTTTGAACCATCTTTAAACGATACAACCGAATAATCCCTAATATCTGGTTTTATGTAAATATCTGTTTTTAAAACCTTCTTTTTCATGTCGTTAATGGTTCGAAAATTATTAATCTGAACCAACACCTCTGGTGCCGAAGTTAAATTTTCAATACTTGCCAACCCATCTTGAACATCCACCCCAATTATCACATCCATTCCTTTGGCTCGAAGTTCATCAACCGGGTAATTATTTACAACACCACCATCAATCAACACCTGATTATCAATGGTAACTGGCTGAAACAAGGAAGGTAATGCACCACTTGCAATAATGGATTGAGCTAAATTTCCTTTCTCTAAAATAATTTGCTGACCATTTTCAATATTTGTAGCAATGCAGAAAAAAGGAATTGGCAGCTTACTATAATCGGATATCTCGTTAACATGTAAGGTTAATTTTGAAAACAAACCATACGTATTTTGTCCTCTGGATAAAGCCGAAGGTAATTTAATTCTAAAATCATCAAATGGTAATGTTACCGCATATTTTTCAGAATTTTCTCGCTCATAAAACGCTTTAGCAGCTCGTGGCAAGTCATCGTTTATAAGTCTATCAAAATCTATGACTTTAAAAATAGAATCGAGTTGATTTCCCGAATATCCAGAAGCATAAAGCGCACCAATAATGGCTCCCATACTTGTTCCTGCCACATAATCCACCTTTACACCAAGACTGTCAATTACTTTTAAAACCCCTATATGTGCTAACCCCTTTGCTCCGCCACCACTTAATACTAATCCAATTTTTTTCTCATTAGTTTTTATGGTTTCGTTTTGCGCTTCCGCAGAAAACAAGGCCAGCATAAAAAAGGTTAGTATGAGAATTTTAGTTTTCAAATTTTGCTGTTATTTCTATATTTTTAAGCCAAATAGTAACGAGGGAATTACTTCTAACAATGAGTTACCTATATTTATTCACTTTTTGTGATAATGATTATACACTTTTTCTGCTCTTGAAACACCCACAACAGATTCCAATTCATCTAACTTTGCATTGGCAACACGTTTGGCCGATTTAAAGTGCTTCAATAAATCCACTACGGTTTTTTCGCCAACACCTGGTATCGTCTCTAACTCGGTGTTTAAAGCACTCTTACTTCGTTTATTTCTATGATGCTCAATTCCAAATCGGTGAGCTTCGTTTCGTAATTGCTGAATAACTTTAAGAGTTTCGCTTTTTTTATCTAAATATAAAGGAATTGGATCGTCTGGGTAGAATAATTCTTCCAAACGCTTGGCAATTCCGATGATTGCAATTTTTCCTCGTAAATTAAGAGCATCCAAACTTTTTAATGCTGAAGACAATTGCCCTTTCCCTCCATCAATAATGATGAGATGTGGCAATGACTGTTTTTCGTCTAACATACGTTTGTAACGTCGGTACACAACTTCTTCCATAGACGCAAAGTCATCTGGACCTTCAACTGTTTTTATGTTAAAATGCCTGTAGTCTTTTTTACTTGGCTTTCCATTTTTAAAAACCACACATGCAGCTACGGGGTTGGTACCCTGTATATTTGAATTATCAAAACACTCTATATGCCTAGGTTCCTCATGCAGGCGTAAATCGGCTTTCATTTGAGCCATAATTCGGTTAGCATGTCTATCCGGATCTACAATTTTATCCTGCTTAAAACGCTCCATGCGGTAATATTTAGCGTTTCGTAATGATAAATCTAGGATGTGTTTTTTATCACCTAATTGCGGAACCGTCACTTTTATATCCTCACCTAGTTGAACATTAAAAGGTACGTAAATTTCTTTAGATTTGGAATGAAAACGTTGACGAATTTCAGTTATAGCCAAGGTTAAGAGCTCCTCGTCCGTTTCATCGAGTTTTTTCTTAATTTCCAAGGTATGCGACCGAATGATAGAACCATAAGATAGCTGTAAAAAATTCACATAGCCATAACTTTCATCACTCATAATAGAAAACACATCAACATTACTAATCTTAGGATTTACTATGGTAGATTTAGACTGATAATTTTCAAGAACTTCTATCTTCTCTTTAATTTTTTGAGCTTCTTCAAACCGCATTTCTTCGGCATAGGCTTTCATTTGAAGTTTAAATTGGTGCAAGGAATCTTTAAAATTTCCTTTTAAAATTTCTTTAATGTCCTTAATATTCTCATGGTATTCCTCTTCGGTTTCATAACCTTCACAAGCTCCTTTACAATTTCCCAAATGGTACTCTAAACAAACTTTATATTTACCCGATTCAATATTTTTTTCAGACAAATCATAATTACAATTACGTAATGAATACAAGCCTTTAATTAAATCTAAAAGTGTGTGAACGGTTTTCATGCTGGTATAGGGTCCAAAATATTCCGAACCGTCTTTAAAAACACGTCTGGTAGAAAACACACGAGGAAAACGTTCTTTTTTTACACAAATCCAGGGATAGGATTTGTCATCCTTCAACATCACGTTATACTTAGGTTGGTGCTTCTTTATGAGATTATTTTCCAGTAACAACGCATCCGTTTCTGTTTCAACAACAATATGTTTTATGGAGGCAATTTTTTTTACCAACACACGTGTTTTTCCATTATCATGTGTTTTAGTAAAATACGAACTTACCCGCTTCTTTAGGTTTTTTGCTTTCCCAACGTATAAAATAGTGCCTTCAGCATCATAATACTGGTAAACCCCAGGTTGATTTGGTAGGGTTTGTAATTGTATTTCCAAAGTAGGTTTGTCCATTGTCTCAAAGGTAATTATTTTTAATTTTTTAATAATGAAATAACAACTAGTAAATCTGTTAAACTTTGCGGCTAAATAACTATTCGCTAACTTGCACCACATTTTAAAACAATAAATTGAAAAAAAAAGTAATTGGTCGTGTTGATAAAATAGATTTCCCCAAATTAGGTCTATTCAATATTGATGTAAAAGTCGATACGGGCGCCTACACATCTACCATTCATTATGATGAAATTATTGAAGACAATAACATCTTACGATGTGTTTTTAATAGCGATAAGCATCAAAATTTTGGTAAAACTGAAATTGTTTTTGATGAATTTTCTAGTGCCATTGTAAAAAGTAGTAATGGCCAGAAAGAAAAAAGATATAAAATAAAATCTGAAGTCATTTTTTTTGGAAAGACCTACAAGATTAACCTAACTTTAAGCACCCGCGATGATATGCGTTTTCCTGTTTTAATAGGCAGGCAATTTTTAAAGCGAAAATTTTTGGTTGATGTCGATTTAGAAAATGTTTCTTATAATTCGAAATCCTTATGAACATAGTTATATTATCCCGAAACTCGAATCTATATTCAACCGATAGGCTTGTTGAAGAAGGCGCTAAAAGAGGTCATAAAGTAGAAGTAATTGACCCCTTAAAATGCGACATTATAATAGAAAGAGAAAAACCAACCATATACTACAAAGACCGCTATTTGGATTATGTAGATGCCGTTATTCCTAGAATTGGCGCTTCCATAACTTTTTATGGTTGTGCAGTAGTACGCCAATTTGAGATGATGAATGTCTTTACCATAGCAACCTCCGATGCCATTCAACGTTCTCGAGATAAACTGCGTAGTTTACAGCGCTTAAGCAAAGCAGGAATCGGCATGCCTAAAACTGTTTTCACTAACTATTCTCGCGATGTTGAAGAAGTTATTGAACACGTAGGTGGTGTGCCCGTAATTATAAAACTTTTAGAAGGCACACAGGGCTTAGGTGTTGTTTTAGCCGAAACAAAAAATGCTGCCGAATCCGTTTTAGAAGCTTTTAATGGTTTAGAAGCACGCGTTATTGTTCAAGAATTTATAAAGGAAGCAAAAGGCGCCGATTTGCGCGCTTTAGTTGTTGATGGCCAAGTTATTGGCGCCATGAAACGTCAGGGAAAAGAAGGTGAATTCCGTTCCAACCTACATCGAGGAGGTACTGCCAACATCATAAAGTTAAGTGAAGCTGAATTGCGCTTAGCCACCAACGCTGCCAAAGTACTTAAATTGCCCGTTTGTGGGGTAGATATGCTACAATCTGCAAGAGGTCCACTGCTTTTAGAGGTAAATTCCACTCCTGGCTTGGAAGGTATAGAAGAAGCTACTGGTAAAAATATTGCTAAAAGCATCATCACTTATATAGAACGCAATAAACGGGTTTAAGCATGACATTAGTAAACAACATTTTAACAATTCTTGATACAAAAATTTATCCTGGCGAAAGTAAAGAAATTGATTTTGATGTTGCCAATTTGCATACCTCTTCACCTGTTAATGTGCCCATTATTATTGAACGCGCAAAAAAACCTGGTCCTATTGTTTTGTTTACAGCGGGGATTCATGGGGATGAAGTAAATGGCGTTGAAATTGTACGACAACTAATAGCTAGTGGTATTAATAAACCTAAAATTGGCACTATTATTTGCATTCCTGTAATTAATATTTTTGGTTTTATAAATTTAAAACGGGAATTTCCAGATGGTAGAGACTTAAATCGTGTGTTTCCGGGTACCGTTGATGGTTCTTTAGCCAGCAGAGTTGCTCATAAATTAGTACATGATATCATTCCTTGTGTTGATTGTATAATCGATTTTCATACCGGAGGTTCCGGACGTTTTAATGCACCACAAATTCGTATTTCAAAAGAAAACAGACATCTAAATGATTTAGCAAAAGTATTCGCTATGCCGTTTGTTCTATACTCCAAAAATTTAAATAAATCCTTTAGAAATACTTGCTACAATTTGGGTAAAGCCATGTTACTATTTGAAGGTGGTAAATCCTTCCATATAGATGATAATATTACAAACCATGGCGTTAATGGCTCCAAACGTATTTTAAAACATTTAGGTATGTTAAACTCACAAATTAAAGTTAGCAAACCTAAAAAAGATACGGTTTTTATAAATGAAAGCCGCTGGCAACGAGCTAGTTTTTCGGGTATGTTTAGAGCCACTATTGCTATAAGCAGCCATGTAAAAAAAGGCGATATTTTAGGCTACATTACCGACCCCTACGGAAAGCTAAACCATGCCGTTAAAGCTCCTAATACGGGGTATATTATTAATGTAAACGAATCTCCTATTGTTTATCAAGGCGATGCACTTTTCCACATTTCTACAAAACTTAAAAGATAACACCATGCTTAAAGTAGATTTACGGAAACAATACAAAACCCTTCGTAAAGGATTATCAACTACCCAAATTGAGGATTTAAGTATGGCTATTGCAAACCAGCTTTTAAAACTTCCTATTTGGGATGCTTCTTTTTACCACATTTTTTTAGCTATTGAAGAACAAAAGGAAGTAAACACCGATTATATTTTGAATATCCTTTCTGGAAAGGACAAACATATAGTTATTTCTAAGAGTGATTTCGAAACCGGTTTAATGATGCATTTTCTTTTAACCGATAGTACAAAAATTATAAAAAACAGCTATAATATTCCTGAACCTGTTGATGGTATTGAAATTGAAAATAGTAAAATTGATATTGTTTTTATTCCGCTTTTAGCTTTTGATAAAAAAGGACATCGCGTAGGTTATGGCAAAGGATTTTACGATCGCTTTTTAGCCAATTGCAAACCAGAAACCATTAAAATTGGATTGTCATTTTTTGAAGCCGAAGCAGAAATTACAGATGTTTTTGAAAGTGATATTAAGTTAAATTATTGTGTGACGCCTGAAAGAGTTTATAGCTTTTAAAATTGCTTTTTTGTTTTAGGTTAAAAATTTATTTAATTATCTCCACAAACAATTCAGCAACATTATAACTACGATAACTAAAATATTCCGACCTTGGGAATGCTGAAGATAGGCTTACAATATTTCCTAAATCATCTTCAATTACAAACAAAGGATATCCTTTTGTAGAAAGTGTAGATAACGATTTGTTATTAATATTATATACTACCAGTTCCTTTTTAAAATGATTAGAATTGCCACTTAAGATATCCACATTGTTAGTCCCAAAAATTTTGGTTCCTAATGTATTGAAGTTAAAGGTTGATTTCGGATTTTGATAACTGTCAAAAAGAGAGAAATTAGTTAGTGAATAAATAGTATTTCTTTTTTTATTCAACAAGAGTCTTCTTGCACTATTTACACCAATATCACTATTATATTTTGCTAACAATGGGATTTCTTTAATACCATTATTTGTTATTTGTCCTTCTGAATTAATAGTATAATGAATAGCCCTACCCTCATTGTTATGGCTTAGTAAAAAAGTATTCCCATCTATCTTACTAATTTCATAATTAAAACTACCTTGATGGTCAGGAAAGTGTAGTTTTTCATCAATTTTCACAAATTCACTACCATTTCTTTTATAGGTAATAACATAATCATAATCCGAAACCACCCATATATTATTACTTAAGTAGGCGAAACTATCTACTGATCGGTAACTAGGTTTTAAAGCATATTTATAAGTTAAATTAGTGGCATCATAAACCCATAAATCGCTTCCTTGTGCAAAAATTAGCTCTTTCCCATTTTCTGAAGTAATTAGTTGCATTTCTGTTTCCGTATAACTAGTAGGTAACTTAAAAGATTCAGCTACTATTTTTTTATTTACATAATCATACTTAATCAGTTTCATTTCATTTTTAATAGCCCTTCCATAAAAGAAAAACGAATGACTTTGTGCATCAAAACTTAAAAATTTTATATAATTAAAGTCTAGTACATCATCTCTAGTAAAACCAGTTTTAACCATATTTTTATTCATATCTATGGGGCTACTATTCCCAAATGTATTATGAACATAAATGGCGTAAACGGGATTATTTACATAAGGCGGGTTCGTATCTGTAAAGCTTGTAACATTAATATCGTCAATAATTTTCACGGTTTCAAAATTATAACCTGTGCCCCCGAAATCATCTTGCACCCTTATTTCATAATGTGAAAAATGATAACCTGTATATTTCTCCCACGTTAATGTCACTGAATTTGCTGTGTAACTAGAATTTACAATAGCTACATTTTTGGGAATGATAGACTCTGTATTTACATACCACGCATTACTTTCACCTAACAAACCTTTATTGGTATAAATTTTCAAGAAGTAACAAAAAGGACCTGTACCTGAAGGATTTTCATCTACAAAACTGTTTGAACTAACATTTTCAATGGTTTTAATCAATTTTGCGGAGTTCACAGAACACTCTGCATCACTTCTATATATTTCATATTTTAAAAATGTGTTATAACCAGTATATTGATTCCATTTAAACTCTATTTGACTAGAAAACATGGGTTCTTCAACCCTAACAAACGAAGGTGTATAAATATCAATTTCATTAGGAGGGAGGTATCTTAAAGCTGTAAATGTATAAGATTCCACAACATTATCTCCATCAAAATCAAAAGTTGCGGTAAACACAAACTTGTTTTCATTCAAACTATTAATGGTTAATATTTCAGAGCCTGTATTTTCAAAATTGGATAATGTAATAATACCATTATTTAATTCCCACTTCAATTTATTTTGAGTTGGAGTACATGTTGCCGATTCTTGAAATAAAAATTCAGTATATTCTTGATTTGTGCTGTATATAAAAAAATCACGCCCACATTGTTCTAAATTTACGGGTACGTTTACAGACTCTCCCTGGTGTTCAACCTGATAAATAGACCACACTCCGAATAAATGCTCTTTTTTGGCATCTGTCATTACACCTCTATTAGGACCTTCTTCCTCGGTACTGCAAGAGGTTATTACAACAAAAATAATGCTTGAAAATAATGCAAAAAATTTATTCGTTATCTTCATAAAAACATCATTTTTTAGTTAAATTTTAATCTACCTTTTTGGAAATGCTTTCTTATTGAATACAATAAGCATTATAAAACCAGTACTTATAGCCATATCCGCGATATTAAAAACAGGTTCAAAAAAATTGAAACGCTTTCCACCACTTATGGGGAACCATTCGGGTAAATCGACTTCAAACAATGGAAAATACAACATATCTACAACCCTACCATGTAATAAAGAATCGTAACCACCTCCTTCAGGTAAAAACGTGGCCACTTGATTAAAGCTATCTTCAAACAATACGCCATAGAAAACAGAATCTATAATATTTCCCAATGCACCGGCAAAAATTAAAGCCACTGCCAATATTAAAATTCTGGAAGCTTTATTTTTAGTAGCATCATACAGCCAATATCCAATACCAAAAATAGCAACCACTCGGAATAAGGTTAGCACCACTTTAGCAGTTCTATCGGAAATGAAGGATACAAAATCGCTGATTTTCGTACCCCAAGCCATACCATCATTTTCAATAAAATAGATTTGAAACCAACTAAATACTTCTATATTTTCCTGAAGCATAAAATGGGTTTTGATGTAAACTTTACTAATTTGATCAAGAAGTAAAATAATAACAATTAGAACTATGGATTTTTTTAAAGACATGTATTTATTTTAAGACCTTTTGATTGCTCTCAAGGAATAACGTGTTAAAACAAAAAAACGTCTCAAAAAATGAGACGTTTCAAATATATTATTTATATACCTATTATTGCATATTTTTTGCTTCAATACTTAAGGTTGCATGAGGTACTAATTTTAATCGCTCTTTTGCAATTAATTTTCCTGTAACTCTACATACTCCGTAAGTTTTATTTTCTATTCTAATTAATGCATTTTTTAAATCGCGAATAAATTTCTCTTGACGAATAGCAAGTGCAGAATTAGATTCTTTACTCATTACTTCACTACCTTCATCAAAGGCTTTAAAAGTTGGAGATGTATCGTCTGTACCATTATTGTGGTCGTTCATATACGCACTTTTAATTAGCTCCAAATCGTGTTGTGCTTTTACAATTTTATCCTTTATTAATTCCTTAAACTCTGCTAAGTCTTTGTCCGAATATCTGATGTTTAAATCTAAGCTCATAATCTTAATGTTTTTGAATGTACAATTTGGTATTTACATCATCAAATGCAATTTCTATACCATTTTCTAAGTTATCAATAATCTCTAGGTCATCTGTTAATGTTTCAGCTTTAATATACGAAATATTTGCGGTTATTGCGGTATTAATCTGTACATCATTTTGTAATTTAACACTTATTCTGTCGGTTACCTCAAATCCTGAATCTTTACGTAAATTCTGAATCCGATTTACTAGTTCTCTGGCTACACCTTCCATTCGTAAATCTTCTGAAATAGTCACATCTAAAGCAACGGTTAAATTTCCTTCATTTGCAACCAACCAACCCTCAATATCTTGTGACGTAATTTCTACATCATCAAGTGCTAAAGTTATATTTTTTCCATTAACTTCAATATCTAAAACACCGTTTTGTTGTATTTTGTTAATATCTTCTGCAGAAAAGTTAGTAACTACGCCAGCGATAGCCTTCATATCCTTGCCAAAACGAGGTCCTAATGTTTTAAAATTAGGTTTTATTTGCTTTACTAAGATTTCTGAAGCCTCTTCTAACAGTTCAATTTCTTTTACATTTACTTCGTGTTTTATCAAGTCTGAAACCGCTAGAATTTCTTCTTTTTGTTGCTTGCTAGTCACCGGAATCATGATTTTTTGAAGTGGTTGACGCACTTTTATCTTCTCCTTCGCTCGTAACGATAATACTAAAGACGAAATGGTTTGAGCCGCTTCCATTTTACGCTCTAAACTCTTATCTACAAACGAGTCATCATATTTCGGGAATTCAGCTAAATGCACACTTTCAAAAGTTTCTTTATTGGTAGCGGCATTCAAATCTAAATACAAGCGGTCCATAAAAAATGGTGCTATTGGCGCGCCCAACTTCGCTATGGTTACCATACAGGTATAAAGTGTTTGGTATGCAGAAATTTTATCTTGCCCATAATCGCCTTTCCAGAAACGTCTTCTACATAAACGTACATACCAATTACTTAGGTAATCTTGGGTGAAATCTGAGATTGCGCGTGCTGCTTTTGTTGGTTCATACTCAGCATAAAATGCATCAACTTTTTTAATTAATGTATTTAATTCTGATAGGATCCATCTATCAATTTCAGGACGTTTATTTATAGCAATTTCAGTTTCACTATAGTTAAAACTATCAAGGTTTGCATACAGTTGAAAGAACGAATAAGTATTATAAAGCGTTCCAAAGAATTTACGTTTTACTTCTTCAACACCTTCCAAATCGAATTTTAAATTATCCCAAGGATTTGCATTCGAAATCATATACCAACGTGTAGCATCGGCTCCGTAAGTTGATAAGGTTTCAAACGGGTCAATTGCATTCCCCAAACGTTTAGACATTTTTTGTCCATTCTTATCTAACACTAATCCGTTGGACACCACGTTTTTGTAGGCAACCGAATCAAAAACCATCGTTCCAATAGCATGAAGCGTATAGAACCAACCACGGGTTTGATCAACACCTTCTGCAATAAAATCGGCTGGATAAGATGTTCCTTTATCAATAAGGTCTTTGTTTTCAAATGGGTAATGCCATTGCGCATATGGCATAGATCCAGAATCGAACCAAACATCAATTAAATCGCTTTCGCGGAACATTTTCTGCCCTGTTGGAGATACTAAAACAACCTCATCAACAATATTTTTATGTAAGTCAATTTTAGCATAATTTTCCTCTGAATTGTTGCCAACTTCAAAATCTGCAAATATATCTTTTGAAAGGACACCGGCCGAAACTGCTTTTTGCATTTCAGTTTTAAGTTCTTCAACAGAACCAATGCAAATTTCTTCTTTACCGTCATCGGTTCTCCAAATAGGTAGTGGAATTCCCCAGTAACGTGAACGTGATAAATTCCAATCGTTGGCATTTGCTAACCAATTACCAAAACGACCTGTTCCTGTTGCTTTTGGTTTCCAATTGATGGTTTCATTCAATTCGAACATGCGCTCCTTAACATCGGTTACCTTAATAAACCAAGAATCTAATGGGTAATATAGAATTGGTTTATCGGTTCTCCAACAATTTGGGTAACTGTGCTTATATTTTTCAACCTTAAAGGCTTTATTTTCTTCTTTTAATCTGATAGCGATTTCAACATCTACCGAACGATCGGGTGCTTCACCTTCATTATAATACTCGTTCTTCACATATTTACCAGCATACTCCCCCATTTCTGGACGGAATTTCCCTTGTAAATCTACTAAAGGAACAAGATTCCCGTTTTCATCTTTCACTAACATTGGTGGCACCTCTGGTGTTGCTTGTTTTGCAACCAAGGCATCATCAGCTCCAAAAGTTGGTGCGGTATGCACGATACCTGTACCATCTTCAGTAGTAACGAAATCTCCTGCAATAACTCTAAATGCATTTTCCGGATTGTTGTATGGCAAGGCATATGGCAATAATTGCTCGTATGTTATCCCAACTAAATCTTTACCTAAAAACTCCTTTACAACGTAAAACGGGATTTTTTTATCCTGAGGTTTATAATTTAATAATTCTGGTTTAGTTTCAACTAATTGGAATTTTCCTGAGAATTGATAATTAACTAATTTTTTAGCTAAAATCACATTCATAGGTTGGAATGTATATTGGTTATAGGTTTCAACCAGCACGTATTCTATTTTAGGACCAACAGTTAATGCAGTATTACTTGGCAAGGTCCAGGGAGTAGTTGTCCAAGCTAAAAAATGAATATCCCCTTCATTTTGTAAAAAATCTGGTAATGATTCTGGTTTTGCTTTAAACTGAGCAACCACGGTTGTATCGGTAACATCCTGATAAGTTCCTGGTTGGTTTAGTTCGTGCGAGCTTAAGCCTGTTCCTGCTTTTGGGGAATACGGTTGAATGGTATAGCCTTTATACAGCAAATTCTTGTTATAAATTTGTTTTAACAACCACCATACGGACTCCATGTATTTTGGTTCGTAAGTGATGTATGGGTCGTCCATATCTACCCAATACCCCATTTTTTGGGTTAGATCGTTCCAAACATCTGTATAACGCATCACCGCTTTTCGGCATGCTGCATTATAATCTTCTACCGAAATGGTTTTACCAATATCTTCTTTGGTAATACCTAATTCTTTTTCAACACCCAATTCAATTGGCAAACCGTGAGTATCCCAACCCGCTTTTCGCTTAACCTGAAAACCTTTCATGGTTTTGTAACGCGGAAAAATATCTTTGATGGCACGTGCTAAAACGTGGTGCACACCAGGTAATCCGTTTGCAGAAGGCGGCCCTTCAAAAAACACAAACGATTCGTTGTTTTCTCTGGTAGAAACACTTTTTTCAAATATGTTATTTTCCTGCCAATAGTTTAGAATTTCTTCAGCTACTTTTGGCAAGTCAAGACCTTTGTATTCAGGGAATTTCATCTCTTTTATTTATTTTAATAAAATGAGTATTAACAAACTTTAGCAATCAATAATTTGAGAAACACAATCATCAAGAAACCAAAGTTTTAACACACATTATGTCAAATTTCATTTCGAGGTGCGAAATTAAGGATTTATCCTTAAATGGCTTATTTTTATTGAAAAAAAAGCCAAAACAATTGTTTTGGCTTTTTTTAGCCATTTACAAGCAATATATAACTAATTTATAATTATCTTTTTGGTAAGCACTTGTCCTGTTTGTGTTTTAAACCAAACAACATAAGCTCCGGTGGCCACACTGTTTATTCTTAAACCACTGGTTAAGGTCTGTTCTGAAATATTATTAAATTCTTGCACTATTTGTCCGCGCATATCCACTATAGATATTTTATCTATATCCGTATTCAACTTTTTACCAAACAGCATC
>NZ_JBFHGK010000027.1:0-53831 GCF_041583155.1 Mariniflexile sp.
GAAGTACAAATGCTTCGGCCGAAGCATTCAATGCAAAAATTAAAGCCTTTAGGGCACAGTTTAGAGGTGTTAAAAATGTAGAATTCTTTCTTTACAGATTAATTACAATTTTTGCATAAACACAACAATTGAGATTGATCCGAGATTCCTTCGTTTTATAGCGATTGGTTTTTCCGTAAATATTTTTCATCCGCTTAAGTTTTCCCGTTTTAGGGTCTTGAAATGAAAAATAAACATACCAACGCTTGGATAGGTCGCCGTCAGCATCATAAATTTTTGGTTCTGAAAATTTTGCTTTGTGTTCCAAATCGTGTTCCAAATCGTGTTCTTTTTGAACCTCCAAGGTAAGTAAATCTAAAATATTTTGCATAAAAAAACGGTTTAGAGTGAACTAAACCGTTGATTTTAGAGGATTTTCTCTTTGTAGCGGGAACTGGACTCGAACCAGTGACCTTCGGGTTATGAGCCCGACGAGCTACCTACTGCTCTATCCCGCGATTTTAAATCAAAACAACATTCTTAGCTTTTAACTTTCGGTTCATAATGCCGACCGTGCTGTTTCGGATTGCAAATATACAATGCTTTTTCGATCCTGCAAGCATAATTACAAAAAAAATTATTGCTCAATGCTATCTGCTTGAAATTCCACTAATTCCGAATTAAAAAATTTAATCGAAAATTGAATGGGATTACAACAAACCTCACAATCTTCAATATAAACCTGTTTTGACACCGACGTATCTAAAAGCACAGATATGGATTCCCAGCAATAGGGACATGTAAAAAAATGTTCTAGCATAGCTTAAATTTAATACAAAAAAACAGCCAACAATCATGTTGGCTGTTTTTTCAAATATAAACTTATAAAATTATTTAATCTTTTTCAATATCTAGAATCGCTGTAGAATTATCCATTTGTATTTGAATAATGCTTGGAGGATTTTTACCTGAAATACTTACATACTCTTCATTTAATTGGTTATCGCTAACCATGATAGTATTTAAATTTCTTAAGTTAATTAAGGCCAATGGTAAATCGCCTGTTAATTGGTTTGTAGATAAAATTAACTCTTCTAAGTTTGTTAATTGCGCTAACTCAACAGGAATTTGCCCCTCAAGTTTATTATCCATTAAGCTTAATTTTTCTAATTTTGTTAAGGCACTAATTTCTAATGGAATTGTTCCTGTTAAAAAATTACTTCCTAATAAAAGTTCTTTTAAATTAGTTAATCCCATTAATGACTGTGGAATATCGCCTTCAAATTCATTACTATAAAGTGCCAAATATTCTAAGTTCTTTAAACTACCCAATTCTGAAGGAATAACACCTTCAAAACGATTCATAAATAATTCTAAAGACTTTAAGTTTTGTAGATTTTTGATGGATGAAGGTAACTGGCCAGACAACTTATTGAATCCTAAATTAATTTTCTGTATATTAACTAAATCGCCAATTTCCTGTGGCAGGGAGCCTTCCAAATTATTAAATTGTAAATTAATTTCAACTACTTTTCCGTTTTCCACTTTAACACCGTACCAGGAATTAATTGGTTCATCCAAGTTCCATGTTGAATTCCATTCACTACCTTTTGTAGCATTATAAATTGCAATTAAAGCATCTTTTTCATTTGTAGAAACATTTGCAAATGAATACACTGACATAAATAAAGTAAGCGCTAAAAGTTTAAAAGTTTTCATGTTCGAATAAATTTGGGATCAATTCTAGATCAAAGATAACCTAGAACCCGACAAATAACTATTTTATTCGCTGAAACGCTTAAAATTTTAACATTTAACATTCGACAAACAACACAATTTCATCCGTTCATGAAAAAAAACCAAATTAAAACTCAACATTTAAAAGTTCTCCACATAATTGAAGCAATTGTAATTCGGCCAATTTCGCTTCAAACTTCATTTGATTTCTACTCAATTCTGCATTTAATAGATTTATCTGTGCTTGCCTAAACTCTATAGAATTAACCTGCCCAATTTTAAATTTTTCTTCTGTTCTATCAAAATTGTTTTTAGACGTTACTATATTCGATTCTTGCATCTGGTAAATATTCAATGCATTCTGATAGGCATCCCAAGCGTTGTTAAAATCACGCTGCAAACCTATTTCTAACTGCTCCTTTTGAAGCAGTTGACTCTCTAAATTTATTTTAGAATTTTTTACACGTGTAATAGTGCTACCACCATCAAATAAATTCCAGGATAAATTCAGACCACCAGAAACACCAGTACTTGTGGATACAGCAACAAATGAAGCCGCATTGTTATTGTTTTTATTCCATCCGTAAGTTCCAGTTAAACCAACAGTTGGTAAATAAGCCGATTTCCCTGATTTTACATCCAAACCCGAAATACTAATATTCTTTTCAATTTGCAATAATGCCACGTTCCTAGACTTTGCCTTTTCAAAAAGCTCGGCTTTACTGTATAAATTATTGAAATCAACTTCAGTATCTACACTAAAATTATCTGTTAATGTATTTCCTAAAACAACATTTAAATCGCGCTTAATATTGATAAGCTCCTGCTTAGTATTAATAAGATTAATACTATCATTAATGATATCCACCTCAGCGTTTAAAACTGCTAACTTTGTATTTTGTCCATATTCAAATTGATATTCAGACCTTAGCAATCGGTCCTTTGTAATCTGCAATGTTTGTTTCAAAGCTGAAGTATTTTCAGTTAATTGAGCTACATTATAATAAATTGTGAATAGCTGAAAAACTGTATTCTCAATAGTTTCTCTAGCTTCAAGTTCACTTAATTGATAGCGTAATTTTAACTGTTTGTAATTATAACTTCTTCCCAGGCCATCAAATAGTGTGTAATTTAAATTTATAGAAGCATTATACCTTGAACTTTCAGCACCATTTAAAACGGTAGAACTTCCGTTAGAAAATTCAGCTTCTGTATTATCAATATTAAAAGCAGATCCTGCATTTCCAACAAGAGTGGGCAAATAGCCTGAATTTAAAACACTCTTGTTATTTTCAGCTACGGCTAGCTCATTACTAGCCAATTTAATACCATAATTATGCTCTAAGGCTAGTGCAACAGCTTCATTAGCTGAAATAGTTTTTTGTTGAGCCAAGGTGTAATCGGTTACAACAAATAATATTATCAAAAGAAAACCCTTATAATTCATGTTCCTCAATTTGTTCTTTAATGGCGCGTTCAACTTCTTCTTTCGTTACTTTTTTTCCTGTAAATAACCATTTACTGTTTTTCTTAATTTCGTTGCTAAAAGATAAAAATAATGGCAATAAAAGCAACGTTAGCACGGTGGCATAAGCAATACCGAAAGAAATAGAAATTGCCATAGGTTTTAAAAATTGTGCTTGTCTACTTTTCTCAAGTAATAAAGGTGCTAAACCTGCAATTGTAGTTAAGGACGTTAAGAAGATAGCTCTAAAACGTGATTTACCTGCATCAATTAGCGCATCGTCAAATAACATTCCTGCTTTTAAGTTGGTATTAAATTTCCCTATCAAAACCAACCCATCATTCACCATAATACCTATTAGGGCAATGATTCCGAGTAAAGACAAAATATTTACAGGAAACCCTAATAACCAATGCCCCCAAGCTACAGCTGTTAAACTAAATGGCACTAATAAAATTAATAAAATTGGTTGACTGTAACTTCTAAACGTGAAGGCTATTGTAATATAAATTAGCAATAAAATAACTCCTCCTGCACTTTTTAATGAACGCGATAATTTTGTAGCCTCTCTGTTTTGGCCTTCAAATGATGCCGCAATTGTTGGATATTTTGATTGTATTTGAGGAAGTATAGTGGTTTTAATATCATCTATAATATCTGTAGCGCTGGTGCTAGGATCTTTTAAATCGGCCGACACTTGAATTTCTCGTCTTCCATCTAAATGATTAATAGAAACATCTCCCCTTTCTATACTATAAATTGCGATATCCTTTAAAGTTACACGGGTTCCAGAAGGAGTAACAATGCGCATGTCGTCTAAATTACTTATAGACTCTCTATTACTTCTATCATACCGCACCCAAACTCTAATTTCATCCTGTCCTCGTTGAAAACGTTGGGCCTGGGCTCCAAAGAATCCTGCTCGCACCTGGCTCATAACGGTTTGCAAATCTAACCCTAACAGATATGCATTTTCTTTTAATTCTAATCGAATTTCTTTAATACCTGCCGGATCATTATCAGCAACGTCTTTTAATAAAGGATTAGTTTCTAAAACAGATTTTAATTCTAATTTGGCAGCCTTTAATTCTGAAATATTATTACTCAATAATGAAACAGAAATAGGATTTCCTCCAAAATTACCACCTGAACCAAAAATTAAACGCTCGGTTCCTATTACTGGACCAACCAATTCCCTAAGTCTATTGGCTACCAGGTTTGAGCTTATCACATCCGGACGCTCTTCCCCTGGTAGTAAATTTATTTGCAACCTGGCACTCGAAGAACTATTTAGCGTTAATATGGTATTCTCAAAAAGTTTTTTATTGGTTCCTTTTAAGTATTTTTGAGTAAACTCTTCATTAACTATAAAAGACTTTTCTTCGATCATTGAAATGATAGAATCGGTAACTTTCACATTAGTTCCGTTAGGCATTTCAAGTTCAATTGAAACCGAATCACTTGCTATAGAAGGAAATAATGTCACTCCAATTATACCGCCGCCCACAGCTCCAAAGGTTAAAACTAGAAGTGCCACAAAAATACCGAGCGATAATACTTTAAATTTAAGTATAAACGTTATAGCTGGACTATACAGCTTATCACGTAACCTACCCATAAAACGATCCCCAATTTTATTAATCTCCCGCATTTTAGCAAAAAATTGTTTTAATTTTGAAGGATTATCTTCCACTACTGCCTTTCTAAGTGCTTTAGAATGTGCTAAATGCGCTGGCAATATTATAAGTGCTTCTATGAGAGATATAGCAAGAGTTAAAATAACAATAACCGCAACTTCTCCAAAAAACTCGCCAATTCTACTTTCTAAAAACAGAAATAATGAAAAGGCTAATAGGGTTGTAACAATAGCTGAAACAACTGGAGGGAGCACTTCCATAGTACCGTCTATAGCTGCCTGAATTGGGGTTTTACCTTTTTCATAGTGCTGATAAATGTTCTCGGCTATAACAATTCCGTCGTCTACCAAAATACCAATTACGATAATCATTCCAAAAAGGGACAATACGTTTATTGTAACATCAAACTGACCTGCAAAAATGAACATTCCCAAAAATGAAATTGGGAGACCAAAGGCAACCCAAAAGGCAACACGCGTATTTAAAAATAATGATAAAAAGAACAACACTAGCAACATACCAACAATAGCATTTTCGGCAAGTAACTGGGTACGTTGATTTAACGTTATTGATAAATCTCGAACTACATTAAGTTCTACATTATTATACTTCTGATTATAATCTTCAATATATTGTTTTACTTTAGCTGCTGAAGACACCAAATCTTCATTATTAGTACTTGTAATAGAAATATTAACCGAAAGTTTCTTATTAAAATAACTTGCATTAGGGGTTTCTGCAAAACGATCACGAATAATCGCAACATCTTTTAAGCGAACGGTTTTCCCATCATTTGATGCTTTAACAACTATATTTGAAAGTTCATCACCATAATAATTACGGTTATTGGCTCGTATTAAATATTCTTCGGCATCTGTTTTAATATTACCACCTGTAACTAAAATATTAGCTTTACTAACAGCATTAGCTACGTCGTTAAAGGTTAAATCATATGCCAATAAATTAATTTCATTAACTGCTATTTCAATTTCCTCTTCAGGATAACCTGAAGTTTCTACTTGCGAGATGCCTTCAATAGTTCGTAAATCATTTTCAACCTGCCTTGCAATTTGCTTTAAAGTAGCTAATGAAATATTTTCACCACTTACAGCAAAGGAGATAGTCTCTCTAACTTCCTCGCGTTTTGCTACAATTAAAGGCTCCATTCCTACAGGAAAAGAAGGTACTCTATCTACAGCATTTTTAACCTCAAGAAGCATGAAATCTATGTTCTCACCTTTTTGAATTTCAACGGTAATGGTACCACTATTCTCATTTGATACCGAGGTTACTCTATCTATTCCTTTAAGTCCTTTTAAATTATCTTCTATTTGAAGCACGATACCCTCTTCTATTTCCTGTGGAGATGCCCCAGGATAGGCGATACTAATTGTAATTATTTTAGAATCAGTTAAAGGGAAAAAGGAGGATTTTAATGACAATAAGCCAATAACTCCGAATACAAAAAAAGCTAAAATAAATACGTTTACCGCAACATGATATCTAATAAAATAGGCTATTATTTTTCTCATGCCTTATATTGTTTCTTTGGTGTTAAACGGTTTTACTAACATACCTGCGTATGCCCCAGGCACTGGTTTTTTAAGTAAAACAACACCGTTAGGTAATCCTTTTAAAATCACCTTGGTGTCTGAAAAATAAACAGGAGTTACTGGCATGGTATCCAACATGCCATTTTTAATCACAAAAACTTGTTGGTCTTCTAACAACAAATTCCTATCAATTTCTATAGCGTCTTTAACTGTTTCACCCATAATATTGGCTTCCAAGTACAACCCTTCCTTCAAATTCGGATCTTTAACATCTATATAAACAGTAATAGTTTGCGTGGTTTTGTCTATACTGCCATTTACTCTAGATATGCTGCCTTCATAACTTTCAGTTTTATTTAAATTATTTAAAGACACCTGCTCTCCTACTTTTAACAAATTTGCATAAGTTTTACTAATACTTACTTCCATTTCATATTCAGTAGGATCAATAAATTCTCCCAATTTTTGTCCGTTTCTAACTAAAGTACCTTCTGTAACCAAAGCCTCGGTTAAAATCCCAGAAAAAGGAGCCGAAATCACGTATTTTGATAAGCGTTGCTCTAAGTTTTTTAAATTATAATAATTTGAAACGATACCTCTTCCAGTTATGAAATAGTTTTCCTTCTCTGAAGCCATCTCTGGTAATTTTGGAGCAGTTTTATTTAAATCGAAGGCGTTTAAGTAATTTTGCCATTTTTGATATACCTCAGGAAAGTCCAACCTTAAATCTGGCATAATAGCCGCAATGGAGTTATACAATGCACTTTTTGAAGATTGTACACTGGCATAATATTCAGAAGCATCAATACGAATTAAGGCTTGACCCGCGTTATACTTTTGCCCCGCCTTAAACAACACATTACCGGACTTAAAAATACCCTGAACCTCAGAATATAGTTCCACACGACGCTTTGCTACTAAACTTCCATTTGCTGGAATAATTATTTTAACGTCCTGATTATTTACTGTATCCGTAAAAACAGTCTTTACAACTTTATCTAAAACCGGTTTAGGCTTGTTTTTATTAGCTATTAAGGTTTTTGCAACTAAGATGGATGCCACAATTAAAACAACACCAAGTACTGAAAGTAAAATTTTTCGCATGTATTGAAGATTAAAGTAAATGCGTAAAATTACCTATTAAGAATCTTACAAAAGTTAAAAAAACCTTAAAATAAAACTACCCATAGCTTTCAAGCTCTAGCTGAATTTCCTCCCATTTAGTCATAGCCTCTTGCAAATCCGTCTTTAATTTCTGATACTTATCAAAAAAATTAGGTCTGGAAGAGACTTCTTCGTAATTAGCCTCTAATTCTAAATCTATTTTTTTAATGTCCCGTTCTAGCTTATTTATTTGGGCTTCCACATTACTTAACTTGTTATTTAAGGACTTCAGTTTCTTTTGGTCGTCGTACGATTGTTGCTTTTTCTCCTTAGGCATTTCTTTAACAACAGTACGTTTTTCAACCTCACGTAAACTTTCAACGTTTCGTTGCTCTAAGTAATAATCAATATCTCCTAAATACTCTTTTAGCTTATGATCTTTAAACTCATATACGCTATTAGTTAAACCCTGAAGGAAATCACGATCATGGGATACCAAAATTAAAGTTCCTTCAAACCTTTTAAGGGCATCTTTCAAAACATTTTTAGACTTAATATCTAAATGGTTTGTCGGCTCATCCATGATTAGTACATTAAATGGTTGCAACATTAACTTTGCCAAAGCCAAACGGTTGCGTTCACCTCCAGAAAGCACTCGCACATATTTTTCTACTTCTTCACCTCTAAATAAAAACGATCCTAAAATATCACGAACTTTACTTCTATTAGTTTCGTTAGCAGCATCAATCATGGTATCCAATACGGTTTTGTTTCCGTCTAAATATTCAGCCTGATTCTGGGCAAAATACCCTATTTGAACGTTGTGCCCCAACTTTAAGTGACCTTCATATTTTATATCACCAACTATAATTTTAGCTAGCGTCGATTTTCCCTGTCCATTTTGACCAACAAATGCCGTTTTACTATCACGCTCAATTAATAAGCTTACATTTTTTAAAACCTGATTATGTCCGTAACTTTTCGATATTTTCTCAATTTCCACAACTACTTTCCCCGGCGTTATTGACACAGGAAAATTAAGTGTCATTACACTATTATCATCTTCATCAACTTCAATCCTATCAATTTTATCAAGTTTTTTAATAAGAGATTGGGCCATGGTTGCTTTTGATGCCTTGGCTCTAAACTTCTCAATTAGCTTTTCTGTTTGCTCTATTTGTTTTTGCTGATTTTTTTGTGAAGCCAATTGCTGTGTTCTTAACTCTTCACGAAGCACCAAGTATTTTGAATATGGTTTTGGGTAATCATAAATTCTACCCAATGAAATTTCAATAGTTCTATTCGTTACGTTGTCTAAAAACATTTTATCATGCGACACAATTGCAACCGCACCGGTATAATTTTTCAAAAAGCCTTCTAACCAAATAATAGATTCAATATCCAAGTGATTCGTTGGCTCATCCAGTAATAAAATATCATTATTTTGGAGTAACAATTTAGCTAATTCAATTCGCATACGCCAACCCCCTGAGAACGTATCGGTTAGCTTATCAAAATCTTTACGTTTAAATCCTAAACCTTGAAGAATTTTTTCAGTATCGCCTTGGTAATTATAACCTCCTAAAATTTCATATTGATGTTGAAGCTCATTAATATCAACCATTAATTGATGGTAACCATCACTCTCATAATCCGTGCGTTCAGCCATTTGGGTATTAACAGCTTCCATTTTTGCTTCTAAATCTTTAATTTCGGTAAACGCCTCATATGCTTCCTCAAGAACTGTTCTACCTAAAACAAAATCAATATCCTGTTTTAAAAAACCAATTTTAAGCTCCTTATCTGTTGCTATTTGTCCAGTATCAGGCTCCATTTCTTTCGATAAAATTTTAAGCATGGTAGATTTACCTGCCCCATTTTTACCAATTAACCCTACTCGATCGCCATTACTAAGTTTAAACGTGATATCTTCAAATAGATACTCGCCTTGAAAAGAAATGGATAAATTATGAATATTCATCATAGAAATGTAACTTATGCTACAGAACCTTATTTATTAAAAGCGTATTTTTGTTCTGTAAATGAGATTGCAAAAGTACATTAAATAATATGTTTAAAAAAGGCTCAAAATTATATAGTATTTTTACAGGTTCTTGCCCAAAATGCCATGAAGAATCTATGTACAAAAACAAAAACCCGTACATCTTAAGCGAAGCATTAAGCATGCACGAAACCTGCAGCAATTGTGGTACCAAGTATAAAATAGAGCCCTCTTTTTTTTACGGCGCTATGTATGTTAGTTATGCCGTAGGTATTGCTTTTGCTGTTGCTGCATTTGTAATTTCTTATGTAATTTTTAATGCCAGCATTCATGAATTATTCTTTTCTATTATCGCAACCCTTGTTGTGTTTATGCCAATAATCATGCGCCTTTCAAGAAATATTTGGATTAACTTTTTTATGCATTACGACAAAAAGTTGGCAAAGAAAACCCATTAAACATTCGTTAAAAACTATTAAAAGTTAACAATTATCAAGACTAAGGCGTTCGTTTTATTCTAGGTGAAAAGAACTAATAAACAGCAAAAACTATTTAATTAACAAAACGAGCTATATTAATCTCTTCGTCTAAGGACTGCCCTTTTTCAATGAAATCAAATAATTGCTGGGCTACATATGGACCAATCATCACACCCCGTGTTCCAAGGCCGTTTAAAACATACAAATTTTTAAAATTTTCATGCCCTCCAACTAATGGACGGCGATCCTTAACTGTTGGTCTTACTCCCGCCACCTGATTTACCACTTCAAACGGACACGCTATTAGTTTATTAAGTTTGCTTAAAAGTTCTTCTTTTGCTGCTTCACTAACCGAATTTGTTAAATCTTTCCATTCATAAGTAGCTCCTACTAGATAGAAATCTCCTGAAAGCGGAATTAAAAAAACACCTGCTTTTAAAACGTAATCTATATTTAAATTTGGCGCATGTATTGTGAGTAACTCTCCTTTTGCAGGCACTAAGGGTAAATTGTTAAAATAAGGATTTTTGATGACTCCAAAACCCTCTGCGAAAACGATATGCCTTGCTTCAATAGAAGCATAATAAACCGAATTCATTTCAATTTTCAAATCCTCATAATTAAAAACATTTTCAAAAAGTAATGCTTCTTCCTTCAGATAGCTTTTATAAGCATCTAAAAGTACTTTTACGTCAATTCTGCCTGTTTCTAAAACTTCACCAAAACCGAAGGGAGCATCAATAGCGGGGTTACTATTCTTGATAATTTTAGATGCCAAATATTCTGAAAGTATCGGTTTATCTGAAGCTGTAAACCAATCATTCTGCTCCTCGAGTGAGGCAAACCTTCTATATACAGGAATTTTATAATCCAACTTCACCTTTAATGCTACTTCCAGATTAGCATACATTTGCAAGGCAATATTTAATTGCTCCTTACACATCCATACGGGCGTAAATCGTTTTAAAACCACAGGATTATACAGCCCGCCCGCTACTGTTGAAGATTGCTGAGAAGTATTATCAAAAACCACAAAGGTTTTATTATTTGCTCTTAATTGTTCGCAAAAACTAATACCAGCTAACCCAATTCCAACAATAATGTAATCTACTTGCTTCATATTGCGAAGATAGAAACTATTTACATTTTTAATTGAATTTAAATCCTCCTAGTAATTACATTTTGAAAAACGATGAACGATTTTGATAAGGTTAATTTCCTATGAACATTATGACAAAAAAAATGCAACAAACTATATTCAGATTGTTGCATTTCAATGTCGTGACCACGGAGGGATTCAAACCCCCGACCGCTGGAGCCGAAATCCAGTGCTCTATTCAGCTGAGCTACGTGGCCATTAAATTCCGCCGAAGCAGAAATAAGTTATCTTAAGATAATTTTGCTTTAACAATATTAGAAATGGTTTTACCATCGGCTTTACCTGCCAGTTCCTGACTAACAACACCCATAACTTTACCCATATCTTTCATGCCTTCTGCACCTAACTTTTTAATGGTATCTTCTACAATTTTAGCAACTGCTTCTTCACTCATTGCTTCTGGCAAAAACTGATTGATTACTTCCGCCTCAGCTAATTCTGGTGCTGCTAAATCCTCACGACCTTGATCAATATAAATTGCCGCACTATCCTTACGTTGCTTTACTTGTTTTTGAAGTATTTTAAGTTCTTGTTCTTCTGTTAATTCTTCTTTTGCCCCACTTTCTGTTTGAGCTAATAAAATAGCTGATTTTACTGCTCGTAAAGCTGTTAATGCTGTTTGATCCTTAGCTTTCATGGCTTCTTTTAGCGCCGACATGATATCTTGTTGTAAACTCATTTTAAAATTTTATTAGAGTGCGAAGATAAAAAAAAGTTAGGAGTAAAATCTCTTAGTTTTCGATTAGTTTTTAAACTTTAAATCTGTGCGATTCTTGGCTTCATTGGAATAAAAAACCCGATAAGCTGAGGGAAACTTATCGGGTTCATAACTAAGTAAGGCTAGTAAACTTTTTAATCTACATTATCGTGTAAAAACGAGTTGTTGCTTCTTATTTGAATTTCATCATTATCATCTGTACCAACGCTAGATCTAGAAAAATCCGTTTCCGACGAATGTTTAGCATCATCTAAATTTATACCTTGACGCTTGTATGCAGGCACTCGTTCTATATCATCTATTTTGGCATTATTAAACTTATAGTTGAACTCCTTCATTTTACGTCTACGCTCTTCTGCACGCTCCTTCAATAAATCTGAAATAGGACTATTCATTGGGTCTATTTCTTCTTCTACTTCTGGAGCAGAAGCAGCAGCTGGAGTTGATACTTTCTTTTCAAAAACAATTTCTTGGTCGTAAGGATCTGGAGTTTCATTTACTTTTGGTTGTTTTTTGTTCATTGAAGATTCCACCTCAATAAAATCTTCTAAAGCATAACGACGCACGTCTCCTTTTTCATTTGATTCATTAACCGGAATTAACTCAACATAATCTTTTACTGATATATCTTTTACTTCGTCATCCAAATGAAACAAAGTAACATCCTCTGATTTTTGTTCTTTTTCTGAGGAAGGCAAATCAAACGTTAGTGTAATTTGTTTTTCTTCTTCTATATAATCCGAAACTACTTCTATATCAGCAATATCTTTGTCCGACTTAGTCATTCGTGTAACAGGTTTGATGATAAAATCATCTTCATCCTCCACGTAGGCGGTTACTTCTTCATAAACTACTTTAATATTTCTTATAAGTTCAGAAGTAGGAATTAAATCAATATCCGCTAATGGTCTAGTTACCTCAATTTTAGCCTCAGGTTTTGGCTCTGGTTTTACTTCTTTCTTAACTTCAGCTTTTGCTTCAGGTTCCTCAATATCAAAATCTAAAGTATGCTTAACAATCTTTGGTTCTTCCTTTTTTGTTTCTAATTCTATTACTGGCGCAATAATTACTGGTTCTTTTGCTTTGGGAGCAACATCTAAATGATCGCTAAGAGAATGAACTACTTTTTTGGTTTCTGTGTTAGAAATTTCATCTTGTTGCTCAATATTAAAACCCGTAGCAATGATAGTTACAGCGATTGATTCTTCTAATGATTCATCTTCACCAACACCCATGATAATATTAGCTCCATGTCCCGCTTCACTTTGAATATGATCATTGATTTCACCAATTTCATCAATGGTAATTTCATGAGTACCAGAAACTATTAGCAGCAATACATTTTTAGCTCCTGTAATTTTATTATCATTTAAAAGTGGTGAATCTAATGCTTTACGAATGGCATCTTGCGCACGACTTTTACCTGATGCCAATGCAGATCCCATAATTGCTGTACCGCTATTGCTCAATACCGTTTTAGCATCACGTAAATCGATGTTTTGTGTATAATGGTGTGTAATTACTTCGGCTATACCACGAGCAGCTGTAGATAGCACTTCATCTGCTTTGGAAAATCCTGCTTTAAATCCAAGATTTCCATATACTTCACGAAGTTTATTATTATTAATTACAATTAAAGAATCAACTACATTTCTTAAGTTTTCAATACCAATTTGAGCTTGTTCAATACGCATTTTTCCTTCAAACTGAAAAGGCATTGTTACAATACCTACAGTTAAAATGTCTAAATCTTTAGCCATTTTAGCAATAATAGGTGCTGCTCCGGTACCAGTACCACCACCCATACCAGCGGTGATAAAAACCATTTTAGTATTAGTATCGAGCATATTTGCAATTTCCTCGAAACTTTCAACTGCAGATTCTTCACCCACTTGAGGGTTTGCTCCGGCTCCTAACCCTTCGGTTAAATTTAAACCTAATTGGATTTTATTTGGTACGCCACTATTTTGAAGTGCTTGTGCATCTGTATTACAAATGAAAAAATCGACTCCTTTAATGCCTTGTTGGAACATGTGGTTAATAGCATTACTGCCGCCACCGCCAACACCAATAACTTTAATAACATTTGATTGATTTTTGGGTAAATCAAATGCGATACTTGCGAATTCGTTTTTGCTGCTCATAAATTCTGTTTTACTGGTATTATACTTTTAAATTACTTTTTGTTCAATGGATGTTTCTACTACTCGGCGTTGTCTAAAAAATCTTTAACACGCTCGGTTAACTTATCTAAAAAAGAACGACGTTCCTTTTTAGGCTTTTCTATAGGTTCTTCTTCTGGTTTTATATTTTCTACGACTTCAGGTTTCGAATCTTCAATAATTTCTTGTTGTTCAATTTTCTTCCTTTCGTTACGTTTTAAACCATCTAAAACCAAACCTACAGCTGTTGCATATAATGGGCTGGTGATGGCTTCATCACTATCTCCCGCTAGATGTTCATTGGGATATCCAATTCGGGTATCCATTCCTGTAATGTATTCTACTAATTGTTTTAAATGCTTTAATTGTGCTCCACCACCTGTTAAAACAATACCTGCAATTAGTTTTTTCTTTTGTTCTTCGTGTCCGTAGTTTTTTATTTCTACATACACTTGCTCTATAATTTCAACGATACGCGCATGAATTATTTTTGAGAGATTTTTAAGGGTTATCTCTTTTGGTTCTCTTCCGCGCAACCCTGGAATAGAAACAATTTCATTGTCTTTATTCTCACCTGGCCATGCAGAACCAAATTTTATTTTTAGTAATTCCGCTTGTTTTTCAATAATTGAGCAACCTTCTTTAATATCTTCAGTTATTACATTTCCGCCAAATGGAATAACTGCGGTATGACGAATAATGCCATCTCTGAAAATAGCCAAATCGGTAGTTCCGCCACCAATATCAATTAGCGCAACTCCCGCTTCTTTTTCTTCCTGACTTAACACCGCATTTGCTGATGCTAAAGGCTCTAAGGTGATGCCTTCTAAATTCAGGTTAGAACTTTGGATACATCTTCCTACGTTTCGGATTGAGGATACTTGACCAACTACAACATGAAAATTCGCTTCCAAACGACCTCCATACATACCAATTGGTTCTTTAATTTCGGCTTGTCCATCAACCTTATATTCTTGTGGTAACACGTGGATAATTTCTTCACCAGGAAGCATCACCAATTTGTGTACTTGATTGATTAGTCTATCAATATCTTCCTCATCAATAACCGTTTCTGAATTGGACCTGGTAATATAATCGCTATGTTGTAAACTACGAATATGTTGCCCAGCGATACCAACAGTTACGCCATCAATTTTTATATCAGATCCAGCTTCTGCTTCTTGTACTGCTTGTTGTATGGATTGAATGGTTTGAGTAATATTATTTACCACACCACGATGAACACCCAAACTTTTAGATTTACCAATACCTAAAATTTCTAACTTCCCGTAGTCATTCTTACGCCCAATCATAGCCACAATTTTTGTGGTTCCTATGTCTAATCCTACTGCTAAATTATGCTCCATGTCTTATATTTTGGTACATACTACTTGGTTATCAAACTGCAAATTCACTTTACTATAATTCCCAAGCGTTTTCTCTTCTAGGTTTTTTTGATAAAACGCTTTCAGGTTATTAATTTTCTTATCTAAATTTTTAGTACTTCCTAATTGCACTAAAAATTGGCATTGACGTAACTTCAGATACATCATCCCGTTATTTCCGCGATGAATTTCTATAACATTTGTTTTTAAAAATTCATCATTCTTAATTTTATCAGCTACTAAATGGATGCTTTTTAAATTATTTTTATCAACATTCCCCGTAACAAGAGGCACCCTAGCTGCATAATTACTTGACAATGGCATATAAAAACCGTCAGCATCTATGTAAAAAGAGGCGTTTGTACTTACTCTTGCAATAGGTGTTTTCTGCTCAATTTCAACCTTAAGTGTTCCATTTACAGCTACATACACTTCAGCCGATTTTATTAAAGGGTTAGATTTCAGGGCTACTTCTAACTCATTCAAAGCTAAAGTTTCTTTAGGAACATTTTTAACTCCTTTAAAATTTTGTATTAACAATTTACTAACATTCTGATTAGTTATAAACGGACTACTTTCCCCAATAAACGTAATGTCTGGAGCGGTTACATATCTAACGGCATTTCTATGCGATGAAAAGGCAAAAAGAAACACCACTACCCCCATTAAAACAATCATTTTTATGTAATTCCAGTTAATTTTCAACGCTAAACTCTTTTTTAATACGTTTTACTTCTTCTCCTATATCTCCTGCACCAATTGTTAATACAATTTTCGCTTCACTCTCGTGGATTTTTTGCAATAATTGTTCCTTACTAACTAACTGCTTATTTTTATTTGTCATTTTACTTAATAACCATTCCGAGTTTACTCCTTCCATAGGCAATTCTCGTGCGGGATAAATATCAAGCAATAATACTTCATCAAACTGAGATAAACTTTTTGCAAAATCGTCAATAAAATCGCGGGTTCTACTAAATAAATGTGGTTGAAAAATTGCCAAGACTTTTTTATCTGAATACATTTCTCGAACCGCTTGATGAACCGCATTAATTTCTTCTGGATGATGTGCGTAATCATCAATAAAAACGAAACTTTCCGTTTTTATTTGATAGGTAAACCGACGCTTCACACCTTTAAAAGACGCTAAAGCTTTAGCAAGCTGTTGGTGAGAGCAACCATATTCTACAGCCATTGCCAAAGCTATTAGCGCATTAGACAAATTATGTCTACCTGGTAGGTTAAATTGCAAACCTTCAAGCACCGTTGATGGTGTTTTTACATCAAAAATATAGGTGCCATTTTCTATTTTTAAATTTTGAACCGAATAATCGGAATCATCTTCAATACCATATGTAATTCCTTGAATAGGCAGACCATTTCTAACAAATAATTTACCGTTAGGTTTTACTCTTTTAGAAAAGTCTTCAAAGGACTTAACTAATTCGGAAGCGTCTCCATAAATGTCCAAATGATCAGCATCCATAGAAGTAATTCCAGCAAAATTTGGAGACAATGTTAAAAAGGAACGATCAAACTCATCAGCCTCAACCACAGAAACCTCGGTTCCATTTATAATTAAATTGGAATTATAATTTTCACAAATCCCTCCTAAAAATGCAGTTAAAGGCACATCACACTCATTCAACAAATGTCCCAGGATACTAGTTGTAGTTGTTTTGCCATGCGTACCCGCTACAGCTAAACAGAATGTATTCTCGGTAATTAACCCCAATATTTTAGAACGTTTTAAAATTTGAAAATTTTTCATTTTAAAATATTCCAATTCCAAATGCCCTGTTGGAATTGCTGGCGTATAAACAACTAAAGTGGTTTCTGAATTTAAAAATACTGACGGAATATGCTTTACAGCATCCTCAAAATGCACTTCAACACCCAAATCTTTTAAACTATCTGTAATATCACTTGGTGTTTTATCGTATCCGGCAACACGTTTTCCATTGGCAACAAAATAGCGTGCCAAAGCACTCATACCGATACCACCGATACCAACAAAATAAACGTTATGTATAGCATTTAAATCCATTAACTTTTTAACAGCTTTTCAACCTCATCGGCAATTTGACTTGTTGCATTAACCAATGCCAACTTTTTTATGTTCATTCCTAATTCCTTCTGTCTTTCAGACGAAGCTATTAATTTTGAAAACTTACTTTCAAAATCTACATCCAAATCTTCTTCTTTTATAATTAATGCTGCATTTTTATCCACAATGGCCATGGCATTTTTAGTTTGATGATCTTCAGCAACGTTTGGCGAAGGGATAAAAATTACGGGTTTCCCCACAATACAAAGCTCAGACACCGAACTTGCTCCTGCACGCGAAATAACTATATCGGCAGCAGCGTAAGCAAAATCCATATTATTTAAAAACTCATAAACCTGCACATCTTTGGTGTGGTTATATATTTTATATTGTTGATAATACAACTTACCACATTGCCAAACAACTTGAACATTTTGCATTTGCAAAAATTCCAATTCCTTTTCAATTAACTGATTAATTCGTCTAGACCCCAAACTACCACCTAAAATTAATAGTGTTAATTTTCCATGCTTTAAATTGAAAAAGTCTTTAGCCTCCACAGTTTTAGAGTCGATATCCAACAAACTTTCTCTTACAGGATTCCCTGTTTTAATCAACTTCTCCTTTGGAAAGAAACGTTCCAAGCCATCATAGGCTACACATATTTTTTGGACTTTTTTAGCCAAAACTTTGTTAGTAATTCCTGGAAATGAATTTTGCTCCTGAATTAAACAAGGCACTTTTTTTGATGCTGCCATTTGCAATAAAGGCCCGCTTGCAAAACCACCTGTACCAATAACAACATCTGGCTTAAACGAGTTTATTATTTTTCTTGCCTTCCAAAGACTACTTACCAATTTAAAAGGAAACATTAAATTTTTCAAAGTCAATTGACGCTGAATACCTGAAATCCAAAGTCCCTTTATATCATATCCTGCCTGTGGGACTTTTTCCATCTCCATCCTATCTTCCGCTCCTACAAATAAAAATTCAGCATTTGGAAATCGCAATTTCAACTCGTTTGCAATAGCAATTGCCGGATAGATATGACCACCTGTTCCACCGCCAGATAATATTATTTTATATGTTTTGTCTTTATTGCTCACCTTATTTTTTCATTAAGTACTTTTCCAGTACTTCTTGCGACATTTAGTTAAACTTATATTTTTAATACTTTCTACACTTATTATTTAAATTGTTTCAGACAAAATTTCTAATGGATTATCTTCAACACTTTCTTGCTCTTTAATTTCTTCACGTTTGGCACTAACACTTAGAATAATCCCTATTGCCAAACACGTCATCCAAATAGAAGTTCCTCCACTACTAATTAGAGGCAAAGTTTGCCCCGTAACCGGAAACAACTCTACTGCTACCGCCATATTTATTAACGCCTGGAAAATGATAGGCAACCCTACTCCCAAAACTACTAACTTTCCAAAAATAGTGTCGGCTTTTTGAGATACTATTACAATTCTAAACAGAAACCACATATACAACACCATAATAAAAAAACCTCCAAGCAACCCATACTCCTCAATTATAATTGCAAAAATAAAATCGGACGAAGATTGTGGTAAAAAATTCTTTTGAATACTTTTTCCGGGGCCAACACCCAATACTTCTCCAGTTGCAATTGCAATTTTCGCTTTCTCTATTTGATAATCGGCTTCGGTATCTTCGTCATTGGAATAGTTTATGATTCTATTCTGCCAAGTTTGCACTTTAACATTTAACGGGCCTGTTGTTAATTTGGCAATACCTATAAAAACAATCAAACCTATCAGACCCATGGTTAATATTATTCCAATATATTTTAATGGATACCCACCAATAAACACAACAATTAAAACCATTAAAAACATAATAGCGGTTGTTGAAAAATTGGACGGTAAAATTAATGCCAAAACACAAAATACAGGTGCCCAAAGTGGCCAAAGAGAACTTTTAAACGTAATTGTTTTATCTTGTATTTTAGACATATATCTTGCTACATAAATCATAAGAACCACCGATGCTAAAGTTGATGTTTGAAACGACACCCCAACAACTGGTATTTGAATCCATCTACTAGCACTAGCACCCTCAATAGTTGTACCTTGCAACATGGTAAGACCAAGCAAAACCAACACAATTGGAATCATAACTAACGATAAACCTTTGAAATAACGGTATGGTATTTTATGAACTCCATACATAATGGCAAAACCTAAAGCCAAATGCACTAAATGCTTAATAAAAAAAGTGAATGTATTTCCACCAACAGTTCTGTATGCCAAATTACTCGCAGCGCTATAAACAGGCAAAAAGGACACAATAGCCAACAATGCTACTATGGCCCAAATTAATTTATCACCTTTTATGTTATTTAATACTGTTTGCATGGTTTATTTCCGCACTTGCGCAAATCTATTTTAAATGGTTACTTTTAATACAAACGAATTTTACTTCGTTAAACTTTGACTTTGTACTCCTTTTGCTCACACATCAGGATTCTATAAATTTCTAACAGCTTCTTTAAATTGACGACCTCTATCTTCGTAATTTTCAAACAAATCGAAACTAGCACAAGCAGGCGACAATAACACATTATCTCCTGATTCTGCCAATTTATAAGCTATTTTAACTGCCTCACTCATAAATTGAGTTTCAACAATAACATCGACCATGTTCCCAAATGCATTTAAAAGTTTTGCATTATCAACACCTAAGCAGATTATTGCTTTTACTTTTTCATTTACGAATGAAAACAATTCTTCATAGTTGTTCCCTTTATCAACACCACCAACAATCCAAACCGTAGGAGCATCCATACTTTCCAAAGCGTAATATGTAGCATTTACATTTGTTGCTTTCGAATCGTTTATATACTGCACTTTATTAATTTTAAGTACTTGTTCTAAGCGATGTTCTACACCTTGAAAATTCTCAAGACTTTCGCGAATGGTTTGCTTTCTAATTTTTAGCAAATGCGCCACAGTAGAAGCTGCCATAGCATTTTTAATATTGTGTTTTCCTTCTAATGTTAAGCTTGATGTTGGCATAATTATTTTATTGTTATCTATTGTTATTATAATATTTTCTTTGTCTAAATACGCACCGTTTTCTATTGTTTTCACCAATGAAAATGGCAATAATGTTGATTGAACTGGGCGTTCGAATAACCATTTAGTTAAAACTTCATCATCAGCATCATAAATCAAATAATCATCTTTTGTTTGATTTTTTGCTATCCTGAATTTTGAAGCGATATAATTCTCAAATTTGTAATCATATCTATCTAAATGATCGGGTGTAATATTTGTTATAACTGCTATGTGAGGCTTAAAGTCAACAATATCATCTAACTGAAAACTACTAATTTCTAACACATAGTTTGCATAGTCTTTTTCCAGAATCTGTTTTGCAAAACTGTCACCTATATTGCCTGCTAACCCCACTTCCAACTCTTGTTTCAAAAGATGATGCGTTAAAGTTGACGTAGTTGTTTTCCCGTTACTTCCCGTTATACCCACTATGGTCGCTGTGGTGAATTTTGAGGCAAATTCAATTTCTGACACCACTGAAATCCCCTTTTCTCTAATTTGTTTTACCAAAGGTGCTTTATCAGGAATTCCAGGACTTTTCATTACGATATCCGCATTTAGAATTTTACTTTCCGTATGCATTTCCTCTTCCCAATCAATCTCATTATGTATAAGAACTTGTTTGTATTTTTCTTTTATTTTCCCCTTATCGGAAACAAAAACACCGAAGCCTTTTGCTTTTCCTAAAAGTGCAGTTCCTACTCCACTTTCGCCTCCCCCAAGAACAACTAATCTTTTCATCTATCTAATTTTCAATGTCACGATAGAAAGAATGGCTAACAAAATGCCTATAATCCAAAAACGGGTTACAATTTTACTTTCGTGATATCCAGATTTCTGATAGTGATGATGTAACGGCGACATTTTGAAAATACGACGTCCTTCACCATATTTCTTCTTGGTATATTTAAACCAGCTCACTTGCATAACAACCGATAAATTTTCTGCTAAAAATATACCGCAAAGCACCGGAATCAACCATTCTTTTCGAACTGCAATAGCAATTACTGCTATAATACCTCCTATAGTTAAACTACCTGTATCACCCATAAACACTTGAGCCGGATAGGTATTGTACCATAAAAACCCAATTAAGGCTCCAACAAAAGCAGCGATGTAAATAGTAATTTCTTCTACCCTCGGGATATACATAATATTTAGGTAATCGGAGAAAATAATGTTTCCAGATACCCATGCAAAAATGCCTAGTGTAAGCACAATTATGGCAGAAGTTCCTGCAGCCAACCCATCAATACCATCCGTAAGATTAGCACCATTTGAAACTGCTGTGATTATAAAAATGGAGATTATTGTAAATATAATCCAACCATAATCCTTAAGTGTTGGACTGATCCAAGTAATGATATCCGCATAATCAAATTCGTTACCCTTCACAAATGGAATGGTTGTTTTAGTTGATTTGGCTTCCGCTTTAAAAAACTTTGTAGGTGATACGTTAGGATTTTCCGCAACCATTTGTTGACGAACTTCAACTGGCAATTTCTCTTTTATAGTGGCATACGGGCTAAAATACAGGGTAGTCCCAACAATAATACCTAAACCCACTTGCCCTAATATTTTGAAACGCCCTTTTAAGCCTTCTTTATCTTTTTTAAATTTTTTAATATAGTCGTCAATAAACCCAATCGTTCCCATCCAAATGGTTGTAACAATAAGCAATACAATATAAACGTTGCTTAATTTGGCCAATAATAGCACAGGAATAAGTGTGGCAAGGATGATAATAATACCTCCCATGGTTGGAGTTCCTGCTTTTTCTTGTTGTCCTTCTAAGCCTAATTCTCTAATAGTTTCGCCTACTTGTTGTTTTTGAAGGAAAAGAATAATGCGTTTTCCATATATGGTAGAAATTAACAACGACAAAATCATGGCTGAAGCTGCTCTAAAGGTAATAAACCCAAAAAGAGAGGCTCCAGGAATTTGGAATTGCTTTTCTAAATAATCAAATAGGTAATATAACATTCTTTAATTTGTTGTTAAGTTGTTTGTTCCTTAGTTGTGAAATCGACTAAACAACTCCACCAAAACAGGTTTAACTTTAATATTTATTTATTCAATTGTTTTAATAATTCTTGAACGATTTTAAAATCATCAAAATCAGTTCGTTCACCCTTAACTTCCTGATAGGTTTCATGACCTTTTCCTGCTATTAAAATAATATCGTTTGGCTGCGCCATTTGGCAGGCAGCTTTTATAGCTTGCAACCTATCAGTGATAGTTAATATTTTTTTGAAATTTTGAGGCTCCACCCCTTTTTCAATCTCTTTTAAAATTATTTCCGGTTCTTCACTACGGGGATTATCGCTCGTAAAAATCACTTTAGTACTTAATGCCGAAGCAATATGTCCCATTTTTGGACGCTTGGTTTTATCTCTATCACCACCACACCCAACTACGGTTATTAATTCCTCATTTTTAGTACGAATACTATTTATGGTCTCCAACACATTTTTTAAAGCATCTGGAGTATGAGCGTAATCTACAATAGCCGTAATTTTACTATTCGAAATTATGTATTGAAAACGTCCACTAACACTTTCCAATTCGCTTATTAAACGCAATATTTCTACTTTTTCAAGCCCTAATAATTCTGCGGTAGCATAAATAGCCAAAATATTATAGGCATTAAAATTTCCTATTAGCCGTGTCCAAACCTCTGCATCATTTACTTTTAACAATAAACCTCCAAATTGATTTTCTAAAATTTGAGATTTATAGTCTGCATAACTTTTTAATGCATAAGTATATTTACGTGCCTTTGTATTTTGCAACATAACCATTCCATTCTTGTCATCAACATTTACAAGCGCAAATGCTTTGTCTGACAATCCATCAAAAAACATTTTTTTTACATCGCGATATTCCGCAAACGTGTTATGATAGTCTAAATGATCGTGTGTTAAATTCGTAAAGATACCCCCTTGAAAATGCAACCCTTCGGTTCTTGACTGATGAATGCCATGCGAACTCACTTCCATAAAGCAAAACTCAACACCCTCTGCATTCATTTTTTGCAAATAACTATTAATTGTTAAAGAATCGGGAGTTGTATGTGTTGCTTTAAATTCTGTATTGTCAACCATAATTTTCACTGTTGACAACAAGCCCACTTTATAACCTGCTTTTTTAAATAGTTGATACAACAAACTCGCCACGGTTGTTTTTCCATTGGTTCCAGTTACACCTACTAGTTTTAAATTTCCCGAAGGATTCTCATAGAAATTCGAAGCCATAATTGCTAAAGCTTTATTCGAATTATCTACTTCCACATAAGTTACACCATCAATTGTGTTTTCAGGGATTTCCTCACAAACAACAGCAACAGCACCTTGCTTTACAGCAACATCGATGTATTTATGTCCATCAGAAACACTTCCTCTAATAGCTACAAAAACATAACCGCTTTTGATTTTTCTTGAATCAAAATCGATAGCAGTCGCCTTAACATTTGTAGTACCAACTACAGCGTTAATGGTTACTTTATATAATATATCTTTTAATGCTATCATGATGCGGTTAATACTACGATTTGGTTATTCTTTAATTTTATATTTTGTGCAATAGATTGCTTTTTAATAATACCATTGCCTTCCAATTTCACTTTCACCTTCACTTGCATATTTTCAAGTAAAGCCAAGGCATCCATAGCAGGCAAACCAACCACATTTGGCATGATAGTTTTATGTAATTGGGCTATTTTATAGAAATTATTATACTCCTTTTCTACAGAAGCAATTTTTACATCTAACGATTTCACTTCATTTAAAATAGGTGTATCCGTAAATATTTTTTGAGCAATTTTTTTGAAAACAGGCCCTGATACATCGGCACCATAATAACCCACACTTTTATCGGGCTCATGAATAACCACAATGCATGAATATTTAGGATTATCAGCTGGAAAATACCCTGCAAACGAAGAGATATAACTCAACTTATCCTTATTTGCATAATCTTTTTGGCAGGTTCCTGTTTTTCCAGCCATTGAAAAATTCTCGGAATACAACCTATGCCCTGTACCATGCTTTTTCTCAACTACGTTTTTAAGTAGTTGTTGTACTTTAGCAATAGTCTCCTTCGAACAAATTTGTTCGTTAATTACCTCCTTCTTAAATGGCACAATAACTTCATCAAACTCTTTCACCTCTCTTAAAAACTGAGGTTTCACCATTTCACCACCATTAGCAATGGCATTATAAAATGTTAAAGTTTGTAAAGGTGTAAACGACACCCCATACCCATATGCCATCCATTGCAGTGCTATTCCGCTCCAGCGGCCGTTTTTAATTCTCGGATCTGGAATTACCGGTTTTGGCTCTCCAATAATTGGAAGTTCCAAATCGTTATGAAGATTCATTGCGTAAAGCCTGTCCACAAATTTACTCGGTGTTTTTCCATAAGCTTTATCAATAGCACGCACTATTCCAGTATTCGACGACACTTCAAAAGCTTTAGAGAGTGTTATTTTACCATAACCACCATGATGCGAATCCCTAACCGGTTTTCCATAAAACCAAATAATCCCTTTTTCAGTATCAACAACATCGCTTGTATCAATCACCTTATCTTCAATACCCGCGGTTAAAGCCATTAACTTAAAGGTAGATCCCACCTCGTGAGACTCGCCTAAAGCATAATTCAAACGCTCGTAATACAAGCCTTCACTATTTCTTCCCAGATTTGAAATAGCGCGAATTTCGCCCGTTTTAGTTTCCATAACCACAACACAACCATGGTCTGCCTTATACTTTTCTAACTGTTCCAGAAGCGCATGATGTGCGATGTCTTGAATATTCACATCGATAGTTGTATATACATCATAGCCATTTTTCGGATCAATTTCATTTGCATCATTCAAAGGTTTCCACTGCCCTTTTCCTATCTGTTGTTTTTTACGCTGACCATCAACCCCCCTTAGATATTTCACACCAAAAGCACCATCAATTCCAGGTCTTGTAACGTTTCCATTTTCATCAATACGCTCATAACCAATAGTTCGTTGCGCAATACCTCCCATTGGATGTTCGCGTTTTGTAGTTTGCTCCACAATCAAACCACCTTTAAAAGCTCCTAATTCAAGCATTGGAAAATTACGTAACCGGATGTATTCTGAATAGCCCACATTTCTCGCTATTAAATAATAACGATTTCGAAGAGCCCGAGCTTTTCTTAATTCATTTTGAAAATGACTTGAAGATTTACCTGAGTATCTTGAAAGCGAATCACTTAGTGGCTTAATATATTTTTCGAAGATTTTAGAAGACGGAGTAACAGCATCAAACCTAATATCGTATTTAGGCACCGAGGTTGCTAGCAAATTTCCCTTCACAGAATACACATTACCCCTATTAGCAGGGATAATAACATTCTTTACAACACGTTCGCTTGCCAATGCCTTATATTTATCACCTTGCATGAATTGAATACTCACCAGCTTAAATGCAACAGCAAGCCCGAAGACGAACATACATCCAGCTATAAAATACAATCTATGCAATATTTTCTTTTCGTTTACCACTTAGTATTCTTTACTCTTGTGTTTTTACCTTTATTTTTTTTGGCGGAATTACCGACGGCGCTATGCCTTTTTTTAACATAACCTCTACAACATTGGATTCCATTTTAAGTTTCATCAACCTTGAACGACCATCAATAAAGGCAGAACGCATTTCGTTTACTTCATTTTTCAATCGCGCTATTTCGTACACCTTTTTGTCAGCACTGTGCGAACTCGCAATCATGATGATAGCTAAAGCCGAAATAAAAATGATAAACCTCCAATTTTTAAAAGAGTCGTCACTTACCAAAAAAGTACCTTTCAACAGTTTATAAATATTTGTCTTCATATCATTTACCTTCGGCTTTAACACCAATTAGTCACCTCTAATTATATTTTTTCGGCTATGCGAAGCTTTGCACTTCTCGCCCTACTATTTGCGTTTATTTCAGCTTTAGAAGGCACTATCAAGCCGCCAACTTTTTTTAATGGCACTTCAAAATTTCCATACATATCACGCTCGGGTTCACCTTCAAAAAGACCATTTCTTATAAAGCGTTTCACCAACCTATCTTCTAAAGAATGATAGGAGATAAAACTCAAACGCCCATGTTCTTTTAAAATCTCTGGCGTTTGCAACAAAAACTCTTTTAACGCTTCAATCTCTTGGTTTACCTCTATGCGAATAGCCTGATATATTTGAGCCAACACCTTATTCTCATGCCTTGGAGGCAAAAACCTACTAAGCACCTTCTTAAGCTGCTCACTAGTAACAATTGGCTCAACCTCTCTACTTTCCACAATCAATCTCGCCATTGCAGGTGCAGCCCTTAATTCTCCATACTGCAAAAAAACCTGTTTCAGTTGCTCCTCATCATATTTATTTACCACATGAAAAGCCGATAAGTTATTTTGCTGATTCATACGCATATCCAAATTAGCCTCAAAACGAGTTGAAAAACCACGTTCAGCAACATCAAATTGATGAGAAGACACTCCAAAATCCGCCAAAATCCCATCCACCTGTCTCACGCCATGAAATCTCAAAAAACGTTTTATGAATCGAAAATTCTCGTTTATCAAGACAAACCTGGAATCATCAATAACATTCTCAAGAGCATCTTGATCCTGATCAAAAGCAAACAATCTTCCTTTATCACCAAGCCGCTTTAATATCTCTTTACTATGGCCGCCCCCACCAAAAGTTACATCCACATATATCCCATCCGGATTTATATTTAATCCATCAACAGTTTCTTTTAATAATACCGGGTTATGATATTCCATAATCATCGTCATCTTGTCCCATCACCTCTTCTGCTAAATCTGCAAAATCTACAGTAGCATCATCAATGGCTTGTTCATATAAATCTTTATCCCATATTTCAATAATATTTACCACCGAAGTAATCACTATATCTTTTGAAATATTCGCAAATACCGTCAAATCCTTTGGTATCAATAAGCGTCCATTCGTATCCACTTCCACCATTTTAACCCCAGCAGTAAAGCGACGGATAAAATCATTATTCTTCTTTTTAAACTTATTAAGCTTATTAATTTTCTGCATAAGAACCTGCCATTCACCCATAGGATACAATTCCAGACACTTTTGAAACACCGAACGACGCAGAACAAAACCATCCTCCAAAACCGAAGACAGCTGTTTTTTAAGCAGAGAAGGCATCATTAACCTGCCTTTAGCATCCACTTTACAATCGTATGTTCCTGTTAATAAGTCCAATGCAGTTTGAAAAAATTTGAGTATTTGTGATTCAAATATATTGAAATTTTACCACTTTTTACCACTTTCTACCACATTGTTAATAAATTTTCGATTATCTGATATTAAAAATCCCATTCATCCAACACTAACACTTATAGACACTAAAAATCAATACTTTAAAGTCTATCATTTTATAATATCAGAATTGTTAACATCTCTGTGATGAAATTTTAATATAGAGCCTTAATAAAGTCATTGAAATTTGAATGAAATAACTATATTTGTTTCAAAGCAATGACCAACTGATTAATGACGCATCGATTAAAAAAAGAGAAAAATTACAGCTACATTGAAGCCGGTGAAGGCACACCCATTATCGTTTTACACGGCTTAATGGGAGGCTTGAGTAATTTTGATGCGGTAATAAAACACTTTAGTCAAAAAGGCTACAAGGTTATTATTCCCGAGTTACCTATTTACACCATGTCTATTCTTAAAACCAACGTTAAAAGCTTTGCTAAATACCTGAATGACTTTATAACATTCAAAGGCTTTAACGAAGTTATTTTATTAGGCAACTCCTTAGGCGGCCACATAGGTTTATATCACACCAAATTACATCCTGAAAAAATAAAAGGACTTATAATCACAGGAAGTTCAGGTCTTTACGAAAGTGCCATGGGCGGTGGTTACACCAAGCGCAGTGACTATGAAGTTATAAAAAAGAAGGCTCAAGATGTTTTTTACGACCCTGCAATTGCTACTAAAGAAATTGTAGACGAGGTTTATGAAACCGTAAACGACCGCAATAAACTTATAAAAACCTTGGCTATAGCAAAAAGTGCCATTCGCCATAATATGGCAAAAGATTTACCAAAAATGAATATTCCAACCTGTATAATTTGGGGAAAAAATGACAATGTAACACCTCCTGAAGTTGCAGTGGAATTTGATGAACTATTACCAGATTCTGAGTTGTTTTGGATTGATAAATGTGGGCATGCTGCCATGATGGAACATCCTGAAGAATTTAATCAAATCATGGATTCTTGGTTACAGAAACGAGGTCTTATATAGAAAAATCCCATATTGGGAATATATAATTTTCAATTAATTAAGATTTCCATCTTTTTGGAAATAAAAATAACTAGTAATGCATATTAAATCTGCTGAGTTTGTAATGAGTAATTCTGATGTGGCGAAATGCCCCAAAGGACAACTCCCCGAATATGCATTTATTGGTAGAAGTAACGTTGGAAAATCGTCTCTTATAAATATGCTAACTAGCCGAAAAAGTTTAGCTAAAACATCTGGACGACCAGGAAAGACACAACTTATCAATCATTTTTTAATAAATGAAAATTGGCATTTGGTAGATTTACCTGGGTATGGCTATGCTCGAGTTTCTAAAAGCTCGAAAAAAGTATTTCAAAAATTTATTACGGAGTACTTTGGTTTACGTGAACAATTGGTTACGGCCTTTGTTTTAGTAGATGTTAGACACAAACCCCAACCCATCGATTTAGAATTTATGCAGTGGTTAGGTGAAAATGGCGTACCGTTTTCCATTGTTTTTACAAAAGCAGACAAACTTAAACCAAATGCCATTTTAAGACACGTTGAAGAGTATAAAACAGTACTTCTAGAAACTTGGGAAGAAATGCCCAAATACTTTATAACCTCATCCAGTAACGAAGCTGGAAAAGATGATGTTTTGAGCTATATTGATGAACTAAACAATAATATGAACTTAGATTCTTTCTAAAACCATCTTTCTTCATCCTAATAACCACCAAAATTGATTTAGCAAAAAAACTGACTAAATTCATTTAAGGTCCTATATAAAATATCACATCAATTTTTACTTAAGTTATTGAGACATATTATGACAATTACTGAAAAACAAACATTAGCATAACGTGAATTAAGAGTATATACTTGTTCTGCTTTTTGTATTTGAAGCAAATTAGCCGAACACAAAATGAAACTTACAAAAAAATGAGCTTTAACCTAATCGAAAATGCCATTCAATTTAGAATTGCAAGGCCAACAAATCAACTCGCTGCAATCAAGATATTTTACATAGAAGGTTTAGGTTTTAAGGAAATAGGCTCTTTCACTGAACATGAAGGCTATAGTGGAATAATGTTAGGCTTTCCCAATAGCCAATACCACCTTGAATTTACCACACATAAAGACGGAGAACAACTACCACCTCCAACAAAGGAGAATCTTCTTGTTCTATATTTTGATACGGTAGAAAAATACACAAAGGCAAATGAGCGTTTATTGCAAATGGGAATAAATCAAGTAGAACCTATAAACCCTTATTGGATAGATAAAAGTCAAACCTATGAAGACCCTGACAAATGGAGAATCGTTCTTTTTAATGGCGTATATACTCACAAATAAATTAAAAATACTGGTTATATAAAACTGTTAAGCATTACTTTTTAGAGCCAACAAAAATCAACCCTTAACATCAAGTGCATCTCGTAATGCATTTCCAATAAGCATAAAGGCCATAACCAAACTCATTATACAAAGTCCAGGTATGATGGCTAAATAGGGCTTGCCTAAAATAATATAATTATAATGATCTTTTATCATGGCTCCCCAGCTTGCCATGGGCGGTTGTGCCCCTATACCCAAAAAGCTTAGCCCGCTTTCAATTAAAATGGCTGCCGCAAAATTGGCTGCCGAAATAACAATAACAGGCGCCATAATATTGGGCAATATATGTTTAGTAATAATTCTAAAATCGTTAAATCCCAAAGCTCTTGCGGCTGTTACATACTGCATTTCTTTGGCACTAATTATTTGTCCGCGTACTACCCTAGCAACTTCAACCCACATGGTAAGCCCAACGGCTATAAACACTTGCCAAAAACCCTTTCCTAAGGCCAAGGTAATTGCAATAACCAATAATAAGGTTGGGATAGACCAAGTTACATTGATTATCCACATAATGAGTGCATCTACTTTACCTCCAAAATAACCTGCGATACTTCCCATAAAAATACCAACAACCAATGATATAAAAACAGCCACAAAACCAATAAAAAAGGATATTCTAGCACCCACCAATACTCTACTTAGTAAATCCCGGCCATACTTGTCGGTCCCAAAAAGAAAGCTTTTTTCTTTTATGAAGTTAGTAACCTCTCCATTAGGAAATACGCTTAGTGACAAGCTTTTTTCAACCCCATCCAAGCCATCGGAAGCATATTCTTTATAATTTAAAATATCCCCTTGAATACTATATGCCGTAATAGGAATTTCAGTATCTGCATTTTCATTTCCAAAAAACAATTTATCGAATACACTTTGTTCGGTTTCTAAATCGGTGGGAATGGTAAGCATTTGCACCTTAAACCCCGGTTTCTTAGAATGAATCGTCAAATGCATTTGATTTGCATATTGTGAATTATCAGGCGCTAATAAATACGCAAACACAGAAACGATTCCTACCAAAATAATGAAACAACAACTAAAAACGCCCCAAAAGTTCTTTTTAAACTTTTGGAGCGCTAATTGTTTTAATGAGCTTGATGTTTGACTCATGTAATATTTATTTTTTTGTGGCTGCCGCTACCTTTTTTATAGGGTAAGAAATTTTCAAATCTTCCAAAACATTAACTGCTTCTTCAACGTAAATATCTTGACTTAAAGTTTCATGCCAACGCGTGCGCTTCTCTTTTAGATCGGTTGTATCTTTTGTAAAAAGTGCTTTTTCGTATTTAGTTGAATCAAAAGTTAAATTGGTTTTATAATTTGTTAAAGCATCAAAACGTTTCGCTTCCTCTTCATTTAAATCTAAACCAGCTTTATATTTCTTGTAATTTAAAGGCACAATGGTTTCATCAATTTTACTTTTTACCCATTTTGCATTTTCCTCTATAAGTTTAAGTTGTGTATTGTTACTCATACGCGCCTTACTGTTCTTGATAGTGGTATCGTAATCAAAATAATTATCCCATGGTGAATAATCGGCTGCATCAATTTCATCCCAAGGTAATGGATTATCTTTATCCTTTTCACCTACCTCTATGAAACTAAAACGTCCAGGTACATTTACATCACTTTTTACGCCTTCCAATTGCACAGAACCTCCGTTAATTCTATAATACTTTTGAGTTGTAAGAGCCAATGCACCTAAATCGCCACTCGTATTACTTCTTAACATATTATTTAGGTTTATAACATTTTGAACTGTTCCTTTTCCATATGTTTGTTTTCCACCAATAATAATGGCTCGTTTATAATCCTGCATAGCAGCTGCCATAATTTCGGATGCTGAGGCTGATATTTCATTTACCAAAATAACCAAAGGCCCATCCCAAGAAATAGATTTATCCTTATCACTCAACACCTCTTTCGCTTCTCCAGTAGAGCGTACTTGAACAATAGGACCTTCTTTAATAAATAAACCAGCCATCTCTACTACAGCAGGTAGCGATCCACCGCCATTATTTCGTAAATCCAAAACCAAACCTTGAATGCCTTCTGCCTTTAATCTCTCTATTTCCGCTTTCACATCCTTGGCAGCATTTACGTTTTTATAATCTTTAAAATCAACATAAAAAGACGGCAAATCGATAATTCCAAAAGTTGCATTGTCCTTTTTAATCACAGATGATTTTGCATAAGTTTCTTCCAATTCAACCACATCTCTGGTTATGGTAACATCTCGTATGGTACCATCTACTTTTTTGATGGTTAAAGTTACTTTAGTTCCTTTTGGCCCTTTAATATATTTGATAGCGTCGTTGATACGCATTCCTACAATATTTACAGGAAACGCCTCGTTTTCCTGTTTTACTTTCAAAATTACATCTTCAACTTCAAGCTCTTTACTTCTCCACGCAGGACCTCCAGAAATTAGTTCTACAATTTTAATATGATCCATACGCTTTTGTAAACGCGCACCAATGCCTTCTAATTTCCCAGACATACGTTGGTCAAAATCCTCTTTACTTTTAGGAGCCAAATAATAGGTATGAGGATCAAACTCTTCAACTATGGTATTTATATAAATTGCAAACCAGTCTTCACGTTGTAAATCATCAATATTGTCATTGAAATAGACATCGATTGATTTCAAGGTAGATTCACGAGCCTCTTTTTCAATTTCTTTTTCAGATTTCATTACGTAGGAAGGATCATTCTTTTTGGCCAACTCTTCTTGCATTAATAAATCGTGATAATTAGAAAGTGTAGAAAATTTAAGTTGTTGTCTCCAACGATCTTTTAGTTCTTTTCTATTTTTCACATATGAACTGTGTTCATAATCTGTATTGAAACTTTCATCAAGAGTATAATCAAATGGCTCTGAAAGCACCTCTTTGTAAATTTCTTTAGCTTCTTCAATTCTTTTAATCATGCGGTCGTGTACCACATTAAAAAATGTAATATCAGTTGCTTTTAACTGATCATCAATCGTAGTTTTGAATTTTTCAAAATCTTTATAATCCGATTCGTAAAAATATCTTTTTACGGGATCGATAATTTCTAAATAATCTTTAAATAGTTCTTCTGAAAACGTGTCATCTAACACTAAAGGATCAAAATGACCTTGCTCCAAAACAAACGTGATAACCTGAATTAACAATTTATCTTTATCCGGATTACTAAACTTTTTCGTTGTAAAACTGCACGAAGCAAAGGCAAGTAATAATGATAATACTAGCACTTTATAATTCCTTTTCATAATTTTTTTCATTCCTTTTATAATCTATGGCCCGTCATGCGCCCAGCATTTTTTTACTAAAATAAAGAAAAAACTATGCCATTTAGAGTAATGTGCTACTAATTTTTTGTTAAACTGAAGAAATAGCCCATTTCCTGCTGAATTTATGTATTTTTGCTATACCCTTTTTTAAGTACAAAATGACAGTAAAACCACTTATTTTAGTTACCAATGACGATGGCATTAATGCGCCTGGTATAAGAACTTTAATTTCTGTAATGAATACCATTGGAGATGTTGTTGTTGTGGCTCCAGACAGTCCACAAAGTGGCATGGGACACGCCATCACTATTGATTCCACACTTTATGTTGAACAGGTTTTTATTGATGATGGACCTCAAATTGAATTCAGTTGTTCTGGTACTCCAGCAGATTGTGTGAAACTTGCTATTAGAGAAAAACTTGAGCGAAAACCTGATATTTGCGTTTCCGGTATAAACCATGGGTCGAATTCCTCAATAAATGTTATTTACTCTGGCACCATGAGTGCTGCAATTGAGGCAGGTATTGAAGGCATTCCAGCCATTGGTTTTTCACTCCTAGATTATGCTTGGAGTGCTAATTTTGAAGCAACCAAAAGTTTTGTAAAAACCATAACAGAAAACGTTTTAAAACAAGGCATCCCTAATGGTGTTGTTTTAAATGTGAATATTCCAAACCTACCAAAGGAAAAAATAAGGGGCATTAAAATTTGCCGACAGGCCAAGGCAAATTGGGTGGAAGAATTCGATAAAAGAAAAACACCACAAGGCCGAGACTACTATTGGCTTACAGGAAAATTTGTTAATTTAGATGGTGGGGAAGATACGGATGAGTGGGCTCTAGAAAACGGCTTTATTTCCTTAGTACCTATTCAGTTTGATTTAACTGCACATCATTACATTCAAAATTTAAACACCTGGAATTTAAATGATTAAAAAAAACATTATAATAGGCATTCTTGTAGGTTTAATAGCTAATTGTATAGGCCTATTTTTAGTTGCCACATTTTTAGGGCAAGGAGACGATTTTATAACTGTTATTAAGGCAGCTGCCAAAGAAGGTTTTTTGGGTAAACTTATTAGTTTGGGGGCTATTTTAAATTTAATTGCTTTTTTTATTTTTATAAGAAAACGACAAGATTATCATGCGAGAGGCGTGCTATTAATAACTATTTTTATAGCTGTTTTTACATTTATTTTTAAACTCTTTTAACTCAATTACCTTGTCTACTCGGGTGCAGTCGAGAGGCTTTAAATAAACAATAATTAGGTTTCGACTGCACTCGACCTAACAATAAAAATGAAATATTATATTATAGCAGGCGAAGCTTCAGGCGATTTACACGGCTCCAACCTAATGAAAGCACTACTTAACGAAGATGTGCATGCAAATTTCAGGTTTTGGGGTGGCGACCTTATGCAAGGCGTTGGTGGCACTTTAGTAAAACACTATAAAGAGCGTGCCTTTATGGGTTTTGCAGAAGTTATCATGAACCTATCTGCCATTTTTAAAGATATTTCATTTTGTAAGCGTGATATTCAGGAATTTAAGCCTGATGTTATCATTTTTATTGACAATTCTGGTTTTAATTTACGTATTGCAAAATGGGCTAAACAAGCAGGTTTTAAAACTAATTATTATATATCGCCACAAGTTTGGGCTTCTAGAGCGAAACGTGTAAAAGACATAAAACGGGATATTGATGCCATGTACGTTATATTGCCTTTCGTTGAAGCATTTTACAAAAAATACGATTATAAAGTTACTTTTGTTGGCCACCCTTTAATTGATGCTATTTCCAATAGAAGGCAAGTGGATCCCTATCAATTTAGAACCGAAAATGTACTAAGCGATAAACCTATCATTGCCATATTACCAGGAAGTAGAAAGCAAGAAATAAAAAATATGCTTTCCGTTATGCTTAGTTTGGTTCATGAATATCCAAACTACCAGTTCGTAATAGCAGGAGCTCCGAGTCAGGAATATGCGTTTTACAAACCGTTTATAAACTCTGCGAACGTTAAATTCATTTCAAACAAAACTTATGATTTATTAAGTGTATCGTACGCTGCATTAGTAACCTCGGGAACTGCCACCCTAGAAACCGCTTTATTTAAGGTTCCTCAGGTAGTTTGTTATAAAGGTAGTGCCATTTCTTATCAAATTGCCAAACGGATTGTAACTTTAAAATTCATTTCATTAGTAAATTTAATTATGGATAAAGAAGTGGTTACTGAACTAATCCAAAATGATTTTAATCCAAAACGTTTAAAAAAGGAATTTGACAAAATTTTAAACGAATCGGAACGTTCTAAAATATTTATTGATTATTACGAACTAGAAAAAGCCTTAGGAGGCAAGGGCGCTAGTGAAAAAACTGCGAAATTAATTTACAAATCAATCAAAGCTTAAATTTATTTATGAGACCATTTATTATCCTAATGCTAATAGCTGTTAGTTTAAGTAGCTGTAAATCTTCAAAAACAACCGTTGTAAAAAAATCGACCTCAAAAAAAGTGATTTCAACTCCGAAAACAGAAGTTAGCTTAATAAAAACCAACGGAGCCTACGATGCTAAAAAGAGCAATGAAGATGATAATGGTAAATCTACCAAAGAAGCATCAAAAGCATTTAATATTGTTGATTACGCCAAACAGTTCAGCGGTGTAAAATACAGATTTGGAGGAACAACAAAGGAAGGAATGGATTGTTCAGGATTGGTTTTTGAATCGTTTAGGGCATTTGATATTATTTTGCCTCGTAGTTCCAGAGACATGGCAAAAATGGGAGATAAAATTACTTTAAACAATACCCAAGAAGGTGATTTATTATTTTTTAAAACCATGAACAGGCGAAATGACATTAGCCATGTAGGACTTGTAGTAAACGCTAAAAATGGCGATGTTGAATTCATTCATTCCACTACTCGTGCCGGGGTTATAGTTTCTAAACTTTCAGAAACTTATTGGGATAACGCCTTTGTTGAAGCACGTAGAATGTTATAAGATATTTCATATATTAGAGTGGTTATGAAACTACTCAATTTCACTATTATCAAACTCACGTTTTGCTTTGTTTTAGGCATAGGTATTGGTCATGGTTTTAACATTCCACTGCAGTTAAATTTACTTTTAACTGCTATAGCTTTTCTATTTGTTACCACTTTTTATTTTATCGATAGAAACCGATTTATTAAAACTATCTGGTTTGGAATTTCTGTTTTTACAACCATGGTTTTAGTTGGAATTTTAACAACCAACATTCATAATGAAAAAAACAATTTAAAACATTACACAAATCAAATTTCAAACAAAACCGATTCATTAAAGACCATTACGTTTAGGGTTAGAGAAATTTTAAAATCTGGAAACTATTATGACAAATACATTATTGACTTATTAGAAGTAGACAATGAAAAAGTAATAGGTAAGTCTTTATTAAACATTGAAAAAGACGCCACTACAAAACCATTGAAAGTAGATGAAATTTATATAAGTAAAACCATTTTTAAGGACATAATTAATCCGTTGAATCCAAATCAATTCAATTACAAATCTTACTTAGAAAAAAAATACATTTATCATCAAATATTCATTTTTGAAGGTTCTCTATTTCAAGTACAATCAAAATCACAAACACTTTTTGGTATTGCGAATGCTATAAGAAATCACATAAATGAAAAACTAAAACCTTATCACTTTAATCCTGATGAATTAAGCATAATAAATGCTCTTTTATTGGGTCAACGTCAAGATATAAGCGAGGAAGTTTACCTTAATTACACCAATGCGGGCGCCATACACATTCTAGCCATTTCCGGCTTACATATTGGCCTTATTTTATTGATATTAGAGTTTATTTTTAAGCCAATAACCTACATAAAAAACGGAAAATTATTGAATGCCATTTTACTCCTAAGCATTTTATGGAGTTTTGCTATCATTGCTGGTCTGTCGGCTTCGGTAACACGAGCAGTTACTATGTTTAGCGTGGTGGCTATTGCAAAAAACTTAAACCGACCTACCAATATTTACAATACGCTCGCTATTTCCATGCTTGTAATACTACTTTTTAAACCGCTGTTTTTATTTGATGTAGGCTTTCAGTTAAGTTATTTGGCTGTTTTTGCGATAGTAGCTATCGATCCATTATTATATAGATTATGGAAAACAAAGTATTGGCTTCCAGACAAACTTTGGCACACACTAACGGTTACAATATCTGCTCAATTAGGAATTATTCCTTTGAGCCTATATTATTTTCACCAATTTCCAGGATTATTTTTTCTTTCAAATTTAGTAATCATTCCTATTTTAGGGATTATTTTAGGGCTTGGTTTAGCAGTTATGTTATTAGCCGTTTTAAATGTTTTACCACAAATAATAGCAACTGCATACGGGCATGTTATTTGGGCAATGAATTGGTTTATAGGTTGGGTTTCAAGACAAGAAGCTTTTCTTTTCAAAGATATCCCTTTTAATCTACTGTATGTCTTTGCTTTTTACATCTTCACGATTACACTTGTACGTTACTGTATTAAACGGAACTATACATCTCTAAAATGGCTTTTAATAAGTGTTTTAATTGTACAATCTTCCATTATTTACACTTCAAACAATTCACCAGAAAATCAATTTATTGTATTTCATAAAAGTAGAAATACCTTATTAGGAAACACATCAAACAAGAGCATTTCCGTAGCTAGCGATTTAGACAGCATAACAAAACGAAAAACAAAAATCATTACCGACTATACCGTTGGAAACCACATTAAAACCATAAAAGAAGACCGATTGCAATCGGTTTATATACTAAATTCAAAAAAGTTATTGGTGATTGACAGTTTAGGAGTTTACAATATAAAATCATTTAAACCAGATTATGTTTTATTGCGACAATCACCAAAAATAAATTTGAACAGATTGATTGATTCCATCCAACCCAAATATATAATTGCAGATGGCAGCAACTACAAATCATCCATTGAGCAATGGGAAAGTACGTGTAAAAAACGAAAACTCCCTTTTTACCCAACTGGTAAAAAAGGAGCTTTCATTATTAATTATTAGTTCTAGACGAACCTTTTGTTAAGATTCATTTAACCTTTAAATTCAGGTTTGAATGCTGTATAATAAACGTTAAATTTTTCCTGAGTATCTAAAGTTTTATGGTCATCGGCTTTAAACATCTTTAAATACAACTCCAATTGAGGAGGTGATTGATACCCTCTAATTGGCGCAATAACATCTGCCTTTTCATCTAAAAAAACAATGGTTGGATAAGCTTGAATTTGCAAATAACTAGACAATTGGTGTGCCGAATTACGTCTATTAGCTAATTCTGCTTTATAATTTGGATTGGTATACGTTTTACCTTTATAATTTACCGATTCATTCCCTTCAGCATTAAATTTTACCGCATAATAATGTTGGTTAACGTATTTTGCTACATCAGGATTTTGAAACGTGTTCTTGTCTAACATTTTACATGGTCCGCACCAATTGGTGTAAACATCCATCATTATTTTTTTAGGATTTTTCTTTTGAAGCTCAATGGCCTTCTCAAGCGTTACCCAATTAATCTCTTGTGCATTGATGCTAACTGAGGTTAAAACAGCTAACATTAATAAAAATACTAATTTCTTCATAATTCACTTTGTTGTAATACGAATATCGAACTTACAAAAAATGCGCCAAAAATGGCGCATTTACTATCAATTTAACTTTTTTTAAGATTAACGAACACCGTGCATTAGCTTTTTAATAACTGGAGACATTAACACAGAGAAGGCTGCAAGCACAAAAGACACAATTGCCAACATCCAAAAGAAGTAACTAATTCCCTTCTCGTTTGCAATCACTTCCACTTCTTCTCCAAACATACCAGCTCCTTTCATACCAATGGCAACAGCTAAATACCAAACACCAAACATAAAAGCAATCATACGTGCTGGCACTAATTTACTAACATAAGAAAGTCCTACAGGCGAAATACATAATTCGCCCATGGTGTGGAATAAAAACACTAGAATTAACCAAATCATACTAACACTAGCAGATTCTGCTCCAGGAGCAATTCCATTAGATCCAAACGCCACTGCTACCATTCCTAGGCCTAATAAAAACATTCCAATACCGTATTTTACGTTAGCATTAGGATTAAATCTACTTTCCCAAACTTTCGAAAATAATGGAGCTAAAGTAATTATGAATAATGAATTTAATGTGGAGAACCATGTTGCGGGAACTTCCGTTAGGGCTACTGTTGTTTTTTCAATCTTTAAAAATGCCAAAGTGGAATCTGATAAATCTAATAAACCAGCAGTATAATAATCTTTAACCAACATCCAAAGTGCGATTACCCATACTATAACAAAGCTAATGGACAATGTTATGTTTGCTATTGAATACTTTTTAAAAGTTTGTTTAAATAACAAATACATTACCCAGTTAATAATTAGCAAAGGTACAATTGTCATTAATGAATTAACTATCAAAAAGATAAGACTTGAATTACCCGTTAATATCCTATTTGTGTACTTTTCAGCAAAAACAGTTAAACTATTCGGAGACTGTTCAAAAATTGCCCAGAAAAATATGGTTATAAATGCAAAAAACGTAACCGCAATTAATTTCTCTCTTGTATTTTTAGAATACTGCATTAATCTATAAACCAACAATATAACAAAAAGTATTAATGCGGTAAGAATGGCAAAACTGTTACCGGACAATCCAAAAATCTCAAAATTAAACACATTAACTGCTCCTTTTGAAATTTTTGTTACTGGGGCATTTATAATCCAAAGCAAGCCCAAAATAATAGACACAGCAATTAATCCCAATTGCCAAGCAGAAAATGGCACTCTTTTATCATTATCAAGTTTAAGTTCTTCTACGGGATTCTTTTTAACAGGTTTAATTCCAATATCTCCAAAAATGCTTTGAGACAACCAAAACTGAACTAAGCCCAAAAACATAAATATTCCAGCAAGTCCAAATCCAAATCCCCAACCTACTTTTTCACCTAAATAACCACACAATAAAATCCCAAAAAATGCACCTGCATTTACACCCATATAGAAAATGGTATAAGCTCCATCTTTCTTTTCTGGTCTATCTCTATACATTTCAGAAATTATGGAAGTCATGTTTGGTTTAAAAAAGCCATTACCAAAAACTAACAAAACCAATCCTAAATAAATTGTAAATTGGGTTTCAAATGCCATAGAAAAGTGGCCTAAGGTCATTAACAAAGCCCCAATAACAACCGCCCATCGATAGCCTATTTTTTTATCAGCAAAATATCCGCCCAACATAGTTGATAGATACACCAACCCTACGTAAGACCCAAATAATGATGATGCTGTGGCTTGATCCCAACCCCAACCACCATCAACAAAAGAAGCCATGAAGAACAATACTAATAAAGAACGCATTCCATAGAAAGAAAAACGTTCCCACATCTCAGTAAAAAATAAAACAAATAATCCTGCAGGATGACCTAATACGGTACTTTTAAAAAATTGATCAGTTGAATTCTCACTCATTATTAGAATTTTAGAAAAAATATTGAATATTGAAATATTAGTGCATTACGCGTTCATTATCCTCAGCACCGTGAGTTAATCTTTTTAAAGGTTTTAATAGAATTATAAACAAGGTTCCTATTATTACGGTAAATATTAAAATGCCTGAAAAAACAGCATATTCACCAAAATCTGAAGCCGATTCTCCAATTATACCTGCAACCTTATTTCCTAAACCTGATGCGGCAAAATAAACCCCCATCATTAACGACGCATATTTTACCGGAGCTAATTTTGTAATAAATGATAAGGCTACTGGAGATAAACATAATTCTCCTATGGTATGAAACAAATAGGCCAAAACCAACCAAGCCATACTTGATGTACCAGATTTTTGAAATTCCATGGCTGCAAACACCATAAAAATGAAGCCAAATCCCATAATGATTATTCCTAAAGCCATTTTAAATAAAGACGAGGCTTCCTTACCTTTCAACTTTCGTTTTGCCCAAATACTAGCAACTATAGTTGCAAAAATTATTATAAATCCTGCATTTAAACTTTGAAACATTACTGTAGGTATGGTCCAACCAAATAAAACCCTATCCGTTTTAGTATCCGTGTATAAGTTCATTAAACCTCCAGCTTGCTCAAAAGCACCCCAGAAAATAATTACCATTATGAAAGACAATAAAAGCACTAAAAAGCGGTCTTTATAAACTTGAGTATCTAATTCCTTATATATCATAATTAATAAAGCTGCTATTGCCGTTAAAAATATAAAAAGCATTCCATAGCCCCAATCCAAGGTAAACCAACCATAAATGGAAGCTAATAACAACACAGCAACTATTAGAAGTTGCTTTGGTGATTTAAATAAATCTGAATACAATTTCCCATAGGAAACTTCATTTTCATCGTTGCTATTTGGCACAAAATTGCCAACTTCTTTCAAATATTTCTGACCAAAAACATAATTAATCAATCCTAATACCATTACTATCCCTGCAAGTCCAAAACCAGCATGCCAACCCCATTTTGCTACAACACCACCAACCATTAAAGTTGCTAATAAGGAGCCCAAATTTATTCCTATATAAAAAATACTAAAACCTTTATCTCTTCTAATATCGCCTGTTTGATACAAACCACCCACCATTGTAGAAATATTAGGTTTTAAAAGACCAACACCTAAAATAACTAAGCCTAAACCAGTGTAAAACGCCCAAATATCTGTAAGAACTAACACGCCATGACCAATACATAAAATAATTGCTCCAAAAAGAACTGCCTTTTTTTGACCAATGAGTTTATCTGCAATCATACCTCCAGGAATGGACATCACGTAAACCAACATAGTATACCAGCCGTAAAGAGCCAATGCTTCTTTACTTGTCCATCCTAAGCCAGCACCACGAGGATCATCACCTAAAGCGGAGGTTGTCATGTACAAAACCAATAAGGCACGCATTCCATAATATGAGAAGCGTTCCCACATTTCTGTTAAAAATAAAATGTATAATCCTATTGGTTGTCCCCAAAGTTCTTTTTGATGTGGTTTTAATGTGCTTAATGCCATGTATTTGTAGTAAAAGTATTATTAAACCAGATTGACAAAAACTGTTTAAAGTTTAAATAATCTTGCCAATTTCAATCAATCCTTGCGGTTTTTTTAAAAGTTTTCAAGTTTACTAAAATTTCTTCAAAAAACACCAAATATTAACAATTAAATCCGCCTTAGTTCATATAAAAAAAGGATGTAGTATCTTTGTGTTTTTTAAATCTAAAAATAATGTGCGCATCTATTTCTGGCTTCTCTAAATTGTCGAAATCGAAAAAAATTGATTGGATAGTTCAAACTTATTTTTCTAATGCTGAAGATGCCAAACGCATTTTGAAACAATATTGGAACACTAATGATAAACTACAACAGCTTCATGATGAGTTTATTGAAAACACAATAACCAATTACTATTTACCATTAGGGGTTGCCCCAAATTTTTCAATTAACGGAAAATTATATACCATACCAATGGCTATCGAAGAAAGTTCGGTAGTTGCAGCTGCCAGTAAAGCAGCTAAATTTTGGATGGATAGAGGTGGTTTTAAAACAAAAGTAATTTCTACAACTAAAATTGGTCAAGTACATTTTATATACTATGGTAATCCTGAAACGTTAAAAAGTTACTTTAATCATATCAAACCCCAGCTTATTCATGATGCTAAACCAATAACCAAGAATATGGAAAAGCGTGGTGGAGGCATTTTAGATATTGAACTTCGTGATAAAACGGATGATATAAAAGGCTATTATCAATTGCATGCATCATTTGAAACACTAGATGCGATGGGAGCCAATTTTATAAATTCTTGTTTAGAACAATTTGCAAAAACATTCAAAGGAGAAGCATTGCATTTTGATGCCTTCACTGAAGAAGAAAGGGATATTGAAATAATAATGAGTATTCTTTCCAACTATGTCCCAGATTGTTTGGTACGTGCTGAAGTAAGTTGTAAAGTTGATGAGTTAAGTGACGATGCTTCAATTTCCGGCGAAGAATTTGCAACAAAATTTATTCAAGCAGTTAATATTGCTGAAGTAGAACCCTTTAGAGCCGTAACACACAATAAAGGGATTATGAATGGTATAGATGCTGTTGTTTTAGCCACTGGTAATGATTTTAGAGCTGTAGAAGCTGGCATACATGCCTATGCTTCAAGAAACGGAAAATACAGTAGCCTTTCGCATGCAAAAATTGAAAATGATATATTTAGTTTTTGGATGGAAATTCCACTTGCATTAGGTACTATAGGTGGGCTAACAGGTTTACATCCTTTAGTAAAACTTTCTTTAGAATTACTTCATCATCCAACTGCAAAAGAATTGATGCAAATTGTTGCTGTAGCTGGGTTAGCACAAAATTTTGCTGCACTTCGTTCACTAACCACAACAGGTATTCAACAAGGACATATGAAAATGCATTTAATGAATATTTTGAATCAGTTTGGAGCCAATGAAATTGAAAAATCAGCTTTAACGGAACATTTTAAATCGAAAGTAGTAACACATAGTGCAGTAGTTGAAGCTATCAATCAATTAAGAATGATAAATTAATAATGACTAATTATTATAGTAACGGGAAGCTATTAATTACTGGCGAGTATGTAGTACTTGATGGAGCTCTATCACTCGCATTACCTACAATATTTGGACAATCGTTAAATGTTGAACCTATAGCAGAAAAAGAAATTTTTTGGAAAAGTTTTAATAGTGATGATTCTGTTTGGTTTGAAGACAGTTTTTCTCTCACTGATTTTAATGCAAACTCTAAAAACGAACTTAACGAGATTTCAAAAAGAGTGATTGAAATATTTAAGGCTGCAAAAACATTGAATCCAGAGTTTTTAAATTCAGACCATGGTTATAAAATTTCAACTAAACTTACCTTTCCTAAAAATTGGGGTTTAGGAAGTTCTTCTACATTATTAAATAATCTGGCTCAATGGGCTAATGTAAATCCTTTTGATTTATTAAAACTTACCTTTGGAGGTAGTGGTTATGATATTGCATGTGCTCAAAATAGTAATCCAATTACGTACCAAATAGATACTTTGAGGGACTCTCAAAAAAGTATAAACATAAAAAAGGTCGATTTCGATCCTGAATTTAAAGAGCATTTATACTTTATATATTTAAACAAAAAACAAAACAGTAGAGAAGGCATAGCAACATACAATGCAAACAAACAAAATATTACTTCGGTTGTTTCTGAAATTAGCGACATAACAAACCAAGTAATTAACGCTACTACTTTAGAAGATTTTGAGAATTTGATAAGCCATCACGAAATGATCATTTCTAAAATCACCAAGCAGCCAACCGTAAAAGACATGATATTTAAAGACTTTAAGGGCAGCGTTAAAAGTTTAGGGGCTTGGGGTGGTGATTTTGTTTTAGTAGCTTCTAAGAAAGATCCAACATCTTATTTTAAAGACAAAGGATTCAACACCTTAGTTCCGTATAATAAGATGATCCTTCAATTCTAATGTCATCTCTTTATTATAAATCAAAAAAAAAGGAGCAAATTAAATTTGCTCCTTTTTTAGTATATCAAAATCGTATTCTTATTGAATTTGATTTTTCGCTCTGTTATCTTCAATCTCAGCAGCTTCTTTTAATGCTGCATAAAGTTTAGAAGTTACAACATTTAATTTTTGTTGCTCTACTCTATTAGCTACAGCTTGATAACTATCTAATTTAACAGCTGGCTCAACTTTTGTAACTTTAATCATATACACGCCATTAACACCGTCAATTAATTTTGAAGTTTTCCCTTCTTTCAATCCAAAAGCAGCACCTACAACTAATGGCTCTCTTCCAGCTCCCGAAATGGTTGGGTTTTTCATATTAAGACCAGTTGCTGTTTGAACAGTAAGATTCTTAGCTTTAGCAACCCCTTCAAGACTAGTAGCAGTTACTTGCTTTCTAATCATCTCAGCTTTCTTTTCTTTGCGAATTATTGGAGTAACTGTAATGGATGCATCTTCTACCGACATAAGTCCTTCTTTATGTTTAGCAACTAATTGTGCTATCACATAACCATTTGTAACATTGAAACGTTTTACATCTCCTACTTTAGAATCTTCTTCGAATGCCCAACGTACAATTGGTCTTTGGCTACCAACTCCTGGAATATTCTCGTCTAAAATTTTAAGTTTATTAACTGGACGCACTTCATATTTTTTCTCTTTGGCTGCTGCTTCAAAACTTTTGCTTTCTACAGCAATTTCAAAATTTGAAGCATCTCTAAAGACTTTATCAACCGTTTCTTCCGATGGCTCAATTTTTCTGGCAATTGTTCCTACCTGAATGGCTTTTTTACTATTTTTTTGACCTTCAATTTCTATAATATGAAAACCAAATACCGTTTTAACAACTCCTAAATCTCCAGTCTTACCTTCAAATTCAAAATCATTAAATTCAGGAACCATAGAATTATAAGGATGCCAATCGTAACGACCTTCATTGTTCACACTTCCTTGATCTGAAGAATACGCAGTTACAAACTCAGAGAATTTACTACGATCTGTTTTTAAAACAGCCAACAAACTATCTGCCGTTGCTTTTGCTTGAGCCTCCGTTTGTACAACATCTGGACTAGCACTTTGAGAACCCAAGAATGGGATTAAAATGTGTCTTACTTTTGCTGAATCTGGTATTTGTTTAACAGCTAAAACTTTAGATATTTTAAAATAACCATTATCCTTATAAGGGCCATAGGTTTTACCAACATTTAAATTATAAATGCTGTCGGCAACACTAGCTGGTAAATCCGATTTAAACAAATAACGGCTATCAAATTTAATATCCGAATTTGAGTTGATAAAATTTTCATTATTATCCGTATTTAAAAAGCCCACAATAGCTTCATTGTTTTTTGAAACTTCATTGTACTCTACCTTATCTTTTAAAAGACTTTTTAAACTTTCTTTAATTGCTTTTTCATCAGCATCTGACGCTACTTCATTAAACTGAACAAATTTAATATCTCTTGAAGCCTCAACTTCAAATTGTTTTTTATGTTTTTCAATATAATTGGAAATATCTGACTTTTCAACTTTCACTTTAGCATCATCAATTGATGTGTAAGGAATTTGAACATACGTTATATCCACTTTATTGCCATCCAACTTATGCTCCAATTCACCTTCTTTTAACGTTGCTGTTAAACCAGCTTTCACCATATTGAAGTAATTTTGCTGTAATGCATTTGCGGCAATAGATTTTTCGTAGTTTACCCAACCTTGATAACCTTCAGCCGAAGTTTCTTTTAAATTAGCAATATATTCATTTAGTTTATTCTCATCGAACATTCCAGCTTCATTTAAAAATTCTGGGCTTGAAGCCAATGCCGTTTTTAACAAATCTCTCATCTGGTCCTTCTCAATAGAAATACCTAGTTTTTCAAACTGGTTTTCCATGATGGCCTGCCTTACTTCCTGTTCAAAAACCTGATTAATAACTTGTGAACTTGTAGCATTTGATCCCGCTTGACGCTGAGCTGCTTCAACCTTTTGCATAAACTCTTCTCGACTAATATCCTTCCCGTTTATTGTTGCTACTATGTTTTGAGATTTTGCCGAAAACGCATTACCGTTTTTAAACAAATCTGCTAACACAAAAGAAAATAACGCTAATGCTATAACTACGATTAAAAATAGTGAACGTTGTCTAATCTTATTTAAAACTGCCATTTGAAATTATGTTTTATAAAAAACCTATTGTTAAGATTTAATTTGTTAAGTTGGTTGCCAGGTTTTGCCTGACAAAAATATCGTGGGCGAAAATACTATTTTCTATTTAATAATAAAAGTGTTATTATCTATTTATGCTTTCGATTTTCGAATTACATTTTTTGAATTGGAAAACACAATTTCTAACTATATCAATTTACAAAACTTTATCAACTAAGAAGTATTTAACCACCAATTTCAGAAACTAATAAATCTTGATAATATTATTAAAAGTTGAATAGAAGAAACCTAATATTCCCCTATAATTTTAAGTTCTACCAAGTCAATTTTAGTTGTTGAAACCTGTAAAATAGTGAAGGCAAATTCATCAATTCTCACCACCTCATTTTGTTCAGGAATTTCTTCTGTATGATTTACAATTAAACCACCAAGTGTTTCGTAATTTTCACTTTCAGGCAAGTTCAGCTTATAGGTTTCATTTATGTAATCTACCTCTAGTCTAGCAGAAAAGGTATAAGTATCATCACCTATTTTTTCTTCAATTAAATCAATGGTATCATGCTCATCTTCAATCTCCCCAAACAGTTCCTCTACAATATCTTCCACGGTCATAACACCTGCTGTTCCTCCATATTCGTCCAAAACAACTGCCATACTTTTTCGCTTTTTTATAAGTACACTTAGTACATCTTTAATAAGTACTGTTTCTGGCACGAATTCCACAGGAAGCATCATCGATTTAATATTTTTGGGTTTTTTGAACAATTCAAAAGAGTGAACGTATCCCAAAATATCATCAATCGTATCCTTATAAACCAATATTTTAGTAAAACCTGTTTCTGTAAAAAGGGCACTAAGCGATTTAATAGAATCATTTATTTCTATAGCCGTTATTTCGGTTCTTGGCACCATCACTTCACGCGCTTTTACTTCTGAAAATTCTAAGGCATTTTGAAAAATTTGTATTTCAGAATCAACTTCGTCATGCGCTTCTACCGATTCCATTTGTTCACTAATATAATTCCCTAACTCAACTTTTGTGAAAGCAAGTTGAATTTGGTCTCCTTCCGTTTTAAAAAGATGCTTCAATACAAAATCGGAAATCCAAATAACAAAATCGGAGATAACTGAAAATAGAAGATAAAACACATAAGCCGGAATAGCCAATGCTTTTATAAGCGTGTTGGAGTATATTTGAAAAAAAACTTTAGGTAAAAATTCGGCAGTAATTAAAATAACCAATGTTGAAATAATTGTTTGTGTTAACAAACTAAAATCGGTTAGCATGGCATTTAAAAACCCATAAGGAGTTGGCATGAAAGTTAAAAACCATTCAACCAACAAATCGCCCATAAAAAACCCATATATAACCAATGCAATATTATTACCTATAAGCATGGTTGCAATATATTTGGAAGGCTTCGCCGTTAGCTTTGTTAAAACTTTAGAGATAGTTCCATCTTGTTTCTTTTCTATTTCAATATGAATTTTATTGGAAGAAATGTAGGCAATCTCCATGCCCGAAAAAAAAGCAGATAATAATAGGGAAGCAATAATGATGACAACATCAACACTCATTTAGTTTGATTTATCACTATTATCGTATTTTTTTGTAAATTTTCTTCTGAAAAAAAACATGAAAATAGCTAGCGCAGCTAAACCAATAGATAGGTAGGCACCGCTAATGCCCGCATTCCATTTCGTTATACCATCGTATAAAAACAAGGCTGCAAAAACCAAATAAGCGTATTGGAAAAATTTAGAATATTTCATGAATATTATTTGTTTGTAAAATATCGTGTAAAGATAATTAAATTTGAAGAAGTGTATTTAAAATTTAAACCACGAAAAAAGTTTTAATCTTCCACGGTTATAATGCCAGTTACTTCAAGAACTTCAGCATTGGTAAATTTAGAATTAGAATCGAATCCGGTACCATTTATAATATCTGATTCTGTTTTGAATGACACAGGCTTATTTGTAAATAACCATTCCTTCTTTTGGTCATAAAATAGCTGATCAGTTTTTAAGACGCGGTTATCGTTTGTAGTTATAACAACATTACCTTGCAAATCTAGCAAATCGGTTTTGTCGTAAACAATAGCATAATCGGCAACAACTACACTTTTTTTATTTTCTTCATCATATAAATTCAAAACAATGCCTTCTGGAAATTCCCTATACGGAAAATCCCTGTTAGTATATTCCAACATTTTTGGACTTAACAAATTTGCAGTAACACGACCAGAATCGGTATGCTTCAAATTGATATTTTCTGCAATTCCTATAGGTTCATTTTCTGAAACACCTATTTTTTGAACTTGCTTAAAACTGTCATTACATGAAAAAAACATAGTCATCATAAATATGATGACTATGTTAATGGTTTTATATAAACTTTGTTGTTTCATTACATTTTTGGTACAGTTACCTGTGCACCTATCCAACAAGAAATTTTAATAACTTGACCAGAATTACCTGCACTGAATATCTCAGCTTTTTGAGGTGCCTTAGCTAGGTAATTTGCTGCAGATTGCGCTGCTGCACCAGCTAATTTAGGATCCACTCTTGCCGCTTTTTGAGCTTCATCGGCAGCTAACCAATACACAGCTCTTTTATTAAAGTTAGTATCACCACAATCATTAGCACTTGCCGCATACATAGCTGCTATTGATAAATACGGACGACCATTTGAAGGGTTCAATCTTAATGCTTCTCTAAAGAATGATCTAGCTTGTGAATAACTACCTCTAGATTTAAGCTTCAAAGCTATTCTGTTATTTAAATTAGATTTTTTGAAGTTATCAGTTTCTAAATCAATGGCTTGTTTATAGAAAGAAATCGCTTCATTTGATTTACCTTCTTTATCCTTCAATATACCTAAATAAAACGCAGAGTTAGCTGATGGGCTTAATTCATGATACGCATTAACTAACTTAAAGAATAATGGATCATCAGTACATTCTTTTTCAGACATTTTACCAGCTGCTCTTTGTAACCAAACTGAATTTTCTTTATTAGCTTCAAAGTTCTTTGTGTATAAAGGAATTAAAATATCACAATTTGCTCTTGTCCCCATTTTTTCGTCAGTACCTGCTGCAATTTGATCGTAAGCAGCTAAATAACTTTCATAATAAGCTTTGTATTGATTTTCTCTACTTGTTAACTCAGTACCAGCAGTTTCTTTTTCAATAAGTACGTTTAAGCTTTCAGAATAGTTTTTAACTTCTTCCTCTATCTTCTCATTAATGTCATCATACTTATTGAATAAATCTTCGGCAGGTTTTTTACCAGCATCAAATAAATCTACCATTAAAGAGAAATAAGTGTACAAACTTTGTGGGTTTGTAAATGTTGCTTTATCTGCTTGATAAGCGGCATCAAAACAAGCGTATAATTCTTCGTTTGTTTTATTTAATATAGCACGGTTATCATATAATAATTGACAAGATTGTGCACCATATTCGCCTTTCGGTGTTTTTTCAGGAAAATTAACACCTCTTTCTTCCCACAATTTTACTAAATCGTTGATGGCTGCTACTTTATCAGCTCCAGTAGATTTTTCAATCTTATCGGTTAAAATTTTCTCTCCATCAATATAAATGGCGTTATTAAATTGAGGGCATTTTGTTCTAACATCCATCCAAGGTTGGTAGGCTGCATCAAAATTTTTAGCTTTTACATATTCATGGAATATAGAAAGCTTCGTCATACATTCTTCATCCTGCTGTGCAAACCCTATATTAAGGCCAATAAATAATGCTGCTAATAATAATGTAATTTTTGTTTTCATGATAATTAAATTATAGGTCCTGTTATTGAAATTTGTGTTTTTGAAACCATCTATCGTTCAAAGATAGACTTATTTGGAAATTTATAAAATTCTCTTGTATTAAATTGCTGTTCGTAGTTCCTCTCTGCCCAAGCTCTAAACCTAAATTAGCATTGGAAAAAAAACTCCCTACTGGTATACCTATACCAAAAGACATGCCAAACTCTTTAATCGACTCATTTTCTATATTTAAGCCTGTATTCTCATAGTGTAAACCTGCTCTATAAACAGCACGTTTAAAATAGCTTGTAAATGAATTATACTGTGGAATATAAAAACCTCCTAGAGACAAGCGCGATGAATTTTCGTAAGTAACAGCACTACTTGTGTACAATTCGTTTGAAAATTGACTTGTTTGCTGAAATTCTGATTCTACACCAACAAACCATTTTCTAGGTTTTCCAATACCTGCACCTATGGAGAATTTTGAAGGCAAAATTAAATCGGACTCATCTAAACCTGAAGCTGCTAAATCTGCATCAATCGTTCTATAAACAGATTCAGAACCTGTAGACGACACTATAATCGTTGAAATAGACCGCTCATTGTTAGAAACTAAACTACTTTTAGGCGTATAGGTTAGTCCGGAAACAAATTCTAAATTTTCATTAAGCATGGCTTTATATGATAAACCTAAATTAATATTTAAGCCACTTAAATCCGATCTATTATTTTCTCTGGTTTGTAATTGCGTCATAATCCCATCATCATCATATCCAAAAGCAACAGTGCTATTCTGAATATTACCGAAATTATACTGTGCATCAAACCCCAAGCTTAAACTATTGGAAAGTTGGTATCCAAAGCCGATAAACGTTTTATTTAATCCACCTTCGCCTCTAAATCTTTTAGAAACTCTATTATTGTTGTCGCTATCTTGTGACTCCAGTTTATAGCCAACAGAAGTATATGGCAACAAGCCAAATCCGAAGCCAAATTTCCCCATTGGAATAGATATTGCTAAATAATCAAATGTTGTAGCATTGGCATTGGCACTCCCAGAATCACTCTTTAAGTTTAAACTAGAATAGCTTCCACCTACCGTAAACTTAACTGGCCTGCTTTCGCCATTCAACATTTCTAAGTTCTTCCCAGCATAGGAGGCCGGATTGCGTAAATTAACATGAATACTATCGGTGTATATACTTAAACCACCCATGCTTCTATTTTCAACTGTCCCTTTAAATTTTAAACTTCCAATACCATAAAAAGAATAAGGCGAGGCTGTACCTTCTTGTGCGTATGCGCTAACTGAAAAAGCGGCAATAAAAACTAATACAAGTTTTTTAATCATTCGTTTGAATTAAATTGTAAAATAAAGTTTAGTCCTTCTAATAGAAAATTAGAAGTCGCAAATATGCTACTTTTTAATTGTTTAGACAAGAAATTACTATCTCCTCCAGTAAAAATAACTGTTAAATCTAAATAATTACATTTATAATCTTCTATAACACCATCGATTTCCTTTAAAACTCCATAAACAACACCAGAATGAATGCATGTATTTGTAGAGTTCCCAGTAATGGTCGTTGGCCTATTAATATCTAATAACGGCAAATTTGCCGTTAAATTATGTAGCGATTTGTAACGCATGCCAAGTCCAGGTGAGATGGCTCCTCCTAAATATTCATTTTTAGCATTTACAAAATCGTATGTTATACATGTTCCTGCATCTATAATAAGTACGTTCTTATTTGGAAACTCCTTAACGGAAGCACAAACAAGTGCTATTCTATCAACTCCCAAAGTTTTAGGCGTTTCGTAAAGATTCGAAAATGGCAATTTGGTTTCAGAATCTAAAATTAACAAATCAAAATTTGATTTAATAAAAGCAACTTCGAATTCCCCTAATTTCCCTACTGAAGACAGTATCACCTTCCTAATAGGCTGAAACTCTTCTTTAATGGATTGTATATGTGTTAATATAGAACCTATTTCAACAACTTCCTTATGAATTAGTATAGCATTATTAAAAACGGCCAACTTCACAAAGGTATTCCCTACATCAATTATTAAATTCATCATGTATTTTAATGCGCCAATTTACAAAATGTGAAATAATAATTAATTGAATTTAACTTATTATATTGATTACAAAACACATATAGTACTACAACGCCTATAATAAAAATTTAATGTAATTTTTTCCATATTTCATTTGGTGAATAACAAAAAGGGACATATATTTGCATCCGCTTAGGCAAGGTATCTTAGCTCAGTTGGTAGAGCAAAGGACTGAAAATCCTTGTGTCCCTGGTTCGATTCCTGGAGATACCACAAAAAAATCCCGAAACTTCAATGTTTACGGGATTTTTTGTTTTTATAATATTCCTACGTTTATTCATTTACTTTGGATCAATCGTGGATCAATCTCAATTGTTGTGTTTATGCAAAAATTGAGATTAATCCCCTACTACTTTTAAAGAAAACCAATAAATATTAAGGCTTCGACTCAAAGAACTTAATTTATTCCAATTGATTTCAAATTAGAAAGAATACAGAAGTCATTCTCAAATCTCTCCTTCAGAACCAAGCAATCCCAGAAACATACAAGCACAAAAAAGCCCTTCATTTTTTAATGAAGGGCTTCCAAAAAAGGCAACGACCTACTCTCCCACAATGCAGTACCATCGGCGCTAACGGGCTTAACTTCTCTGTTCGGAATGGTAAGAGGTGAGCCCCGTCGCTATAACCACCTTAAGTCATAGCTGCTCGCTATCGGTTTTTACAC
>NZ_JBFHGK010000028.1:0-52592 GCF_041583155.1 Mariniflexile sp.
GACAATGTGCGGAATAAATGGATTTATATCAACGAAACCCCTTAGTGAAAATCAATTAAAAAAAGATATAACGCTAATGAATGATTTGATTATTCATCGAGGACCAGATGATGATGGGGTTTATTCATTTTCTGAAAAGAATTTTTCTGTAGCAATGGGAATACGAAGATTATCAATAATAGATCTTAGCTCAGGCAATCAACCAATGTATTCAGACGATAAACAGATAGTTATTGTGTTTAATGGCGAAATATATAACTACAAACAATTAAGGTCTGACTTAGAGGTGCTTGGTATACGCTTTGTAACACAAAGTGATACCGAAGTTATATTAAGAATGTATGCCTATTACGGAGAAAATTCTTTTAAAAAATTGGATGGTATGTATGCTTTTAGTATTCATGATAAAACTAAAAACAAAGTATTCATAGCTAGGGATTTTTTTGGAGAAAAGCCCTTATATTACACTAAGAATAATGATAAATTTATATGGGGATCTGAATTAAAATCGATAACTAAACTTTGCAAGTCTGTGCCAGGTATTAATAAAAAAGGACTGAATTTATTTTTTAAACTAACTTATATTCCAGCACCTTTTACAATTTATGAAGGGATTAATAAACTACTACCAAATCATTATTTAACCTACGACCTTTTATCAAATGAAACTTATTGTAAACCAATTGATGAGCAAACAGATACAGTTATTAATAATATGAGTTTTCAAGAAGCTAAATCTGAAGTAAAAAAATTAGTTAGAGAAAGTGTTGAAAGTCGCTCGGTTTCTGATGTACCTATAGGAACTTTTTTGTCTGGCGGTGTTGACTCTTCTATTGTATCGTTGTGTTTGTCTCAAATAACCTCAAAAAAAATAAATACATTTTCAATAGGCTTTGATAAAAAATCCTTTGATGAAACAGATAAATCTCAAACTGTGGCTAAATTAATTAATAGCGACCACCATGAATTTATTTTAAATGAAAAAGATTTAGAAAATAATGTCAATACTATTTTATTAAATTTTGATGAACCCTTTGCCGACTCCTCATCATTGCCAAGTTATTTGGTTACTAATAAAACAAGTAAACATGTTAAAGTAGCCTTAACAGGAGACGGTGGCGATGAGGTTTTTGGAGGTTATAACAAATACTATATGGGTAAAATTAATCGAACTTACACAAAGTTCATACCTAAAAATATTCATAATAGTATTTTAAATTTCTCGAACGTATTGTTGAAAACTAAAAAAGATAATAGAGGTAAACGCTATAAAATTAATAGGCTACTAAACGCTGTTGATTACTCAAATGATTACTACTGGGATATTATCTCTTTAGGTTATGCTGCAAATACATTATCGGATTATTTAATGCCGGAGTTTTTAGAACAATTACCTTTTGAATATTATAAAAAGATAACCGGTATAACTTCTCCAAAAAATCTTAAGGACTATAGAACAATAGATAAAAACATGAGTCTTGAAGGTGACATGTTGGTTAAAGTGGATAGAACAAGTATGTTAAATTCTCTTGAATGTAGAGCGCCATTTCTAAATAAAAAGCTATGGGACTATACAAACACCTTACCGGATTCTTATCTAATAAACGGATGGCATAAAAAACATATCCTAAAAGAAGCATTTAAAGATGAGTTTCCAAATAATTTTTTAAATAAATCGAAAGCTGGATTTGGAGTTCCTATTGGCGATTGGTTGCGCAATTCCCTACGTAAAGATTTAGAGTTTTATATTGAAGACAAATTTTTAGATTCACAAAACATATTTCAAAAACAAAACATAAAAAAATTAGTTCACGATCATTTAAATGGTAAAGACCATACATTTATGGTATGGACATTTTATTGTTTCCAGAAATGGTTTAATAACAACGCGATTAAACCCAATACAAATTAATAATTAGTCAAAAACATAGGTAAACCTATTCTTTTTATATTTAAATCTTAAAGTCCTTTTTTTAAAATAAAGGATTTTATTTTTTTATTTAATACAAAAACATAATTACTGCTTTTAAAATATAAATAATTCTCATTCATAGATAAATTAAAATCGTCAATTGTATTCTAACCTTTATTCTAATAAAATTGAATAAAAAAGACCGCAATTAATTAACGGTCTTTTTTTAGTATATAATATGATTAAAAAATATCTATTTACTTTTCTATACAAATATTATTATTTATTATAACCGAATTGGTAAGTTGTAATCCATCTTTAATTTTAACACACGAAACCCAAGCTGCTTTAGATGTATAATACGTAATTTCATTATTAGTAAAAGTAGAATTAGGACAATCCTTGTTAATTAATAGTCCTTCTTCGGCGTACGGTGCTTCTATTTTATTTCCTGTGAAGTTAATATTTTTACCACCATTAATTATTACATTACCAAAAACATTATCAATAAGGGAAATAGAATTAGCATTTATCTGTGTAGCATGAGCTCCAGTCACGGTAGCTTTAGAGCCGGTAACGACATTATTTTTTAATATAAAATTTGCATTTTCATTATTTATTCCAGCGGTGTTAAACAAAGACAACGCCGCATCACCTCCAGCCAGTATTTCAATGGTATTGCCCTCTATTAGTGTATTAGTTATAGCGTTAACTGAAACAATACCATACTTGCTACACTTTAAAGTATTATTTTTAATAATTGCATTAGACAAGCCCATAGTGTTATCAGATGTTCCAGGTCCCAAATAAATACCATTAGTTCCACCAATAATATTATTTCTTAATGTCACTCCATTACCGGCCATAATGACACCATTTTTAATAGTGTTACCGTATATTTCATTGCCATATACAAAATTAGTTCTATAAGTATTATCAGCCGTTCCAGCAGTTATGGATCCAATATTATTATTTCTAATAATTAGACCGTCAATAGTGGTAAATGACACCGCAGAATCAATATTATTCTCTTCAAAAATCATTGGACCATTGCCATGTGAAAATAAAAAACCACCAGCTTTAGGATTAGCAACCTTATCCGTTATTTGCTGATTATTATTTCTAAAAATAATATTGTCTACACGTTCCCATTCTATTAAATTCCCACTACTATCTCTAGTCCTAACAGGCTCAGTATTAAAATCAGCAGAAGGAGCAGCCCCTTCAGAATTAGGCATATCAATACCGCCATCAATAAAATCATTGTTCGCTATTGTGACATCTGTACAACTCGTTAAAACTAAGTTAGTTCTACGTGCTCGGATAAATTTGCAATTTATTATTTGAATATTCTGTGATCTCATATGATTTGGAGCAGTATAATGTGTACTTCCAGATATTAATAAACCGTCTCCTGCTGCATCCATGAAAGTAACACCGTCAATAATTATATTCTGTCCACTGCGAATTTCCATTGTATTTAGCCATTCGTTTGTTGGTCCTGTAGATCCATCTGAATCAACATAACCAGAATTATAATTATGTTGCTCACGCTCTCCATGCAAATAACCACCTGTTATTTTTATATTTTTCTGTTCTAAAATACACAATAAATTTGCTCTAAAATGTCCATTTGGCTGCATTCTTAAATGAGAATTATCTGTCATAACTAAATTGAAATCAGATGGAATATTAATAGCTCTTACAGACGGAACTCCTTTGTTTATTGGTCCATCAACTTTGAAATAGGCATCAAGTTTGTCTATCTTAAAAGTAAAAACCCCAATCGTTTTAATATCAAAAAATAGTTTTTCCAAAATAATAGTATTATTTAAAGCTACATCGTCCGTAACTTCACCCTCCACAATCCCCCAACGTTTAGGGTCAAAATCAAAAGTAGTATCTTTCATCTGTGGTTTAGACCCTGCTATGGTTAAAGTAGAATTTAAAAGTTCCCCAGAAACCACATTGTTAGTTCCAAAATTAATGGTTCCATTAATAATATCCCCACCATCATAAACAATAGTCACACCAGCTGGTAAAGTAATGGTTTGTCCTCCTAAATCCATAACACAATTAATAACGATCGTTGAATTAGCAGTAACATTATCTAAATTAAAATCACATGGGGTGGTTGTAGGCGTAATAGTTTCTGTATCAGTATCATCTGGTATAGGTTCTTCTCTAACATCTAATACCGGTTCAACAAACAACTCTTCGTTATTACATGATAGTAATAGGATTAATACTAAAAACATGGGCTTCATAATCAATTTCATAGGTATAAGATTTAAGTACGTGAAAATTTTATTTTTCAAAATTAAGTTAATTTTTAATAATATCGACAAAATGACGTGTATTTTCGATTAAGTGTAATTTTATTATGAAATCAATTAGTTAAAATACATTTTTTATCGATAATCTGTTTTTGTTTAAAGCATATACGTCGTTATAGGCTACTTGGACTTTTTATACTTTATTTTTTAAAAATGCAAATGTATACAAATAATGACATAATCCGTAACTAGCTGTGAATAAGTGACAATAACTTAATAAATACACCCAAATGGTACTAAAATCTTAAAATAATGCTGGAAAATAAATTTTTACTCATTCATAATTTTTTGCAATTATAAAATAACGGCATCGTTTAGGCAATAGCCGCCACTTTCTATATGAAGGATTTTAAAAACAAAGTAAATAGTGGTAGTTAAAAAAATAGAAAAAACGGACAAAATTTATCAGAATTTTATATAACAAACCTGTAAAAAATGCAGTTAAACAAACAGATTATACAAATACGAATATCAATTAAAATCAACCTACTTAAAGCTATAAAACAGCTTAGTCTTACAACCTAAGCTGTTTTTGTTGAAACTACATCCAGCATCCATACCCCCACTTTAAAAATCTAACAGTCTACCTTCTAATATCTATTATCTACCTTCTAATTAAATACTTTCATATATTTGTTTTCAAAACATCTTGTAATGCCTACAATTCAAAATAAAAATAAAATAATTAGAATTACCACCGTTCCGCTATCATTAAGTGGTTTATTACAAGGACAACTGCGATTTATGTCGCAATATTTTCACGTTTTAGGTGTGTCTTCAAAAGGCAAATCCAATGAATTGGCACAAGTCACCCGACTGGAAGGTATTCCAACCTTTGCTGTTGAAATGACTCGAAAAATAACACCTTTTAAAGACTTAGTAGCCGTTTGGAAATTATACAAACTATTTAAGAAAGAAAAACCACATATTGTACACTCACATACACCAAAAGCGGGTACACTTTCCATGTTCGCTGCTAAATTAGCTGGAGTGCCACATCGTTTACACACTATTGCTGGATTACCATTGCTAGAAGCCACAGGAGCTAAGCGGTGGCTATTAAATACCGTTGAAAAATTCACTTACGCTTGTGCCACCAAAATATACCCAAATTCTTACGGATTGAAAGCGATTATTCTGGAGCAAAACTTTACTTTTAAAGAAAAACTCAAGGTTATTGCTAAAGGAAGTTCCAATGGTATTGATACCAGTTATTTCGACCCACATTTAAATATCGATTTAACAACTAAAAATAACCTTAAAAAACAGCTAAACATTGCTGAAACAGATTTTGTGTTTGTATTTATGGGACGTCTTGTTGGAGATAAAGGCGTAAATGAATTAATTCTGGCGTTTAATAGATTATGTGAAAAATATGAAAATATTAAATTGCTTTTAGTGGGCACCTATGAAAGTGAATTAGACCCTTTGAATGAAGAAGTACTAGCCATTATTAAGACTAACAACTTTATTATATCCACTGGATGGATAGATGATGTACTACCCTATTATGCCATAGCCAATGCCCTAGCATTTCCAAGTTACAGAGAAGGTTTTCCAAATGTAGTTATGCAGGCTGCAGCAATGGAATTACCATGCATTGTAACCGATATTAATGGTTGTAATGAAATTATAAAGCATGAAGAAACTGGCATTATAATACCTGTTAAGAATGAATTAGCTTTATATAATGCCATGGAATTCATTTTAAATAATAAAGCATTTGCCAAAAACATGGGGATAAAATCTCGCGTTTTTATCAAAGAAAATTTCGAAAGGCAGGTTGTATGGAATGCCCTATTAGCAGAATATAACAACCTAAAATAACTAATAGATTTTAAAACGCCTAATGCTTCAAAGAATAAAGTATTTAAACGTATTCATTAAAGACCCCGATAAAAAAAGGCCTTTAACTATTTTTAAAGAAATTATTCAATATAGCTGGGTGAAAAGAGTAATCCCTACCGATTACTTTCGAAAATATTTATATCGTACCGATATTAAAAATATTACAAATTATTTATCTTATAAACAGTATTACAGCATTTTACTATCAAAAAAGCTGGTTTTTCCTGAAGTATCCGCATTGTTACATAACAAGCTCTCTTTTCATTTACTTTGTGAAAAGCATCAAATAAACACACCTAAATTATATTGCTATAATATTAAAAGTCAATTTTACTACAATAATTCTTTTGTTTCAGTTGAAAACACCAATGAATTGGTTAAATTTTTTCTAAAAATATACCAAGATAACAATATCGAATCATTGTTTTTGAAACCCATAGACGGTATTGGTGGCCAAGGCTGCTTTTTATTACACAAAGACAATTTAAAAGAACAACTTATTGAAAAACAGCAACTATTGCTTAACCAAAGCTATTTACACGAAGCTTATATTATTCAGCACCCCGAAATAAATCATATCCATTCCAATTGCGTAAATACTTTGCGCATTGTTACCTACATAGATTATAATAACAAAGTACACGTGGTTTCGGTATTCATGAGGTTTGGTATAGGTAAAAGCATCACCGATAACACCCATACGGGTGGTTTTTATATAGGTGTGGATACTATGACAGGAAAACTTTCTGGTGTTGGCAGACAAGATGTGAATATGGGAGGTAAAGTGTTTACAAAACACCCCGCTTCCAATGAAGTACTTGAAGGTTTTAAAGTCCCCTTTTTTAAAGAAGCTTGCCTTTTGGTACAAGAAGCCAACCTAATATTTCCTAACAGAATTGTAGGCTGGGATGTAGCAATTACAAAAACAGGCCCCGTAATTATTGAAGCCAACCACAACCCTAGCCTGCATGTATCGGATGTGGCTTATGGAGGTTATTGCAACCACCCAATCATTAAAGAAATCTTACAAGAAATAAATTAATAAACCATGAGCAATATTCGCCTCAGAGCATTTAATATAATAGAAAGGTTTATTAGTAAACAAAAAAGATTGGACGTTCTAGATGTTAAAACCATTATTGAAAATAGTTTACGGAATGATATCATTGCTAAAAAAAATAACTACTTAATACAGCTTTTAAAACATGCCTCCAACACAACAGGTTATTATAAAAATTTGTCTAGAGGAACTAACATAACTGATTTTCCTGTAACAAATAAAAACACTATTAAAAGCAATTTTCACTTATTTGAATCTAGTAAATTTAAAGGCAACAAACTTAAACTTGTTAGAACTAGTGGCTCTACAGGATTACCGTTTAAAACATTTCAAAATAAGGAAAAGGTAAGAAGAAATAATGCTGATAATCTCTATTTCTCTAAACTAGCAGGTTATTCTGTTGGTAACAAATTGTATTATTTTAGAATGTGGGATGCCTACGACAAAAAAAGCTTTTTAAACAAATGGCTAAGAAATATTAAAACTTTAGATGTATTCGATTTAAACGATGCTTTTTTCAATAAATTTGTAGCCCTTCTTTCAACCAAGAAACACCAAAAAAGCTTCATTGGCTACGCCTCTACCTTTGAACAATTATGTAAATATTTAGATAAAACCAAGTCCAAACCTATACAAACAAACTTACAATCGGTGATTGCCATTTCTGAAAGTTTGAACACCTACACTAAAGAGGCAATGAAAAAATATTTTCAAGTGGATATGGTTTCTAGATATTCCAATGTAGAAAATGGAATTATTGCACAACAATTGCCAGGTACCGAATATTTTTTGGTTAACACAGCAAGCTATTTTGTGGAAATATTAGATTTAAATACAGATACACCTATTAAAAATGGAAATCCCGGACGCATTGTTATAACAGACTTATTTAATTATGCCGTACCCATGATTCGATATGACACGGGTGACATTGGTATTATGGATGTGATTGAAGATAAAATTGTGTTGACACAAGTTTTAGGCAGAAACATAGATACGATAACAGATACCAAAGGAGATATCATATTAAATAACATCATGATGTTAGTGAACAATTACCATGAATTAAACCAGTGCCAACTTATTCAAAAATCTGCAAAAACATACCTTTTCAAAATAAATATAAAGTCAGAATTTAAAAGAGAAAAACAATTTATTGCAGATTTTAGACCCCATTTGGGATCCGATGCCATTATAGAAATTGAATATGTAAGTGAAATTCCACTAATGGCGTCTGGAAAACGACGCGTAATGGTAAATGAAATGTCTTAAAAATATTAGACATCATATATAAAAAACATCTTTTATTACTATATTTCCAAAAAAATAGTGGGTAACATAAAATTATAGAGTACAAAATTCTAAAAAAATTAATAACCCTAATCAGCCTCCAAATATTATTAACATGAGAAACACCTTAGAAAAACCAAAAGTTGTGGTTATAGGCGCTTCTGGCCACGCCAAAGTGATTATTGATATCATAGAAAGACAAAACCTGTATACCATAGTAGGTTTATTAGATTCTTACAAACCAAAAGGATTCAAAGTATTTGATTACGAAGTAATTGGATCTGAAACTATGATTCCGGAATTGCTAGATAAAAAACAAATAGAAGGTGGTATTATTGCTATAGGCGATAACGGTATACGGATATCTATGGCTAATAAAATAGCAACATTATCTCCAGATTTTATCTATATTTCAGCCATACATCCGTTAGCTGCCATTGGTAAAAACGTTGTTATAGGAGAAGGAACTGTTGTGGTTGCTGGTGCTATAATAAACACCTCTACCATAATTAAAAAACATGTAATTATCAATACGAAGGCTTCTATTGGACATGATTGTACCCTAGATGATTTTGTAAGCATAGCACCCGGAGCAACTATTGGAGGTAACGTGATCATTCAATACGGAGCAATCATTGCGTTAGGATCCAATGTATTAGGGAATTGTACTATAGGTAAACATGCCTTAATAGGTTCTGGCGCCGTTGTGACGAAGAATGTTCCTGATAATACTGTAGTGTATGGGATTCCCGCAAACAAGGTAAAGATGCGCAAGGAAGGAGATCCTTATCTTTAAAATTATCTTCAAAGTTTATTGATTATTATTATTCCTAAAGAATGGTTAATTAAAAATAACACAAGTATTTTGTCAAAAAAATCTTCCTTTAATCAATTATAATATATTAATTAATAAAACCTCACTAAATTGTTTTTATAAATTCAGATTATCACCACATTTAAATGAAAAAGTTTGTTTAAATATGTTTCCAAAAAGAGTATAAAAAGTGATTGTTTTTGTAAATTGAGTTGTATTAATAAAATCTCCTTTTATATAAAATGTTTTATAGTAAAAGTATAAATGCATGAAAAAAATATTAATCATAGGGGCTTCTGGTCATGCCAAAGTTGTTATCGATATTGTTGAAAAACAAGGTGAGTATCAAATTTTTGGTTTAATAGATTCCTATAAACAGAAAGGTGGGAAAATATATGATTATACCATTTTGGGAACTGAAGAAACCATTCCCGAAATTTCTAACACCGAAGATATTTATGGTTGTATTATAGCGATTGGAGATAATTTCACAAGAAAGAAACTTTATAAAAAAATATCTGAATTACATGCGAATATACATTTTGTTTCAGCAATTCATCCTAATGCTGTAATTGGAAAAAATGTAACTATCGGAGATGGTACTGTAGTGATGGCAGGAACTATCATTAATAGTGATACAATAATTGGCAAACATTGTATTTTAAACACAAAATGCTCCATCGATCACGATATGTATTTAGGTGATTTTTCTAGTATTGCTCCAGGAGTAACTATCGGAGGTAATGTAGAAGTAAATAAGTGTTCTGCCATATCGCTAGGAGCCAAAATCATTGAAAATGTAAAAATTGGAAATAATACGGTAGTTGGTGCTGGAGCTTTAGTACTAAAATCCTTTGGGGATAATGAAATTGTATACGGATCCCCTGCAAAAAGTATAAGATCAAGAACTGAATCCGATAGCTATTTAGGACTAATAGAAACAAATGAATTAGTGCCTGAATACAGCCTAAATTATGTAAGTATATCTACAGAAAATGATATTGAAAATTATAACAGCTTAATTCAAGAGTTTAGAGAATTCAATATGTTCTATTCAATAGAATACTGTAATCATTCTCTATCTAAAAAATTAAATTATTTTTTATTTAAAAAAAATGATGACCCATATATATTATTACCGTTTTTTTTAAATGAGATTAATTCTCCTTTGGTTGATTCTAGAACTAAATATTTTGATGTATCAACACCTTATGGCTTTAGTGGCCCATTGATTAATAAAAGAACAACAAATACCGACATAAAATATTTTTGGGAATATGTAGATAATTGGTATAAATCTAATAATGTAGTTACGGAATTTATTCGTTTTCACTTAAATAATAATCATTCGGGATATTCTGGTAAATTAATTCCAACATTAAGTAACGTACATGGTAAATTAACTGATTTTAATGAGTTATGGTTTAATTTTAAACCTAAAGTTAGAAATAACTATCGAAAAGCTATCTCAAATAAATTGCGTTCAGAAATATCTTTCGAAGTAATAACAGCAGAAATCTTAGAGATTTTTTATGATATTTATATAAAAACAATGTTTAGAAATGAAGCATCTCAAAACTATTTCCTTTCCTATAATTATTTTGAAAACCTTGTATGGAATCATAAAAACAAAATTGCTTTAATATTAATTTATCAGGGTAAAACGGCAATTTCAACCGAATTACTTATAATTAACGATGGTACCATGTACTCGTATCTTGGGGGGACACTTTCCGAGTATTTTAACTTACGTCCCAATGATTTCTTAAAAATAGAAATGATAAAATGGGGATTGAAAAATAATTTAAAATATTACTCTTTAGGAGGTGGTAGAACAGAAAACGATACTTTATATCAGTACAAAAAAACATTTTTCCCAAAAGACGAGGATATCATGTTTTATACTGGTAGAAAAATAGTAAATCACCAAATGTATTATTTATTATGTAAAGATTTCAATTTGGATTATAAAGAATTGGAGAATATACTTATAGACCCAAAAATTTATTTTCCTCTGTATAACAACAAATTAAAAGATAAAACCCCTGGATAACTTAATGTTTATAGCCTTAAATTTAAAACTTAATTATAAATTGGTTTTCTCCAATTCAACGAAGCATGATATATAAATTAACGGAGAAATATTCTATTTAAGGTATAATTGCACACATCAGGATACGAGTAAATTTATGACCACAAATAATTACACAAAAAAAAGAGAAGGCATTGGATCCTTGTTTCATGACATTGAGACCAGCTCTTACACTTGGAAGCCCATAAAACTGGACATGGAGTATGAATTATTTTATACTGGAAGACAGGCTTTTAAATTTATTTTAGACACAATCTCAGAAACACATGCAATTGAAAAAATTTGGATGCCTAGTTATTATTGCCAACATGTTACACGTTGGATAAAAAAAGTATACAATAACTTACATTTTTATGATATAAATCCATTCGAATTTGATAAAGTATTGGACTTATATGAGTTTGCTTCTAAAAATGACGTTGTTTTAATTAACAATTATTGGGGTCTCAGTGACACGGTTATTAAAAAATCTGATTTACCCATTATTATTGAAGATCATTCCCATGGTTGGTTAACAAGAAACTGCCTACATAGCAATGCAGATTATTGTTTTACCTCTCTTAGAAAAACCTTGCCAATCCCTTTAGGCGGTATTAGTTGGAAACCAAATTCTAAGTTCAATAATAGCAAACATGATTTTAAACAAGACATCCACTTTTATGAAGTTTTTGATAGGTTGCATGATGCGATGAAGCATAAAAACAGTTATAAAAATGGTTCTACGAATGTAAGTAAGGAAGATTTCTTAAAAGTTATTGAAGAGACCGAAGATTTTTTAGATGTTAATCATGAGATTATCAGCTTACGACCTCAGGATATAAAACTCTTTGACACCTTTTTAAATTATGATTTTTTAAGCCATAAACATGAGAATTTAAATATAGTTTATAAACAATTAAACAGACCTGATTTCATGCGAATAGTACAAAGAGACCAACATGTCGCCTTTGGATTATTAGTGTTATTTAAAGAAGAACGTTTATGGGCCTCACTTAAAAATCATTTAATTAGCAACGATATTTATCCATCTTTTTTATGGCCAGACAACAAACCTGTTTCCGATTGGCAGTATGTACTCAATATTCACGTTGATTTTCGATATAATGCTTCAGATATGGAATACATTTCTAACACCATAAATGAATGGATCCAAATGAATACGAAGCACTAACCATAAACGCATACTACTAAATTAATCATATTTCAAAAAAAAACGTATGAAATTATACGATACCTTTTTTAAAAGAATAATAGATGTTATACTTGCTCTTGTGGGCTTAATTTTACTATTCCCCATTTTACTTGTAGTAAGTATCGTTTTATTATTCTCAAACAAGGGGAAACCCTTCTTTTTTCAATCACGTCCTGGTAAAAACGAAAAGGTTTTTCGTATTATTAAATTTAAAACGATGAACGACCGTAAGGATGCAAACGGAGAACTATTACCATTTGATCAACGTGTAACCTCTATGGGTGCTTTTATTAGAAAATATTCATTAGACGAAATACCTCAATTAATAAACGTAGTTAAAGGAGATATGAGTCTTATTGGACCAAGACCGCTATTAATTCAGTATTTACCGCTTTATAATGAAAGACAAAAAAAACGTCATAATGTAAAACCTGGAATAACAGGATGGGCCCAAGTAAATGGCCGAAACGCAATAACATGGAATCAGAAATTTGAACTAGATATTTGGTATGTAGAAAATATTTCTTTTTTAACAGATTTAAAAATTATACTTCTAACTATAAAAAAAGTTATTATAAAGGAAGGCGTTAATAGTGATGCTAATTTAAACATGCCAACTTTTATGGGAACAGATAATGAATAAGTGTTAAATTAACTGGCTTAAATTTAACTTCTGAGCATTATTTATAACATTAATCCTTATCAATTAAAAAATCTCCAATGGCTAAATAATCTAACCCTGTAGAAAAGAAACAACGAATTGCATCTTGTGGCGATTCAACTACAGGTTCTCCTTGGATATTAAAACTAGTGTTTAATACTACGGGGACACCGGTTCGTTCTCCTAATTTTTTAATCAATTCATAATAACGTGGGTGAGACTCTTTTGTAACCGTTTGTAAACGTGCGCTCCCGTCCACATGAGTAACTGCTGGAATAACTGATTGTTTGTTTTCTAATACCTGACATACTTTAAGCATAAACGGAGCCTCAACCTCTAAATCGAAAAATTCATTTTTCGCCTCCACAATAGCAGAAGGAGCAAATGGTCGATAGGCTTCCCTAAATTTAACTTCTGCATTAATCTTGTCTTTCATATCTGGAAATGCAGGGTTTGCCAAGATGCTTCGACTTCCTAAGGCACGTGGTCCTATTTCCATAGCACCTTGAAACCAACCTATAATTTTCCCTTCTTCTAAAAGTTTTGCAGATACTTCACATATATCGTTATGTTTTGTATACTTTAACTTAGCGCCTTTTAGTATTTTCTCAATTTCTTCATTAGTATAACTTGTACCCACATAGGGATTTAAATGAACAAAATTCCTAGGTTGTTTTAAAAGCCCATTATATAAATAATAGGCAGCACCAATGGCTGTACCATTATCTCCGGCCGCTGGCATTACGTATACATCTTTAAAAGCACTTTCTCGCACGATTCTGCCGTTCATCACACTATTTAATGAAACACCTCCTGAAATAACTAAATAGTCTGCATTGGTTTTTTTATGCAGAATATCACAAATTTCAAGAACTTTATTTTCTAATACTCGTTGAAAAGCAGCAGCCACATCCATATGATGTTTTTGAAACGGTTCTCCATTTTTTCTAGGCTCACCAAATATTTTAAAAAACTTTTCAGAGCAACGTTTCCAACTCATGTTTTGATAATTGAAATAACTCAGATCGAAGGACAACTGTCCATCTGCCGTTACTTTCACCATCTTATCCACCTCCTTTAAAAACACATTAGGGTCTCCCATTGGTGCTAATCCCATGGTTTTACCTTCATCATAACTAGTTCTAAAACCACAAAACTGCGTTACGGCTTCATAAAAAGACCCTAATGAATGAGGAAAGTAGCTTTGCCCTAGGCAAGTTACCTCTATACCTTTACCATAACCCAGCCAGGTCGTTGCCCATTCTCCAGACCCGTCAATTCCAAGCAAAGCAGCTTCTTCATAAGGAGACACATAAAAACTACCCGGAGCGTGACAAAAATGATGCTGAATAAAATGCACCTCCGGTCCCGCTGCTTTACTATCCCAGTGATAACCAAACCAGTTCCAAAAACTTTTTTGTTTATTATAACCATGCACCAATTCATGGTTTATGAAGGGTTTAATAGTTTTTATGTTAGTTAAACTGTGTACTACTTTTTTACCTAAATTATGCGTGGGTTTAATGGAAACAGCAATATGGTTGATGTCATTATATCCTAACCCGGCTATTTTTAAACACCTATCAATAGCAAGGGATGGAAAACTTCTGGTATGTTTATCTCTATTTAATCGCTCTTCTTCAATGGCTGCAATTAATTGTCCATCTTTAATTATACACGCCGTAGAGTCGTGAAAATAATAATTCAATCCAAGTATAATCATTTGATAAAAAGTTAGAGGAAATTCTATTAAATATAATTATTTTGGGAGCGAAATTTGCATAATTCTGATAATTAGTGATTAAAATCCGATAAAATGCTTATCAAAATAAGGGTTAATAAAAAGGATTAATCCTACTTTATTTTGGATTAACATCTTTTGGTTGAATTCGGTATTTGAGCGTTAATTATTTCTTTGAAAAAAGTTTACTCAATATCAGATATTATTTTTTCCAATTCACTTAATTCTTTTATTATATATTTTGGTTGAATATCTGAATTGATATCAAAAGACTGCTGGTGAATATTTTTCCCGTTATCTTTTAGACAAACAGTATACCATCCCAATTCATTTGGAGCAATAAAATCCTTCTTTGTATTATCACCAATGTACATATAAGCATATGAATTACCATAAATATCACTAAAAAACTTAAAGTTTTGAATATTAGGCTTTTCTGTGCCAAATTCTTCAGAAATAATAATATCATCAAAATAACCTTCTAGTCCCAATGCTTTCAGTTTATTACGTTGTTGAATACTCCGGCCATCTGTTATTAAACCGACTTTATAAGCCTTATGTTTCACCCAAGATAAGGTCCTTTCTGTATTACTTGTTAACTTGATGTTTGGAATATGATACCTGTATTTCTTTAACAAATCTTGGATAGAGATCTCTCCTATGCCATTTAATTTTAAAATTTCGTCAAAAACATTGAGCTGCAACTTATAATAGTTCAGCATCTGTGTAAAAATTAAGTGGGGTGCTTTGTTTATTTTTATTGAGAGAAAATTGGCAATCTCTTGATAAGCAGACTCTAAATAATCCACTTCATTGTAAAGTGTATCGTCTAAATCAAAAATAACTATTAATTTACTCTTTGCGTTCATGAACAAAAATTTCTTTATCGTAACGTAACATCAATAATTGATCTTCCCAATCATCAAAATATTCAATGCTTTGGTTAAAAATATATTCCTGAATTACCCACTTGGGATAATTTGCACCAGCAGCATATGTTAAAGGAAACCCACCTCCAAACCGAGCATTTATTTCGATACCATATATAGAACTTTCATCTTTATCGACGAAAAATTGTGAAGTTAAGCACCCTATTGCCCCTGCTACATATGATAAATTTGTTTTGATAAAATTTACTAAAACATTTTTATTGGTAATGCCTTTATTAACTTCACCATCACGAACTTCTAATCGTTTTCTAGGGACAACACACTTTAAATTATGTAACTTATCATAATACAAATCACAGGTATACTCATCGTACAAATTCTTGTCCAAATATTCCAAAAACATTAAATTCGTATTGCTAAAATGATAATCTAATAATGATTCCTGCTTTTCTATAATAAAGGTATCCTCACTCCTACTTCCATCTAAGGGTTTAATAAATAAAGGCAATTTATAATCCGTTTTAGTGTATTCTTTAGCTACCATAATATTGCGCTCTCTAAAAAAAGAATGCATCATACGTTTGTTTCTACATTTGTTAATAAAATCGAAAGACGAAATTATAGGCAAAACACCATTTTGTAAAAAAACATCTTTATTCTTGGCTAAAAACAATAATTCAGTATCAATGGTTGGTATAATAAGCTTGATTTTATTAGTATCACATATTTTTAAAAGTTCTTTTAAATAATTTTTAGCAGAGACTTTTGGCAGCTGAAATGAACCATCGGAAATCTGGCATGCAGCAGATAATTTCACATTAAAATCTGTGGTCATTACTTTTGCTTCTGGTATTAAAGCTGTTAGTTCCTTTTGAAAAGCTTGTACCAAAAACACGCGCCTACCAGCCGATGTAATTAATATATTCATTAATTTTTAAAATTTTACTTAAATGATTTATCATTTAAATGTATAAAATAAACTAGTTGTAAACGGAATTTATAACACTTTTAAATACATTGTTATAAAAATTAAGGCAGTTTTTTTCTGTAATAATTTGAAATTAAATTAGCAATAATTTCTCTTCCATGATTATTCCAATGCATATCGTAAATTAAGGATGTTGGAATATCGGATTTTTTTAATTCTTGGGAGAAATCAATATAATTATAATTATTTTCTTTTAAATAACTTAAAAAAAACTCTGGCGCTTTATCAGCATCTAAAAGAAATACAAACCTAGTTTTATCGAAACCATAAGCATTTACTAAACTTTTAAAATTCTTAAAATAAGTTTCATGCAATTTTTTTTGACGAACTTTTTTATCATGTTCATTTAGCGTATTGGTAGCTGATTCCTCTCGAGAAAATAGCCTTTTTACCAACTCTCTTGGAGCGTCAAAAGCACCAATATTTTGAAAATAAACCAAAAGTTTTATTTTGCGCATGGCCTGATATTTAGGTGATTCTAAAATCATTCGATCTTGCATTACATAATATTCACTTCTTGTTAAATCGGTATCAAAATCTAAACCTATAACGGCATAATCAATCAAATCAAAAAAAGATTGATACTGATAAATTAAATGTAATTGATCTGCCAGATCATAACCTGCATAACCAAATTCATAAACTTCAATATTTTCCAGTTGGTCTTCTACTTTCTTACCTATGGAATTGTAATAGTGTTGATGAAATCCTTCTATAAATGAATCGCCTATTAACGCTATTTCTACCTTGTTTTTAGAAGGTTCATAGTTATGATAGGAATTGTAACCATTGTTATTTATACTGTATTCAGAAAAATTTTGCCTTCTATTTCCGGTTACAGAAAAACCATCCTGATTAGGCATCCACCTTTCAACACCACGATCGTCTATAATTCTAACAGGATAATCTTTAGTTAAATGAAAAACCCTAACAAAAACCTCTAAACATATTAGAATTAATACCGTATAAACACCAATTTTAATAAATAGTTTTTTCATAATCTTTAAAATTGAAAATAAATAAACGATCTATCAATGTTACTTTCATAAAACAATAACATTCCGAAAATGAGCATTGTATAAGTAAAAAACCTAATATATTTTGATTTAAACGGGATAGGACTTCGTTCATCTCTCCTAATTAAGTATTCATAAACAATAAACATAATTAACAACAAATAATAATCAATCATGCGATATCCCTTGGGATGCAAATAAGCTTCGAAATTAAAATTCTCCCCAATAACATAAAAATAATCGAAAGCCGTTTGAATACTTTCGGATCGGAAAAATATCCATAAAATCGTTACGATACTGAATGTTAAAATTATTTGAGACCATTCTTGCAACCAACCTTTTAAAGTCTTATAAACACCTAAATTTTTATATTTATGAGTTCTGTTTACACCTAATAAATACAAAGGAATAAACATTAAAGCATGTAAGGCACCCCACAAAATGAATGTCCAATTTGCGCCATGCCACAAACCGCTAACAAGAAAAATAATAATAATATTTCTAATTGCTTTAACATTACCAAACTGAGAGCCTCCCAATGGAATATATAAATACGATTTAAACCAAGAAGATAAGGAAATATGCCAACGTCTCCAAAATTCACCAATATTTCTTGAAAAATAAGGAAACTTAAAATTAGACATTAGTTCAACACCGAAGAGTTTAGCTGTACCAATAGCAATATCGGAGTAACCACTAAAATCTCCATAAATTTGAAAACTAAAAAACAAAGCACCTAAAATTAAAGTTGATGCTGGATAGTTTTGATAATTTTGAAAAATATCATCAACCATAAAACCAAAAGAATCGGCAATTACCACCTTTTTAAAAGAACCCCATAAAATTAACTTAATTCCTTGGGTGCTCTGCTCGTAGTTAAAAACACGTTTCTTCTCAATTTGTGGTAATAATTGAGATGCCCTTTCAATGGGTCCTGCCACCAATTGTGGAAAAAAACTAACAAAAGCTGCAAAAGATAAAAAATCGGTAGTCGGCTTTAGTTTTTTATAATACACATCAAACGAATAAGACATGGTTTGAAAGGTGTAAAATGAAATACCCACAGGCAAAATAACTTTCAAGGTCCAGGTACTTGTAATATGATATCCAAACATAGAAAACATATCTACCCAAGAGTCAATAAAAAAATTATAGTATTTAAAAAAACCTAGAAGTCCAATATTAAAAATAACACTAACCCAAAGCCATTGTTTTCTTTTGCGTTTGTCATCTTGCCTACCTATATTTTGGGCAACATAATAATCTACAAGGGTACTTAATAAAATTAATGATAAAAAACGCCAATCCCACCAGCCGTAAAACACATAACTAGCGACTAAAATAAGCATGTTTTGTGCCTTTAAACTCTTTTTAAAAATGAACCAATAAAGAAAATATACTACGAATAAAAAAATAAAAAACTCGAGCGAATTAAATATCATATAAAATTGAAGTAAAGTTTAGGTTGGTTTCTTTAATATTATCTTAAAAATCATGGATTTATAAAAATAAATCAAAAATAATCTTTGAAAGTACAAATTAAGACTTTTATCGACACCATGGCTCAAAAAAAAAAGCTACTTCAATTAAGAAATAGCTTTTTTTTGTGTTTTATATTCTGATTACATTTCATTAAATATAGAATGCATCAATCGTTTTTTATCATTAATACTTTCTTCTAAGGAAATCATTGTTTCTGTCCTGTAAACACCTTCAATATCGTCTAATTTAAAGATTACTTCTTTGGCATGTTCAGTACTTCTTGCTCTGATTTTACAAAATATATTGAATTTACCTGTAGTGATATGCGCAACCGTTACGAAAGCAATTTCATTAATTCGCTCAAGCACAAACTTAGTTTGAGAGGTGTTATTTAAATAAACGCCTACATAAGCGATGAATGAATACCCAAGTTTTTTATAATCTAACATTAATGATGATCCTCTAATAATGCCTTGCTCTTCCATTTTTTTAACACGCACATGAACAGTACCTGCTGAAATTAATAACTTCTTAGCAATATCTGTAAAAGGAATTCTTGTGTTATCAATTAACATGTCAAGAATTTGATGATCAATTTCGTCCAATTTAATTTTCCCCATAATTAATTATTCTTAAATATATTGCGAAAATAATACATTTATGCTAATAATTACACATAAAAGGACGGTTTATTTCGGTAATAATGATATATTTTTATTATTCAGTATTACTAAATCGATTTCGTCATCAATTTTTAATAGTTGCCTATCTTCTTTAAAGACTTCTAAGTTATTCGCATCAATTAGATTGTGTGCAAAATAGCCGTTTAAATTTTCTATTTTCTCAACTTTTGGTATAAAATTAATCTTTCCTTCAATTAATTTTTCTTGATATTGAATGGCAATATCTACGATAGATTCATTATCACCTTCCTTTATTTTTGTATTCTTTATAATGATATCGAAAAAACATTTCTCATTTTCAGGAATCTCTAAATACGGTTTATAATTAGCTCCGGTAATCTCATTTTGTGAAATATAATTTAAAGAAGCCAAATAAGAGATATAAATTAACTCTCTGGTTTGTTCTCTAGCATAATCGTTGGCGTAATGCCCCGCTTCAAATAAAATGGTTGGTATATTCTCACTTTGAAACGTATCACCCACACAATTTATATTAAAAGCATCATCATATACACCTACTTGATTAGGAATAACTTCTTGTAAGGCAGCATTCATAACTGCAATTATTTCCATCGCTATTTTTCGATTAGCGGTTATTGTACAAGCCTCATCTTGTGCTGGTGATAAAAATGATACTGTTGCAGATTTGTTGCTCTTTCCTGCACCAAATATAGTACGCTGACCATGCAAATTATAACAATAATGCGGTTTAAAGGCATTAAAAACCTTTCTCAACACTTTACTTTCAGGTTGGGTTAAATCCTGTGCATCTCGGTTTAAATCGACTAGATTCGCATTAATTCGTGTATATGCATTTGCTCCATCAGGATTCAAAATAGGTATTATATACAACGTACAGTTCTCTAAAATGTGGTTTAAAGATGGATTGTTACTTACTAAGGTGTTTAACAAATCGAAAATAGCCTTTGTAGTTGTAGATTCGTTCCCATGCATTTGAGACCATAAAAGAATTCGTTTTCTTCCAGAGCCAATACTTAAACCATAAATTGGTTTGTTTAAAACCGAATGCCCGATAGTTTCAATTTTTAAAACCTTAGATAAATTATCCAGTAAAGGTTCAATATGTTTATTGGTAACATAACGATGGTTTAATTGTAATTCTTTATTCTGTTGAAATAACAACTTTATAGATTCTATTTCCATGATAATAATTTAGTGTACAAATGTAAACAATTCATAATTCACAAATGTAAACAATGTAAACGCTTTAGATTGTTACAATGTTAAACACAGTTATAAGTCAAAATCACGGTGTTTTACAAAGTTAACACCTCATAATTGAAACAATTATTTATTGTGTTTATTTTCAGTTGTTTAAAGTGTTTTATTTAAAGTTATAAGTGAGGTATTAAGCTTTAATTTAGAAATATATTTTTAAAATTAATTTAATTATGTTACATTTGTGTAACCATATTACATTTGTAACGTTTACAATGATAAACACAGAAGAATTTACAATAAGACTCCAAAAAGTAATGGATTATTACAGCGAAACAGCGTCCTCTTTCGCCGAAAAAATTGGTGTACAGCGTTCAAGTATTTCTCATATTCTATCCGGACGAAACAAACCTAGCTTAGAGTTTATTTTAAAAATCTTATCCTCTTACCCTGAAGTAGAATTGTATTGGCTATTAAATGGCAAGGGTGAGTTTCCTACCAATAAAAAACCAGATTTATTTAATTCGGAACTACCTCCTAGCAAAACAGAAACTCCTCCTGCACCTCCTGCGCCTATTAAAACCGAAAATATCCTTTCTGAATTAAAAAAAGATAAGACCATAGAGCGTATTGTTATTTTTTATTCCGACGGAAGTTTTAAAAACTTTGAGAATTAACTTTTAAGTTTCCTATTTTTACACAGAAATATTAAATGAATGAAGTTTCTATATCTTTTGCTTTTTTTAAGCGTATTTAGCTGCTATGAGACAAGCAGAAATTGCACCGATTATAAAACTGGTGAATTTTACAGTGAAGTAGTTATTGATGGTGAATTATTCAAATCTAGATTTAAGCGCACAGAAAGCCTACAAATTGAGATTTACAATAAAAAAACAGACTCATCTCAATTACGTTGGATAAACGATTGTGAAGTGGTGTTTAAAACCATTAATCCAAAAAATATGGCAGAACGAAAGGACATACATTTAAAAATCCTAACAACAACCGATTCTTCTTATACTTTTGAGTATTCGTATGTAGGTGAAACCAAAAAACAAAAAGGTGTTGCTTACCGAATTATTATTGATTAAAAGGATATAAAAACGACTCCACTAAATTGAATTTTAGTTGTTGTTCTTGAGTAATCTCATAAGTTAAGAAAAGCTCTCCCCAAAATTGACCGTCTGAAAAGTCGGCAATTATCCATTTGTGGTTTAGTAATTTAACCGTATTAATCATCATATGCCTGCCTTCCTCAGAACCATACGGAATTATTGGGTGCTCTCCTTTAGTTTCATTTAATTTATAAAGCTCATCCTTTATTAAAGAAATTAATTCATCAGTATTATATCCTTTATTTTCAAAATAAGTTATCGCATCTTCATTTCTCTCTAGATTAAAATGCGACAATTCTAAATTTTCATTTTGTAATACCAAGACTGAATCTTTACTACGTTCCAGCTGTGCTTTATAGCCATCCAATTTTCGGTTCATATCTTCAAAAACACGTTTAGAATTTACGTACTGAAACAATATCAGAAGTATTGAAAACACGAATAAATAAATGAAAATTTTTTGCTTCATTATATAATCTTTAAATGGTTATTTGTAATTCATCATAGGCCAAAAATACATTTTCTGGCAAGAGTTTTTCTACTTCAGCATGAAAACCTAAAGTATGACTTATATGAGTAAGATATGCTTTTCCTGGATTTACTTTTTCAATAAAAATTAAAGCCTCTTCTAAATTAAAATGTGAATGATGCGGTTCCATTCTTAAAGCATTCACCACTAAAACTTTAACATTCTTAATTTTATTAATTTCCTTTTCTTTAACGGTTTTCATATCAGTTAAATAAGCAAAATCTCCAAACCTATATCCAAAAACTTGAAGTCTATTGTGTCTCCCTTTTACTGGAACAACTTCTAAATTATTTAACTTAAACGGTTTGTTTTTAACTCGATTAGAAATAACCGACGGCGCCCCTGGGTATTTATTCTCCGTTGTAAAGATATAATCAAATTTTGTTTTCAAAGATTTTAATACACGCTTATGAGCATATATGGGAATATCTCCCTGACTAAAATAAAAAGGTCGGATATCATCCAAACCCATAATATGATCGGAATGCTCGTGGGTAAATAAAACTCCGTCTATTTTAGTGCATCCTGCACGCAATATTTGATATCTAAAATCTGGCCCACAATCTACAACATAAGTATAATCATCCCATTCCACCAAAACGGAAACACGTAAGCGTTTATCTTTGCGATCATTACTTAAGCAAACAGGGTGTGTACTCCCTATTACTGGAATACCTTGTGATGTGCCGGTACCTAAAAAAGTAATTTTCAAAAAAAAATATTTAAATTTTACGATTCATTAATAAAATCATGAAATTACATAAATTGATAATTTTGATACTATTTTATTTACAATTATTATAAAATAATAGTTTCATTTTATGCTCAAACTAAAAGCACTCGTATTCAGAAACAAAAATAAGCTTATTTTTTTGTTTCAAATACTTATTTGATATCTTTACTTTTTTATCTTAAAATAACCCAAAAAAACACTATGGAAATCACCTTAAAGGGAGACAGAGAATTTGAAGAAATCCCATCTTTAAAAAACAAGGCACTTCGAATAAACCTTAATGAAAATATCTATGGTACGTTTGCCGAAATTGGTGCAGGTCAAGAAACTAGTCGACATTTTTTTAGAGCTGGCGGTGCTTCTGGAACAATAGCCAAAGCAATGTCTGCTTACGATAAAGCTTTTAGCGATTCCATTTATGGAGCTGAAGATGATGGGCGTTATGTAACAGAAGCTAGGTTAAAAAAAATGCTGAATCATGAAATTGATTTGATTGAAAAACGCCTTAAAAGAGAAGATTATCCTAACAAAATGTTCTTTTCGTTCGCCAACACTGTTACAACCATCGATTTTGCAAAGCAATTTAAAGGTCATGGTTGGATTGGGATAAAATATCAAATTGAAGCCACTCAGGAATACAACGAAATTCATCTACACATCCGTTTTAAAGAAACAGATGCGCGATTGCAACAAGAAACATTAGGAGTTATCGGTACGAATTTAATTTATGGCGCTTTTTATAAATATAACGAACCTAAAAAACTGTTACGTTATTTATACGACCATTTAGATAAAGATCAATTAGAAATTGATACCGTTAACTTTTCTGGACCATTGTTTAAAAACGTTGATAACCGTTTAATGAGTTTACAGCTTGTTAAAAATGGCATGACAGATGCCGTAATGTTTGGCCCTGATGGACACAATGTACTTCCTGCACGTGTTCTATACAAGAAAAATATTTTAGCCTTTAGAGGAAGTTTTAGACCAGTAACTCAAGTAAATATTGACATGTATGAAAACGCATACAAAATGTTTGTTGCAGAGAAGAAGGTTCAAAAAGAAAATACAGAGGTAGTTTTTGAAATTACCCTATCAAATTTACGTGCCGAAGGCGAAATTGACGAACAAGATTTCATGGATAGAGCTGATTTGTTATGCTCTCTAGGACAATCAGTTATGATATCTAACTTTCAAGAATACTATAAGGTTGTTGAATACTTCTCCAACTACACAAAAGCCCGAATGGGGTTAGCGATGGGAGTTAGTAATTTAGTTGATATCTTCGATGAAAAATACTACCGCCATATGAGTGGAGGTATTTTAGAAGCGTTTGGAAAATTATTTTTCAAAGACCTAAAAGTGTATTTATACCCAATGATAGATATTGAAACTGGGGAATTAATAAACAGTGAAAACCTGAAAGTATACCCACGTATGAAAGAGCTCTACAAATTCTTTAAATACAACGGAAAAGTTATTGATATTAAGGATTATAACGAAAAATGCTTAACCATCTTCTCTAGAGAAATAATGCAGCAAATTGCAGAAGGTGAAAGTGGCTGGGAAGACAAACTTCCAGTTGGTATTGCCGATTTAATTAAAGACTATCGTATGTTTGGTTACACACGAAAACCTTTAGTATTAAGTAAACGTAAAAAAATAAAATAAATAAAAAAGCCTTCTTAAATTTTAAGAAGGCTTTTTTATTACTCAAGAATTTGCGAAGCATGAATCTTCGCCTTTACTCCATCAATAACACGATCCACTATTCCTTGTTCATTTATAACAAATGTTGTTCTATGGATGCCATCATAATTTCTACCCATAAATTTCTTTGGTCCCCACACTCCAAAAGCATTAATCATAACCTTATCAACATCCGCAATTAATGGATACTGAAAACCATGTTTGTTTTTAAAATTGGACTGTTTCTTTTGTGTATCGGCGCTTACTCCTAAAATTTCATAACCTGCATCGGCTAATTCTTTATAATGGTCTCTGATATTACAAGCCTCTACAGTACAAGTTGGTGTACTTGCTGCTGGATAAAAGAAAACCACTAATTTCTTTCCTTTGTAATCCGATAATTTTACAACATTACCTTGTTCATCAAATACTTCAAAATTTGGTACTTGGTCTCCTTGCTTTAATGTATTCATAATATTAACTTTGGTTTTCCACAAAAATACAACATGACGAAGGAAAACAAAGTAGAATTTGTAATTAAAACATTAAACGAATTATATCCAACCATACCGGTTCCACTGAATCATAAAGACCCTTATACGCTTTTAGTGGCCGTTTTACTATCCGCCCAATGTACCGATGTTCGAGTTAATAAAATAACACCTTTATTATTTGAAAAGGCTGACAATCCGTACGATATGGTAAAACTTTCTATTGAAGAAATAAAAGAAATTATTAAACCCTGCGGACTTTCTCCTATGAAAAGTAAAGGTATTCATGGTTTGTCTGAAATTTTAATTGAAAAACATAATGGCGAAGTACCACAAAGTTTTGAAGCCCTTGAAGCATTACCCGCAGTAGGACATAAAACAGCAAGCGTAGTAATGTCTCAAGCATTTGGTGTTCCTGCATTTCCTGTAGATACTCATATTCACAGATTAATGTACCGTTGGAATTTAACTAACGGTAAAAATGTAGCTCAAACCGAAAAAGATGCAAAGCGATTGTTTCCTAAAGAATTATGGAACGACTTACACCTTCAAATTATTTGGTATGGACGCGACTATTCGCCAGCACGGGGTTGGGATTTAGAAAAAGACATCATAACTAAAACTATTGGAAGACAATCCGTTTTAAATGAATACAAAAAACTAAAAAGTCCTAATACTTAAATTAAGCATTAGGACTTTTTACCATTTAGTTTAAAAGCGCTTCAAACTTTAAATTATTACAACTTATTACCGTTAACGCTTTCGAATAATTAAGAAGAAAATTAACCGTTTCTTCTTTCGGTTCCTTGTTTTTCAAATTTCCAATAGAATTTTCAGAGTAAATTTTTGCCATTTTAACAATTTAAGTATTAATTTAAATTATTAACGCAATTAAATTTACTTTATTGTGCTAATTTGTTAAAATCACATTGTGTTTTTCTACAATTTTTCTCAGGTTTATTAAGGCATATCGCATTCTGCCTAAGGCGGTATTGATGCTAACACCTGTTTTGTCCGATATTTCTTTAAAACTCAAATCTTCATAAATACGCATTAACAATACTTCCTTTTGATCCTGAGGAAGCTCTTCAACCAAGCGTCTTACATCTGTTTCTACCTGTTCTTTAATAATACTATTTTCTGCATTTAAACTAGAATCACTTAGCACCGAAAAAATGTCGAATTCATCCGTGTTATCAAATTTTGGCATCCGGTTATTTTTCCTAAAATAATCAATCACCAAATTATGAGAAATACGCATTACCCAAGGTAAAAACTTGCCTTCTTCATTATAGTTCCCTTTTTTTAAAGTACGAATAACTTTAATAAAAGTGTCCTGAAAAATGTCTTCAGCAACATCTCTATCATAAACTTTTGAATAAATAAAACTGTAAATTTTTTGTTTGTGCCTGTAAATTAAAATTTCCAAAGCACCCTCATCTCCTTTTATATAACTGCTAACTAAGGAAGAGTCCTGTATAAGTTCGTGTTGCATAATCATTACTTTTTTCAAAGAAGTTACCTTCCTTGTTTGGGGGTTATCAATTTAAAAGTAATGTTGCGTTATAGGCAAGTGTTGATTTATAATTATTTAGCTATGCCAAATATAACAACTATCATTCCAAAAAAGCAATAAAAAACACATTTTTTTAACTATTAATTAAGGTATTATCTGTTTTTTAGGCTGAATTACTTATAGTATCTTTGCTAACCTATTTCTTTCAAGCTTATGATTACTAAAATTTCGGAAGTAACCCCCAAAGAAAACATCATTATTAAAGGTGCGAAACTTCATAATTTAAAAAATATTGACGTTGTTATACCACGAAACAAATTAGTAGTAATCACCGGGTTATCGGGTTCCGGAAAATCTAGTTTAGCATTCGATACGCTGTATGCTGAAGGGCAAAGACGCTATGTGGAAAGTTTATCCAGTTATGCACGCCAATTTTTAGGAAGGCTAAACAAACCTAAAGTGGAGTACATTAAAGGAATTGCACCCGCAATTGCAATTGAACAAAAAGTAAACTCTACAAATCCTCGTTCCACAGTTGGTACCACTACAGAAATTTATGATTATTTAAAACTACTTTTTGCCAGAATAGGAAAAACCTATTCACCAATTTCAGGTTTGGAAGTAAAAAAAGATACCGTTACCGATGTTTTAAATTACCTGAACTCATTTACAGAACAGGAAAAACTATTACTCCTCGCTCCTATTCATTTAGAAGACGGTCGTAGCATGGAAGATAAACTTAAAGCTTTACAACACCAGGGCTACGCTAGAATAAAAGTAAATGAGGTAGTTACAAGAATTGATGAAGCCTCAGGTTTGAAGGAAAACGACCGTGTTTTATTAGTGGTTGATAGGATTATATTAAAACATGAAGAAGATTTTCAAAACCGACTTGCTGATGCTGTTCAAACGGCCTTCTTTGAAGGTAAGGGCGAATGTTTGATTGAAACCTTAAATGACAACAAACAACGTTATTTTAGTAATAAATTTGAGATGGATGGTTTAAGTTTTTTAGAACCAAACGTTCATTTATTCAGTTTTAATAATCCGTATGGAGCCTGCCCGAAATGTGAAGGTTATGGCGATATAGTCGGGATTGATGATGATTTAGTCATTCCAAACACAGGGCTATCTGTATTTGATAACGCCATTTTCCCTTGGCGTGGAGAAAGCATGAGTTGGTATCGCGACCAATTGGTTAACAATTCTCATAAATTTGATTTCCCTATACACAAACCTTATTTTCAATTAACGAATGAGCAAAAACAACTCATTTGGGATGGAAATAAATATTTTGAAGGCCTAAATTCATTTTTTGCAGAATTAGAAGCAAAAGCTTATAAAATTCAAAACCGTGTAATGTTATCACGATACCGTGGGAAAACCAAATGTAAAACATGTAATGGCAAACGGTTACGCGTGGAAGCTAATTATATAAAAATTGGAAATGCTACGATAACCGATTTGGTTGAAATGCCTTTAGATAAATTGACTAATTTCTTCAAACAATTAGAATTAAACGATTATGATGCTCAAATTGCTGATAGATTAGTAAAAGAGATAAATAATCGTTTATCGTTTTTAGCCAATGTGGGCTTAGATTATTTAACACTTAACCGAAAATCCAACACCCTTTCCGGTGGCGAAAGTCAGCGTATAAACTTGGCGACCTCTCTAGGAAGTAGCCTAGTAGGTTCTATGTATATATTAGATGAACCTAGTATTGGTTTACACCCTAAAGATACGGAGCGATTGATTTATGTTTTAAAGCAGTTACGTAATTTAGGAAATACCGTTATTGTTGTAGAACACGACGAGGACATTATGAAAGAAGCTGACTACATCATTGATATTGGCCCAGAAGCCGGTACATTTGGTGGCAGCGTAGTTGCTTCTGGTAAATTTGAAGATATACTTGCTTCCGACTCACTTACTGCACAATATTTAAATGAAACCATGAAAATTGAAGTTCCTAAAACTAGAAGATCTTCAAAATATTATGTAGATATAATTGGTGCACGAGAAAACAACCTAAAAAATATCGATGTTCGTTTTCCTTTGGGTATGCTTACCGTAATTACAGGAGTTTCTGGTAGCGGAAAAAGCACCTTGGTAAAGAAAATATTATTTCCTGCCCTGCAAAAAAAGTTAACTGATTTTAGTGATAAACCCGGTCAGTTTACAAGTTTGGAAGGTCAGTTTAGCAACATTAAACAGATTGAATTTGTGGACCAAAACCCTATTGGAAGATCCTCACGCTCTAATCCTGTAACATATATTAAAGCTTATGATGATATTCGTGCATTATTTGCAAATCAGAAATTAAGCAATATTAGAAATTACCAAGCAAAGCACTTTTCTTTTAACGTAGATGGCGGACGCTGTGAAACTTGCAAGGGAGAAGGTGAAGTAACAATTGAAATGCAATTTATGGCTGATGTACACCTTGAATGCGAAACTTGCAAAGGCAAACGTTTTAAAAAAGAGGTATTAGAAGTTACTTTTTCAGGAAAAAATATTGATGATATTTTAAACTTTACAATTGATGATGCCATTGCTTTTTTTGAGGCTAACAACCAAACAAAAATTAAAACCAAACTACAGCCATTACAAGACGTTGGTTTAGGCTATGTAACCCTCGGACAAAGTTCCTCTACGCTTTCTGGTGGTGAAGCACAACGTATTAAATTAGCTTCCTTTCTAGGCAAAGGAAACAACAAAGATAAAGCGCTTTTCATTTTTGATGAACCTACAACTGGGCTACACTTTCACGATATCCAAAAACTATTAAAATCATTTAATGCTTTAATTGAAAATGGTCATTCTATTATTGTTGTGGAACATAATCTAGAATTGATTAAATGCGCTGATTATATTATAGATTTAGGCCCTACAGGTGGTGAAAATGGAGGAAATTTAGTAGCCATTGGCACACCAGAGGAAATCATAAAAGTTTCAGCTTCCGAAACAGCTAAATACTTAAAGGAAAAACTTTAAACCATTTTACTCTAATAAAACAAAAATACGATAGTAAATAAGGTAATTACTGCCATTGGTATTACAAGTAAAAAAAACATAAAAGTGATGGCGCTACTTTTTATAAAACTTATAAAAAATCTTTGTTGGTAAAAACGTTTTACAGCTTTAATTAAATACAAAAAAGCTAATAACACAAGTAAATTAAACACCCAATCTGGAGTATCATATATAAAGTTTATCAATAAAAAAACAAGAAACAAAACAAATAAAAACGAGAAATAGTAAAAACTAAAAACCAAGTGATACACATAACTCCCTCGTTTTCTATGAAATAACATTAAAATCAAAGCAAAAATAGGGAGCAATAAAAACATTGCAATTGGAATGGAATCATAAAACCCTTGTAAAATACTACCACCCATTCTCGATTTGTAAAACTTTAATGCTTGGGTAATCAATCGCCGCTTAAAAACACCATCATCGCCCTTTAAGCCTAGCTCCTTTAAAATGATTACATCATCCGTACCAACGGCAATTAATGAATCAACTCGTTTTCTATTAAACCCAAAATCATTGAGATCATCCTTTCTAGAACCCAATGAATCATTTATTTTAAATTGCAGATAAGCCGAGGAATCTTCAATCTTAATTTCACTATTAACATCTGTTTTATTTTCAGAATACAAGGTTTTGGCAAGATTTTCATCAAAACTTTTCACCTGATCACGCTGTACAAATGAAAACACAAAAAAGAATACTACCGAAACAAACAAATACATCTGTGCTGGATGTAAATACAATAACCGTTTGCCTTCTGTGAACTTTTTAGCTAAATATCCTGGCTTAAAAACCAACGGGAAAAAACTTTTGAAAAAACGGGCATCTACTGAAAAGTAATTATTTATGGTATTGTAAAACAATAATGAGATTGATAATTCTTCGTTGGAATTTTGCCCGCAGTGAGGGCAAAATTTAAAATCTTGCTGAATTTTTTTCTCACAATTAGCACAGGTTATAAGTTTTTTTCTCATAAAATTGGTTTTTATAAAATTAAAAAAAGTTTTTAATCACAAACCTTCCTGATAGTCAATTGTTTAAAATTTTATAACAGTAATCTAAAATTAAACTTCATTTAGCCTTCAAAACCAAGCTTAGAAAAACAAAATGCCGAAACACATTTTAAAGTGTTTCGGCATTTATTTAAATTAAAACTTGAAACAATCAAGTTCCTAAATACATGAAGCTTAATTTTTTGTAAAATCAGCTTTTGTTAAGCCGTTATTGAATTTAATATCAGTCCAATTTACAGTAATCCAAGGCTCCTCGGTAACATGAGCATCCCAATTGGATTTTTTATACTGTCGTTTTGTTGGAATCATAATCCCATCTATCGTTTCATACTCTAATTTCATTAAATAAGGAGTTTCTACAACTCCAAAATCTGCTACGGTAAACAAAAATTGATCTACTAACAGGCTGTTTTTATTAATATAAAGCTGATAAATATCTGTCGGCTTGCTATTTACAGATTTAAAAGATATTTTAACAACATCGTATACATTGTTATCTACAACCTTCTCTTCAACATACTCATAGTTTACACCTGGATCTAATAATTTTTGAAACATAGCAAACCAATAAAAATTCGTTGGGCGGTTAAAAGCTACACGTTTTAATCGCGTGCTATCCGTTAAAATTTCACCATTGTGTTTCAGCCAATATGCTGTACCATCGTAACCTTGTTCAAAAGCTCCCTCCAATTCTGGAAAAGTGCGTTCATGCTTTATATATTTCCCGTATGACAATTCATCTTTAAAAATGTACTTTTCTATAGAAATATCGGTTTTATCATCTGGTGTTTGATAGGTGTAAGTATAAACAACATCTTTTTTCTTGGCAAGCGTTTTGTAATTACCCACCTTTTCAACCATGTTATAAACCAATTCTTTTGCCTTATTTTCAAAAGTGATTTCTGGCTCTGGAACCGTTGTAATTTCCTTTTTATCTTTACACGAAAGAAAAAATATACTTAAAAAAATAGTTGATACTAATGTAATTTTCATTTTATTTATATTTATAATTAGAATTAAACTAAGGCACCATTGGCACCTATAACTTGACCAGAAATCCACTTTGAATCATCACTTGATAAAAACAGTACAATACGCGCAATATCAATAGGTTTTGCCAACCTATTAAAGGCATTCATACCACTTAATTTATCTATAGTTTCTTGAGACTTACCTGTTAAAAACAAGTCTGTAGCTGTGGCTCCTGGTGCTAATGCATTAACCGATATACCTCTTCCAATTTCTTTAGAAAACACACGCGTAATTTGTTCTACTGCTGCTTTTGATGCTGAGTAAAGCGCATACGTTGGAAACATTAATTTAACGGTACTTGATGAAATTTTTATAATATTACCATTGTCTGCTAATTTACTTTCGGCTTCCTGTAGGGTATTAAAAACACCTCTAACATTCACATCAAAAAGTCGGTTAAAATCTTCTTGCGTATTATTTTTTAATTTTTCACAAATTAAAATACCAGCATTATTAATCAAGACATCAATTTTTCCGTAAACTTCTATTGCTTTATCAAACAACTGGGTTACTTCGTTTTTTTTACTTACATCAGCTTTAATAGCAATAGCTTCGCCCCCATTTTTCATTATTTCACTTACTGTATCATTAGCTTCTGCTTCACTGTTTGAATGATTAACAACTACTTTTGCGCCATTTTCAGCCAATAGAAAAGCAATTTCTTTACCGATTCCTTTCGATGCGCCAGTTATTAAAATGACTTTATCTTTTAATGACATATTTCTATTTTTATTGAGTTACTTTTAATTGCTGAAGATATAATGATAGACCCGCCATGTAGTCATCTAGGATAAAATCATCATCATATAATTTTCGAATGCCGCGAACACCTTCAAAGGCACTAATTAAATACACCGCAACAGCACTACTCGAAACATTTTTATTTATGGAATTTTCAATTTTACCTTTTTCAATTAGTTTTATTAAAGCTAATTTCCATGACTCTACAATATTTTTTAAAGCTATTTGATAAACCGTTTCATTATCGCCAATTTCATTAATAAAATTGTTCATGGGGCAACCATGCCTTTTGTCGTACACTGAAAAGGTTTTAATACGGCTTAAAAAGGTATTTTCCAATATTTCAAACACGTTTCCAGGTGCTTCCAACGGTTCTATCATAGCTTGATAAACGCGTTTTTGCAGGATAGAACGAATTACTTCCAACCCTAATTCTTGTTTATTTTTATAATGATGGTAAAATGCTCCTTTAGTAAGTTTGGTTGCTACCATTATTTTATCAATACTAGTAGTTTTAAAACCATTTTCATGAAACAACTTGAATGCTTCATCTATAATGACTTGCTTAGTAAGCTCCGATTTTAAATCTTGTTGCATGTGTCAAAGGTATTTAAAAAAGATACTAATTAGTATGTTTTATGTTTTCTTTAACCTATTAGCATTTTGGAAAGTAATGAAAATACTATAAACAGAAACCGCTAAAAACATTAACAAATAATTAAATACTGATTTTCAATTATTTATAACACACCTTTTTTTTCTGGCACGTAAATTGAAAAGCAGCTAATTGTAGCAAGTACCAAAAAGCTAAAATTCCGAGATGCATATCGGATATAAAAAAACGGTTATATTAATTTTTAAAATTTTGAATTATGAAAACAATACTATTATTACTTACAGGTCTGTTAATAAATATAACGACTGTATCAGCTGAAAATCTTTCAAATAATAACAATACCACGGATGTTTCTAAACATTACCGTTTCGCCCAACCTATTTCGTTTATTGAACGCGGTGTAGAATTCTTTATCTTTCCAGATGGAAGTTTTGATTATGATTTGAATCGAACTACATATTATGGTTCAAATTCCAAAAGAAGTACTATAAATGCCTCTTATAACGGACCTAGAATTTCAGTTAATTATTCTTCGTCTGTACCAATGAGAACAAACATTTCTCGTGATAGAAATGGAAATATAAGGAGCATAAATAACATCGTTTTAAATTACGATAGATATGGTAAAATTTCTAGGGTTGGCTCGGTACATATCGATTATGGTCGTGGAAAAAATGGAACTTTAAGTCAGGTTGGTAATTTAAAGGTAAATTATAATAGATGGGGTGAAATTGCTAGTGTTCGTGGTTTTGTAAACCAAAATAACCGTTTTGTAACCTATAATTTAAGAAAAGAAAACGATTACGCCAGCAATAACAGCCGTTATGATAATGATGACAATTATTATTATTACAAGCAAAATGGAAACATTAAAAAACAGAAAAAGAGATAATAAATAACGACATTACTATTTCATTTTAGCTGTAAAAATACCGTTAGGTTGATGCAATACTAAACTTTTTACATCATGTTCTTGTAGAAATTGTACTTTGTAACCCGATAATCCTTTAATTATGAATTCACTCTCAGCTATTGGAGTTAAGGAATATTCCGGTTGCCCTGGTACAAAAAGCATTAACCTTTCGGTTTTAAAATAAACTTGTATTTCTAAACCCGAAAGCAAATAAGTTCCAATATAATTATTCAATGTATCCTTAGATACTGCTACTTCTTCAATACGCCTTTCAAAAGTAAGCGCATCTATAGTAGGTTCTAACTTTAGCTTTACATTTGCAATATCACCGTTATCATTGGTTTGAAAATTAAAATTAAATCCCAAATCTTCATTCAAATCCACCTTATTATCCTTAACTAAATAAGGTATAAAAACATCATAATGTTTATGTAATAAAAAAGCTTTTTCTCGGGTGAAATTAGCCCAAAGTGAATCGTTTTTTACTTCAATTCTAAAATCCCCATAACCTTTGTGGTGGTATTTTCCTGAATATTCTGCCATACTATGGGAAGGCTTTGTATTTTGCACTTTACTATCTTTTTGGCTCTTTTTCTTTTCTTCTAATTGCAATTTATATTTAGCTTCTTTTTCAGAATAGTAAGATACCCAATCAGTTCTATTCAAATTTAAAATTTCGTCAGCAATAGCATTTCTTACCAATGAAGGTAATAAAGACCCATTTTGATTAGCAAGCACAACAATTCCTATCTTATCGTTTGGAAACATAGCAACATTAGCAGAAAACCCATCTATATTACCACCATGTTCTAAACGGTAATGTCCTTTGTATGAGGAAATAAACCACGCATAACCATAACTATTAAGGTGCTGATCGGGAAATTGCTTATCAGCTATACCAGTTCCAACAAGCATCAAAGGATTCATAGCCTTTTCTACATATTTTTTAGGTAATACTTGCTCATTGTTATACAAACCTTCATTTAGCCAAATTTTAAGCCAATTAGCCATTTCTTTAGCACTGCTATTAATACTTCCAGCAGGGCTAATTGCTGAAATATTATAATAAGGCATTGGTTTGTTTGAAATAAAGTTTTCTAGAGAATAACCTTTAGAAATATTATCATGACTTTCTAATTCTTTAATTGTTAAATTGGAGGAGTCCATATTTAAAGGCTTAAAAAACCGTTCTCTTATGTTATGCTCCCAACTTTTTCCTGTAAGTTTTTCAATAATTAAGCCCTGTGCTAAATACATAAAATTGTTATAATACCAGGTTTCTCTCATTCCGGTAAATGGCTCATGATATTTTACACGATGCAATAGGCTATCTTTACTTTCTGTAGGAAATAAATACCATGAAAAATCATGCCTTGGTAAGCCTGTTCTATGGCTTATCATATCTAAAATGGTAACTTTATTGTTTAAATCATCATTATAAAACTCCAACTCAGGTAAGTACTTTTTAGGGCTATCGTTAAAGTTAAGTTCCTTTTCTTCTTCCATCAAACCAAGTAGAGCGGTTGTAAACGCCTTAGAGGTGGACCCTATTGGAAAAAGGGTATTTTCGTCTACCTTTAATTTATTTTCTAAATCTTTATACCCAAAGCCTCTGGAATATATTACCTTATCTTCTTTTATAATGGCAACTGAAAAACCAACTGTTTTGGTAATTTCTTGAAGTGAAATTAATCGTTTTTCAAGTTTTTTATCATCAAGAGTTACCTGTGAAATCACCTTTATACTTAATAACAGGAATAGAAACAAAAACCATTTTGGATTCATAGAGTATATGTATAATCTTTATGAACTAAGTACGTTAAAATTTCTCACACATACAATAATTCTTATTCATAAAAATAAAATACCCCTCATTATCAATCACTTAAATACTACTCATGTTTTTTGGCACGCTGTTTGTAATTGAGTAAGCGTATAACAATTAATACCCACAATCATGAAAAATATTTTATTCTTATTAGCAGGTTTTATCTTTACCGGTTTTGCGGTAAGCGCCACAAATATTGATGATGCTAATTATAACAGAGGTTATGGTAACTCTTTCATTTTTGTGGAAGATGGCATAGAATTTTCTGTTTTCCCTGATGGTCAATTCGACTTTAACATTTTACGAGGTAATTCAAACTTTAATGTTTCAATTGGCTCACCGAACGTAAACATCAGTTTCAACTCTGGATACGATTACAACGCTTATGTGCAATACGATGAATTTGGTGCCATAATTCAGATTGAAAATACGCCTATTTATTATGATTATTACGGGCGAATCGTTCAAGCTGGTAATGTAAGCATTAATTATAATAACAACGGCTATGTTTCACGCGTTGGTGGTTTATATGTTTATTATAACAATTACAATAAGTTTTCGCACTTTACAGGTTATATAAATGTGTTTAACAGACATTATGTTCATAGACCATGGCATCGTTTCTATAGTGTACCATCTTACAACCATTGTGTTGTTTATAACAGACCTTATAGACAATATTACAGGCCGATACGTTACACCTACACAAGACCATTTTACAATAATCACAGACCGGTAACAGCTATAGCTAGCAGACGAGGAAACGTAATTACTAGAAACAGAGATTATGCAACAGTTAATAGAAGTTCCAGAAACGTGACTCAGATTAATAGAAATGCAACCTCTAGATATGAGTCTAATAATATCGATTCAAGACGTAATGATAATATTTCAAATAGAAGTTCACAAACCGTAAATAGAAATGATTCTAGATACAACAACAGTAATAATAACAGTAAAAGTCCTCAGACTATAAACAGAAATGATAGTAGAAATATCATATCAAATAACAGAATGTCTAGAGATAATTCTCAAATAAATAATACTAAAAACAATAGAGAAAGCGTTAATAGAACCGTAATATCAAATAATTCTAGAAATCAGCAAATAGTACGTACAAGAGAAAATACCGTTACCCAAAGACCAAGCAACAGTAATTCAAACAAAAGCACACCAAATGTAACCCAGCGTACAACAACAAGAACAACAGTTACAAGATCTACTCCAAGCAAAACAATGGCTGTACAAAGTAGAAATGGTAATTCTGAAAACAAAAATTCAAGATCGGAAAACACATCAAGAAGACGATTATAACCAAGTTGGTTGGTTAGTTTGAAAATCCCTGCGACCAGTATGCCTCAAAGCAACGTCGTGGGGGTTTTTGTTTTTATCACCTATGTAATAAACATTTCAAGATATATAAAATTGAAAACTTCTACCAGCCAGCTAAGTAAAAACTGGCATCGAAATAGAATATCTAGAAGTTGTAAATTTGATTTAAATATTTTTTTATTATTCCTGATATATCTTCAGAAACATTCAATTTAATAACAATTGTAACATAAACAATTGTAGCTAATAAAGACTTTAAAGCAATATTAATAATTGGATGAAAAGGAAATTCCCAAAAGTAAAAAACTAATACGCTAAACACGATTACTCCTAAAACCTTTGCTGTATTTAGGTTAAAAGGCATCATATTAAACTTAATTTTCACAAAATAAATTTTTATCGAATTATATACCAAAATGGCTAAAAAAGTAGCAAAAGCCGATCCATTAATTCCGTATTTAGGAATAAAAAGCATATTTAAAAATATGGTTAAAATGGTTAAAACAACACCAAATAACAACACCATTCTATAGTAATCGCTGTTAAACAACACCACATTGTTGCATCCCATTAGGCAATCGTAAAGCTTGGCAATGCCTACCAAAAACACCACAAGAAGACCTCCACTAAATTCTTTTGGAATTAAAAGATATAATGCATTTATATTAATTAAAATGATAATAAAGATAAAGCCACCAATGACGAATAACGTTTGCGAACTTCTCACATATAAATCATTCAAGGCAACCTTGTTTTTATCATTCAAATATTGCGCAGTTAAAGGTTGAAGTATTTGCTGCATAGCACGCGAAGGCACCACAATTACAGTAGCGATATAGATAGCCACGCCATAATAGGCAACTTCCTGAATAGGAATATACATACCCAACATAAACGAATCGATATCCAAAATTATGGTAGCAATAGAACCAGCAATAATTATTAATGCTGAATATTTTAAAATTCCACGAATCCCTTCAATTCTATTAAACTTAAGTACCGGGAATTTTATAGCAAATGCATATAGTTTCATTACCAGCGTTCTAATAATATAAACCCAAACAACACCCAAAACAAATTGTTCTACATCTAGCCATTTAAAATACACAGCAAACAAAAGTAACATCACACCCACCCTATGGAATACTTCTTTCATAAAATTGCCAAAAACGGTTTGTAACTGGGTTTTAGACCAAGCAAAAAACACTTCAAAATAAGCCATGGCAACAGCTGAAATAAAAATATACCAGACATAACCTTTAACAATGCCGTTTTTTTGAGATAATAATTCACCAATAGCTTCATATGTAAAACATCCTATTAATCCAACAGGGATAATCATAACTAAAGGCAAAAACAGCATTAGAGTTAAAAAACTGTTTAATGAATTTTTAGTTTTAAATGAAGAATAAAATTTTATAATGGTATTATGAGCACCAAATGCCATTAAAGGCATCACAATGTTGGCAGTTGATAAAATAAATGATACTAAGCCATAATAAATATCAGTAAGAAAATAAGTATATAAAAATAAGGTGTTTAGGGCACCTATACCAAATCCCATATAGGTAGTTACGGTATTTTTAAAAGATTGAGACGTTACAATGCCCATTATATTAATTTAGATAATACTTCGGTAAGTGCTTTTCTGCTATACTTTTGCAATCCTATTGGATGAACTTGAAGTGTGTTATTTTGAAACGCTTTATAATGCTCTAAGATAGTTTTTTTTAAAGTATCATATGAATGATAGTTAAAGTAGCTTCCCGTGTTTGTTTCTTTAATTATTTTTTCAACATCTGAATCACTTGGTCCCAAGGCAATAATGGGTCTGTTGGAAACCATGTACTCAAACAGCTTTCCTGGAATTATGCATTTAGTTTCACTAGAATCAATTTCAATTAATAATAAAACTTGCGATTTCTTTTGAAACTTAATTGCTTCTTTATGTGAAACATAACCTATGTTATTTACATAATCAGTTAAATTGTATTTTTTAATAGATTGGAGTATATCTTCACTCACAAACCCAATGAGATTAAGCTGAAAGTCATTTGAGAATGATTGATTCTCCTTAACTAAATTGCTTAAAGCTTGCCATAAAACTTCTGGGTTTCGTTTGGACAATAAAGAACCAATATGAGCGATTGTAAATTTAGAATCCATCTCAAATGCATCAACAGGCTCGTAATCATACCCGTTTGTAATCACCACTATTGGTTGCTTTGTTAATTGTTGAAATTCTTTTTTAGTTGTAAAACTTGTAACTATTAACTGGTCGGCAGTATGCAACACTTGTTTCTCCAAAGCTTTGTGTTTTGCCTTTGAAGCTTCCGTAAGTTTCAATTCTTTGTGATAACCTATAGTAGTCCAAGGATCTCTAAAATCTGCTAACCACTTCACTCCTAACTGTTCTTTCAATTGCAAACCAATAAGATGCAAACTATGCGGTGGCCCTGTAGTTATTACAATCTCTATATGCTCTTTAGAAATATATTCTGAAAGAAAAGCGACAGATGGTTTTACCCATGCATTTCGCGCATCCGGAATAAAAAAGTTACCTCTAATATAAAGCATCGCTTTCTCAACAAAACTTTGTTTTTTGTTTTCTGAGATAATGCCTTTACTAATGGTTTTTGATGTTCTTTTTGAAAACACATTAGCAAACCTATAAGGCTCTTTAATAGGATGTTTAATAATAGTAAGGTTATTAGAAACTTCCAAACCCAAATTAGAATCGATTATTGGGTAACTAGGGTTTTCCGGAATGTAAACAATTGGTTCAATATTAAAATCTGGTAAGTATTTTACAAATTTTAACCAACGCTGTACTCCAGGGCCACCAGCAGGTGGCCAATAATAGGTTATTATGAGTGCTTTTTTACGCACTTCTCTCCGTTTTCTTTTTTAATTCGTAATATAAACCTCCCAAAAGCAACAACCCAAATAGCACAGAACTTGCCAAGGCAATTCTGCTTCCAGTTTTAACAACATCGGGATCAAATTTAAATTCAATGGTATGTGTTCCTGCTGGCACTTCCATGCCTCGAAGTGTATAATTTACACGCATATGTGATGTTTCCTTACCATCTATAAACGTTTTCCAACCATTACCATAATAAATTTCTGAAAACACTACAAAACCATTGTTTGAATTATCAGACTCATATTTCAAATAATTTGGCTTGTAATACACTAATTTTATACTTGCTAAAGAATCGACGGTATAATTGGTTTTTAAGTTTTTATAAATACTAGAATTAAAAACAGCTTTATTTTTATTATCCAAGCTATCTAAAGCTTTTATTTCTTCATTTGCTGAAGCAACCCCTTTTAACTCTTTCACAAACCAAGCATGACCGTTAGCTTGATCATTTTCATAAGGAAACAAATTTCCTTCCTGATCTTGAGCTATAATGTATTTTGTATTTAACATACTAAGTACATTAATATTATTTTTAGCTACATAAAAATCAAACAACTCACTATAACGCTTTAATTCTGCGGCATTATAACCATGAACCGAATTATGGTAATATGAAGGTTTTGCTGCCCCACCTACTAAATCGAACACACGGTAATACCCTTCATCTTGAAGGATGTAGCTATCAACTTCAGTTTTTTCAAATGGTTTATTCACTTGAACAGCCGAAACAAAATCGTCATTATTTACATAACGCCTATCAACACCAACTAAATCAAATAGAATAAGAACACCAAACAGTATAATAACCCATTTTTCCTTCAGTTTATCATTTAAAAACATAAAAATTATACCACCGGAAAGTAATACTAAAACCAAGGTTCTTAAAGTATCTGTTGTGAAAATGGATTTTCGGTCTTCTTTTAAAGCATCAACAAAAGCTTCGCCGTAATTTTGACGATAAAATCCATCGTTCACACCAACAAAATCGAACAAAGACGATTTAAATAATAAGAAAATCAACGCTAATCCGCCTGTAATTATTGCCGAGTATTTTAAAGCCTTTAGTTTTTCTTCTTTCTTTTCAAAATTATTAAATAATCGAACCAACCCAAAAATAGCTAATACAGGAATACACAATTCTAATATTACTTGTATGGAGGTAACAGCCCTGAATTTATTATACATCGGTACGTAATCGATAAAAAAGTCGGTTAAAAACCCTAGATTTTTACCATAGGACAACAATAAGGATAATACAGCCCCACCAACAAGCCACCATTTTAAACGTCCTTTTACTAAAAATAGCGCAAAAACAAATAAAAATAATACAACAGCTCCAATATATGCTGGTGCCTCAACAATGGGCTGATCGCCCCAATACATAGGTGCACGTTTAGCTTCTTGAGCTGCTTGGGTTGTTGTTGCTCCTAATTTTCTAAAAGCTTCATAAGTAGCCGAATCTTTACCTACATCTTCACCATTACCACCACCCATAAATCGAGGGATGAACAAGTTAAAAGTTTCGGCAAAACCGTAACTAAATTGGGTTATATAATCTCTATCTAAACCCGAAGACACCTCTTTTGGTGAGCCGTCTGGGTTAATGGTTAAGTCACTTTTCCCTCTTGTGCTTTCCTTAACGTATTCCTGGGTTGCCAACACATTAGTAGCATTTAAACCAATAGCTAATACTACTGCCAAGGCCAAAATACCAATGGTTTTAAAAAAATGAGGAAGTTCTTTCTTTTTATAAGCATCAACCAAATAAGCAATACCTAAAACAAAAACCAATAGCATTAAATAATAGGTCATTTGAAAATGATTTGCTACCAGTTCAAGCCCCATCGCCACCACCGTAAGCAAAAACCCTGCAATATATCGCTTTTGAAAAGTTAGCAAAATACCACTTAAAACTAAAGGCATATAAGCAATAGCATGGGCTTTACTATTATGTCCAACACCCAAAATAATTATTAAATAAGTGGAAAACCCAAATGCTAATGCACCAAGAACCGCCAATTTAAAATCGACTTTAAGCACCAATAAAAGCACATAAAACCCTAATAAGTAAAGAAATAAATAATCGGCAGGACGGGGTAAAAATCTTAATACAGAGTCTAGTTTTTTAATATAATTATGCGGGTATTTTGCTCCTAATTGGTAAGTAGGCATACCAGAAAAAGCACTGTTTGTCCAGTAGGTTTCTTCTCCGGTGGCTTCTCTAAAATCGTTTTGTTGCTTACTCATGCCAATATACTGCATGATATCACTTTGAAATATTTGTTTTCCTTGTAAAACTGGATTAAAATAGGCCAGAGAGATTATCACAAAACCTACTAAAATTATAACGTGTGGAAGTGCTTTTTTTATTGAAAATTGCATGAAATGAAATTAAAAAACAGTGGACGTGAAATTAGTCAATTTCTTCGTAATCCACATATTCACCAACATCTTTATTTGAAGTTTTTGTGTTTGGCATTTTATCTATGGTTACTTCACCTTCTCTTTTTTTCGGGTCCTGCTGTGGCCTTTGTTGCGACTGCCTAAACTGACCTCCAAACTTTTGTTCAGCTTTTTTAGCTAGATATTTTAACAATATAGGTGCAAACAGCCTTGAAAGAATCTTTAACCCATAATAAATAACAAGGATTATTAATATGGTTCTTATAAGTCCATTTACAGATGCTTCCTGTAACATAAAAATTAATTTTTAGCAAAAATACAATTCTATCTGTTTAAAAAACGTTCATTAATGATAAAAAAAGTATAAAATATCTATATTTGGAAAGCCTTAGCTGGCTATTTTTTAAGCATCTGTAAATAAATCTTATTTGCGATATCTAAAATATTGACTATGAACCCAATCAAATCTACCCTAATTCTTTTAGTATGTTTAATTACCACTAATGCCTTTTCTCAATATACCGATGTTATTAATTCTAATAGGCCGGGCGTATCTAGAAGTGCTTTTTCAGTTGGAACTAATGTTGTACAATTTGAAGTAGGACCCTATATGATAAAAGAAGAACGCATACCTGCAACCAGATATGAGGTTGATGGCTTCGGGGTTGATTTTTCTGGACGATATGGCTTACTTTGGGAAGAATTGGAACTAAATATTGAAGGGGCTTTTCAAAGTGATACAAAAACTTATAATTCTAGTGTTATAGCTGAAGATAAAAGAGCAAACTTTAAATCCCTTACCGTTGGTGCAAAATATTTGGTATACGACCCTTATAAAAAGGGAGAAGCAAAACCAAACTTATATAGTTGGAAAGCTAACAATCGCTTTAAATGGCGCACTTTAATTCCCGCTGTATCAGTTTATGCTGGCGCTAATTATGATACTGAAAATAACCCATACACTGCCCCAGGGATTGAAGGTTTTAGCCCTAAAGTTATGATTGCAACACAACATAATTTTAATGGAGGTTTTGTGTTTGTTATGAATTTCATTAAGGACCGAATTGGTACCGACCAATCCGATTTTCAATATATTTTAACTTTAACGCATTCATTAAGCCCTAAATGGGTGATTTTTGGTGAAACCCAAGGCATTCAAAGTGATTTTTATGCCGATAATCTTTTCAGATTTGGTGGCGGGTATTTATGGAGTAAAAATTTTCAGTTAGATACTGCGTTAACCTTCAATAATAAAGACACGCCTTCTGTATTAGGAATCAATTTCGGAATGTCTTATCGTTTAGATTTTCATAAGGATAAGGAAATTGATAATGGTACTTCTGCCAAAGATGAGGCTGGCAGAAGAAATAATAGATCTAAAAAAACGACTGATGTTATTGAAGAATACAACAGAAAACATAAAAGAAAAGACCAAAATTTCAATTAAAAGAAGGACTATCAACTAATGATTACAATAAAAGAAGTAAAAACAAAAAGTGATTTAAAAGCTTTTGTAAAGTTTCCATTCAAATTATATAAAGACTCAAAATACTGGGTACCTCCTATTATTAGTGAAGAAATAAAAACATTTGATAAAAATGAAAATCCTGTATTCAACGATGCAGAAGCAAGGTTGTTTTTGGCATACAACAACAACAGCATTGTTGGGCGTATAGCAGCTATTATTAACTCTTTAGAAGTTGAAAAACAGGGCGTTAAAAAAATGCGTTTCGGTTGGTTTGATTTTATTGATGATTTGGAAGTATCAAAAGCGCTTTTAGATAAGGTTGAAAGCATCGGAAAAGAACATAATTTAGAATTCACAGAAGGTCCTGTTGGTTTTTCAAATTTGGATAAAGTTGGTGTGATGACTGAAGGTTTTGATGGAATTTCTTCGATGATGACTTGGTATAACTATCCCTATTATATAAAACATTACGAAAATGCCAATTATACAGTAGAAAAAAAATATTCTGAAAGTGGCTTTCCTTTTAAAAACGTAAAACCTGAATTCTTTTTCAAAGCTCAAGAAGTCATCAAAAAACGTTATCAGCTTAAAGCTTTGCAGTTAACAAAAACATCTGAGGTGATGCCGTATGCGGATAAAATGTTCGATTTATTTAATGAAACATATGCTTCATTATCATCATTTGTTGCCATAACCGATATTCAAAAAGAATATTTTAAAAAGAAATTCATTAGTTTTATTAATCCTGAGTATATTAAATTTATTGTTGACAAAGATGACAAACTAATTGGCTTTGCTGTAGTAATGCCCGCTTTTGCCAAGGCTTTACAAAAGGCAAATGGAAAATTATTTCCGTTTGGTTTTCTTCATATTCTTAAAGCAAAGAAAACTAGTAAAGACGTTATTTTTTACTTAATTGGTATTCATCCTGATTATCAAAACAAAGGTGTACATGCCGTAATTTTTAATGAATACTACAAAACTTTTAAAGAAAAAGGTATTGAAAACTGTGTTAGAACACCCGAGCTAGAAGATAATTATGCTATTCATCAAATATGGAAGCATTTTAATCCGGAAGTTTATAAGCGAAGAGTTACTTATAGAAAGAATTTATAATAAAAAAAGGGTCATTTCTTCAAATGACCCTTTTTTTATTATATAACTGTAATAACTTAATCTACATTTTCAACATGTAATTCAGCCATTTGCTTATAAGTTCCATTTACTAATTTTTCTCTAATTGCTTCAAATGCTGCTAAAGTTTCATCAATATCAGCTAAAGTATGAGAGGCAGTAGGAATCATTCTCAATAAAATTATTCCTTTAGGAATAACAGGATAAACAACTATAGAAAGGAAAATTCCGTAATTTTCACGTAAATCATTCACCATTACCATAGCCTCAGGAATAGAACCTTCTAAATATACTGGTGTGATACAAGTATTAGTATCACCGATATTAAAACCTCTTTTTCTTAAACCATTTTGAAGTGCATTTACGTTTTCCCATAATTTATCTTTAATTTCAGATGAATTACGCAACAATTCTAAACGTTTTAAAGAACCAATTGTTTGAATCATTGGTAGCGATTTTGCAAACATTTGAGAACGTAAATTGTATTTTAAATAATCAATCACATCTTTATCGGCAGCAACAAAAGCACCAATGTTAGCCATCGATTTTGCGAATGTAGAGAAATATACATCAATACCGTCTTGACAACCTTGCTCCTCACCTGCTCCTGCACCTGTTTTACCTAAGGTGCCAAAACCGTGTGCATCATCCACCAATAAACGGAAATTATATTTTTCTTTCAAGGCAACAACTTCTTTAAGTTTACCTTGTTGTCCTCGCATTCCAAAAACACCTTCTGTAATGAATAAAATACCACCACCTGTTTCGTTAGCCATTTTAGTAGCACGTTGCAGGTTTTTCTCCATACTTTCTAAATCGTTGTGTTTATAAGTAAAGCGTTTACCCATGTGCAAACGAACACCGTCAATAATACAAGCATGAGAATCAACATCATATACAATAATATCATTTTTAGTTACTAAAGCATCAATAATAGATACCATACCTTGGTAACCAAAATTCAATAAATAGGCTGATTCCTTTTTAACAAAAGCTGCTAATTCATTTTCTAATTGTTCATGGTACTTTGTGTGACCACTCATCATTCTAGCTCCCATTGGATAAGCTGCACCCCATTGCAGTGCAGTTTCTGCATCTACCTTACGTACTTCCGGATGATTGGCTAAGCCTAAATAATCATTAATAGACCAGTTTAAGATTTTCTTACCATGAAATTCCATTCTAGGACCTAAGTCACCTTCTAATTTAGGAAAAACATAATATCCTTCAGCTTGTGATGCCCATTTTCCTAATGGACCCTTATTGTTTTGAATTCTTTCAAATAAATCTTTCATTTATTATAAACGTGTTGCTATTAAACTAAAAACTAACTTCAAACTAAAAAAAGCAATGTAATATACTGCTTCTTTAAAAACTTATTTACGTGAAAATGAAGTAAAAAGCTTTATTAGTTTTTAGTCGGTCCGCGCAAAATTAAATATTTATATTGTTTGTACATAATTTTTAGCGTTCAATTATTTACAAAATAAAAAAAGAGACAACTTTTTGTGATAAAAACAAATGTTACCTCTTGTTTATGAGTTCTTTATGCTATTTTATGTATTCAATAGTTTGTGCTGCGGCTTCATTCAAACTATCAAAAAAACCTTGTTCTTGCATCCATTTATCACTATAAATCTTACTCATATATCGTGATCCATGATCTGGAAAAATTACCACAACGTAATCATCTTCTTTAAATTCCCCTTGCTCTCCAAGTTGTTTAAGGGCTTGAGTTGCAGCCCCGGAGGTATACCCTACAAAAAGGCCTTCAGTTCTAGCTAGCTCTCTAGCTGTATGTGCACTTTCTTCGTCGGTTACTTTTACAAACTCATCTATAACATCAAAGTCGGTAGCTGTTGGAATCAAATTCTTTCCTAAACCTTCAATTCTGTATGGATAAATTTCTTTTTCATCAAATTCTCTGGTTTCATGGTATTTTTTAATTACTGAACCAAAGGCATCAACACCTATTACTTTAATATTTGGATTTTGTTCTTTTAAATATTTTGCAGTACCCGAAATAGTTCCTCCTGTACCACTACAAGCAACTAAATGTGTTATTTTACCTTCCGTTTGCTTCCAAATTTCTGGGCCTGTTGAAACGTAATGTGCATCGATATTTAGCTGATTAAAGTACTGATTAATATAAACCGAACCTTTCATCTCATTGTGTAATCTTTTAGCAACTTCATAATAAGATCTTGGATCGTCGGCACTTACATGTGCAGGACATACATATACTTTAGCACCCATGGTTTTTAGCATATCAATCTTATCTGCAGAAGATTTTGAACTAACAGCTAAAACACAATCGTACCCCTTTATGATGCTTACCATGGCAATACTAAAACCTGTATTACCCGAAGTCGTTTCTATAATTGTAGCTCCAGGAGTTAAGATGCCCTTTCGCTCTGCCTCTTCTATTATATGTGTTGCTATTCTATCTTTTGAAGATTGCCCTGGATTAAAAGATTCTACTTTTGCGTAGAAGTTTCCTTTAAAATTAGAAGCTACTTTATTAAGTTTAATAAGTGGTGTATTACCTACTAAATCTAATACATTATCAAAGACTTGATTTCTGTGTTTCATAAATGCCTTTTAGGGTAGTTACGGTAATATTAGTAAAAATATTTGTAACTTAAAACCTGACAAAAGTAAAACTTTTTTTAGAACTAACCACAAATTCCTTCTAAATCTAACAAAAAGGCATATTCTAATGCTACTTCTTTTAAGCTTTCAAAACGTCCGGAAGCCCCACCATGCCCGGAATCCATATCGGTATGAAGCAATAATTTATTTGTATCTGTTTTTAATTCCCTTAGCTTTGCTACCCATTTAGCTGGCTCCCAGTATTGAACCTGTGAATCGTGTAAACCGGTAGTAACTAACATATTTGGATATTTCTTAGCTTCCACATTATCGTATGGTGAATAGGATTTCATATAATTATAAAATTCCTTCTTGTTAGGGTTTCCCCATTCATCATATTCACCTGTTGTTAATGGAATGGTATCATCCAACATCGTTGTAACAACATCTACAAAAGGTACAGCTGCTATTACACCATGATATAATTCTGGGTTCATGTTAATTACCGCACCCATAAGTAATCCCCCTGCAGAACCGCCATAAGCATATAAATGGTTTGCAGATGTATACTTTTCTTCTATCAAATATTTAGAACAATCAATAAAATCGTAAAAGGTATTTAATTTAGTTAGTAACTTACCGTTTTCATACCAATCTCTACCCAAATATTCGCCTCCACGAATGTGTGCAATGGCGTAAATAAATCCGCGGTCAAGTAAACTTAAACGTACTGTTGAAAATGATGGATCGATAGTTGATCCATAAGAACCATAAGCATATTGCAGTAACGGACTCGTTCCGTCTAGTTTGGTTCCCTTTTTAAAAACCAAAGACATTGGAACTTTTACCCCATCACGAGCGGTTGCCCAAATACGTCTAGATTCGTAGTTTTCTTTATTAAATTTACCCCCTAAAACTTCTTGTTCTTTTTTAATTTCTTTCGATTTTGTTTTGAAATTATAATCAATAACAGAACTTGGTGAGGTTAAGGAGTTGTAAGCATAACGCAACACATCACTATTGAAATCAGGATTACTTCCTATATAGGTGGTATAGGTTTCACTTTCAAAAGGTAAGTAATAATCTTCGGTACCATCCCAACTAATAATACGTAAATTATTTAAACCGTTTTCACGTTCGTTAACTACCAAATAATCTTTAAATATCTCAATATCCTCTAGTAAAACAGCATTTCTATGTGGGATAACATCTTTCCAATAGCGTTTTTCCGTTTTAGCTTCACCGGTTTTTAGTAGTTTGAAATTAGTAGCACCATCGCAATTAGAAATGATGTAAAAACTGTCATTATAATGAGCGATGCTGTATTCAATATCGCGTTTACGCTTTTGAAATATTTTGAACTCAGCATCAGGTGTATTGGCATCCAAAATACGATATTCCGACGATAAGGTACTAGAAGAACCAATAACCACATACTTTTTCGATTTCGTTTTGTAAACGAATGTATTAAAGGTTTCATCGGCTTCATAAAACACTTCTACATCATCTTTAAAATCGGTATGTAGTTTATGTTTAAAAATTTTATGTGAGCGTAAGGTTACTTCATCCTTCATGCAATAAAACAAGGTTTTATTATCGTTTGCCCAAGTAGAACTGCTTGTGGTATTTAGTATTTTATCAGGAAATATTTCACCTGTAACCAAGTTTTTAATTTGAATAGTGTATTGTCTTCTTCCAACCGTATCGATAGAAAAACTTACCATGGTATTATCTGGACTAATAGCCATACTTCCTAAATTGAAAAACGCAAATCCTTTTGCCATTTCATTACAATCGAACAAAATCTCCTCTGGAGCTTCTAAAGTTTCCTTTTTTCTAGTGTAAATGGGGTAATCTTGACCTTTTTCATAACGGGTTATATACCAATAGCCATTCAATTTATAAGGAACCGATGTATCATCTTCCTTAATTCTAGCTTTCATTTCTTCAAACAATTCCTTTTGAAATGCTTCGGTATGCAACATTTCTTGTTTGGTATAGTCGTTTTCAGCATTTAAATAATCAATTACTTCAGGATTTCCTCTATCGTTTAACCAATAGTAATTATCAATGCGAATATCTTTATGTTTTACTAGTTTTTTTGGTTTTTTAGCGGCCTTAGGTGGAATAAGAGAAGTTTTCAACGACATATTTATTGTTAAATTAGGTCGGCAAAAATATAAAAATTAAATAGCTTTGTAGTGAATTATAAATTTTTAAAATTATGTTTGGAGATATGATGAATATGATGGGGAAACTTAAAGAAACCCAGCGTAAAGTTGAAGAAACTAAAAAGCGTTTAGATAGTGTTTTAATTGATGAAAAAAGTAATGATGGCAAACTAAAAATTACATTAACAGCCAATAGAACGATTAAATCTATCGATATTGATGAAAGCCTTCTTGAAGACAAAGAACAACTTGAAGATTACTTAATTCTTACTTTAAACAAAGCCATAGCTAAAGCCACTAATGTTAATGAAGCAGAACTTGCTGCTGTTGCAAAAGAAGGCATGCCAAATATTCCAGGAATGGATATGTTTAAGTAGACTTCTTAGATTTCTAGACTTCCTAGATTTTTTAGAATTTCTATAAATATTTCATGCATCGCATCCGTATAATCTAAATGGGTAACAATACGCAGTTTATTGGTGCCCATTCCTATTATATGAATATTTTTATCCTTTAATTTTTGAATGAATTTGGTTTCGTTTACATCCTTATTAAGTTCGAAAATAACGATGTTAGTTTCAATAGGTTCAACCGTTTTTATAATTGATAATGTAGAAAGCACTTTCCCTATTTCCTTAGCTTTTTTATGGTCTTCTACTAATCTATCAATATTATTATCTAAAGCGTAAAGTCCTGCAGCAGCTAAATAGCCCACTTGACGCATATTACCTCCAAAAACTTTTCTAATTCTAAGGGCATGCTTCATTATCTCTTCATCTCCTACTAAAACCGAGCCCACAGGACAGCCTAGTCCCTTACTTAAACAAACTGAAATGGTATCAAAAACTTCACCATACTGTTTAAGCGTTTCCTTTTTTTCCACTAAGGCATTCCATATTCTGGCGCCATCTAAGTGAAAACCTAAGTTGTATGTATCGCACACTTCTCGGATTTTTAATATTTCATTAAAATCCCAACAAGAACCGCCGCCTCTATTGGCGGTATTTTCAATTTCCACAAGGCGCGTAGGACTGTAATAGTAAGCTTCCGGATTGATGGCTTCTTTAACCTGTTCTGCCGTAAACATGCCTCTGTGGCCATCTAATAATTTACAAGACACCCCACTATTAAAGGCTACACCACCAGATTCGTAATTATAAATATGGGCAAATTTATCGCAAATTACTTGGTCTCCCGGGTTTGTATGCAGTTTTATTGCTGTTTGATTTGCCATGGTGCCACTAGGAAAAAACAAGGCACTTGGTTTGCCAAACATTTTGGCTATTCGTGTTTCTAATTGGTTTACGGTTTCGTCTTCTCTAAAAACATCGTCACCAACTTGGGCTTCCATCATGGCCTCTAACATGGCTTTAGATGGTTTTGTAACAGTATCGCTTCTTAAGTCTATTATCATATTAAAAAAATATAGGTAAAGCTATAAAATTATATCAAGAATTGTTTTCTTCTCCTTCTATAAATCCTATTTTTGTTCAAAATAAATGGACTATGATAACTTCCGATCAAATAAAAGATCTTAATACCCGCCTTGACAAACTTAGGCACTATCTTTGACTTAGATAGAAAACTAATTGAAATAAAAAACGAAGAAGAAAAAACCTTCGACCCTAACTTCTGGAATGACCCAAAAGCTGCCGAAGCCATTATGAAATCGCTTCGTGTTACTAAAAAATGGGTTGAAGATTACAATAAAGCCAAATCCCTTACCGAAGACTTAGAAGTTCTTTACGAATTTTATAAAGAAGGAGAAGCTTCGGCTGAAGATGTGGAACTTCAATATGACAAAGCATTTAACTTACTAGAAGACATCGAATTTAAAAACATGCTTTCTGAAGAAGGTGATAGTTTAAGCGCCGTATTACAAATTACTGCAGGTGCTGGTGGTACCGAAAGTTGCGATTGGGCAAGCATGCTTATGCGAATGTATTTAATGTATGCCGAGAAAAGCGGTTTTAAAGTTAAAGAGCTAAACTTTCAAGAAGGCGACGTGGCAGGTATAAAAACGGTAACCTTAGAAATTGAAGGTGATTTTGCGTTTGGTTGGTTAAAGGGTGAAAATGGCGTGCATCGGTTAGTGCGTATTTCTCCGTTTGATAGTAACGCGAAACGTCA
>NZ_JBFHGK010000029.1:0-52217 GCF_041583155.1 Mariniflexile sp.
AAAAACAAGCGGATGAAGCCAAGGCTAAAGCAGCAGCCGAAGAAGCCGCCAGACTTAAACTTGTAGAGGAGGCTAAAGCCAAATCTGAAGCATTAGCAAAGCAAAAACAAGCGGATGAAGCCAAGGCTAAAGCAGAAGCCGAAGAAGCCGCCAGACTTAAACTTGTTGAGGAGGCTAAGGCCAAATCTGAAGCATTAGCAAAACAAAAACAAGCGGATGAAGCAAAAGCTAAAGCAGCAGCCGAAGAAGCCGCTAGACTTAAACTTGTAGAGGAGGCTAAATCCAAATCTGAAGCATTAGCAAAACAAAAACAAGCGGATGAAGCCAAGGCTAATGCAGCAGCCGTGGAGGCGAAACGAAAAATAGAGCAAGAAGCCAGAATAAAACAAGAAGAATTAGACGCGGCATTAATTTTATTACCTACAGATGCTATAGGAATGGAAATGAGTAGTTTAACTAAATTAGCGACTGATAGTAAATTAGTGCAGGAGCAATTGTTAATTAAACTTAATGAAACTGTTGCCAATAGAGAAAAGGATTTAAAAGATTTAAAACAAGAAAACGATTTAAGTGAACAAGGTATTTATTCAGAACCAAAACCATTTAAAAGTGTTTCGGCAGAAAATGCTTCATTGGAGTCATTAAAAGTTCAAATAGATGACCTTATTAAGGCACAAGATTCAAAAATTACGGAATTAGAAAACTTATATAAAAAACGACTTAAGAATATTCCAGACCCTGAGGATAATGTAAACATGATCTATTTAAATGAAATATTAATCCTTAAGCAAGCGCAGGCTAAGGCTAAGCGTTCTAAAGAAAGTTTAGTTTCAGAATTAGAAAGTATTAAAATAGCTACAGAAATAGAGCGTAAACGACGTATAAAACGTGCCGCCTACGATAATGAACAGGATCGATATAATAAGGATAGAGCCACATTAAATCAAATTAAACAATCTACAGAAATAAGTAACGCATCTCTTAGTGTCGAGGATTTTGATTTTGGTGAAGAACAATCCTATAATATTCAGATAATTAAGGATGTTAGAAATATTGAAAGTGGTTATTATCTGGTACTTGCGGTACATAGTGATAGTTCAAAAAGAGATGATTTTTTAAGAAAAGCAGTAGCTGCTGGACAAAAAAATATAGACTTCTTCTTTGATGTGGCAACCAATAAATATTACATTTACTATCAAAAATTTGAGGATATAAATGAGGCAAGAAATGCCATGCAATCTAAAGGAAATACCGCTTACAACGCTAAAATGTCTATGTTCAAAATAGAAAATTAAGTTACTTAATTAAGTTCAAATTTAAAATCTGAATACCTGAAAAGTTATATGTAAAATTTTGTGCATAAGCATTTTAAATTTAAAATGTTTTAAAAATAGTCTTTTCAAATTTTTATTTTTTCATAGGTATACATGCCGATTTTCCATGTAGAATGTATATTTATTACTACAAATAATCCATTCATCTTAGTTTAAAGTTAAATTTCATCGATAATACTCCATATTTATTGTAGTTAAAGCCTATTCTTTCAAAAAATTCACGATATTTATACCGCTTAAAAACAATTATTAAAGACAAAATGTTTTTTATGTAAGAATATGATTGTTTTTTGTGTTGAGAATGTGATTAATATTTCTTTCTACACCCTAAGGAAAGAAATGAAAAAATAATCGTCTATGAAAAAAATTACTTTTAAAAACCTGCTTATAATTGTAGTTGTTTTATTATCCTTTGGTAATGTAATGGGGCAAAATTATATCCCATTTACTCCAAGGTACGATGAGGCCATTAAAGGAGACATTCTTTTAATTGGAAATAGTAACATTGGTGTTCATGCTTCAAATCCTTATACAGGAACAAGTAATAATGAGAGTAGTACTAATAGGGATAGAATGGTATATGTTGACATTGATTCCGATGGCAATACATTTAATTCCAGCAGTGCTGATTTAGAGGTTCCAAACGATGTAAACTGTTATAAAATTGTATATGCCGGATTATATTGGACGTCTGTTATTAAAGGGGATACACCTATGGCCGAGGTAAAATTTAAAACACCGGGTAGTAGTAGTTATCTTGATATTACAGGAACCGAAGTATACTATCAAAATTCATCAAACAATAGAAATTCAAATACTTATGTTTATTACAGCGATGTAACAACTGTTTTAGCAGGTTTAAGTAATCCTGAAGGAACATATACCGTTGCCAATATTTCTTCTATGACTTCCGCAATGATGACAACTGGGAATAATACCGAAGGTTTATCGGCAGGTTGGTCACTTTTTGTAATTTATGAAGATCCGCTTTTACCAAGTAAATACATAACTTCTTTTGATGGGTTTACAAAAATTAATAACCAAGCACCTAATAACCAGCAAAATTTTGTTATTAGCGGATTCAAAACCATTCCAACAGGGCCGGTTAGAGCAAAATATGCATTTAGTGCTCTGGAAGGTGATAGGGGATGGACGCAAGATTATTTAGAAATTAATGGCACAAAAATTAGCGCCACTAATGCGGGAGGTACTACCATTAGGCCGAATAATAACTTTTTTAACAGTACCATATCAATTATAGACCCCATTACGAATTCGCCAGTACTTTTTAATGATAGGAATCCATCTAGTAGTAATACCTTAGGTTTTGATGCAGGTATTATTAATATACCTAACGCTGGTAATAAATTAATAGCAAATGGGGACACCTCGGCTAATATCAGGTTAGGTACTAATGTGGATATTTATTATTTCTTTTTTAGTGCCTTTGCTATTGAAATTATCGCACCCAAGATTGTGCTTACTAAAGTTGTAGAAGATGTATTAGGTAACGATATAGGAGGACAAGTTGTTGATTTAGGTGATGAACTTTATTACACAATTGGTATACAAAATACAGGAAACGATGATGCTACCGATTTAATTATTAGGGACATACTTCCAACAAATGTAGTATTTAATTATCCTTCGGATATAGACTTATTACCAGCTGGTATTACGGTTGAAAGTTATAATGCTAGTACCAGAGAGCTTATTTTTAGAATAGATCCTTCTATTGTTGAGGAAAATGATCCTGTTAAAGAAATTCGTTTTAAAGTGACTGTAGTTGCTTCATGTAGTTTATTAAATGATGCTTGTTCAAATAATATTGATAATCAGGCTTTTGCTACTTATAAAGGAACTATAAATCCAGATTTTATTATTTCGGATGATCCAAGTTATAATACAAATACAGGCTGCTTGCTAACCCCCGGAGCCACAAACTTTTTAGCCGATTTAAATGATTGTGTATTTGAAGAGGAGGTTATTTTATGTGGTGCTAGTACGGTGTTAACATCAGGTAGTGGTTATGATTCCTATTCTTGGTCTACTAGCCCTACTGGAACTCCGGTTATAGGCACAACTCAATCCATTACAGTAACGAGTCCTGGCACTTATTATGTGCATAATAGTGCTTTAGCCCCATGCCAATCAACCGACCAAGTGTTTAATGTGATAACTTTTGGAGCCAATGTAACAAATCCTGTAATTCCTTTTGCAGATCAGGTAGTTACCTGTCCGAATGATGGAAAGTTATTACCTAATATATTCTTGTGCGGTGCCAACGATTCTCGTTTTATTCAAACAAATATTAACGATACCTCTTCTATGATTTGGGAGAAATTGGATGAAACAAGTTGTGCAGCTTTAACTGAAAAAGATTGCGCCAATGAAAATACTTCCTGTACTTGGAACCAGGTAACAACAGGACCTAATTTTACAGCAGATACCGCAGGGCAGTACCGTTTAACTATGAATTACACCGGTGGGTGTTATAATCGGTTTTACTTTAATGTTTATGAAAATTTACTAGTGCCAACAGTAACCTCTCGAGATATTTATTGTAATACACCTGGTGAAATAACCGTTGGAGGTGTTCCAAGTGGTTATGAATACAGTATAGATAATGTAAATTACCAAACAAGTAATGTGTTTTCTATCACCTCTCCTAATTTATATTCCGTTTATATAAGACAAATAGGAGTTACCCCAAATCCTTGTATATTTTCAGTGCCTGATGTTCAAGTAAGACAAAGAGATTTTACGGTTTCAACAGTAATTACACAACCATTTTGTAACAATGAAAAAGGTAGTGTGAAAATAGCAGCTAATGATGTGCGTCCACAATATTTTTATTCCATATACCAAGGTGCTACGTTAATTAATAGTGTAGGGCCGGTAATGGAAAGTGACTATACGTTTGCAAATTTAAATCCAGGTACTTATACGGTGAATGTATCAACTGAAGATGGTTGTGTATATACTGGTAGTATCGAAATAATTAATCCACCTTTATTAAGCGCTACTTCAGCACTTACAAAACCTTTAACATGTACTGATGGCGAAATAACCGTGTACCCAGTAGGAGGCACAGCTCCTTATTATTACTTTGTAAATAGTACAACGGAATTTCAAAGTACACCAATAATAACAGTAACTACCGCGGGTGTTTATAACATTACGGTAGTAGATTCAAATAATTGTTCTGCAGAAACTTCTATTACTGTTGGAGCAACACCAGCACCAGAATTTAATGTTACAAAAACAGATATTTTGTGTTCAGATGCTGGAGATGTAGGAACCATAAACTTTAATATAACCAACAGTAATGGTAACAGTTTGATGTATAGTATAGATAATGGTGTAACGTTTTTTAATTCTTCCGCTTTTACAGGATTGTCAGCAGGAACCTATGAAGCAGTAGTTCAATACACTATGGGAACTGATGTTTGTACCACAACTCCGCAACCGGTAACCATTAACATTGCAACAGCTATTTCTGGAACAACAGCATTAACAACACCTTATACTTGTACTACTAATGGCGAAATTACAGTTTCCAATGTTTCTGGAGGTACCGCACCTTATACCTATAGCATTGATGGCTTAAACTTTCAAACAGGATTAACTTTTTCTGGTTTGGGTAGTGGTACATATAATATCACCATAAAAGATGCCAGTGATTGTACTTTTGCTACGTCTCCAATTACTATTGATCCGTTAAACCCACCAACAGATTTAAGTTTTAGTAACACAGCTTTGAGTTGCCCATCAGTAACTTCAACAGTTACTTTAACAAGCACAGGCGGTTTTGGAACTTTAGAATATCAAATAATAGCACCAGCAGCTTCAGCAACTACCTATCAAACTTCTAATGTGTTTTCAGGGTTAAGTCCAAATACATATACTTTTAGAGTTAGAGATGCCAATAACTGTTTATATACTGAATCTTTCACTATTGCACCTTTGGTTCCAATTTCGGTTAATACAGTTCTAACAAAAGATTTAGATTGTACTGCATCTCCAGATGCTATTATTTCGGGAAGTTTTTCTGGTGGTGTAGCCCCCTTTACTTATGCAGTTTCGATTAATGGAGGTACGTATACATCTTTAGGAACTACAAGTTCTCCTTTTACCTATACCACACCAAATGATGGTTCATATAAGTTTAGAATCACAGATGTTAATGGTTGTTCAGCAGAATCAACGGTGCAAACAGTTAATGTAATTTCCTTGCCAGAAATAAGTTTGGTTACATCCACTCCAAATTTATGTTATGGGGAATCTAATGGTACAATTAATGTTACTATTAATAACACTGTTGGAACCGCTCCTTTTTCTATTAACATTAACAATGATACTTCTGGAATAAATTATGGTACACAAACATCTGGCTTACCAGCCGGAACTTATACGGTTACTTTAACTGATTCTAAATCATGTACTGATACAGAAACAATTGTGATTTCAGAACCAACACCAATCATGGTTACGCAACACGCAGTTGATATTAGTTGTGACCCTGTTTTTGGTATTTCTAAAGGTTCGGTTATTATCGATGCTGTTTCTGGTGGAACTGCTCCTTATAATTATTTTGTTACAGGAACCAATGGATATGCCGCATCTGAACTAAATTCAACGGGTACAACTTCAGTTACTTTTGATGTTGTAGATTTTGGTTTGTATCAAATTAATGTAGTGGATGCTAATGGTTGTTCGGTTTTAATTCAAGATGTTTTAGTAGCCTCACCACCAGATAATCTAGATATTTTTATTGAAACTACCGCAGATTGTCTTACTGGAGGTGAAGCAGAGGTAAGTATTGGAACCGCATTAGCTAGCGCCGGACCTTTTTATTTCAGTATTTATCGAGGACCAACATCAGTATACCCTAATCCTGCAGGAACTTGGATTCCTGAAGATGCTTTTGGAAGCAAAAAGGCAACCTTTACAGGATTAATACCTGGAGTAACCTATACCTTTATAGTATATGACGATGCTACGAATTGTACCCATTATGAAACAGCTACAACCGCAATCCCAACAAATTCAACATTAACAACTTCAGCATTAACGTCCAATAATATTACTTGTGTAGGAAGTGCTGATGGTAATGTGTCTTTTTCAATTAATAGCACCTATGGCTTAGCAACAACTGTAAACTATGAAATCTGGGATTCTCTAGCAACAACTGGAACTGGTATTACAGGTACCGGTGTGGTTCCAGCAGGTAGCTCTTTATCTGTATCAAATTTAGGTCCGTTACCCTTTGGAACTTATTTTGTTCTGGTAACTGAAACATCAGGCCCGAATGCGGGTTGTAGTGTGATTACTATTCCATTTAATATAACAGAATCCGCTATCGATTTAAGTGTTACAGCTTCTGTTGTAAAAAATGCTAATTGTAACCCTAATTCAGGAGTAATTACCGCCATTGCAAAAGATGGAACACCTTCATATACATTCCAATTGACAACATCGGCAATTGCGCCTTTAGCAACTGATTCTTCTTGGGGAACTGCTAATACATTTAATGTGGATGCCGGAAACTATTATGTGCATGTAAAAGATGCTTATGGTTGTGTAAAATCGACCCCAGTGGTAACGTTATCATCAGACCCAACACCTGTAGTTACTGCTGCTGTAATAAACCAATGTACAGCAACAGAAGGTAATTTTGCTATAGATGTTACATTAACTACAACAGGTGTAGCACCATATAGCTATAGTATTGATGGTGGTGCGTTTCAAACACGATCAGCGCCATTTACTATTTCAAATTTAGCGTCGGGCACACATACTGTTGAAGTACGTGATTCCAATAACTGTGGTAATATAGTTTCGGTGGATATCGTTGCTCCAATAACATTAACTCCAACGGTTACAGCAGTTGTAACTTGTAATGATGATGATGGTGTTATAAGCATCGCTGGATCGGGTGGTTCTGGTACTTATACATTTGCAATTAGTCCGAGTCCAGCTTCAATTAGCATTAGTGGAAACATTATTTCTGGTATTCCTACTGGAACGTATACAGTAACAATGACCGATGTAAACACCTCATGTACAGCAGATGTTTCGGTATTTGTACCAGCTGCTACACTACCAACAGTATCTTTAGGTTCACCAACTGCTATTACATGTTTTGGAGATGCTAATGGCACTTTTGAAATGACTGTAAATGGATATTCAGGCTCGTATAATTATGAAGTTTTTAATAGTTCTGGTGTTTCAATTATTGGTGTTGTTTCAGCAAATACAGCAGTTAATCCGGAGTTAGTAAGTGGAATTCCAGCAGGAAATTATACTGTTGTTATAACAGAAACAACGACTCCGTTTTGTTCTGCTACTTCAAATATTATTACGATTTCATCACCATTAAATCCACTAGGGTTAACAGTCTCAGAAACTTCTAATGTAACTTGTGATAATGATAAAGGGACAATTACAGCCATTGCTAATGGTGGTTATGGCGGTTTTGAATATGAGTTATCCGGAGCTGCATCAATATCATTTTCTACTAATGGTACTTTTAGGAATTTATCAGCAGGAACCTATACAGTAACGGCAAGAGATGCTGCAGGATGTATTGTAACAGATGTTATTACATTAAGTCTTCCAACACCTATAAATGCCACTGTTACTGCTAATACAACTGTGTTATCTTGTTTTGGAGATACTAATGCCGTCATTACAGCAAATGCAGTTTTTGGAGGCGAAGGGAGTAATTATTCATTTACACTCCATACGGTTTCACCAACAGCGTCAGTTTCTGGTCCTCAATCATCACCAGTTTTTAGTGGTTTAGGCGTTGGTACTTATTATGTGGTAGTTACAGATGGATATAATTGTGAATTTACATCCCCAAATATCGTGATTACACAGCCTTCGCTAATACAATCAGCTTTAGTGAAAGCCAGTTCACAAACATGTACCACTAATAGTACGTTAACCCTTAGTGCTTCAGGAGGAACGGGATTATATGCTTATAGCGAAACAGCTTCATTTAGCACAATATTGGGAACGTTTGCTTCTTCTACAACTTTTCCTGTTTCACCAGGGAGTTATAAATATTATGTTAGAGATGCTAATGGTTGTTCAGCTTCTGTTTCAAACGACATAACGATAGATCCATTACCAGCTTTAACAGTTAATCTAAATGTAGCCAATGCAACCATTAATTGTGCAGGCGATAATACAGGAGTTATCATTGCAACAGCGCAAGGTGGTTTGGGAAGTTATGTATATACTTTACAAAACAGTTTTGGAGTAGCTATTCCTGGAGCGACTCAAAATAGTCCAGGTGTTTTTACAGAACTATCTGCGGGAACATATCAAGTATATGTTACTAGTGGTGATTGTTTATTTACAAGTAATCAAGTAAGTATTACAGAACCTTCAGCACCATTAACTGCTAATTTCGTTGCAACAAATATTACCTGTCCAGGTACCAATAATGGTCGATTAGAAATTACAGCTTCGGGTGGTACAGGTACAATAAAATACGCCATTTCTCCACGATTAGACCAATTTTTTGAAACTTCAATTTTTGAAAATTTATCTCCGGGTAATTATCAAGCCATTGCACAAGATGAATTAGGTTGTTACGTCCTTGATACTTTTGTTATCGTTGAACCTTTACCAGTTATGGTTTCAATAACTCCAAATTCAATGATTCCAGAAATTTGTTCTGGCGATATGGATGGTGAATTTAGTATTGAAATTTCGGGTGGTAATATGCCTTATAGTGTTGCTCTAGATGATATTAATGGCAGCTACGTTACCGGTTTGGCTACACAAACTCAGTTTGATTTTTCAAACCTTGTGGGTGGCGACCATATAGTTTATGTGCGTGATGCTCTTGGTTGTGAAACCGAATGGAATATTACATTTCCTGAGTCGGTGCTAATTGAAGCAGAGGTAGCTGTAGAATTTGATTGTGTTAATAATATGTCTTCTAACACGGTTACCGTAACGGTTGATGAGGCAACTGTTAATTTATCAGATTTAGATTATTCATTAAATGGTGGCTCATTTCAAACAAATAATGTGTTTATAGATGTTCCAGCTGGCTCAAATCATGTGGTTACTGTTAGACATAGTAATGGGTGTGAAAAACAAACCTTGCCTTTCGATATTGCACCTTATAGTAATTTAAGTTTAGTTCTTAATAGTGGTGATTTAAATGAAATTATTGCAACGGCAACTGGTGGTTTTGGTGATTATGAATTTACCCTTAATGGTGAATCTTACGGAAGTACAAATGCTTTCTTTATTTATGAGTCTGGTACTTATACCGTAACAGTTACAGATGAATATGGATGTTTCGCAACTGCCTCAGGGTATTTTGAATTTATTGATTTATGTATCCCAAATTATTTTACTCCAAATGGTGATAATATTCAAGAAGAATGGGGGCCAGGATGCGATTCACAATATGGAAACTTAACATTCAATATTTTTGATAGATATGGTCGTAAGGTGGCAACATTAACTAAAGGTCAAAAATGGAATGGTAAATATGAAGGAAAGGAATTACCAACAGGTGATTATTGGTATGTTGTAAAATTGAATGATAAAAAATACAATAAAGAGTTTGTGGGACATTTTACCCTATATAGATGATAATTAGTGAATTAACCACTAAGTAAAATAATAAATATGAAGAAGTTAATCATATATCTACTATTCTTAACTCTAGCAAAAAGCTTTGGGCAGGAATTGAATTTACCGGTTTTTACTCAGTATTTGGCGGATAATAATTTTGTAATATCACCAACCTATGCTGGTATTGGTGATAATTTAAAAATTAGAGGTAATGCACTAACACAATGGGTTGGTATAAAAGATGCACCAGATAATCAATCGGTTTATGCAGATATTAGAATTGCCGATAGAACTGGAGTAGGTTTGTCTTTTTATAATGATAAAAATGGGGCCACACTTCAAACTGGAGCCAAGTTTTCTTTTGCACATCATCTTATTTTAGATTATTATTCAAAACAATATTTATCTTTTGGTATTTCTTATAATTTGAATAATTTCAGAATTGATACCAGTAAATTTGAAAGTTACAATTTAAGTGATGGTTCTCCTTATTTTGATCCTGGTGTTACAGATGATAGACGAGTTTCAAACAATAACTTTGATGTTGGCGTGTTGTACAGAAACAAAGGTTTTTTCGCTAGTTTTAATGCAAATAATCTTTTAGAGAAAAATATAGATGAGAATATTAGAAAGGCAGAACCTCGTTTAATTTTAAATTATCAAATTTATTCTGGTTACACTTTTAGAGGTCCAAAAAAGAGTGGTTTAGAATTTGAACCATCAGTGTTTTATCAAATGTTTAGTAGTGATAAACGTTCTAGTACGGATTTGAATTTTAAATTCAGAAAATTTAATAGAGATGAAGATTATTATTGGGCTGGTATATCATACCGCTATTTAAACGACCAGTTTTTGAAGCCTTTAAATATTGGTCCAATGGTAGGTTTTAAAAAGAACATATTATATTTTGGATATGCTTATCAGGTAACAACAAACGAACTTTCTGGATTTAATTCTGGCACACACGTGGTTACTATTGGCTTAGAATTTTTACAAGGTATTAGTAATTGCCCCTGTACACAAAGTCCGGTACACGATTAGTAAACAGCTTCTGTAGAATTTCAATTTAATAATCCTCAAAGCGTTTAAGTTTGTTTTCTAATTTTATAATGTCACTTTTTAATGATTCAACCTGTGATAATAAATTATGAATAGCATCTAATCCCTCTAGATTTATTTTTAAGTCGAAGTGCAAACGAACCAGTTTTTCTAAGTCTTTAATTTGGGTTTCGTACAAATAGGCATCATCTTCAACGGTTACTATTTCTATAAGTTGAAAATCGTAAAGCTCATAAACAAAGGATATGGGAACGCAATGATTTGTACAAAATTGTTTTATTGATATATAGTTTTGTGTTTCCATGCTTAACGAAGTTTTTGTAATTCGGTAAATAATTCTTTTTCTTTAACTGAGAGGTTTTTAGGAATTTTTATTCTATAGGTTACATATAAATCTCCAAAAACGCCTTCTTTTTTATATTTTGGAAAACCTTTGTTTCTTAATTTCACGGTTGTTCCACCTTCGGTTTCTGGTTTTATTGTTAATTTAACTTGGCCATCAAAAGTGTCAACCAATTGTTCTCCACCAAGTAAGGCTTTGTATAAATCTATATTAACATCTACATACAAATCATCGCCATCTCTTTTAAATTTGGTTGTATTTATAATTGCAAAATGAATGTATAAATCGCCCTTCGGTCCGCCATTGATACCTTCTCCACCATGACCTTTAATTTTTATAACTTGGCCGTTTTCTATTCCGGCGGGGATTGTAATACGAATGTTTTTGTTGTTTACAGTAAGGGTACGCTTATGTGTTTTGAAAACGTCTTTTAAATCCAGCTGCAGTTCAGCATTATAATCTTGTCCTCTAAACTTTACCTGTCTGTTACTTGCGCCCGAGGCTGCTCCTCCGAACATCGATTCAAAAAAGTCTGAATAATCACTACTAGAAAATTGGTCTTGAGTTCGGTACTGAGAACGCTGTTGCTTTTGCTGTTTTTCAGCTTCCTTATAAGCATCAGCATGTTGCCAATGTTCTCCGTATTCATCGTATTTTTTACGATTATCTGGGTTGCTTAAAACTTCGTGTGCTTCATTAATTTCTTTAAATTTTTTTTCAGCTTCTTTGTTGTTTGGGTTTAAATCGGGATGATATTTTCGCGCCAATTTTCTATAAGCCTTTTTAATCTCCTGTTCTGAAGCGGTTTTAGACAGACCTAATATGTTATAATAATCTAAGAATGCCATAAGGATAGATTTTTGAATAGTAAAATTATAAAAACATTCATGATGTTATTAAGATATTAAATTACACAATTAAATCGTTAAATACAATAATGATGGTTATAAAAAACACCGTAAAAAAATGAGTTTACGGTGTTTTGAGACCAATTCATTACTGTTTTAAAACCTTTAAAGTTGCATTTTTTTCTTCAGCTTTTATCGTGATAAAATAGAATCCAGCATCGTAATCTAGATGCAATATTGTTTTTTGCATATTGAGTAGAATTTCCTTTTTGATAAGTTGTCCATTGACATTAAAAATTTGAATTGTTACTTTATCATAGTTTACTCCTAGGTTAATATTAAGCATACCCTTGGTTGGATTTGGGTAATAAGCAATGCTATTTTTAAAATCATTCTCCAGAACGTTTAAAGCATTTAATGAAAAGTCGCTAGAAACGATTGCACTCCATTTACCAAATGTATCTTTAAATTGTATATTAAAAGTATAATCACCTATAGATATATTAGAAAAATCTAAGGATTCATCCAAATTGATTAACGTTGCTGGTGTATCAATATCTATGTATTTAGCATTCGTAAAATCTTCATCTAACCAATAGCGATAGGCTATTACTTGGTTATTTGCAACATCAGCGGATGCTTTTAAGAATGTTTTACTAATAAAGGAACTCCATTGACCGCCATCATCTTTAAACCTTATATTAAAGGTATGCATGCCATTAGAAAGGGCATTTGCATCAATGCTTTTAATCAAAACTAGATTTTGTTCGTTGTTTAAGGTTTCTCCATCAGCATTTAAAAAATCGTTATCAAACCAATACTGATACTCGGTTATTTTTTTATCGCTATTTGCATGTATCGGTAATTTTAAAAAATACTGAGTGGTAATATTACTCCATAAGCCACCATCGTCTTTAAACCGGATGTTTAATACATGCATCCCGTTTTGTAATACAGTAGCATCCAAATCTTTTAATAAAACATATTCCTGCAAGGGCGTTTCAGCCTGCGTTTCTATAGCGTTAGTATAATCGTTATCGAACCAGTATTGGTAGCCAGTAATTAACTTATTTGCTGTAGCATGTATAGGTAGTTTGTAAAAATACTGCGAAGCTATTGCACTCCATAAACCACCATCGTCTTTAAAACGGATGTTTAATACATGCATCCCGTTTTGTAATGCAGTGCCATCTATATTTTCGTTTAAAATAAAGTCTTGGTCAAGTGGTGTAACTGGACTTTTAATGGCATTAGAAAAATCGTTATCAAACCAATATTGGTAACTGTTTATATAGGTTTGTGCTTTTGTATTTATAATAACTATGAAAAACACAAACCAAAAAAAGGCCTTGTTTTTCATAATTAATTTTGTTGTGCGTTAACTGTAAATTCTATGTTTAGGTATCCATTATTATCTGTTGAATTCGATATGGATTTGGCACTAATATGCGGGTTTACTGGTAAGGCACCATCTTTGTATGGACTAATGCCGCCATAAATGCCAACTTGCGTAGCGGGCGAATCTGTACCTAAATACGTAGTTTTGGCATTCTCCTGAAGCTTATAATTGTCTGTATAACTAAAGGCATTTCCACTTTGATTGATATGTACTGTTGCTAAATCAATACCCTTATAGTTATTAAAATCATAGCTAGCACCACCTAAATTAGGTGCAGCTTGTGTAAAAATGTTATTTCTAAATATATTTCCAACGGAGTTGTAAGTTATATAACCTGAAGTATGAAAAATATTGTTTTCTACTGTATTATTGTCACTATCATATAATGGCGCATTGTTGCCAACAAAGGAGTATAAGAAGATATTATTTAAAATAACATTACTGTTTGAACCAGTAATTCTATTATCCAAAATAGAATTAATAATATTGGAATTTACAAATCCATACATATTAATATCACCAGTTACAAGACATTGAATAATAGAAGCATTTACACTATTAACACTTCCACTACTGGTATATACACTTGAATCAATACGACCTAAAATCATACAGCGAATCAATGTGAAATTATCTGTGTTTACATTTCTATATTTGAATAAATTTTGAATTTGCAAACCTTCTAGATATAAATTATCGGCATCTTCACGTATATAGAAGTCATTAGTAATAACTGTAGGCAAGGTGGCTTCTGTATATTCTGGGTAAAAGCCAGCACCTATAATTACTAATCCTTTATTAAGCGTGGGCATTACAAAACTACCGCCAGAAACATATAAGGTATCGCCAGTTATGGCGGCATTGTAAGCTTCTATAAGAGGTGTTTCAGAACTAAAAATAGTTGTGGTTCCGTTGCTATGTAAAGCAACTCTTTGCTGGGCGAATGTCAAAAGACTAAAAACCACCAGCATACTGAAAAGAGATAGTTGTTTTTTCATTATGAGAAGTTTTAAATTAGTTTTAGTTGATACGCTATAAGTTACCACTTTGATGGTAAATAAAACATGATAATTGTCAAGTCATTAGACTTAAATATTTGATTTTCAATTGCTATTTAATATGAAATATTAATCATTCAATTCAAGACTTAGTTTGGATAGCATAATTAATTCCGATTTATTCTGTCCAGAAAAAGCCGAGGTGATTGAAGCAGCTGTTTTCAGTATTAGTGAATTCATTTTTCCAGTAAAAAAGTATTCATGTTCATTTTTATAGATAATGAATTCCTGAAAACAAGTTTCTGCGTCTTTATCCTGAGTAACCAACCAATCAAAAACAATTTCAATTTGGTAGGCTGCATCTGTTTTGTATTCATCCTCCGTGTCATCCACCGATAACCATTCCTTACTAACAATTTCTTTTAAGGCTGTGTACTCCTTTGGGTGTACAAATTTATCGGCAGCAGCAATGGCATAAAACAACTTGGCTACATTTTGGTAGAAACTTAAATTTAAATTTTTAAACATGGCTTTTAAGTGTTTGGTTTACTTTAAATTTAATAAATAATTAACATATATTTTATGATTTTAATCATTATTTGGTTTTTTTATTAAAAATTATTAAATTAATAGTGTTTTTATTTACATTATGATATTTTGTGTTACAAAGCAATTTTTACTATAAAACCCTACTTATTTGGAAGTAGGGTTGGTTACATTACAGTTTAATGCTACTGACAATTATCATATTTTAATTTTTAACATTTACTTAAATTTAAGTAGTTTATTTAAAGGGAAATACTGATGAGAAAGATACTGATACCAATCGATTTTTCAGAAAATGCTAATAACGCATTGAGGTATGCTATTGACCTATTTAAATATGAAATAAGTGAGTTTTTTATAATGCATGCTTATGAAGATGATATTTATGCTGATGAGTTAAATGTTACTAAAAGTACTTTGATGGATGTTACCAAAATGGTGGCTGAGGCTTCAGAAAAAAAACTAGAAGCCGTATTGCAACAAATTAAACAAATATCACCCAACCCCAAACACACTTATAATATAATATCAGCGAATAATATTTTGGTTGATGAAGCCGATAAGATCGTAGATAGAGAAAATATAGATCTTATAGTAATGGGAACGAAAGGATTTACCAATAACCCAAAAATTACATTTGGTAGTCACACACTACAGGTTTTAAAGTACGTGTCGTGCCCAGTTTTAGTAATACCAGAAGAATATCAATATAAACAACCAAAGCATATTGCTTTCCCTACGGACTATTTAATTCCATACAAGCGTAGAGAGTTAAAATTATTATGCGAAATGGCATGTCCATATCGAGCTAAAATAGATGTACTATATATATCTACCACTAAAAAGCTATCCTTAAGGCAGCAGGATAATAAAGATTTCATTAAAGATGAGTTATGTAAAAGCGAAGTCGAGTTTATTACCATTAATAACAAAGAAATTACTACTACCATAAATAACTACATAAATCAATCTAATATTGATATGTTGGTTATGGTAAATAACAGACACACGTATTTAGAGGACATCCTTTTTCAATCTACTATTGATAAAATTGGCTTATCCATAAATATTCCGTTTTTGGTTTTACAAAACGTAAAACGAGAAATTTCGCATTATTAACTTAAAATCTTTAGTCATGAAGAAAATATTATTACCCACAGATTTTTCCAATAATTCCTGGAATGCTATAAAATATGCACTAAACTTTTTTAAAGAAGATGTATGTCATTTTTATTTAATTCATACCTATACACCAGTGGTTTATCAGGTAGAGTACATGGAAGTTGGCGCAGCGCAATTTGGACTTATTGATGCTATGAAGGAAGCTGCACAAACAGGCTTAAAGAAAATTCAAAAACAAATTGATGAAGAATTTATTAATTCAAAACACACGTTTACTTCCATAGCATCTTTTAATACCCTCACAGCAGAAATTAGTCATCGAATTAATGAAGATAAGATTGATTATGTTGTAATGGGAACTAAAGGAGCAACAGGAGCTGTTGAGATACTTTTTGGATCCAACACCATGCATGTTATTAAAAATGCTAAATGCCCTGTATTAGCAATACCTAGTGAATTTGAATTTGAAAAACCAGTTGAAGTATTATTCCCATCCGATTATCAGATTGAATTTAAAGAAGAACATATTCAGCCCATTGTGGATTTAGCAACCAAGTATAAATCTAGAGTGAATGTTTTAAACGCAACTTTCGGATATGAATTGTCAACCTTTCAAAAAAGCAATAAAAAATTATTAGACGATCATTTTAAAGGTATTACAAGTCTTTTTCATGACGTAAGTAATCAGACAGTTGAAGATGCTATTTCTAAATTTCAACTAAAACATCGCATTAATTTATTAATTATGATTAATAATAAACACTCCTTTTTTGAAAATTTATTTTTCAGATCTACTATAAATCATATAGGCTTTCATTTAAATATTCCATTTTTAGTTATACCATCACAAATACATAAAACATCATGAAAACAAGAAAATTAAATATTCTAATCCCAACAGATTTTTCAGACAACGCCTGGAATGCAGTCGTATATATTTTAAAGTTTTACGAAGAATATGTTTGCACCTTCTACTTTTTACATTCCGTAAAAATGGCTGCGCCAAAAACAACCTTAAACTCTGGTAAATTAACCGAAGTACTAAGTAATACTGCAAAAGAAGAACTAAAAGACTTAAAAAGTTTGGCAGAAACATCAAATGCTAACGATAATCATAGTTTTGAAACTGTTTTAAGTAACGATACTTTAAACAGTGCTATTGAATTTTGCGTTAAAAAGTATAATATAGATTTAGTTGTTATGGGTACAAAAGGAGCTACCGGAGCAAAAGAAGTGCTTTTTGGTAGTAACACCGTTAATGCTATTAAAAAAATGCGAGTTTGTCCCGTAATAATTATACCCGAAGAATTCGATTTTGTTACACCTAAACAAATTGCTTTCCCAACTAATTTTAATCGTGCATATAACAAAATAGAATTAAACACCTTAAAGAGTTTAGCGCTAGTTCACGATTCAAAAATAAGGGTTGTACATATTGAAAAAAGTAAAGAATTAAGTGCGGTTCAACAAAATAATGTGCAAAACCTTAAAAATGCTTTAGAAGAGTTTGAAGTTAGTTTCCACTGGATGCCTCACTATACTAATTTAACTGAAGAAATTAATGATTTTATTGAGGAATTAAAAATTGATGTATTAGCCATGGTTAATTACAAACATAGTTTTATTGAAGACCTAATGCATGAGCCCGTAATAACAAAGATAGGGCACCGTCTTAAAATTCCGTTTTTAGTAATTCCGGATTAATATTTTTTACAAAATCGAACTTAGTTAAAGACTTCAGAATTATGAAAGAAGAATCTATTTTTATCATAAAATCATCAGGCGAAAAAGTGAAATTTTCATTTGAAAAATTACAAAAATCATTAAAACGAACTGGTGCTGAAGATGAGATTGTAAACCATATTTTGGAATTGGTAAAAAATGAACTCTATGAAGGTATTTCAACAAAAGAAATATATAACAGAGCTTTTGCATTATTAAAAAAGAAAAAGAGTCATTTTGCATCAAAATACAAACTTAAAAGGGCTATTTATGAACTAGGACCAACTGGTTTTCCTTTTGAAAAGTTTATTGCAGCCATTTTAAAATATTCTGGATATAAAACAGAGGTTGGTAAAATTTTTCAAGGAAAATGCGTCACACATGAAATTGACGTTGTAGCTAAGAAAAATGGTGAAACCTCAATAATAGAATGTAAATTTCATAGTGAAGAAGGTTCCAATTGCAATGTAAAGGTGCCTTTGTATATTCATTCGCGCTACGAAGATGTTAAAACCAATTGGAATAATAATAATACTGATCGGGTTTTAACAAAAGGATGGGTAGTGACTAATACAAGGTTTACTTCCGATGCCTTACAATATGGTAATTGCTGTGGTTTATATCTGTTAAGTTGGGATTATCCTAAAAATGATGGGTTAAAAGACAGAATTGATAGGTTAGGGCTTTACCCAGTTACCGTATCTACATTACTAACTAACCGAGAAAAGCAGTTTTTATTAAGTAGGGATGTGGTATTAATTAGGGACTTGATAGGTGATGCTTTTTATTTGGATCATTTAGGAATTTCGCAAGTAAGAAAAGAAAGAATCCTGAAAGAAATAAAACAGATTTGTAATTCTGAAAAAATATAAAATGGAACATTCAGTTACTATACAATTTTTGGGTGCCTCAGGAACTGTAACAGGTTCAAAGTATCTAATTGCAACTTCAGAATTAAACATTCTGATAGATTGTGGCATGTTTCAGGGCTTAAAGGAGCTAAGACAACTAAATTGGGAAAACTTACCTGTTAATGTAGAGGAGATTGATTTTGTAATACTTACACATGGACATTTAGACCATGTAGGGTATTTGCCAAGATTATTAAAACAAGGTTTTAACGGCAAAATATTAGGAACAGCTCCAACATTAGCCATTGCAGAAGTTATTTTACGCGATAGTGCTAAAATACACGAGGAGGAAGCAGAAAAAGCCAATAAAGAAAAATTCACAAAACATAATCCGGCTTTGCCATTTTATACAGTAAAGGACGTTGAGAAAACCATTAAGTTATTTGAGGTAGAAATGCATAGTAAATGGAATAAGCTTAATGAGACTATTTCTTACCGTTTTCAATATAACGGACATATTATTGGAGCCACCTTCATTGAGTTAGATATTTTGGGAAAACGTTTTGTGTTCTCTGGCGATATTGGTAGACGAAATGATTTGCTTCTGGAAGATCCAAAAAAACCAGAATGGGCCGATTTTTTGTTCATTGAAAGCACCTATGGTAATAAATTGCATCCCCAAGAAGATGTTGAAACTATTTTGTCAGAATTGATTATCAATACCATTAATGAGAATGGAAATTTAATAATACCAAGTTTTGCTGTAGAACGTTTGCAAACATTAATGTATTTATTATGGAAATTATATAAGAAAAATAAAATACCAAACATTCCTATTTTTGTAGATAGCCCAATGGGAAACAATGTTTTAGAAATATTTAGGAGGTTTCCTAAATGGCATAAATTATCAGATCAGGAATACAATGCCATGTGCGAGCATATCAATATTATTCAAAATTACAAAGACACATGGCGTACAATTGATGATAAAAGATCTAAAATCATTATTGCCGGAAGTGGTATGGTTACAGGGGGTAGGGTATTAACCTATTTGCAGCAACTCATCGATGAACCCACAACAACTGTTTTGTTAGTTGGTTATCAAGCAGAAGGTACTCGTGGCAGACAGTTACTTGATGGTGCTCACGAAATACATTTTTATGGTAAATATTATCCGGTACGTGCTAAAATTAAATCCATAGAAAGTTTATCTGCGCATGCCGATCAGGAAGATTTGATTAATTGGATGGATGGTATTAAAAATATTCCAGAAAATGTGTTTCTCATTCATGGTGAACCAGGTGCGCTAGATGCTTTTAAGGTAAAGATTAAATATACCTATAATTGGAATGTTACTATTCCTAAACTGTATGATGTGGTAGATTTAATAGTTTAAGCAACCCAAATCTTTTTAAAATTAATCTGCATTATTTTGAAGAAACCTGACATATATCATTGGTTATAACTTTATAAATATTTAAATTTTATGGTAAAATAATACATAAATTAAAAACATTATAGTCATGAAAACAAGAAAAACAGATGTTAAGTATGTAGAATGGTTTGGGGCGGATGTTATGCATAGCGCAACACGAAACTGGCTGTCTGAGTTATTATTTGCTAAAGATGAACAGTTGTTTTTTGATGATTTAATAAAAACCTATACACTTAAACTTATAGAAGAGAAACATTTTAAAAGATGTAAAAATATTATTGAACGGTTGGTTGGCTTACAAAAGGAAACTGATAAGCTAATTTCATCACTAAAAAGTCATGAAAAAAATCTTAAAATAATGGTGGATAATGTAGATGAATTTGAAAAGGAAGATAAATATAAAAGTGACCACCGAGCATTTAATGATTTAATTAGTGATTATTTTGAAAATTATAAAGCAGTTAAAAAACAGTTGTTTAGACTTATTAAAGGGATTAAAAAAGAAAACAAACAAAAATTATTGCTGGAATAGCATGTTAATAATTGATTTTTTTTGGAGTATAAAAATTTCAGAAAACAGGATTTATCATTAGATTCTAAAATTGATTTGTATCTGTAAAAAAGATTGTAATTTTGATTTTTTAAAATTGGGCAAAATAGCAGCAATTAGAAATTGAAAAACAATCTTTTTTAGTTTGTATAAAAATGTGTTTTATTGCCTCAAATAAAACCTTAATGGATTTAAAAAATAAACAACGCATTGCACTAAGTACATATTTTTTTTTATCGGGTATTTGTTTTGCTTCTTGGGCATCTAGAATACCAACTATAAAAGCTTTTTTTGGATTTAACGATGCCGAATTAGGAACGGTACTATTAGCAATGCCTATTAGCTCTCTAATAGGTTTACCTATTTCAGGTTGGTTGGTTTCAAAATTCGATAGTAGAAAACCTTTAATAGCTTCCTTTATTGTTTTTTCTATCGCTTTATTTTTTATTGGTTATGCTACTACACCTTTTTGGTTTGTTGTAGCCGTTTGTGTGTTTTCGTTCTGCATGCGAATTTTAAATATTTCCATTAATACACAATCTATAACATTACAGAAAAAATTCGATAAAAGCATCGTGGGTTCTTTTCATGGCTTGTGGAGTGTTGGTGGGTTATTCGGTGTGCTTTTTTCAACATTCATGATCAAGATGCATGTATCTATGCAAATCCATTTACTTGTAGTTTCTGTTTTAACATTAATTATTTCAATATATACCTATCAGTTTACGCTTAAAAAAGATAAATCGACTACCGGAAATAAAATTGTTTTAGGAAAACCAGACCCCTTTATTTTATATTTAGGTTTACTGATATTTTTTGCAGCTATTTGTGAAGGGGGCATGTTCGATTGGAGTGGTATTTATTTTAAAGAAGTCATTAAAGAAGATATATTTACTTATGGATATCTATCCTTTATGACTTGTATGGCACTTTCCAGATTTTTTTCAGATAAACTTATGCAAGAAATAGGCTTGGAAAAAACCTATGTTTTTAGTGCATCTTTAGTTACATTAGGAATATTAACAGCCATCGTTTTCCCTTATTTCTGGCCAGCTTTAATAGGATTTTGCTTAGTAGGGTTTGGAACAGCTGCTATTTTCCCAATGACTTTTGCCTTAGCAGGAACTTCAAAAAAATATTCACCCGGTATGGCTATTTCTATAATTACCACTTATGCCATTGTAGGTATGTTAATTGGCCCGCCTTTAATTGGATATCTATCGCACGCCTTGGGATTGAAAAATGCTTTTTATCTTTTTGTTTTTGTTGGATTATCATTTATACCAATTTCAAAGGCATTTTTTAGATATCAAGCAAAACATAATTTGTAATTAGCAATTAATCCTATTGAAAGAAAGAGTCCTAGAATGAAATTATTTTTCTAAAATTTCTACTTCAAAAAGTTTATCCCAATATTTACCAGTTACAAAAACGGTTTTAGTTTCAGGATTGTAGGCTATACCGTTTAAAACATCTAAACTTTCGTGTTGACTTACTAATTTCTTTAAAGGAGAAAAATCAATAACTCCAATAATTGCCCCGTTTTTTGGGTTTATAATAGCAACACCATCTTTTTGCCAACGATTCGCATAAATTTTCCCATCAATCCACTCTAATTCATTAAGTTCAACAATTTTACCTTTATTTGTATAAACTTGTATATAATCTTCTTCAACCAAGGTTTCTGGATTTAAAATCCAAATATTTTCTGTTCCATCACTTTTAAAAAGTTTTTTTGAATCGTTACAAATACCCCAACCTTCTTTACTTGTTCCGTAACTAAAGTTGTTTAACTTTTCAAACGAATTTACATCATAAACAAAGCCAATTCCCGATTGCCAGGTTAATTGATAAATTTTGTCATTTAGGATGGTTAAACCTTCTCCAAAATAATCATCCGGCAAATCTATATTTTTTAAAACAGCTCCAGTTTTATAGTCAACCTTCCTAAGTTTTGAAGCTTTACGTTGTCCTGTGCTTTCATATAGTTCACCATTGTAAAACTCCAGACCTTGAGTGTACGACGTTTTATCATGTGCATATTCATTTATTATTTTATAAGTGTACACTTTTGGGGCTTCACTGTTTAAAATTGTTATTGGGGTGCTTACTACAGCTTTCTCATTGTTATAAAAAACCGTTGCTTCAATAATATGTTTTCCTAATTTAAATTCTGTTAGGTCTATAGTACCATCAACTTTTTTCTTGTTTATAGTAAAACTAATAGAGTCTATAACATGTCCTTTTTTGTTGTCTAAGGTGATTTTTAAGATCTCATTATTGGTGATATTACCTTTTATAGCGTTAGTTTGTATATTAAAATCATTTTTATTTTGTCCGGTATTAGAACCACAAGAAATAATAATAATACTTAAAGAAATGATTAATAGGTTTTTAAAGGTTGTCATATGATTAGTGAAATTTAAGGCAAGATATTTATTTAAAATCAGTTTAAAAAATCATTGTGATATTTTTAAAAGATTGTATATTTGCACGGGCAAGTCCTACACAACCAGCTCCTGTTGAATCCTCCAGGGCGGGAACGCAGCAAAGGTAAATGGTCGTAGCGGTGTGATGTAGGTAGCTTGCCTTTTTTTTATGTCTTCAAAACCAGAAATGGTTCTAAATTTCTTAAATCTTTTCCAACTTAAATAGTTATTTAAATTAATTGATTGTTAATTTTACATCATCAATTATGAATTGTCAATTGAAGTATGAATAAAGTTGTTTTAGTTACTGGAGGTTCTTCAGGAATAGGAAAATCGGTGGGAGAGTATCTTACTGATAATGGTTTTATAGTTTATGGTACAAGTAGAAATCCAGAAAGGTATCCAGAAAGTAGATTTCCTATTCTAGAATTGGATGTAAAGGATGTAAACACTATTCAACAAACAGTTAATACTATAATTGAAAAAGAAGGTAGACTTGATGTTTTAATCAATAATGCAGGTGCTGGTATTACTGGTGCCATTGAGGAAATTCCTGAAGCTGAAATTAAAGCAAATTTTGAAACAAATTTTTTTGGACCTATTAATGTTATAAAAGCAGTATTGCCACAAATGCGTAAACAACATTTGGGTTTGATAATTAATATAACGTCTATTGCTGGTTATATGGGGTTGCCATATCGCGGTATTTATAGTGCTAGCAAAGGTGCTTTAGAACTTTTAACAGAGGCCTTCAGAATGGAACTAAAAAGCTTTAACATTAACATGACTAATATAGCACCGGGCGATTTTGCCACTAACATTGCTGCTGGTAGATATCATGCCCCTCTACTTGAAAATTCGCCCTATAAAAAGTCTTATGGAGATACTCTAAAATTAATGAATTCTCATGTTGATAGTGGAAGCGACCCTAACATGATGGCTAAAGCTGTATTAAAAGTGATAAACACTAAAAATCCGAAAGTGCATTATAAAGTAGGGGAATTTATGCAAAAATTCTCCATTGTTTTAAAGCGTATTTTACCTGATACTATTTATGAAAAAATCTTAATGAATCACTACAAGTTATAGTTACTTTCTATTAATAGCACCAAGTAGTTGCTCTTCAAAATTTATAGAAAAGATATTGGTATTATTATATACGATTTTTTGATTCTTATCTACCACGATTGTTTTGGTCATAGGTTGAATAGCTAAGGCTTCAATAGATTCTTCAGGCATTTTAAACTGATATTCATCTTTTAACTTAAACCTATTTTCCTTTAGAGTGTGTTTAGGTTTTTCCAAACCATAATTATCAATATTAATTACTATAAATTTCACTTCAGGATATTTTGTTTTAAGTTCATTTAGTTTATAATGACTTTCCTTAAAATGATTGTAGTAGGTACTAGACCAGAAACTAATAACGGTTGGGGTGTTTATTAAAGTATTTAAATCCAGTTCTTTATTGTTATAATCTACTAGTTTAACACTAGGAAAAGTAGCACCTTCTTTTAAATTATCAAGGGAAGCTACATAACGCTTTACCAACGTTTTACCTTTTTCATCAGTACTTTTACTTAAGTAATCTTTTAAAATAACAGGATTATTTTCGGTATGCTTATTTTTTGATAAAAAGTTAATTGCAAAATAGTACAGAAGATCGTTTTTGATGGCATCGTTTTTTACTAAACTGTCTGCTACTCTTAATTTATCTAAATTGTAGCATAAAGAACTTCTTCTAAAAGCTTCGTCTTCATTACTATGTTTTAAATGATCATTAAGAGCAATATTATTGGTGGTGTATCTTAAAAAAGAAGTGTAATGTTGATGACTTTTATAAAACGCATCATTATAATTTATGGTCTTCCTGTAATTGTAAAAATGCTTCGGTAAAGCTTTCAAAATGGCTTCTTTATTTTCACCATGGTGTACAAATGGATAAACTTCTTTACTTGAATAATAATGAAAATCAATATTTGCTTTAGCAATTTTATCAAACAGTGGTGTAGTTTCGTATTTCGTTTTAAACGTATTTAATTTATCAAGCTTGTATGCTTTTAGAGAATCAATTCTATGTTCGTAAACATGTGGTTTTAATTGGCAGAATTTAAATATTTTTTTCTCCTGAACTTCATTTTCTAAAAATTCATTAATAAGATAATTATTTTTTTTATCGCCAATTCCTGTAAATACCAACGACTCATCAAATTCAAAGGTATTTAACCTAAAAAAAAGACTATCCTTTGGCTCTAATAAAACCATTTGTATTTCACCACCGTGGTAAAAACTATATAGTCCAGCATCAAGGTCATTAAACTTATAAAGAAAACGATTTTTATTATCTAGTTTAATAGAATCTATAACAACGTCCGATTTTGAGATCACTACAAAATCGCTATTAGGATTAATAATTTCCCCTCCCAAATACGCATAATTATCCTCTGAATTATTGCCGTCTTTTTTGCAATTAAACAGAATTAAAAATAACATTAAGGTTAAGAAAGAAAATCTCATCTAAAAAAAGTAACTTTTTATATTTAAAAGAAATATAATATACCTTACAAAGGTAGCAGATGTAATTATAATGTGCTGTTAATGCGTTGTTAAATATTGTAAATATAAAGAAGCATTAAAACCCAGTAATACCAAGATGTCGGGACTATTTTAAAATAAACTAACTAAGTTTCGTCTTACGGTTTGAATTCTTTACTTTTGCAAAAAATTTATATTTACAGTTTTATGTTATCAGTATCAAACCTATCAGTTCAATTTGGCAAACGTATTCTATTCGATGAAGTAAGTACAACCTTTAATACGGGAAATTGCTACGGAATTATTGGCGCTAACGGAGCTGGTAAATCTACATTTCTGAAAATTATTTCAGGTAAACAAGAACCTACATCGGGTCATGTACATTTAGAACCAGGAAAACGCATGTCGGTTCTAGAGCAAGACCATAATTTATATGATAAACATACCGTTTTAGAAACTATATTAATGGGAAACAAACCGTTATATAAAATTAAAACTGAAATGGATGCGCTTTATGCTGATTATTCGGATGAAAATGCCGATAGAATAGGAGAACTTCAAGTGCTTTTTGAAGAAATGAATGGTTGGAATGCCGATAGCGATGCAGCTGCCATGTTATCGAATTTAGGTATTAAAGAAGAGTTTCATTATACTTTAATGGGTGATTTGGATGGGAAACAAAAAGTACGTGTGCTTTTAGCGCAAGCGTTATTTGGAAATCCAGATGTGTTAATCATGGATGAGCCTACTAACGATTTGGATTATGAAACAATCGCGTGGCTAGAAAATTTCTTAGCAAATTATGAAAATTGTGTTATTGTTGTATCACACGACCGACATTTCTTAGATGCAGTTTGTACACATATTTCCGATATTGATTTCGGAAAAATTAATCATTATTCAGGAAATTATACATTTTGGTACGAGTCTTCTCAACTAGCAGCACGCCAACATGCGCAACAAAATAAAAAAGCTGAAGAGAAGAAAAAAGAATTGGAAGAGTTTATTCGTCGTTTTTCAGCTAACGTAGCAAAAAGTAAACAGGCTACAAGTAGAAAGAAAATGATTGAAAAATTAAATATAGCTGATATTCGACGTACAAGCAGAAGGTATCCTGCTATCATTTTTGAACGTGATAGAGAAGCTGGTGATCAAATATTGAATATTCAAGGTTTAGCAGCGTCTTCTAATGAAGATGGTGAAGTGTTATTTAAAGACATCGATTTAAACCTTGCTAAAGGCGATAAAGTTGTTGTGTTTTCAAAGGATTCTAGAGCAACTACTGCTTTTTATGAAATATTAAATAATAAAGAAAAGCCAGATGCAGGAAAATTTGATTGGGGTGTAACAACTACACAATCCTATTTACCTTTAGATAATAGCGAGTTTTTCAATAACGATTTAACCTTGGTCGATTGGTTACGCCAATGGGCAACTACCGAAGAGGAGCGAGAGGAAGTAAATATTAGAGGGTTTCTTGGTAAGATGATTTTTAGTGGAGAAGAAGCCTTAAAAAAATCGAATGTGCTTTCTGGAGGAGAAAAGGTACGTTGTATGTTAAGTAGAATGATGATGGTAAGAGCTAACGTGTTGATGCTTGATGAACCAACAAACCATTTGGATTTGGAAAGTATTACGGCGTTTAATAACTCACTTACTAACTTCAAAGGAACTATTTTGTTCACTACCCATGATCACGAGTTTGCTCAAACTGTAGCTAATAGAGTGGTAGAGTTAACACCAAATGGCATTATAGATAGATACACAACGTTTGATGAATATATGCAAGATCCGAAAATTAAGGAAATGCGAAATAAAATGTATGGACAAACAGTTTAATTGTGTTGTGCAATAGATATAAAAAAGGAGTTACAATTGTAACTCCTTTTTTATGCCTTCTAAAATTTCAGAAGCTTTTTCAATTTCGTCTTTATGAACGAATATTTCCTGGTAATCTCTGGAGCCACCAAAAACAGGTGTAAGTAGTCCTGATTCAGATTGCTCCTTAACCACAGGACTAATATTAATTTTTTCTAGCGCAGCGGTAATAATTTGGGCATTAATTAAATTACCGGTAAATATTTTAATATAATTAGAATCTTTCATAGTCTTTTAGTTTTAGCATTTACTTAAAGATACAAAAATTAGCATCTAAAAGCTACTAAATGGTGAATTTTAGACACAAAAAAAGCTCAACCGTAAAGTTGAGCTTTTGTTATTTTAAAGAATCTGATTATTTCTGTACAGAAAGATTTTTCATTTCTTTTTCAACCATATCATAGAATTGGTCAATTTTAGGTAATACTACAATTCTAGTACGTCTGTTTTTAGCTCTGTTTTCAGATGAATTGTTTTCAACTAAAGGCACATAATCAGCACGTCCAGCAGCAATTAATTGTGCAGGGTTAACACCTAATGTTTGTAATACTCTAATAATAGAAGTAGAACGTTTAACACTTAAATCCCAGTTGTCAATTAATACACCACCGTTGTAAGGTACGTTATCTGTGTGACCTTCAACCATACATTCAAAATCTGGTTTGCTGTTAACAACTTTTGCAACTTTAGCAAGAACTTCTTTAGCTCTTGAAGACACATTGTAGCTTCCACTTTGGAATAATAATTTATCAGCGATAGAAATGAATACAACACCTTTCTCAACATTGATTTCGATGTCTGGATCATTGATACCTACTTCACGTTTTAAGCTAGTTACAACAGCAAGAGTAATACTATCTTTCTTAGTTAAAGCATCTTGTAAACGAGTAATTTTCATTTCTTTTTCTTTGATGCTTTCTAAAGTTTTTTCAATGCTACTTGCTCCTTTTGCAGATAAAATTTGTAGGTTGTCATTGTTTTTTCTTAAATCAGCTACTTGCTCTTCTAATGAAGTTGCTCTAGCAGTTGCAGTTGCTCTCTCTTCAATACAAGTATTTAATTTTACAGTTGCAGAATTAAGTAAATCTTGTGTTTCTTTTTGCTTTGCCTCAAGATCTGTGAATTGTTTTTTAGATACACATGAACTTAATAATACTAGGGCGGATACGCTAAGTAATAATACTTTTCTCATAATTATTTGTTGGATTAATATTTTTATTTTTCTTAATGCAAAAGTATATAAAAAACAGCTGTTAGCAGTATTTTAACAAAACTTTTGCAAAGAATTTATTAAGAATTAAAAAATTTCTTGCGTTTCACGAAATAATCATAAACTATAGATAATTTTACGTAATACTTTTCTTTTTTTTCTATCAATTTTCGCTGTTTTAGCAGAATTCCTAAACGCTTGTAAAAACTAAAATGTGCATTCAAAATAGCTAAGATATGTTTGGGTTTACGTTCAAATAAAAATTTCAGACTTGCTACACCGTCTAAAATGAGTCGGAATAAAATAATAAAAAGTAAATTTCCTTTTGCATTTTTGGTAATTGTAAATAAACTATTTCTAAAATTGAGATAGGTTTTTTTAGGATTGGAATTGTTAAGCGTTGCTCCACCAACATGATAAATGGCAGACGTTCCAACATACATTGCATTATATCCTAAATTTTTTGCCCGCCAACATAAATCAATTTCCTCCATATGGGCAAAAAAGGCCTCATCAAATCCATTGAGTTTTTTAAAAATGTGGCTTCTAATGAAAAAACAAGCACCAGAAGCCCAAAAAACCTCCGCTTTATCATCATATTGACCGTTGTCCTTTTCTACGGTATCAAATATTCTTCCTCTGCAATAAGGATAACCAAACTTATCTATAAATCCGCCCGCAGCGCCTGCATATTCAAAAAACTCCCGATTTTTAAAATCTAAAAGTTTCGGCTGAATTATTGCAGTTTTTGGATTTTCATCAAAGGTTTTTATTATAGGGACAAGCCAATTTTGGGTAACTTCAACATCATTATTTAATAAACAAAAAATATCAGAATCAATATGTTTTAAGGCATCATTATACCCTTTCGCATAACCACCATTTTCAATATTTTTAATTATTTTTATTGAAGGGTATTTGCTTTTTAAAAATTCAATAGAATTATCGGTTGAAGCATTATCAGCAATATAAATTTCAGCTTCTTGTGAATAAGTAATAACTGAAGGTAAAAACTGCTCTAAAAGTGCTTTTCCATTCCAATTTAATATCACTATAGCAATTTTCAATTCCGGCATCGTATCATTATAAATTTATACTTATTAATTGTAGCAAGGTATGTCTTTTAAAAAAATGTAACGTTGTTCTTCAAAATCCATTTGACAATAATAATGATTTAAACCGTTTGTAACCATTAAATAAGTAGCTTGTAAAGTGCGGTTGTACTGCGCAATTTGATCGAATGTATTTTGATTTATGGTTATTTCGTGCGATTTACATTCCACAATTAAATGAATACTTCCATTAGGATTAAAAACTACAATGTCGTAACGTTTTTTCAGGCCATTAACAATCAGTTCCTTTTCTATATTTATTAGTGAAATGGGATAATGTTTCATTTGCATTAAATACAAAATACAATGCTGACGAACCCATTCTTCAGGTTGTAAAATCACAAATTTTTTGCGAATACAATCGAATATAGAAATTTTATTTTCGCTATTTTTGAATCGAAATGAAAACTTTGGAAAATTAAGGGCTGGTAACATACATGCATTTAATTTTCAAAGTTAAGGTTCAAAAATTGATCACACAATAAAGTAGTACCAAATTATAAATTATTAGTTGCTTATTTTGAATTTTGGTGTTTACCTTTTTTAAATTTTAAATTTTTTTCTTTGGACGAAGTAAAACAATTAGTTACCGATATAAAAAACGAAAAGTTAAAACCTATTTACTTTTTAATGGGTGAAGAACCTTATTACGTTGATAAAATTTCGGATTTCATTGAAGAAAATGTATTAGCCGAAGAAAATCGTGGATTCGACCAAATGGTTATTTATGGAAGGGATGTTACTATAGAAGATGTAGTTAGTAACGCTAAACGTTACCCTATGATGGCTAAATATCAGGTAATTATTGTTAAGGAAGCACAAGATTTATCACGCAGTATTGAAAAGTTGGCGGACTATGCAAAACAGCCACAACCCTCTACAATTTTGGTGTTTAATTATAAATATAAAACATTAGATAAACGTAAAGCTTTATATAAAACACTTCAAAAAACAGGTGTAGTCTATGAAAGTAAAAAACTATATGAAAATCAAGTAGCTGATTGGATTCGACGTATTTTATCTGGAAAAGATTATACCATAACACCTAAGGCTGCACAAATGTTAGTTGAGTTTTTGGGTACCGATTTAAGTAAAATTAGTAACGAGTTGGATAAACTTCAAATTATTTTACCTAAAGGCACTCAAATTTCACCAGAACATATAGAGGAAAATATTGGTATCAGTAAGGACTTTAATAATTTTGAACTTCGTCAAGCAATAGGTGAAAAAAATAGTGTTAAAGCTTTTAAAATAGTAAATTATTTTGCAGAGAACCCTAAAGACAACCCTATTGTTGTAACAGTTTCATTGGTGTTTGGTTTTTTTTCACAACTACTTCAATATCATGGTTTAGGTGATAAATCGCCTAGAAATGTGGCTTCAGTTCTAAAAATAAATCCCTATTTTGTAAATGAATATGTTTTAGCGGCAAGAAATTACCCCATGAAAAAGGTAAGCGAAATTATTTCTACACTCAGAGAATTTGATGTTAAAAGTAAGGGGGTTGGTGCCAACGCCGTTTCTCAGGGCGATTTGCTTAGAGAGTTAATGGTAAAAATATTATCTTAGTAATCATAAAATTAGTTGGTTGTTTTTCTATCTGATTTCAACCTTGTTATAACTTATATTACTTCAATGATTGTTTATTTTTTAAGTTTAAAATTATGAAATATACATTAATAAAATCTTATGTACTTGCTTTTATTTTAAGCCTTTTAGTATTCAATTCTTGTAAAATTAAAAAGGAAGTGACTTCAATTACACAACCCAATAAAGAAGTTGTTTTAACAAAGTTATGGGAAACAGATACTTTATTAAAAACCTGTGAAGCGGTAAGGTATGATCAGAATAATAAAATTATTTATGTTTCTAATATGGGTAATGTACCTACCGATGCAAAGGATGGTGATGGTAGCATGTCCATTATAAATTCAGAAGGAAAAATAATTACACAGAATTGGGTTACAGGCCTGAACGCCCCAAAAGGTTCGAATTTCTACAAATCAAAACTTTATGTAGCAGATATTGATGCCATTGTTAAAATTGATATGAAATCGGGTAACGTTGATAAAACCATTGTTGTTGACAATGCTATCTTTTTAAATGATTTAGATATTGACACTAATGGAGATGTTTATGTAACAGACTCTAGAGACAGCAAGGTTTACAAAATAGTTAATGATAAAGCATCCGTATGGTTAGATTTAGAAGGATTAAATCCGAATGGTATTTTTGTTGAAAAAGACAGAGTTCTTGTAGTATCGTTTAGTAAAGGTGATTTTATAGCCATAGATAAAAAAACAAAAGCGCAGACCCTAATTGCTACTGGCATTATTAAAGGAGACGGAATTGTACCTATAAATGATGGGTATTTAGTGTCCTCTTGGCCAGGTGAAGTGTTTTTTGTTAATAAAAATAAGCCTGGCGCTTCAGCAATAAAACTTTTAGATACACAAGATGAAAAACTAAACGCTGCCGATATTTGTATCATTCCAGAGGAAAACATGCTTCTAATTCCAACTTTTTATGGTAATACGGTAGTTGCTTATAAAATTGATTATAAATAAACTGAAATTGTTAATACAAGCATTGTAAAGGCTAATAAAATAATAACCAAAGGCATCACAAATTTTAACCATTTATTATAACCAACTTTTACAATAGCTAATGAGGCTAAAATCAATCCTGTTGGGTTAATAAACGCAAATAACCCCATTCCGTATTGATATGCATTAACAATTAATTCTCGTCCTATTCCGATACCATCACCTAATGGAGACATAATAGGCATTGTTAATACAGCCATTCCTGATGATGATGGAATAAAAAACGATAAGCCACTATATATAAACAACATGGCATTGATAAATACACCTTTATTCATGCCATTTGTGGCGTTACTTGCATAATATAATAAGGTATCACTAATTTGACCATCTTCCATTAAAACCGTAATACCTCTTGCAATACCTATAATAATGGCAACACCAAGTAATTCGCTAGCACCTTTAACAAAAAGATCAACAAAGGTATATTCATCAATTTTTGCTAAAAATCCAATCAGTACGGCACCTACTAGAAACACAACTGTCATTTCTAAAAACCACCATTCCAATTGAGATACGCCATAAATCATAATAACAAAGCTCATAGCAAAAACAAAAAGAATAATTCGTAAACGCGTGGATAGTTTAACGGTAGAATTGGTAGAGTTCCCAAACATAGTTTCAATAGCGGCTTTTTGACTATAAATTACAGATTTAGAAGGGTCTTTTTTTACCTGTTGTGCGTATCTTAGCGTATAGATGATACATATAAGGGTCCCAAGGACCAACATAATGAAACGACTTGTTAGTCCTGTTGTCCAATTAATACCTGCAGCATCAGAAGCAATTATGGTGCTAAAAGGATTTGTGGTGGAGCACATAGTTCCAATGGAAGATCCTAAATAAATACAAGCCAAAGCCACCATAGCATCATACTTAGCTGCTAAAAATATAGGAATTAAAATGGGGTAAAAAGCAATGGTTTCTTCTGCTAAACCAAAAGTAGTGCCTCCAATAGCTATTAAAACGGTTACTAAAATTATTAAAACAAATTCTTTGCCTTTTAAGGTTTCTGCAAGCCAGGAAATACCTGCATCAAAAGCTCCGGTATAATTCATAATTCCTATCAAACCTCCAATAAATAATACTAAAAAAATAATATCTGCTGCAGCAATAATACCTTTAATTGGTGATTGAATAAAAGCAATTATCCCTTGAGGTTTTGCTTCAACTTTGTGATAGGTGTTTGGAATACTAATTGGTTTCCAAATATCACCACTTGTAAATTTATTTAAAGGAATTTTAATATAAAGGGAATCTAACGTGTTTTGTGTTGCGCTTAAAGTTTGGTTGCTCTGTAAAGTTGTTACTATAAAAACATTTTCAGCTTTATGGTATTGTAATGAATCAAATTTTCCAGAAGGTATAATCCAAGTCAAAATAGCTACCAAACCAGCAATTATTAAAAGGATGGTTTGTGCTGTAGGGAATTTTAATTTTTTCAATCTTAAAATATTTTATTAAGAATAAAGATAATATTATTTTAGTTCTGTATTAAATTTATAAGTATGAAACAGTCACAATCGAAATCTGAAAACGCATAGTTATAATTTTATACAGGAAATAAACATAAAAAAAAACAATTAAAATAATTAGATGAATATAAACATTCACGATAGTTGGAAATATTATTTGGAAGACGAATTAAAAAAAACATATTTTAATTCTTTGGTGAATTTTTTAAAACTTGAATATGAAACGACCACTTGTTTTCCACCAGAAAACCAAATATTTAATGCTTTCAATCATTGTCATTTCGATGATGTAAAGGTAGTAATTATTGGTCAGGATCCATATCATGATGTTGGTCAGGCCAATGGTTTATGTTTTTCGGTGAATGATGGCATAAAACACCCACCTTCACTAATAAATATTTTTAAAGAAATAGAAAATGACTTAGGAGTTCCTTATCCGAAAAGCGGCAATTTAATGCGTTGGGCAGATCAAGGGGTTTTGTTGCTAAATGCCACTTTAACCGTTAGAGCTCATCAAGCTGGGAGTCATCAAAAAAAAGGATGGGAACAATTTACAAATGCCGTTATAAAAACGATAAGTAATAATAAAGAACAAGTTATTTTTTTGTTGTGGGGTGGTTTTGCCAAACAAAAAGACAAGTTAATTGACGATAAGAAGCATCACATTCTAACATCAGGACATCCATCTCCTTTAAGTGCTAATAGAGGATTTTGGTTTGGAAATGGCCATTTTAGTAAAACTAACTCCCTGTTGGAGCAAGCCTTTCTTCCTCAAATTTTGTGGTGACTTCAGGTTTAAGAACAACTGGTTTTTTGCTTAATCTAGGTTTTTTTACCGTTTTATTGACACTAAATTTAAGTAGCAAAAGATTAATAAATACTAAAGAAAAAATGATAATAGTAATATTAACTAACATAAGCATTGGGGTATTAATTGCCGACAATATACTTTAAATAATGTTGAAATGTATAATAAAATCAGTCATAAGTTAAATTTAAGCAAAATTAACAAATAAAAGACTACAGTTTTACAACTACTATTACTTATTATGAAAATTTAAGGAAAGGCAATTAATTTTTAAAGATTCGTTTGCTATTATGGAATAAATTTGAATTAAATAAATTTTTTTAAGAAATAAAATTTGTAAGAAACTATAGCAATTACTAAAATGATAAGTAATGATTACTTTATCATTTTCAAAAATATCGATTTTAACATGTTTTTTTATTACCAAGGCTGCTGTGTTCTTGAATTATAATTTATTTTTGAGCAAAATTCAAAATATGGAGCAAATTAATTGGGTAACCGTAAAACAGTACGAAGACATCACTTATAAAAAATGTAATGGTGTGGCCCGTATAGCTTTTAACAGACCAAATGTACGTAATGCTTTTAGACCAAAAACAACAAGCGAACTTTATGATGCATTTTATGATGCAAATGAAGATGTAAATATAGGAGTGGTTTTACTTTCTGCTGAAGGACCTTCAAGTAAGGATGGAATTTGGAGTTTTTGTTCAGGTGGCGATCAAAAGGCAAGAGGTAAACAAGGTTATGTAGGAGAAGATGGCTATCATCGCCTTAATATATTAGAAGTACAACGTTTAATTCGTTTTATGCCTAAAGCTGTTATAGCAGTGGTTCCAGGTTGGGCGGTTGGCGGAGGCCATAGTTTACACGTTGTTTGCGATTTAACTCTTGCCAGTAAAGAACATGCTATTTTTAAACAAACTGATGCAGATGTAACTAGTTTTGATGGTGGTTATGGGTCGGCATATTTGGCAAAAATGGTAGGGCAGAAAAAGGCTCGTGAGATTTTTTTCTTAGGAAGAAATTATAACGCCCAAGAAGCTTTTGAAATGGGTATGGTAAACGCTGTTATTCCCCATAATAAACTGGAAGCTACTGCTTATGAATGGGCTCAGGAAATATTAGCAAAATCCCCAACTTCAATAAAAATGTTAAAATTCGCAATGAATTTAACCGATGATGGCATGGTAGGTCAGCAAGTATTCGCAGGTGAAGCAACACGACTTGCTTATATGACAGAAGAAGCTGTAGAAGGCAGAAATGCATTTTTAGAAAAGCGTAAGCCTAATTTTCAAAAGAAATGGATTCCGTAGTATGAAAAACTTTTCAGTCTGGATTTCATCAATGCGTTTACGTACGCTACCTTTATCGATATCCGGTATTATTTTGGCATCCTGTTTCGCAGCTTTTACTGGTTTTTTTAATTGGCTTATTTGTGTTTTAGCTATCCTAACAACAATCAGTTTTCAAGTGCTCTCAAATCTAGCTAACGATTATGGAGATGGTGTAAAAGGAACCGATAACAAAGATCGGATTGGGCCAGAACGCGCCATTCAATCAGGGAAAATTTCACCTAAGCAAATGTTCAAAGCTATTGTAATAAATGTTATAATATCTGTTGGCTTAGCTTTATTTTTAATTTTTACAGCTTTTGGTGAGCAATATTTCTTTTTAGGATTTCTTTTTTTCTTATTAGGCGTTGCAGCAGTTGTCTCGGCAATTCGATATACTGTTGGAAGTAATGCTTATGGTTATAAGGGCTTGGGCGATGTTTATGTGTTTATCTTTTTTGGTTTAGTGAGTGTTATAGGTTGTTATGTATTGTATGCAAAAACCATTCACCATATTGTTTTATTGCCAGCATGTACTATTGGTTTATTAAGTATGGCTGTTTTGAACTTGAACAATATGAGAGATGTAGAATCGGATTCTAAGTCTAATAAAGTCACATTAGTAGTTAAAATGGGTATTGAAAATGCTAGAAAATATCATATTGTACTTATTCTATTAGCTATTTTATTATCCGCTCTGTTCGGAGTTTTATATTACGCGTCGATATTTAATTTAATTTATTTTATCACATACATTCCTTTAATAATTCATTTAAAAACTGTTATAAAAAATACAGATTCTAAATTGCTTGATCCTGAATTAAAAAAAGTGGCTTTAACCACTTTTCTTTTAGCAATTTTTATGGGAATTGGGTATTTAATGTAATTTTTTTGTATTTTAATTTTTCATTTGAATTTTATTAAATGAGTGCTTATTTTTTTCATTTTTGCTAAAATAAGCATTGAGTAATTGTTCTAACAAATAAATATAACCACATGAAAATAACGTTTTACGGCCATGCAAGTTTAGGAATTGAAGTTAATGATGTTCATATTTTGGTAGACCCTTTTATATCTCCAAATCCTAAAGCATCACATATAGATATTGAATCTTTAAAAGCCGATTATATTTTGCTTACACATGCACATCAAGACCATATTGTAGATGTGGAGGCCATTGCAAGACGTTGTAATGCTGTTATTGTTTCTAATTTTGAAATTGTATCTCATTTTGAAGCCCTAGGACTAGAGGGGCATCCGATGAATCATGGAGGTAGTTGGGATTTTGAATTTGGAACTGTGAAATATGTAAATGCAATTCATACCTCCTCATTTCCAGACGGAAAATATGGCGGTCAACCAGGAGGATTTGTAATAGAAGGAGAACACAAAAACATTTACATAGCAGGAGATACAGCCTTGACTTATGATATGAAATTAATTCCAATGAAAACGGATTTGGATCTTGCCATTTTACCAATTGGCGACAATTTTACTATGGGCATTGATGATGCTATAATTGCAAGTGATTTTGTAAAATGTGATAAAGTATTGGGGTATCATTTTGATACATTTGGCTACATTGAAATAGATCACGAAGAAGCAAAACGTAAATTTTTTGATAAAGGTAAAGATTTAATGTTACTAGGAATAGGTGAAAGTATAGAGTTGTAAATGAAAGCCGTTTACAAAAAATATATTTTAAATTTTAAACAAGCTAGTGGTACTTCTCGAGGCGTTTTAAATACCAAAGAGACTTTTTTTCTCATTTTAAATTATAAAGAAAAAGTAGGGATAGGTGAATGTGGTATTTTTAGAGGTTTATCTGTTGATGATAGGCCAGATTATGAAGAAAAATTACAATGGCTTTGTGATAATATTCATTTAGATGGTGATTTTTTGTGGGATGAATTGTTAGAATACCCAAGTATACAAATTGGTTTGGAAATGGCTTTAAAATCTTTAAAAGCCACTAATCCTTTTGAAATATTTCCTTCAAAGTTTACACAAAGTGAAGATACTATTCCTATTAATGGTTTAATTTGGATGGGAACGGAACCCTTCATGAAACAACAAATTCAGGATAAAATTGAAGCAGGGTTCTCATGTATCAAAATGAAAATTGGCGCTATCGATTTTCAATCTGAAATCAATCTGTTGAAATCTATTAGAAAAGAGTTTACATCAAAAGACATTGAACTTCGCGTAGATGCAAATGGGGCTTTTAATCCTCCCGAAGCCTTGGAAAAACTTAAAATTTTATCAGAACTAGATGTTCATTCTATTGAACAACCCATAAAGCAAGGTCAGGTTGAATTTATGGCTAAACTTTGTGCCGAAACACCATTACCAATTGCTTTAGATGAAGAATTAATTGGTGTATTTACCATAAAGGAAAAACAAAAGTTGTTACAAACTATAAAGCCTCAATATATTATTTTGAAACCAAGTTTGGTTGGTGGTTTTAAAGGGACTGAAACTTGGATTGATATAGCTAAACAAAACCAGATAGGATGGTGGATAACCAGTGCTTTAGAAAGTAATGTAGGGTTAAATGCCATTGCTCAGTACACCTACACAAAGCAAAGTAAATTACCTCAAGGTTTAGGAACAGGTGGGTTATTTACTAATAATTTTGATTGTCCATTACAAGTAAAAAATGGTACTTTGCAGTACAATAATAAAACAAGTTGGAATTTTAATTTATAAAGTATGTATATAGCTCAGGCTTTTAATGTGTTACACGAATGGTGGCGCTATTTAGTAGGTGTGGTGTTAGTGATTATTGGCGTTACGATAGGGCAAATACCATTAGCAATTGCCGTTTTTTATGAATCCTTTAAAGAAGATGTGAATATAAAGGGGATGAATGAAGCCAATATGATGTCTTTACTGGAACCTAATCTGGGGTTGTTTTTAATGCTTTTATCATTTGCAGCAGGATTATTTACTTTATTATTGGTTGCTAAATACTTACATAAACAATCTGTTGTTCATTTAACAACCTCTAGGGAAAAGATAGATTGGAAACGCTTTTGGTTTGTGTTTTTTGTTTGGGGTATCATTTCAAGTAGTTTTGTTGTTGTAGATTATGTAATGTCTCCAGAAAATTATGTTTATAATTTTAAATTAATACCATTTTTAATTCTCTGTGTTATTGCCATTATCTTTGTGCCATTACAAACAAGTTTTGAGGAATATTTGTTTCGAGGCTATTTAATGCAGGGATTAGGAGTTATATTTAAAAATAAATGGGTTCCGTTAATAACCACGTCTTTAGTTTTTGGTTTGCTACATATTGCAAATCCGGAAGTTGAAAAATTGGGTTATATAATTATGATTTATTACATAGGTACTGGTTTATTTTTAGGTATTATGACTCTTATGGACGAGGGTATGGAGCTTTCTTTAGGGTTTCATGCCGCAAATAACCTTTTTACAGTACTATTAGTAACTGCCGATTGGACGGCGTTTCAATCGCACTCCATTTTAAAAGATATGTCCGATCCAACTGAAATGGCCTTAAGTGAGATAATTTTACCTGTATTTATTATTTTTCCAGTACTTCTATTAATTTTATCTAAAATTTATGGATGGACAAATTGGAAAGAAAAATTATTCGGAAAAATTACGGAACCATCTACTACTAACCTTAAAATAGAAAACGAGTTATGACACCTAATTACACCAATGTTCACTTAAAGTTTAAATTAGATAATATAAGTTATAATCATGAAGAACTTATGGAAGTTGCTTACAGCTACGTTAAAGAAGGCGTAAGTTATCAGCAGGAATTAGGTAATTTTTTACTTGATTGGTTAGATTATAAAGATTATATAATAACTAAAACATCAGGATCAACTGGAAAACCAAAAAATATAAAAATAAAAAAGCAAGCTATGGTTAACTCAGCCCTAGCTACAGGCGATTTTTTTAATTTAAAACCAGGTGATAAAGTATTACATTGTTTGCCAGCTAATTTTATTGCAGGTAAAATGATGATGGTAAGAGCTATTATTTTAGGCTTAGAGCTAGATATGGTAGAACCAACAGCTTTACCAAAAATAGATTATGAAAAAGACTATGCGTTTTGTGCCTTTACGCCAATGCAACTTAAAAATTTCGCTGAATATTTAAATAATATCAAAACAGTTATTGTTGGTGGAGGTTATGTTTCTGAGGCTATTATTGAAGCTATTAAAGATAAAAAACCAGAAGTTTATGAAACGTATGGTATGACTGAAACGGTTACTCATATTGCTGTAAAAAAGTTAAATAATTTTAAGGATACAGACAGTTCTACCTTCAATCATTTTAAAACTTTACCAAATATTACAGTAACTACAGATGATAGAGATTGTTTAGTAATTAATGCGCCATACCTGTCAGAAGAAAAAATAGTTACCAACGATATTGTAAAAATACATTCTGATACTAGTTTTGAATGGATAGGTAGATTTGATAATGTTATTAATTCGGGTGGTATTAAATTATACCCTGAACAAATAGAAAAGAAATTAAAAAAGGTAATTGATAAACAGTTTTTTATAACATCGATGCCAGATAATACCTTAGGAAATAAAGTGGTGCTTATAATAGAAGATGAAACAAATAAAATTGATTCTAGCATTTTTGATGGCCTAGACAAATATGAAAAGCCTAAAGCCGTATTTGCTGTCTCTAAATTTATTGAAACTAAATCTGGAAAAATTCAACGTGCAAAAACTCTAGATTTAATAAAACTAAATTAACCTAAGCACGTTTGTTTCGTAAAAATTGTAGTTCATCCTTCAAAGTACATATTGTTATTTAATTGTTATCTAATTGTAAATCAGATAATAAATGGTTTTTGTAAGTATTTTTTGCTTAAATTAGTATAAACCAATTCAATTATAACATTATGAAAACAATTACATTTTTATTATTTATTATTACGGTTACCTTACATGGGCAAAATAAGTTGTTGTCTACTGTAAGTGAGTATTCTGATGGTTCCACTTGGATAAATAGTTATGGTTCTAATTATGAATATGATTCAAACAATAATTTAATTTTTGAAACGGAATTTTTCTGGGATAATTTAGAAAATAATTGGAAGAATAGTTACACAATTAATTACACTTACAATGCCAATAACAAGGTTACTTCAGAAACGGATAAGAAATGGAATATTCTAACAGAACAATTTGAAAATGAATATAGAGCCACATACACGTATAATGGTAACGGAAATATAATAGAATGGAAGGAAGAAGAATGGGATAATGGATCTTGGGAAAACAAATATAAAACCACCTTTATTTATGATAATAATAGAATAGAAGCATCAGAAGATTATTATTGGATAGGTGGAGAATGGAATTTACAAGAACGCTATAACTTAAGTTATAATGGAAACAACAGAGTTTCTAGTATTATAATACAAACAAGCATGGATAACAGTATAAGTTGGACTACAGATGGAAGAGATGTATTTACTTATGATGTTAATAATAAATTAGCAGAGAAGTCTTTTCAAAAATGGAACGGTATAACTTATGTTGAAAATGAAAAAATAGAGTACGAGTTAGATACTTCCTTCAATAGGATAAAAGAAACTTACACATATGATGGTGGTTCAAATGAAAATATTTACTATTATGATATGACTGAACTTATGTCTAATTATGCCCACCCATTTAAAGATAAAACTGGATTGGATTTTATATTAGATGATTTTCCTTTTTATAATAAAATTGAAAGTTATACATCGGGTACAAATTATAGAACAACAGCTAACTATAACAGTCAAATTGTACTCGGAATAAATGATTCGATTACTACTAAAAAGGACATAAGATTGATAGTGGATTCCGTATCAAGCGATGTTACTATTTTAAATTCTGATGGAACAAGAAATTCAGTTGAAATTTACAATACGTTAGGAAGTAATGTCTTTGCTAGTAAAGAAAATAAGTTTAATATATCCTTTTTGAAAACAGGTGTATATTTTGTGAATATTACGAATGATGATGGAAGTGTATTAACAAAGAAGATACATAAAAGGTAACCATGATTGTATACTATTAAAGAGTGACGAAGGTCGCTCTTTAATAGTATATTTAAAAGATATATGAATTTAACTTAAACTTGTAAGACACCTAAATTAAAAGCTTTTTCAATAGGTGCGTGATTTGCTGCTTCTATACCCATGCTTAGCCATTTTCTAGTATCTAATGGATTTATTATGGCATCAGTCCAAATACGAGATGCAGCGTAATAAGGAGATACTTGAGCATCGTAACGGTCTTTTATTTTGTTATAAAGTTCTTGTTCTTTTTCTGCAGTTATCTTTTCGCCTTTTTTTTCCAAAGAGGCTTTTTCAATTTGTAATAATACTTTAGCGGCAGAATTTCCACTCATTACAGCTAATTCGGCACTAGGCCATGCCACAATAAGTCTTGGGTCATAAGCTTTTCCACACATGGCATAATTTCCAGCGCCATAACTGTTACCAATTATTACTGTAAACTTAGGTACTACCGAATTACTAACAGCATTAACCATTTTAGCACCATCTTTTATAATGCCTCCGTGCTCACTTTTACTGCCTACCATAAATCCGGTGACATCTTGTAAAAATACGAGGGGTATTTTTTTCTGATTACAATTTGCTATGAAACGTGTTGCTTTATCTGCACTATCATTATAAATAACACCACCAAATTGCATTTCACCACCTGCGGTTTTAACCAATTTACGTTGATTCGCAACAATACCAACTGCCCAACCGTCTATTCTGGCATAACAAGTAATTATTGTTTTTCCATAGCCTGCCTTATACTCATCAAATTCTGAGTTATCCACTAAACGCTTTATTATTTCATAAGTATCATATTGGTCTGCCCTAGATTTAGGCAGAATACCATAAATATCCTCTGGTTTTTCTTTAGGCTTAATTGCATCAATTCGGTTGAAGCCAGCTTTATCATAATCACCTATCTTATCGATTATGTTTTTTATGGTATCTAAGGCGTCATTGTCATCTTTAGCCTTATAATCTGTAACACCTGATATTTCGCAATGAGTGGTAGCTCCACCTAAAGTTTCATTATCAATGGTTTCTCCAATAGCAGCTTTCACTAAATAACTCCCTGCTAAAAAGATGCTGCCCGTTTTATCTACAATTAAGGCTTCATCACTCATTATTGGTAAATAAGCACCTCCAGCGACACAGCTACCCATTACGGCAGCTATTTGAGTAATTCCAAGACTACTCATAATGGCGTTATTTCTAAATATACGTCCGAAATGTTCTTTATCAGGAAATATTTCGTCTTGCAATGGCAAATAAACACCAGCACTATCCACTAAATAGATGATAGGTAACCTGTTTTCAATTGCAATTTCCTGAGCTCTTAAATTCTTTTTGGCAGTAATTGGAAACCAAGCACCAGCTTTAACGGTAGCATCATTAGCAACCACAATACATTGTTTTCCTTTAACATAACCGATTTTAACCACCACACCTGCAGAAGGGCATCCACCATGCGATTCGTACATACCTTCACCTGCAAAAGCAGCAATTTCAATGGATTTTGAATTACTATCTAATAAATAATCAATACGTTCATGGGCGGTCATTTTACCTTTAGCACGATGCTTTTCAATACTACTTTTGCCGCCACCAAGATGAACTTTTGCTAATCGTTTATTCAGTTCAGATACTAAGAGTTTATTGTGATCTTCGTTTTTATTAAAGTTTAAATCCATTACAGTTTTGTTTGAAGCTAAAATACAAAAGATTCAAATTATTGATAGCTTTTGTTAATCTTTTATTAAAAATTTAACATGGAAATAGTTTCCTTGGAATATAAATTTATTTCTCGTATATTTGAATTTAAAAAAAAATTATGAAAAACATTATAGCGTTTGCAGGTTCAAATAGTAAAAAATCTATAAATAAACAATTGGTTACATATGCTTCAACTTTGGTTGAAAAAGGAAGAGTGTCAATTTTAGATTTAAATGATTTTGAGTTGCCTATTTATGGAATTGATTTAGAAAATGATAAAGGAATTCCTAAAAATGCTCATAAGTTTTTGGAATTAATAAAAGCATCAGACGGTATTCTTTTGTCTTTGGCAGAACATAATGGAGCTTATACTTCAGCATTTAAAAATATATTTGATTGGATGACGCGTATTGAAAGCAAAATATTTGCAAATAAACCAATGCTTTTAATGGCAACTTCACCAGGTGCTAGAGGTGGGGCATCGGTTTTAGAAATTGCTCAAGGACGATTTCCGTACCACGATGCTAATATTAAGGGAGTATTTTCCTTACCATCTTTTGAAAAACATTTTTCTGAAAATAAAATAACCGACCAAGAATTAGATGTGCAATTAAAGAAATTAGTCAAACAATTTGAGGATAGTCTATAAAAATGAAAGTGAATCAAAAAGATAATGGATTAGACGGCGCCTTTTATGTTGAAGTAGAAGGTAGGAATGTGGCTGAATTGAGCTATTCGCATGAAAAGCCTAACAAGTTAATTTTACAACATACGGTGGTTAGTGAAGACTTCAAAGGAAAAGGTATTGGTTACGAATTAATTGAAGCTTCTGTAAACTATATGCGTTCAAACAATTTGAAGGTTATTCCAAAATGTTCGTATGCAGATGCAATTTTTAAGAAAAAACATGCCGAATATGCTGATGTATTAAATTGATTATTTAACAATGGGAGATTTATCAAAAGAAATTAATTCAATATTCCCCAACAACAGGGTTAAAGCCTTGTTGAATATTTTGTACACTTCTAGTTGGATTTCAGGGTTTCAAAATGAGTTTTTTAAATCCTACGGAATATCACCGCAACAGTACAATATTTTAAGGATATTAAAAGGAGCAGGTAAACCTGTAAATGTTCAAATTATTAAAGATAGAATGATTGAGCGTTCTCCAAATGCCACTAGATTAATGGATAAGCTTTGTGCAAAAAATTATATTCAACGTTTACCCAGCGAGCAAGATAGGCGTGTAGTTAAAATTGCAATAACAGAAGAAGGAAACGATCTTTTAAAGGCTATTCCAGAAGATTTTAATAAAGATTTATTAAAAAAAATAAGTGAAGAAGAAGCTGAACAATTAAGTAATTTACTTGATAAGATGCGGTAAATATTAATGTATGGTGGGTGAAGTCCTAACCATAAAAACAAATACAACATGAAAACAATTGTACATAAAGCTTCCGAACGAGGTTATGCAAACCACGGATGGCTACAAGCAAATCATTCATTCAGTTTTGCTAATTATAATAACCCAGAGAGAGTACATTTTGGAGCTTTACGTGTTTTAAATGATGATATAATTGCGCCTAAAATGGGCTTTGGTACACATCCACATGATAATATGGAAATTATTACTATTCCATTAAAGGGTGTTTTAAAACACAAAGATAATATGGGAGATACTTGGATTCCCGTATTACCTAATGAAGTCCAAATTATGAGCGCTGGAACGGGTGTTCAGCATTCTGAAATAAATGGTTCGGTGGATGAACATTTAAGTTTATTTCAAATATGGATTTTTCCAGACAAACAAAATGTTAAACCGAGATACGATCAAAAGCAATTTGAAGAGGCTGAAAGAAAAAACAAACTTCAAATACTTGTTACATCTTTGGATGATACGCATGTAGGAAGTTTGAAAATTCATCAGGATGCTGTAATTTCAAGAATTGATTTAGATAAGGATAACAAATTTGAATACACTCTGAAATCTTCAAATCATGGTGTTTATGTAATGAATATTTATGGAAAAACGGAAATCTATAATCAGATTTTAGAACCTCGAGATGCTATCGGAATTTCTGAATCAAATGTTTTTACAATTACTGCAACAGAAGACTCAAGCCTTTTATTCATAGAGGTTCCCATGGAATTTTAATTAGAATTTTAAAATAATAATGTTAAGAAATCACTCCAATTAAAGGGTGATTTTTTTATTGATGTTTATTAGCTTCGTTTATTCATTTTTGTTTTAAATATTCTAGAATAAAAATAATTAAGTCCTATTATCGATTATTTTAACAATTCAAAGTAAAAATTTTAAGTGTAGCTAGAAGTAACATACTTTCGACCAAAATTAAAACCCCAAATTGAGATGATATTTAAAAAAGAGTTTTTATTACTATGTCTTGTTGCCAATATTTTAACAATTAACGCTCAAACTCCAGAGCTTACAAAGAAGGATTCAACGATTGTTAGTACTTGGATGTTCGGTATCGGCTTTAATGCGGTAGATGATTCCGACGATAGCATTAGAAGATTATTAGATTTTGAAGACGGATGGAATGTAGTTCCGTTTCCATCGCGTATTAGTGTTGGAAAGTACTTTAAAAGTGGATTTGGCCTAGAGGCTATTGCAGCTTATAACAAATATAAGAAGGATAAAATAGTGGATGGTTTTCCTCTTCTAGAAGACAAGCAGTATTACTCAATTGATTCTAGATTAAGCTACGATTTAAATAAACTTGTAGGAGATACAGGCTGGTTTGATCCTTATGTTGGTGTTGGTATTGGCTATACGCATTCAAACGATAACGATCGTGGAACTTATAATGCTGTTTTAGGTTTTAGAACTTGGTTTTCTGATAGGTTAGGATTAGATGTTAATTCTTCAGGAAAGTGGACTATGAATACAAATTTCACTAACCATTTACAACATGCTATAGGAGTAGTTTATCGATTCAATTATGAAAAGGAATTAAATGAAGAAGGCAAGAAGAAATTAGAACTAATTAAAGCTGAAGAAAAAGAAAAATTACGAGTGAGTGATTCTATCGCTTTAGCCAACAAATTGGCAGAGGATGCTAGATTGCAAAGAGAAAAATTAGAAAAAGAGAAAGAAGCGCAAAGACTTGCTGCAATTGAAAAAGAAAAGCAAGAATTGAAAAATAAAATTCAAAGTAAAATAGATAACCTGGATGATATCTATTTTGCATTAAATTCTTCTTATTTATCAAGTAAATCAAGGAATGTGTTAAATAACTTGATTATTATTCTAAATGAACATCCAAAATTATTATTAGAAATAAGTTCACATACGGATTCTAGAGGTGCTGCGTCTTACAATCAAAAACTTTCTGAACGAAGATTGAAAAGCACTTTAGATTATTTATTTGGTAAAGGTGTAGAAACTAGTAGGGTAGAAGGTAAAGCTTTTGGTGAAGAGCAATTAATTAATGAGTGTGATGATAACACCAAGTGTTCTGAAATCAAACATCAAGAAAACAGAAGGTCCGATATAAAAATAATCAGTCATTAATTTATTGACAAATATTTAAACTTTTTAGTTTTACAAAAAAGGCTGTTTCATTAGTTGAAACAGCCTTTTTTATTTCTCATTGTAAAACTTAAGTGGTTTAATTATCTGCTATTTTGGAAATAGTTATCCTAGAATTTCAAATATTTATTTATTTGATTTAAATAGATTTTTTAATTTGAATATTAGGATCTTCAATAGTTATTTGAACGTCTTCTACTATTGGGTTTACTACCAACTCGTTTACCTTTCTTTTTGAAACTCCAAATTTGTTTGTAGTGGTAAAATCACCAGCTTCATTGTTATTTTTATCTAAAGAGGTTACAACAAAAAACTTTGAGTTTAATTGCTCTTTGGTTAAAGATAATTCATTCCCCACAACAATATCTAAAATTTTTGAGCCGTCATTCATATTGGTAATCGCTTCAGAGGGATTATCAAATGCATACACAACATACTTTACAGGTAAATCACCATCAGGAGCTGGTTTTGGGTTGTCCCATAAGATTTTTGAAGATTCAAAACGAACATTTGTTGGTTTGTTTGGATATATGTTGTCTTTACCAACACCTAATACAGGTGGAGCAAAAGACTTGTATTTGAAATGATTCGTTTTTAAAGCTTCATTCACTCCTTTTGAATTGTTTTTTATTGAATTATAACTGTATGCAATTTGACCAAAAGTAGCATCCATATGCGATTGTCTATTTTGGTTTATTTGGTTCTGAATTTCAGTATGATCCCAAGGATTTGTAAAATCCATTCTATAATATCCTTGACTAACATACAATTGCTTACCATACAGTTTTGTTTGGTCGTTCCACCATTTTGATAAAGCTACATAATCTTGTGCCTTGGTTATTTTCCAATACAATTGAGGTGCTAAATAATCTACTTTTCCAGTATTTAACCAAGTAATTGGGTCGCAATACAAGGAACTATATGATGATGTTCCTTTTATGCCTGCAGGTGTGTCAGATTTCCAAATTCCAAAAGGGCTAACACCAAATACAATATTTTTATTTTTAGTAGTATTTATGGTTTGTAAGGCATCATAAACCATTCCAATCATTAGGTTTACGTTATTTCTTCGCCAATCTTCAATTGTTGCAATTTTAGTTGGGTTATGTGCAATAAAAGTTTTAGCATCTTGAGGTATTACATTCATTCCAGAATATGGATAAAAATAATCGTCAAAATGAATACCGTCTATATCGTAACGGTTGGCTATGTCTTCCACAACACGAACAATATAATCTCTGACTTCAGGAAGACCAGGGTTAAGCATTTTTAAAGAAAGCGCCTTATCGGTATTATTAATTTTGGCCTGAAACGTCCAATTTGGGTGTAGATTTGCCACATTATTAGGAGATAACTCCATGTTAGGTGTTTGTTTAACTCGGTAGGGATTTAGCCAAGCATGTAAATCTAAACCACGAGCATGTGCTTCCTTAACAGCAAACTCTAACGGATCCCAAAATGGAGAAGGTGCTTTTCCTTGTTGACCCGTTAACCAGTAGGACCAAGGATCGATTGTAGAAGCATATAAGGCATCACTTTCTGGACGAACCTGCATAAAAACTGTATTGTAACCATTAGCCTTTAAATCATCAAAAATTGTTATTAATTCTGCTTGTTGTTGTGCAGGTGTTGCTTTTCGATTTGTTGGCCAAGACAAGTTAGAAACTGAAGGCAAAAATACACCTCTCAGGTCTCTTTTTGGCGTAGCTTTGTTTAGTTCGGCACCAATTACCATATCGGTATTTGTTGGGTTATTTGATTTTAAAAAAGCTAATTGCTCCTGTTCACTAATGAAAGTATTTTGTTCGGCTTGGTTTAAGGCAAACTTTAAGTGTGTATCCTCCTTACTAACTTGCGCTTGTAAAGCTGTACAAATAAACATAAGAAAAAGGAATACTATTTTCATTTCATTAGATTTAAAAATCATTTATTATAAGGTCTAAACGTAAAAGGTTAAATTTTGTTATGTAGTTAAAAAGTCCGCTTTTTAATTTACAAAAAATAAAACAATTAAAAAAATCCCGTAAATTTAAATAATATAATGACACGAAATTAAATCCTTGTATAAAAAATACAGATAAAACGCACCTTTTTTCGGATTAAATGCTTTTGAATTCATTTAATGAATCGCTAGTGTTTTGCAAAATTTAAATTTCTAAAAAGATGCTTTTATATATAAAAATACGATATTTGTGCTGTAAATTTGCGCAAGGGATTGAAGTGACATCCTTTTTTATGTGTTTCCTTAACATCTGCTTTTATTTTTTAGGAACATGAACACATAAAAAAGATATAGCGAAAAGCCCGACCTTACTTTTAAGGGTGCGCCCTAAAAAACAAAATTTTAATTATGGCAATGAACAAAAATACGGTATTAGCTTGGGCTACATGGATTATGATTGTAGTAGGATTAATTTTAATAGCTCTTGGAGCATTTAGATATAATGATGTAGCAGGTTGGGGGTTTGCCTCGGTTGGTATTGGTTTTTTTGCTATTGCATGGGTTTTTAATGCGCTTAAAGGGCGAGTTTAAAACTTTTTAATTACAAACATATTAACAATAAACAAAAATGAGTGACGATAAGAAAGTGATCTTTTCCATGTCTGGTTTAACCAAGACATTTCCGGGAGCTAATACCCCAGTATTAAAAAATATTTATTTAAGCTTTTTTTACGGAGCTAAAATTGGTATCCTAGGATTAAACGGTTCAGGGAAATCTACTTTGCTTAAAATTATAGCTGGTGTTGAAAAGAATTTTCAGGGTGATGTTACCTTTTTAAAAGATTATTCCGTTGGCTATTTGGAGCAAGAACCAAATCTTGATGAGACTAAAACCGTTTTGGAAATTGTAAAGGAAGGTGCTGCGGAAACCGTTGCTATTCTTGATGAATACAACAAAATAAATGATATGTTTGGTTTGGAGGAAGTATATTCTAACCCAGATAAAATGGATAAACTAATGGCACGCCAGGCAGAGCTTCAAGATAAAATTGACGCTAGTAATGCATGGGAATTAGATACTAAGCTAGAAATAGCAATGGATGCCCTTAGAACACCAGATGGCGATAAGAAAATTAGCGTGTTATCTGGTGGTGAACGCAGACGTGTAGCATTATGTAGACTATTGTTGCAAGAACCAGACGTATTATTATTAGATGAGCCAACCAACCACTTGGATGCAGAATCTGTACATTGGTTGGAGCAGCATTTAGCACAATATAAAGGAACCGTAATTGCAGTAACGCATGATAGGTATTTTTTAGATAATGTAGCGGGTTGGATTTTAGAATTAGATAGAGGAGAAGGTATTCCTTGGAAAGGGAATTATTCGTCTTGGTTAGATCAAAAATCGAAGCGATTAGCACAAGAAAGTAAAACTGCCTCTAAACGTCAGAAAACCTTAGAACGCGAGTTAGAATGGGTTCGTCAAGGAGCTAAAGGACGTCAAACCAAGCAAAAAGCACGTTTACAGAATTATGATAAGTTATTGAGTCAGGACCAAAAACAATTAGATGAGAAGCTGGAGATTTACATTCCTAACGGTCCACGTTTGGGAACGAACGTAATTGAAGCTGTTGGTGTAAGCAAAGGGTTTGAAGATAAATTATTATATGAAGATTTAAATTTCAAATTGCCACAAGCAGGTATTGTTGGGGTTATTGGGCCGAATGGTGCTGGTAAAACAACTATTTTCAGAATGATAATGGGTGAAGAAACGCCTGATAAAGGAGAGTTTATTGTTGGTGAAACTGCAAAAATAGCTTACGTTGATCAGTCTCATTCAAATATTGATCCTGAAAAAACAATATGGCAAAACTTTAGTGATGAGCAAGAGCTTATTTTGATGGGCGGACGCGAAGTAAATTCTCGTGCTTATTTAAGTCGCTTTAATTTTTCTGGAGGTGAGCAAAATAAAAAAGTGAAACTGCTTTCCGGTGGTGAGCGTAACCGCTTGCATTTAGCTATGACACTAAAGGAAGAAGGAAACGTATTGTTATTGGATGAGCCTACGAATGACCTTGATGTGAATACGCTGCGTGCATTAGAAGAAGGTTTAGAAAACTTTGCTGGTTGTGCGGTAGTAATATCGCATGATAGATGGTTTCTAGATAGAATATGTACGCACATTTTAGCTTTTGAAGGCGATAGTCAAGTGTATTTCTTTGAAGGTAGCTTTAGTGAATACGAAGAAAATAAAAAGAAACGTTTGGGTGGCGATTTAATGCCGAAACGTATTAAGTATAAAAAACTAGTACGTTAATTATGTACTAGTCTAAAACAACAAAAGCCTGCATTTGCAGGCTTTTGTTGTTATTTATTATTTTCTTCCAAGAATTTATTTTCTTTTTTAATTTACTTACTTTATTAAGCTAATAATTAGTAATAAAAGTAAAGTTATAATGCCTATAGATAACATACTAATTAATTGGTTTATATTTTGCTCATCAGGTATTACATTTTGAAACAATAGAAAAATGTAGGTTATATAAAATTTTATAATATTATGGGGTTAACTTTTGTTATCATAGACGTGGCCAGAACCTAGTTTATAATTTGAAAGGTCAATATCTTCAATTGATTTGAAATTTTTATCAAACTCATTAGTATTCTTACTCCATTGTTTTTCCGGAGTCATAGTATAAAGACCTCTTTTCGTAATAAAAGCAAAAAGTAAGACTGCTAAGTTA
>NZ_JBFHGK010000030.1:0-52113 GCF_041583155.1 Mariniflexile sp.
CCTTGCTCATTTTAGGGATTGATCCTGTTGTGGTTTGATTAAAGATTAGAAAACACGATATTCTTTATTTGGATTTGCATAGGGCTCACAAGGTTGTGGTTTGATTAAAGATTAGAAAACACGATATTCTACAACTTTGTAGAATTTATACTTTGTAGTTGTGGTTTGATTAAAGATTAGAAAACACGATATTTCTGATAATTGACTTAAATATTTAGGATAAGTTGTGGTTTGATTAAAGATTAGAAAACACGATATTCTGCTGATATTAAAGTAGGTTTAGGAATTAGTTGTGGTTTGATTAAAGATTAGAAAACACGATATTCGCAAAGAATATCATTTTAATTTCAAAAGGGTTGTGGTTTGATTAAAGATTAGAAAACACGATATTTTTACGCAGAACGCATGACACCATACGACGTTGTGGTTTGATTAAAGATTAGAAAACACGATATTTTAATACGCCCAAATGTTATTAAGAAAAAGTTGTGGTTTGATTAAAGATTAGAAAACACGATATTAATTTATAATTTTATCACACGTACTATCCCGTTGTGGTTTGATTAAAGATTAGAAAACACGATATTCGAAAATCAATATTGGTAATTACGAAGAATGTTGTGGTTTGATTAAAGATTAGAAAACACGATATTTCGAACTTATCTTTTGCAGCTGCAATGGTTGTTGTGGTTTGATTAAAGATTAGAAAACACGATATTGGATTTTAAAAACCTAGCAGAAAACTTAAGTTGTGGTTTGATTAAAGATTAGAAAACACGATATTAGTTGGCTTGTTATCTTCTAGTATTCAAATGATTAAAGTTGAATATCGTTTAAAAAAATGCTTCTTTTTTGCAGTGATAAGGCAAGATTGAAGCATTTTTTTAGTTGTGGTTTGCAAGTTTTAACTTGAGGTAAATCACTCTTAATCTCTTTTTTGTCAAATCGACAGAGCGAAGTATGAGCGCCGAAATATCTCATTTTAGTGCGATTTAGCTTCGCTGATTTAAAAATTCTCCTATCGTCGGAATGACAAAAATGGGTAACTAAAATAATTCTAACTGTGTGGGCTGTGGTTCTTTGGGCACTTCGGCACGTCCCCAAAAATTCATAATGTTGCCAAATTGTTTATCGGTAATTCTTAAAACACTTACTTTTCCTAGCGGTGGCAAAAGTTTTTTTATGCGTTTTTCGTGCACATCGGCGCTTTCGCTACTGGCGCAATGCCGCATATAAACAGAGTATTGCATCATTGTAAACCCATCTTTCATAATGTTTTTTCTAAAACCAGCAGCGTTTTTTCGGTCTTTTGCCGTTTCGGTTGGTAAATCAAAAAATACAAATAACCACATAATTCTATAGCCATTTAGTTCCATAGTTTTGGATATTTTATTTTCTTACGTGTACCACAATAGCATTGTTGCAACGAACTTGCCGTTTTTTGAAGGGCCACCATTAAAGGGCTCTTTTCGTTCTTAAAATATACGGTTCTGGTTAATATTTCTAATAAAATAGACTTTATTTCGGTGTTTAAGTCTTGTTCGTCGTAGTGCTGTATGATTTCTAAAACGGCTTCGTCTACTATGGGTCTAAAGGGTTCCATAATGTCATCTGCCAGAGCAAAGGCATTGTATTTGTTTTTGTGGTGTATTCCCAAGGTATTTAATAAGCCACTCCCTGATAAGGCTCGGGCTGTGGCGGCTCTTAAAATAGCATAGCCATAATTTAAAAAGTTGTTAGGGTAATTGCCAAAGCGTTCTCGTTTAAAGTCGAATTCAAAAAACGATTTCCAATAAAAATTGGCTGCAACGCCTTCCATATTACTGGTGTCGCCGCTTAGAACCTTACTTGCCAAAAATTCGAATTGATTTTTATTTTTTGTTATCTTTTCTAATAATATCCCTTGATTTTTAATTTTTTCTGTTACCGTTTGTTGCCATAATTGTTTTTTTAATGGTGCGCTTGCATCCAATTGATATTTAAATAGTTCTTGCTGTATATGGTGACTATTTAGATTTAAAAACATACCATTTGGTAAATGTGAGTTGTTACATATAATTAAGGCTGCATTATTTTCAACTAATAGGTTAAAGGCTGTTATGCTAATATAAACTTCTGGGTTGTCTATAATTACAAATCCAATGTCTTCAATGGGTATGCTGGCTTCTCGTTCGTTGGTTGCAATTTGTAATTGTAAGTTTTTAGCAGTAACCTTAGATTTATTTTCTATAAGTATAGATTTTTTTAGCATCTGTAAAATTTAAATTTAAAATAGTTAAAATCACTATTTTGCGTAAGTTTAATCTTTAAAAAGTTAAAATTAACGATAAAGAAGCTTGTCAATCATTCTTTGTTACTATAAAGTTTCGTTATACAACTAAGACGGTAAATTAAATCTAATCACCAAAATAATAAAAGGGCGCCTTGTTGCAATCGTTAGGTATGCGATTGGATTGGGTATAATGCCTATTAGCTTAAGCTTTTAAAAGCCTAAGTAAATTATCATTAATTTCGTAGCTTCGGTCTTCACAATATATCCGGAAGTTAAAAAAAGATAACCGATAAGCAATTGCGTTTTTATCAGATGCCACTTCAATGTAATGGAAGTTTATATAATTTGTAAAAACAATCCTTTATAATGCATATTAGTTAATTATGATTGCAGAATTTTCAAGTCTTATTAATTTTTAAAATTGCATTCAGTAGCCAAATTAAAATACTTATATTAGTCCAAATTAATAGCAAACAAACGTATGAAAAAACTCGCGCTACATTGGAAAATATTAATAGGTATGACGCTCGGTATTATTTGGGCATTACTTTCAAGTACGTTAGGTTGGAGTGCATTTACTATTAATTGGATTGATCCGTTTGGTACTATTTTCATCAATTTGTTAAAACTAATTGCAGTGCCTTTAGTATTGTTTTCCATCATTGGTGGTGTTGCTAATATTGGTGATCCCAAAAGCTTAGGTAGAATGGGAGGCAAAACTTTATTTATTTATTTAATAACTACTATAGTTGCAATTTCGCTTGGGTTATTATTGGTGAATGTTATAAAGCCAGGTAAGCTAATAGATGAACAAAGTAGAATTGATAACCGTATTAGTTATGAAATATGGGCATCCTCTGAAGGTCATGAAATTAAAGATGGAATTAATTATTTAAAAAATCCTTCTTTTATTGAGCGAGCTCAGGAGTTATCCCAATTAACAAAAGCAGAGTTAGTTGAAGCTTCGGTAACCGACAAAATGGAAAAAGCCAACAAGCAAGAAGCCATATCGCCATTACAACCGTTAGTGGATATTGTACCCGAGAATTTTTTCGCATCACTTTCTAATAATGGATTGATGTTACAAATTATCTTTTTTGCCTTATTTTTTGGTGTGTGTTTACTATTCATTCCTGATGAAAAATCACAACCTGTTTTGCTTTTAGTAGATGGCGTTAATGAAGTGTTTTTAAAAATGGTAGATTTGGTAATGCAAGCGGCACCATTTTTTGTGTTTGCATTATTGGCAGGAGTAGTAAGTAAAATGGCTGGAGATGATATTGGAAAAGTCATCGAAATTTTTAAAGGATTAAGTTGGTATTCGTTAACCGTTTTAATTGGCTTGCTAACAATGATCTTTGTGGCGTACCCAACGATTTTAAAATTGTTTGTTAAAAAAATATCGTATTCAGGCTTTTTTAAAGCGATGAGTCCTGCACAAACATTGGCATTTTCAACTTCAAGTAGTGCGGCCACATTGCCTGTAACTATGGAATGTGTGGAGCATAATTTAGGTGTTAACAAAAAGATAAGCAGTTTTGTGTTACCTATTGGTGCAACAGTTAATATGGATGGTACAAGCTTGTACCAGGCCGTAGCAGTTATCTTTTTAGCGCAAATGCATATGATAGACTTAACTATTGGTCAACAAATTACCGTTGTAATTACCACAACCTTAGCATCTATTGGGTCGGCGGCAGTGCCTAGTGCGGGACTAGTTATGTTAATTGTAGTTTTAAATTCAGTAGGTTTAAATCCAGTATGGATTGCAATTATTTTTCCTGTAGATAGAATTTTAGATATGTTTAGGACGGTTGTTAATGTTACAGGAGATGCTGCTGTTTGTTCTATAATAGCCAATGGAGAAAATATGTTGAATTATGAAGGCGATAAAAACCCAACAGATACTTTCGATTTAGATTCTTAAAATTATTTATTATGGCTAAAGTAAATTTGTCTCAACCTATTGTTTCAGTGGCTTGGCTTTATGATAATCTGAGAGCTGAAAATTTAGTAGTATTAGATGGTACAATTAATAAGGTGTTTGATGAAAGTAATGTTCAAATACCTAATACCCGTTTATTCGATATTAAAAATAAGTTTAGTGATGTGGCGGCACCTTTTCCTTCCACGTTTCCCTCAGAAGCTCAATTTCAAAAATCAGCTCGAGAATTGGGAATTAATAACGATGATGTTATTGTTGTTTCGGATGATAAAGGAATTTATTCAAGTGCACGGGTTTGGTGGTTATTTAAAGCATTTGGTTTTAATAATGTAGCAGTTTTAGATGGTGGTCTTCCTGAATGGCAAAAAGCAGGATTTCCAATAGAACCAATGAAACGTTATACTGGGGAAACTGGTAATTTTGAAGCAAAATTAAAACCAGAGCTCATGGTGTTTTTTGAAGACATGAAAAAAGCATCTACCACTAAAAGCCACACCATTATCGATGCCAGATCGGAAGCAAGGTTTAAAAGTTTAGAAGCAGAACCAAGGGCAGGATTGCGCATGGGAACGATTTCGAATTCATTAAATTTACCTTTTGAAGATTTGCTAGAAAATAATCAGTTACTTCCTAAAGCGGTTTTAGAAAGCAAATTTGGACGTTTGGCTAAAAAAGAAGATCCTATCATTTTTTCATGTGGTTCTGGCATTACGGCATGTGTTTTAGCGTTAGGAGCTACGATGTCTGGTTATAAAAATATTTCGGTTTACGATGGCTCTTGGACCGAGTGGGGCAGCTTGGTTTCAGAGTAACCTATTTACACTATTTGGTAGTAAATCCTTTGTAATTATAAATAGATTGTAATTACATTTTTATCTATCTTAAATGTTTTGTTTTCTATTATTACGTCTTGTAGTTCACCAAAATCACAACAGCCGTTAGTTCTCGGGTTAGATGTGTTATATGAAATTGTTGCAATAAGTTCAGACGTAATTTTTATTTCAATCGTGTCTTGCAATTTCTTTTTGTTTATATGCAAAATGCCAGTAGTTTCAAATATTGAAAAATCAAGTTGGTTTTGCGAACTATCATATATCAAAATACTTTCTTTAGGGATGTTATTTTGAATTACGAAATTTTCTAAAGTAGTATTATCAACTAAATTTATCGCAACATATGGGGCTACACAAAAAACTGTAGAACAATCTGGCATGACTTCATCAGATTTACAGCAAATAAATAGGGTGAATAATACTAAGTAACTTAATTTGGTTTTCATATTTAAACACTTTCTATTTAGATGAAAAAACATGAAAATGGTTGCGTTATATTTTAATATGAATTGCTTTTCGTTTTTTTCTATGGTTTCTGAAATTAGGAATATTGAAAATAATTACAGACATGCCAATGAGGCTAAAACTTAATGCTTGGAGAAAGCTAATGTGTTCCTTAAAGTAAAACACAGCGAGTAAAAAGTTAATTATAGGGTTAAGATAAATAAATACACCAATAATTGATGAGTTTAAGCCCTTTAATGCATAGATATTTAAGTACATTGGTACAATTGTGAACACTATGGCAATTAGGGCAATTATAGCATAGAAAAATGTTGTTTTTTCTATATTAGACACATTGGCTGGCATAAAAGGAAGTAATAAAATAACTGCAATCCCAATTTGAAACGTTAAAACTAAAAAACGATCCATCTCCTGATTTTTACGTTGTAGTACCAAATAAATAGCATAGGTGAATGCAATAATCATACTGTAAAATAAATCTATAAAATTGCCAAATGATAAAAGCAAGCAACTTATTAAACTTAGGCCTACCGAAAGCCATTGTACCTTGAAAAGTTTTTCTTTTAAAATAAGAAAAGCCATTACCATAGTTAAAATAGGGCAAATAAGATAGGCTAGGGAGGTAGCACTTACACTTACATTATTCATTACATAGATGAAAATGAACCAATTGAGTGCTAGAAACAATCCGCTTAATAAATTAATGATTACAATGTTACGTTTGTTTTTTTCTGGTAGAGATTGAAATAGTTTTATGTTTCTTTTTAAAGCTTTGGGTCGTAAAAACAAAGAAACTAACAGCATAATACAAACAGAAAATAGAGAACGATACATTAAAATATCGAAAGCAGGAAAACTATCCAGAGACTTTAAAACAATACTGAAAAACCCCCAAATAGTAAAGGCTGTTATTACTGCAAGATAATATTTATAACGCATTTAGTTAATTTATTTAAAGCGGTAAATGTATTTCAATTAGCGCTGTTTTAAATGTTAAATTACGTTATTTTTTTAATCTAAAAATTTAGCTTTTAATTCAGGTGTTGGTATCCAACAAGCTTCTTTTTTTCCAAACCATTTATAGCGGTTTTTTGCAATATAATCATACACCCAGTTTCGAAAAAATGGAGGTAAAATAATAAATAGGCTAAGTAATTTTATAGGGAAATTTAAATCGGCAGCAATCTTTAATGCTGCAGTAGATTTAGATGTAATTCCATAATCAGGTGTGTATAAAAGGATGGAGTCTGTTTTAGACGTGTCTATTTTATATGCCTTAATTATTTTTGAACCAATTTCACTTTGTAGAGCAGCAAACAAAAATTTATTGTTTTTGTCTTTTTCTATAACATATTGAACAGAGGAATTGCAGAGGTTGCAAACACCATCAAATAATATTAATTTTTTGTTATTAGGTATAGTGATTTTCAAATATTGATTATGGTATTAGTGTAATATTGCAATTCCTAAGATATTAAAAATGTTGAGTTTTTACTTCATACAAAACAACTTGTGCAGTTTTAGTATAGTCTGAATTCCAACCATAATAATTGCCTGTTTTAAAATAGTTGTTGTATGCATAACCGTTGGCTACATAATCATACACATAAGTATAATCTATATTTATGTTTTTAGCTTCGCATATTAAAGCATAATAAAATTTACCATTTTCAATTTTAATTTTGAAAGTAAATAGTTCATTATCGACTCTACCAACATCTTTTTTCGCATCAGAATCACTAGTCCAAACGTTACCACTGTTTGGTTTTGTGTAATAATCTAATTGAACCATACCGCTATTCCAGCGTATTTTAACTGTGGCTGGGGAACCACTCAATCCTGCAGTTTCAATACCATGAATTTGTGCTACAATAGTTCTGCCATTACCCTCAACATAATCCACTTTTAAGGTGGTTTCTAAAATATGAGTGCCTGTATTCATAGACCAGTTGTCGCTGGTGGATTGAATACCCCTCCAAAACTCTCGAAGTTCAGTACGGCAATATTTCCCAGCGTTTAACCCAGAGGAACCAGAAGTTGTAAATCCAGTAAATTTAGTGAACATGGTATAGCTACCATCGGTATTTTTATAAAAATACTCAGATTGATCTGCTGTAAGTGTGTTATTTTCAATTGCTTGATAGTAAATAGACGTAGCGCTACCATCACCTCTGTTAATGGGTACAGATAAATACCAATTCTTCCAAACAATTTTTGGTATTTCAGTAGGTGTTTCCGTAGGAGGTTGGTTTGTTTCTTCATCTACCTCTTCAATTTCCTCATTGATATCATCGTTATTGGAAGTACTACAAGAATAAGTTATTATAAGAGTAGCTAGTATTATGAATAGAGCAAATATCTTTTTCATCAGTTTAATTTATATTTAGTTGTAACATCAGAGAAACGCAAAATGATAGTTCTAAATTATATAAAAGCGATTAAATTATCTTATTTTTTAACAGCCTCAACCAATTCTAATTCGCTGATACTAACATTAGTCGTAAAGATACCATAATTAACAACAGCTTTGTTTTTTTCTATTTTATCGATACTTCCCACGGCACGACCATCATTCATACGAACACGGTCGCCCACTTTTAATATTACTTTTGGCTTTGGGGCTTCAACAGCTTTTTTCTTAGCTTCTTTTTTCTTTTCGCGAATTACAGTTACTACTTTTTCGACTTCTTGTTTTACTTGCTTTTCTTTTTCCTTTATTACTTTTTTTTCTTTCGCAGTAACCTTTTTTCGTTTGGAGTTTTCTATCTGTACCAATTTGAAAAGTTCACCCATTAACTCCTTTTTCTGTTTATTGTCAAAATATTTTTCAGCAATATCATTTACTTTTTGGCCCAAATAGATAAGGCGTTGGTTACTATCGTATAATTCTTGATAACTTTCTAGTTTTTTTTGAATTTTGGCATTGATTTCCTCCAATCTATCAGCCTCTTGAATTTTTTTCTTTTCATTTATTTTTAGAGACTGACCGGTTTTTTCAAGTTTTGATCGTTCCTTTTGAAGTTTTGCAATAGTAGCATCAAAACGTACTTTACTCCGCTCAATTTTCTTTTTAGCACGATTAATTAACCCAAAAGGAATCCCGTTTTTTTGAGCGACTTCAAAGGTAAAACTACTTCCAGCTTGCCCAATTACAAGTTTGTACATTGGCTCTAAAGTTTTTTCATCAAAAAGCATATTGGCATTTAGCATAAAAGGTAGCTCGTTAGCCAATATTTTTAAATTGGAATAATGTGTTGTTATAATTCCAAAAGCCTCCCGATGGTAAAATTCTTCTAAAAACGTTTCTGCTAAGGCTCCACCAAGTTCAGGATCACTTCCGGTACCAAACTCATCAATTAAAAAAAGCGTTTCTTTATTACATTTTTTTAAGAAATAATTCATTTGTTTTAAGCGATAACTATAGGTGCTTAAATGATTTTCAATAGATTGATTGTCTCCAATATCACTTAAAATTCTATCAAATAAACAAACACTACTACGCTCATGTACAGGAATTAACATACCACATTGTAGCATAACTTGCAACAAGCCTACCGTTTTTAGTGTAATACTTTTTCCACCGGCGTTTGGACCAGAAATAACAATAATACGGCTGTCTTGCTTTAGCTCAATAGTTTGCGGAAATGTTTTCTCTTTCTTTTTTAAGTTGTTTAAATACAGCAATGGATGGTAGGCATCTCGCAAAAACATCGATTTGTCTTCCGATATTTTTGGAAGTATGGCATTCATGGATTGTGCATATTTCGCTTTTGCTGAAATAACATCTATGGCAATTAAAAAATTTTGGTATTTTTCTAAAAGTTGTGAATATGGACGAATGAAACTGGTAAGTTCTTTTAAAATTCGAATGACTTCTTCATTTTCTTCAAATTCTAAATTATTCAATTCACGGGAGTATTTTTGTGTAGCTTCTGGTTCCATATACACGATACTTCCCGTTTTACTACTACCCATTATAGAACCTTTTACTTTACGACGATACATGGCTTTTACTGCCAAAACCCGCCTGTTTTCCACAACACTTTCCCGAATATCATCTAGGTATTCTAGCCCTTGATACATATTTAGAGATGTTGTAAAACTTTGATTTATTTGTCCTTTTACTTTATTAATGGATTGTCTTAAATCGAAAAGTAGGTTGGAGGCATTATCTTTAATATCACCAAAACGATCAACTACACCATCTACTTTTTCAATTATAGCTTTGGTAACTTCTATATGAGATGCAAATTCGTTTAAGTTTGGATAATAAGTTTCAAATTTCTTTAAAAATGTAACAATGTCGTTTGTTGTTAACGACATAGATACAATTTTCTTTAAACTATGTACCTCCAAATAGGTATTTTCAATACGAATAAGTTTAATTTCTTTTGTTATGGCATCGAACCCATGATTGGGGATGCGGTTATCGTTTTGAAAAGAAGATAGAAATTCGTTGGTTAACTGTAAATTAACCATCAAGTTTTCCTTGGTTTTATAGGGTTCAATTTGTAATGCTTTTTCAGTACCTAAAACCGTAATACAATGTTCGCTTACTTGTTTTAATACTGTGGAAAACTCTAAATCTTGTAATGTCTTTTCGTGAATGTGAATCATTCTTAAATTTATATGCTTTTAGCTTTGAAATAGCAAAGTTAATCATAATGTTTTATTGAATGAAGGTTTAATTAAAGTCGTGGTTACTTCTGTAGGTATGTATTTAATAATGCTTAAAAAAGATTTAACATTAGGCTAAACTTAGAAAACAAAATTGTAACGATATTGCAAGCAATATCAGTCAATTACCGAATAGCTTAAAAATCAAAAAAACTCAGTTGTAATAGCTGAGTTTTTTATTTCAACCATGAATGGTTTCACTCTTTCCGTAATTTTTAATTACTTCACTTTCAAAAGAAACGAGTTCTTGCCAACGCTTTTCAATGTTTACGCCTTTTCCGTATTTTCGGGCAAAGCCAATAAATGTAGTGTAATGGCCAGCTTCACTTATCATTAAGTCATGGTAAAATTTTGAAAGTTCAGGATCGTTTATTTCTTTAGATAAAAGTTTAAATCGTTCGCAACTTCTAGCCTCAATCATTGCAGAAAATAAAAGTCTGTCCACCAAACACTGTACCCGATTTCCGCCTTTATTCATAAATTTATACAATTCGTTAACGTAGCTATCTTTACGTTCCCTGCCCAAGGTATAACCTCGTTTTTTAATGATATCATGCACCATTTGAAAATGTTCTAATTCTTCTTTGGCGAGTGCTAATAAATCGGTTACTAAATCTACGTGTTCAGAATTTAGGGTAATAAGGGTAATGGCGTTAGTGGCTGCTTTCTGTTCGCACCATGCATGGTCGGTTAGAATTTCTTCAATATTAGATTCTACAATATTAACCCAGCGAGGATCGGTTTCTAGTTTTAAATGTAGCATGTGATAAATATAAATTAGTCTTTAAAAAAAGCAACGATATGTAAATTACAAATTTAGCTCTAAAATTAAGAGATATAATTCCAAATATTTTTAAACTTGGTTAAGGCTCTGTAGGTATCTAAAATAACTTTGTTGTCCGATTCGGATAATTTTGGGTCGTCTTTAAGTAGCTTTTTGGCGTAAAAACGAGCGCTTTGTAAAATATCTTTGTCTTTAATAATATCGGCAATTTTAAGGTTTAAAACTCCGCTTTGTTGGGTGCCCATAATATCTCCAGGACCGCGTAGTTTTAAATCTACTTCGGCAATTTCAAACCCATCACTGGTTCTTACCATGGTTTCCAAACGGGTTTTACTATCGTTACTCAATTTATGTCCAGTCATTAAAATACAATAACTTTGTTCGGCACCTCGCCCAACTCTCCCACGTAGTTGGTGGAGTTGTGATAATCCAAAACGTTCGGCACTTTCAATAATCATTACAGAAGCATTAGGGACATTAACGCCCACTTCAATAACTGTTGTAGCAACCATAATTTGAGTTTCTCCTTTAATAAAACGTTGCATTTCAAAATCTTTATCTGCAGGTTTCATTTTTCCGTGAACTATGGAAATTTGATACTCGGGCATTGGGAAATCTCTAGAAATGCTTTCGTACCCGTCCATTAAATCTTTATAATCTAAAGCCTCACTCTCTTGAATAAGCGGATATACAATGTATACTTGTCTGCCTTTTTTTATTTCATCTCGAATAAATTTGAAAACATTTAGTCGGTTTTTGTCGAACCTATGAACCGTTTTTATTGGTTTTCTTCCAGCAGGTAATTCATCAATTATGGAGATGTCTAAATCACCATAAACAGACATTGCTAGGGTTCTTGGAATAGGAGTGGCAGTCATGACCAAAACGTGTGGAGGAGACGTATTTTTATGCCATAATTTGCTTCTTTGTGCTACGCCAAAACGGTGTTGTTCATCAATAATAGCAAGTCCTAAATTCTTGAATTTTACCTTATCTTCAAGCAGTGCATGGGTGCCGATTAGTATCTGTAATTCTCCTGTTTCTAAGGCTTCATGAATCTTTTTTCTTTCTGAAGTTTTACTTGAGCCTGTAAGTATTTTTATGCTGATATTCAATCTGTTACATAGCTCAAGTAAACCGTTATAATGTTGAACTGACAAAATTTCAGTCGGAGCCATTAAGCAAGCTTGAAAACCGTTGTCTAAAGCCATTAACATCGTCATAAATGCCACAATGGTTTTACCAGAACCTACATCGCCTTGCAACAAACGATTCATTTGGGCATTGCTTCCTAAATCGGCTCTTATTTCTTTTAAAACACGTTTTTGGGCGTTGGTTAATTCGAAGGGTAAATGTTCGTTAAAAAAGTCGTTAAAATAAGCCCCAACATTTTCAAAAGGAAAGCCTTTTATTTTTGATTTATGAATTAAATTTTTAATAATTAATTGCAGTTGAATATAGAAAAGTTCTTCAAATTTCAATCGAAATTGCGCCTTTGCTAACAGCTCTTGGCTTTTAGGAAAATGCACATTAAATAGGGCGTCACTTTTTCTAATTAGTTTTAATTCTGAAATTATTTGTTCAGAAAGTGTTTCAGAAAACCTGCCATTTGTTTCAATAAACAATTGTTGCATAATTTGGATCATCAACCTATTTGTGATACCCTTATTGGAAAGTTTTTCACTGGAAGGGTAAACGGGTTGCATGGCAGAACGTAAGTTTTTTTCATGCTCATCTTGTAATTCTAATTCTGGGTGAGGCATGTTAAACTTTCCGCCAAACAAGTTTGTTCGTCCAAATGCTACATAGTTGGTATTGAGTTTAAGGTTTTCTCTTATCCATTTTTGTCCTCTAAACCATACCAATTCCATAACTCCAGTGTCATCCTGAAAGGTAGCAACTAATCGTTTCCCTCTTTTTTGTTCAACCTCTTTAAAAGCAATTATTTTACCAATAACCTGAACATCTGCATTGTTGGGCTGTAGTTGGTTTATTTTGTAATATTGGGTTCTGTCAATATATCGATTAGGGAATAAGTTGATTAAGTCTTGGTAGGTATGAATACCTAACTCCTTGCGTAGTAAATCGGCTCTATTCGGGCCAACGCCTTTTAAATAATCTATAGGAGTTTGTAGGTTGGTAATCATAGAAGACGAATTTAAGGCATTTTGAGCAATTCATAAAATAGAAAAATTCCGTAATTTGGCTTTTAGCATTTTAGGCTAACCTTATGAATAATTATCTTCTTTTTGGTTTTATTTTCTTCGCATTTTATTTAAATGCGCAACAAGTTGACTGTGTAGATTTTAAATCGGCAAAAGCTGAAATTTCCATATTTCCTAAAAAAAAAGCTGTTGGGGGTTTTGTTAATTATGAATTTAAAATATTAAAACCAGTCGACTCCATATGTTTTGATGCAATTAATATGAGGTTTCAATCAGTTTATTTGGATGGTAGAAATATTTCTTATTCAAATGATGGCAAGAAATTGTGGATTAAACATGATTTTAAAAATGATTCTACCTATAAGTTGAAATTTAATTATGTAGCTGTTCCTAAAAAAGCCATGTATTTTATTGATTGGGATTATGATGATGGTAATAAACAAGTCTGGACGCAAGGCCAAGGGAAATATACAAGTAATTGGTTGCCAAGTATTGACGATATGAATGATAAAATTGAATTTGATTTAAGTATTGAATTCGATAAAAACTACGAAGTAATTGCGAATGGAAAATTGATTAATAAAGAAACTAATGATTCAACTTCCATATGGCATTTCGATATGAAAAAGCCAATGTCTAGTTATTTGTTAGCCTTAGCTATTGGAAAATACCATAAAAAAGTGGAAACATCCAAAAGTGGTATTCCATTGGAAATGTATTATTACCCGAAAGATGAAAACAAAGTTGAGCCAACCTATCGCTATACTAAAAAGTTGTTCGATTTTTTAGGAGCAGAAATTGGCGTTCCCTATCCATGGCAAAATTATAAACAAATTCCGGTTAAGGATTTTCTATACGCCGGCATGGAAAATACAAGTACTACAATTTTTGCTGACACTTTTGTTACTGATTCCATAGGTTTTGTGGATAAGAATTATGTTAATGTAAATGCCCACGAATTAGCTCATCAATGGTTTGGGAATCTAGTAACCGAAACTTCTGGTACACACCATTGGTTACAAGAAGGTTTTGCTACTTACTATGCGTTGTTAGCTGAAAGGCAAATATTTGGCAATGATTATTACTATTGGCATTTGTATGAATACGCACAAGAATTGTTGGCACAAGATAATGCAGGTGAAAGCACTTCGCTTTTAGATCCAAAATCGAGCAGTACCACATTTTATAAAAAGGGAGCTTTGGTTTTGCATTTGCTAAGAGAACAAGTTGGAGATAAGGCATTTAAAACAGCTGTTAAAACCTACTTATTAAAATATCAATTGAAGAACGTAGAAACTAAAGATTTTATAAATGAAGTTGAAAAATCGAGTAAACAAAACTTAAACGCATTTGTAAACTCTTGGTTGAAAGAGAAAAAGTTTCATTACGAAGGCGTAATGGTGAGTTTAGAAAAATCACTATTTATTAAAGCGTACCTAAATATAAATTGTGAAGATTCTAATCAAAAATGCATGGATTATTTAACGGATAATATTTCTGATGAAGCTAAAATTAAAATTATATCCAAATACCCAAACCTTATTAAAAAGTCAACGTTTAATTCTAGTTTAAAAGTTCGTCAAGCCATTGCAACGCATTTAACAGAAATACCTTCAGAATTAAAACCAGATTATGAATCGCTTTTAAATGATAAATCATATATAACTATCGAAAAAGCTTTATTTAACCTTTGGGTAAATTTTCCGCAAGAGCGAAATAAATATTTAAATAAAACAAAGGATTTACTAGGGTTTAATGATAACAATATTCGGATTCTTTGGTTAACTTTAGCATTAGTAACGGAAAATTTTGAAGCCGAAAATAAGCAGGTTTATTTTGAGGAATTAACAAACTACACAAATGCTTTTAATGGTTTTGAAGTTCGGCAGAATGCATTTTCGTATTTACAAGAGATAAAAGCGTGCAACGATACTTGTATTTCAAATTTAAAACAGGCAACGACTCATCATAATTGGCAATTTTCAAAATTTGCAAAAGCTATGTTAGAGCAAATAAATACTCATAATTAATGAAAGCATTAGTAATTTCGGGGGGTGGCAGTAAGGGGGCTTTTGCTGGTGGTGTTGCGCAATATCTTATTGAAGAATTAAAACACGATTATCAACTGTATATTGGTACATCCACGGGTAGTTTGTTAACATCTCATCTGGCGCTTAAAAAAATTGACAAAATAAAATCAGTTTATACTAGTGTTAATAATGATAGTATTTTTGATGTGTGCCCTTTTATTGTAAAGCAAAAACATGGTAGCCAAAATATAGCTATTAATCATTTAAGTGTTATTTTCAATTTTCTCCGAGGAAGTAAAACATTTGGCGAAAGTCATAATTTAAAGAAACTGATTAAAGCTACTTTTACCGAAGAAGAGTTTAATACGCTTAGGGCATCAGAAAAAGATGTAGTGGTTACTGTATCTAATTTAACTCTTAATCAAGTAGAATATAAAAGTATTATGGATTATAGCTATTCTGAATTTGTTGAATGGATTTGGATATCCTGTAATTATACGCCATTTATGACGCTCGTTAAAAAAAATGGATGTGAATATGCAGATGGTGGCTTGGGCAATATGGTACCCATAGAGGAAGCAATTAAAAGAGGCGCAAAAGAGGTAGATGCAATTATTTTACAGACAGAAACCAATCAATTAAACAGAATGCCTTCAAGAAATCCATTTTCTTTGTTAACCAATATGTTCACGTTTATGTTGGATAAAATAGAATCTCAAAATATTCGTATTGGGAAGTATTCAGCAACTCATAATGATGCAATTATAAATTTTTATTATGCACCAACAGTGTTAACTACAAATTCTCTTATTTTTAACAAGGAAAAAATGACGCAATGGTGGCACAGTGGTTACAATTTTGCTAAATTTAAAAACCAACAAACTAGTCAAATAGAATCGTAATATGAGGGCATTAGTAATTTCAGGTGGTGGAAGCAAGGGTGCTTATGCAGGTGGCGTTGCAGAATATTTAATAAAAGAAAAGGGATTTAAATACGATTTATTTGTTGGAACCTCTACAGGAAGTCTGTTAGTTCCTCATATAGCGGCCAATAAAATTGATAAAATTTACTCCGTTTTTACCGATGTGAAGCAAAGTAATATTTTTAGTGTAAATCCATTTAGGGTGCGTAGAAAAGATGGTAGGGAATATGTTTCCATCAATTTTTTAAATTCATTATGGCAATTCATAAAAAAAAAGCGAACCTTCGGGGAGAGTAAGGCTTTAAAGCGCTATTTAAAAAAGCACTTTACCGAAGAGGAATACAATTTTATTAGAACCACGAAGGAAGATGTAGTAGTCACGGTTTCAAATTTATCTAAAAATAGAGTGGAATATAAATCTATTAAAGATTTTTCATATGAAGAATTTATTGAATGGATTTGGATTTCCTGTAATTATATCCCGTTTATGTCTCTAGCAAAAGTAGATGGATTTGAGTATGCTGATGGTGCTTTTGGATGTGTTGTTCCAATTCGAGAAGCTATACAACGCGGGGCAACCGAAATTGATGCCGTGGTTCTAGAATCGGAAAATTTGGAATATATGAAAGTATTAGGTAAAAATCCGTTTTCACTTATGCTTAACTTATTTGGACATTTACTAGACCAAGTAGAACGAAGCGATATTTTAATAGGAAAATTAGCAGCTACGAATAGAAATGTAAAACTCAACCTTTATTACACACCTTCTAAACTAACTGAAAATTCCTTGATTTTTAATAAAAAATTAATGGTAGAATGGTGGCAGCAAGGCTTTGATTATGCAAAAAATAAAGATAAAGTATCTATTTCAAATGAACTTCGAATAGATTAATTTATAATATTTCTGCAATTTCTTCTTTTAAGAAAGATAAGGCCGCATCGCTTGGTGACCTGCGTTCCATCATTTCTGTTAAAACCACTTCTCTTAGCTTATTGGCTGAATCTGTTTTTTCTAACATATTAGCCTTTCTTATTAATTGAATAGTGGCATTTTTTGCCGTATTTATTACGTTCCAACACTTTTCGCTTATATAGATTTGTTGAGATAAATTGTGCTCGTATTCCTGTTCAATACTTTGAATAAGTAATGCTTCATAAAGGTCTTTATTTGAGGTAGTTGGCACTACACGAATAAGTAATTTAGAAGGAGAAATTCGTTCTAAAAATAAGGCCATCCGTTCGTAAGCTTGAAGGCGTGTTGGTAAGGCATTTACTTGTAATTCTTTTTTTAATAAAAAACGTCTTCTGCCATCTTCGTTTTTAGTGTGTTCTTTAAAAAAATAGTAGGCAATAAGTCCTGTAATTAAGGATGGAATGGCAAATAAAAACAGGTCTATAAATCGTTCTGGGTTCATAATTTGTTTAATGGATTTGAGTTTCTTTATTATGATATTGACCGCCCAAATATAAGCAATCTTTTAAATCCTGCATGCTCGAAAAAGGTACAGGTGTTTTTTCATACATATATGTTTTGTTTAACTCCTTAGAAAGGTTGTGGTCATCCACATTTATTTCAACATCACGCATTTGGAATTGGCATGGATGTTCGTAACCTGCAGCATGGGTTATTTCTATTAATTCTTTTTTAAATGTTTTAAAATATTGCGCCAATCGTTCCGATTTTAAGGTTGGATCAATACCATTTTGTAGCCATTTACTTTGGGTGGCAACGCCACTAGGGCATCGGTTTGTATGGCATACTTGAGCTTGTATGCAACCAATACTCATCATTGCTTCACGCGCTACGTTTATGCAATCGGCACCCATAGCAAATGCCATAGCGGCTTTGGCAGGGAATCCTAATTTGGCGCTGCCTATAAATACGATCCGTTCTGATATGCCTTTACTTTGAAATAATTTATATAAATCGCTAAATCCGTAAACCCATGGTAAAGAAACATGATCTGCAAAACTTGGAGGTGCAGCACCTGTGCCACCTTCACCGCCATCAACTGTTATAAAGTCGGGACCTTTGCCTGTTTCGGCCATAATATCAGCAAGTTCTTCCCATTGGTCTAATTTTCCTATAGCAGCCTTAATACCAACTGGTAAGCCTGTAGTTTCAGCAATGTTTTCTATAAAATCAACCATTTCTGGAACATTGGAAAACGCTTTGTGGTTTGGAGGAGACATTACATCTTTGCCAATTTCAACACCCCTAATCTTGGCGATTTCTTTAGTTATTTTTGCACCTGGAAGTACACCGCCTTTGCCAGGTTTTGCACCCTGCGACAGTTTAATTTCAATGGCTTTAATGAAAGGGTTACTTTCAACCAATTTTTTCATTTTTTCCATTGAAAATCCGCCATCATCAGCGCGAACCCCAAAATAACCAGTCCCAAAATGAAAAATAACATCTCCGCCATAACTGTGGTAGGGAGAGAGGCCTCCTTCACCTGTATTATGGTAGGCATCTGCAATTTTAACACCTTTATTTAATGACTCTACAGCTTTCGCTGAAAGCGACCCATAACTCATTGCAGATACATTAATTATAGAAGCAGGGCGGTAGGGTTTTCTACGTTTATGAAATGCACCCATAACTTTAGCACAAGGCAAAAATGTTTTATCTATTGAGTTTGGATGATTTTCAGCTAGTTTATAAGGCATCATCGCGTTATTAATAAAAATATGATGATGAGCATAAATATCTCTATCGGTTCCAAAGCCTTCGTAATTATTTTCTTTTTTTGCTGAAGCATAAATCCAACCACGTTCAATACGGTTAAATGGTAATTCTTCTCTATTGTTAGAAACGAAATATTGTCGCATTTCTGGCCCAATTTTTTCTAACATATAGCGTAAATGACCTACAATAGGATAGTTGTGGCTTATGGTATGTTCTTTTTGAATAAAAATATCTCTAATGGCTACGAGAACAAGGGCTATCAAAATCCAACCCCACCAGGAAATATCCGATAAAAAATCTAACATAATGTATTTGTACTTGTTTTTTTGAGAGATAAATATATTTAAATTTTAATAAAGCAGGGCGCTATTCCAATTGTTTATAATTATTCATAATTCCATTTATTTAAACGCCAAACAATGGTTAATTTTACCTCTTTAAAAACTGTAAGTGATTTGGAGAAGTATTTAAGTCAATTGAACGACGCACAATTAGAGCCAACTATTCAAAAAGATGGCCCTATGATTATAATTGCAGGCGCAGGTTCTGGTAAAACCAGAGTGTTAACGTATCGTATAGCTTATTTAATGAGTGAGGGTATCGACCCATTTAATATTTTGTCGTTAACCTTTACCAATAAAGCGGCACGAGAAATGAAGGAACGTATTGCTACTATTGTTGGTGCAAGTGAAGCAAAAAATCTTTGGATGGGCACATTTCACTCCATTTTTGCTAAAATTTTACGTATTGAAGCAGACAAAATTGGCTATCCTACAAACTTTACAATTTATGATACTCAAGATTCAGATAGATTAATTTCTTCAATTATTAAAGAAATGAATCTTGATAAGGATATTTATAAATACAAACAAGTTCGCTCTAGAATTTCATCATATAAGAATAGTTTAATAACGGTGCGTGCCTATTTTCAAAACCCAGAGCTTATTGAAGCCGATACTATGGCACGCAGACCACGCTTAGGTGATATTTATAAAGAATATGTTGAGCGTTGTTTTAAGGCGGGTGCAATGGATTTTGATGATTTGTTATTAAAGACCAACGAACTACTTACGCGTTTTCCTGAAGTGTTGATGAAATACCAAAACCGTTTTAAATATATATTGGTTGATGAGTACCAGGATACAAACCACTCCCAGTATTTAATTGTAAGAGCTTTATCGGATAAATTTCAAAATATATGCGTGGTGGGTGATGATGCACAAAGTATTTATGCCTTTCGTGGAGCCAATATCAATAATATTTTAAATTTTCAGAAAGATTATGAAGATGTGAAGGTTTTTAGGTTGGAACAAAACTACCGTTCTACCAAAAATATAGTCAATGCAGCCAATTCTATTATCGATAAAAATCAAACCAAATTAGATAAAGTTGTTTGGACAGCCAATGATGAAGGTGAAAAAATAGTTGTAAATCGTTCGCTTACTGATGGAGATGAAGGGCGTTTTGTTGCTAGCACCATTTGGGAAACCAAAATTCAGAAACATGTAGATAATAAGGATTTTGCGGTGTTGTACCGAACCAATGCACAATCCCGTGCTATCGAGGATGCTTTAAGAAAACGGGATATTCCTTATAGAATTTATGGTGGATTATCCTTTTATCAACGAAAAGAAATTAAGGATGTTTTATCTTATTTACGATTGATAATAAATCCTGCGGACGAAGAAGCTCTTAAACGTGTTATAAATTTCCCTGGACGTGGCATTGGAGACACAACTATTGAAAGGCTGGTGGTTGCAGCTAATGGTTATAAGCGTTCTATTTTTGAGGTGATGAAAAACATCGATAAAACGGATGTTAAAATTAATTCTGGTACAAAAGCAAAACTACTAGATTTTGTAACAATGATTGAAAGTTATCAGGTGCTTAATCAAACTGCTGATGTATTTGAATTGGCAGAGCATGTTACTAGAACTAGTGGTTTAATTAGAGAGTATAAAAAAGATGCAACACCCGAGGGTGTAGCAAAAATGGAAAATATAGAAGAGCTTCTTAATGGTATGAAAGACTTTGTGGAAGGTCAAAAAGAAGTCGCAGATACCACAGGTAGTTTAGCCGAATTTTTAGAAGATGTTGCCTTGTCAACTGATGCCGATGCCGACAAAGGCGATGCAAATCATGTAGCTTTAATGACTATACATTTAGCTAAAGGTTTGGAGTTTCCTTATGTTTTTATTGTTGGTCTAGAAGAAGATTTGTTTCCAAGTGCTATGAGTATGGGGACACGAAGTGAGCTGGAGGAAGAACGACGTTTGTTTTATGTTGCCTTAACACGTGCAGAAAAACAAGCCTATTTAACTTATGCATTATCGCGTTATCGTTGGGGTAAATTGGTAGATTCAGAACCGAGTAGATTTATTGAAGAAATAGATGAACAGTATTTGGATATTACGACACCTATTGAAGAACGTCGCTTTAATCCTATGTTAGATTCTGATATTTTTGGTGATGTACCACCAAATAAAATCCGATTTAAACCTGCAAAACAACCGGTTTTAAAAAAGGGTGGTTCAGAAAAAGAAGCACCAATGAAATTTCAGGTAACAAAACCAAAAAATTTAAAACCAGTTTCCGCTGCTACTTCTAGTGAAAACACTAATTTATTTGATGGTGATTTAGCAGTAGGAAATATTGTAAAACACCTGCGTTTTGGTACCGGAGAAGTCGTGAAAATTGAAGGCACCGGTGGAGATGTTAAGGCGGAAATTAAATTTCAACACGGTGGTGTAAAAAAACTATTATTGAAATTCGCTAAGTTGGAAGTAATCGGGTAAAAACACACCTATTCAATTATAAAATTAGAGCACAATGATTATATATTATTGTGCTTTTTTTGTGTTTTATCATGTTGGAAATAAGTTATTTACGTTTGTTAGTGAAGTATCTTCATTTATTATCGAAGGTTTTTTAAGGAATAAGCATCTAATAATACATAAACAGTCAAACATAAATTTTATGAAAAAAATATTTTTATTAGCATGCGTATTAAACTTGAGTTTTTTAAATGCGCAACCTGGAGGTGGTGGTATGAGAGGTCCGCAATCTAGTAGTGGCCAAAGTGGTGAACAACGTGAAAGACCGCAACCAAAAGAATTTAACGCATACAAGGCGGCAGGTATATTTAATTATGACGCAAATGATGTGGTAGAAAATATTAAGTTAAAGAAAGACAATGAATTAATTTCAAATGTTAAAGAAGCAATATTAAAATATAATAAGCATGTTAATGAATTGTCGTTGTTGAACAAGGATAATTTTGACACATTAAATGTGTATATGAATAATATTATGAAATCTTTGAAATCCAATCGCGGGTCAAGTAATAGCAGCCAAAAAGATATGAGTGATAATGATAAAGACCCGATGCGTATTGCTAAAGAGTTAGCTAAAGCAAAAGTAGAACCTGTTAAGACTAAAATAACAAAAGCTGAAACTGCTTTAAATGCGAGTTTAGGTAGTTTGTTAAGTAAAAAACAAAATGAAAAGTGGTTAAAATATCAAGCTGAGTTTAAAGAGACTCAAAATCCAACAGAAAAAACGAATCAAAATGATGATGATGATTTTTCAGGAAGAGGAAATAGACCAGAGGGTGGTCCACCACAAGGCGGAGGGATGCGTTAGTTTATAAATTTAAATTAATGAATGTTTTAAGTTTTAGCCAAGTATCAAATAGGTCCAAACCAACCCATCCATGACCTGCATTTGGGTAAAGTGTAAATTGATGGTTTATATTTAGTTCTATTAATTTATCACGCAATTCAGTACCTTGTGTAGTTGGAATTAAAGGATCTTGGCCACCATAAAACAAAATACTACGAGGTGCTGATTCCGTTACCCGGTGTAACGGACTCACTTCTTCCAGATAAGCTAAATCGGTTTCAATACTAAAGTAGTCCAACATTTGTTGTAGTTCCGGGTTAGTATTATTTAAATAGGCAGGGTCGGTTAAATTTGTTGGACCCACTATGCTACAAACCATATTAACGTTCTTTGTGGTATCAAATCCATAACTCCAAAGTAATGCCAGATGAGCTCCTGCACTTACTCCAATGAAGCCGAAATCTTCTGAAATGGTGTATTTTTCTTGGTTTAATTTCAGATGATTTATAACAGAAGTAATATCATCTATTTGCATTGGATATGGTTTATTATTAGCATCAGCTAATCTATAATTTATATTTACAATGGCCAGGTTTGGTAAATCCTGCCTGATAATATCTATCCATGGATTCATATCTGCTTTATCTCCAGCAGACCATCCGCCGCCATGCACTAAAATGAGTGTTTTAGTAATCGAGCTTCTATCTGCGGGCAAGTATAAATCAAATTTTTGTTTCGAGTTTACACCGTAAGGAATATTTAATTCTTCATGATATTCTAAAGAAATTAAATTGTTGGAAGTGTCGTCTTTGGAACAACTACCAATTATAAAGAGGAAAAATATACTCAATAAAATGATATTAAGCTGTTTCATAACAAAAATAATATTTACATTTAAAGGAAAAAGCAAGATACTTATTTATGGCTGAATTTGTTAGAATTTATGAAGAAAACCCTAGTCCTAAGGAAATTGAAAAGGTAGTGGCTGTTTTAAAGCGTGGTGGTCTTATTATTTACCCAACCGATACCGTTTATGGTTTGGGTTGTGATATTAATAACCTAAAAGCTCTGGAACGTGTTGCTCAAATAAAGGGAATTAAGCTTGAAAAGTCTAATTTTTCATTTGTTTGCCATGATTTAAGTCATTTAAGTGATTATGTTAAACAAATTGATACATCTACCTTTAAAATATTAAAACGAGCTCTTCCTGGACCGTATACTTTTATTCTCCCCGGATCAAAAACGTTACCAAATCCTTTTAAAAAGAAAAAAACAGTCGGTATTCGTATTCCTAATAATAATATTGCTTTAGAAATTGTAAAAAAACTAGGAAACCCTATTATTTCAACCTCCATTCATGATGAAGATGAAGTGATAGAATATACTACAGACCCTGAACTTATTTTAGAAAAATGGGATAATTTAGTCGATTTGGTTATAGATGGAGGATATGGAGATAATGAAGCGTCTACAGTTATCGATTTATCTGGCGATGAACCTGAGGTTATTAGGCAAGGTAAAGGATCTTTAGAGATTTTTTAATTTCCTGAATTAAAAAATCCTATTGTATATTATATACAATAGGATTTTCAAATGGTTTTAAATGTCATACTTAACGCAACTCTGCACCCAATTGGGTTTCAAATTGGTTTTGTAGGGTATTCATTATTTTATCTATTTGCTTATCTGTAAGGGTTTTGTGTTCATCTTGTAATGTAAAACCAACAGCATAACTTTTTTTGCCTTCTGGTAAATTTTTACCTTGATACACATCAAATAAATTCACACTTTTTAATAATTGTTTTTCACTTTGTTTTGCAATTTTGTATATCGATTCGAAAGTAACGTTATCATTTATTAATAAAGCAAAATCGCGACGAACTTCTTGATACTTTGGTATTGGTTTAAAAGTTACTTTATTTCCTTTAACAATATCTAAAATGGTATCCCAATTAAAATCAGCATATAAGACCTCCTGAGAGATATCAAAATATTTCAAAATTGGTTTCTTAATCAATCCGAAATCTACTAAATTTTTGTTGCCAAGACTGAAATTTAAACCTTCACTAAACAAATCACTATTTACAGGTGATTCATTAAATCTGTTAATACCTAAACGTTCTAAAAGGCTAATAATACTACCTTTTAATACAAAGAAATCACTTTTTTTGTTAGGTGTATTCCAGTTTTCCTGATTTTGGTTGCCTGTTACAAATAAAGATAAGTGCTTGTATTCTTCCCGTTTTTCGTTATAACCATGATAGGTTTTTCCAAATTCAAACAACTTTAAATCAGAACGTTTACGGTTGATGTTGAACGAAACAGCTTCTAACCCAGAGAATAATAATGATTGTCTTAAAACCGATAAATCACCACTCAATGGGTTCAATATGGTTATATTATGTTCTGTTTTTAATTGTTCACTTAATTCGGCATAATTCGGTGTGGTTAGTGAGTTAGATAGTATTTCAAAAAAACCTTGTCCAGCTAATTGATTCCCGACAATATTTTGAATTTTATGATCTTCAAATCTTGAAGAATTTGAAATAGATGCATTTAGTTTTTCAGTTGTATTGATATTATTGTAGCCGTAAACACGTAAAATTTCTTCAATTATATCAGCTTCACGCAACACATCATTTCTGTATGCAGGAACGGTTAAGCCTAAACCGGTTTCAGTAACATTATTAACTTTTATTTCCAATGAAGCTAAAATACGTTTTATAGTTTCTTTCGGAATTGCCTCGCCAATAAGTTTTTCAGCATTTTCAAAACTTAAACGAACTTGAAAGTCTTCAATTTTCTTAGGATAAATATCTGAAATATCACTAGTTATTTCGCCACCTGCAATTTCCTTGATAAGAATGGCAGCACGTTTTAAAGCGTATTCAGTAATATTTGGGTCGATACCACGTTCAAATCTAAACGAAGCATCTGTATTTAATCCGTGTCTCTTAGCTGTTTTACGAACAGAAACAGGATTAAAATAAGCACTTTCTAAGAATATACTCGTGGTTCCTTCAGTTACACCCGAATGTAAACCACCAAATACTCCTGCAATACACATGGGTTTTTCGGCATCGCAGATCATTAAATCATCTTCGTGCAGTTCGCGTTCAATACCATCTAAAGTGGTGAATTTAGTACCTGCAGCAACTGTTTTAACTTCAATTTTATTTTCAGAAATTTTAGCCGCATCAAAAGCGTGTAGTGGTTGTCCTAAATCGTGTAGCACGTAGTTGGTGGCATCCACAATATTGTTAATAGGTTTTAAACCAATAGCTTTTAAACGGTGTTGTAACCAGGCAGGAGATTCTTTTACTTTAATGCCAGAAATTGTTAGCCCACAATAACGTGGCGCTAAGTCTTTATTTAAAACATCAACATCAATTTTTAAAGTACGGCTATCAACATGAAAAGAGCTTACAGATGGTGTTATTAACTCTAAATTTATATCCTTTTGAATTAATCCGGCTCTTAAATCGCGTGCAGTACCTAAATGACTCATAGCATCAGCACGGTTTGGTGTTAAGCCAATTTCAAATACAAAATCGCTTTCAACTTCAAAAATTTTGGCTGCAAGGGTACCAGGAGCAAGATTTTCATCTAAAACCATAATGCCATCATGAGATTTGCCTAATCCAAGTTCATCTTCAGCGCAAATCATTCCAAAACTTTCTTCTCCTCTAATTTTACCTTTTTTAATGGTCCAGGCCTCACCAGTTTCAGTATATAAAGTAGTTCCAATGGTGGCAACGGGTACTTTCTGGCCCACCGCAACGTTAGGGGCCCCACATACAATTTGCAGGGGTGTTTCCTCACCAATATTAACAGTAGTTATTTTTAATTTATCGGCGTTTGGGTGTTGAATACAAGTTAATACTTCACCTATTACTATACCTTCTAATCCGCCTTTAACGGATTGGTAGGTTTCAATACCTTCAACTTCTAATCCTAAATCTGTAAGTAATTCGCTGGTTTGTTCTGGAGTCCAGTCTGTTTTAAGAAACTGTTTTAACCAATTGTATGAAATCGTCATAAATCATTAACTATTTTGAGGGCGTAAAGATAAACTATTGCTTTTAGCATTCAAACAATGCGTTGTAAATTGTGTTGATAGAAGGTCAATATTTTTTTGAAACTTTACAATTATAAGTTTCCTTTATGAGAATTTTATTGGTTGTTATAAGGTTTTGTGTTTATACAATGACTTCTCTTTTTAATGTGCGATTAATTAGTCCCATAGCGAGGTAGAGCAATGGCGATATTAATAACTCTTGGATAGAATTGGCAAACAACCTAATGTTTAAAGTAACATCATAAATAAACCAATCAAAAAGTCCAATGGCTGTAATAATTCCTAGACCAGAAATATGAATGATATGCCAAATAACCGACATCCAAGAATCTGCCAATTTGCCAAGATGATATGTTCCTACAAAGTAAACTGCTATGGTGGCCAAAAATTTAATTAAATGTCGGACCTTAGATGGTAATACTAAATTGCTATTTTCTAAAAAAAAGATGTAAAAAGCTGAATAAATACCAATTATAAATATAAACCCAGCTATAAATCGAACCTTATCAGACCGGTATAACTTCATTTTTCAAATGTATTTTTCGGGTGTAGACTACCCAAATTAAAAAGGTAACAGAATACACAACTATTTTAAATATGTAATGATGCGCAAATTCAAAATAGGCATGATAATACTCTCTTAAGTATATGAGACCAACACATCTTAAAATATTAGCTATGTCTAATAGAATTATCCCAATTGCGATATACAATGCTTTTCTTAAAAATTTTGAAGGCATACAAACTATAAAACCTATGTATAAAACAATAAGTTCTAAACCATTGCAGGCATCGGCTATATTTAAAACTATATAGTTATTATGATATATTGTTGAAGCTTTGTTAAGTACAACTTCTCCTCCAAACGTTTCTTCATAAACTTCCGATACTGCTTCGAAGTTATCCATTGAGGTAAAATTATTTAGTACGAAAACTGAAGCATCAGCAACATGGCTGGTTAAAATGGTGTCCAATGAGTTAGTATTTACGAAGAATACACCATAAATAATCTTCCAAACTATAAAAAACAATACGGCTTTTCCTAAAAAAAGCCGTATTGGTAATGGTATCTTTTCTTTAAAAGAATTAAATATTTTCATTTTTACTATCACGTAATTTTTTAATACCAAAAGCTGCTGCTCCTACTAAAAGAATACTTAAACCACCATCTAATGGAATTGAGTCTGATGTACCTCCGTCATTATGCCCACAAGTACGTGTGTGTTTGTGATTATCGTCGCGATTGCCATTACGAATGAAATTATTTCGTTTATCCTTCTGTTTGATCTTAACCTTAATCTTTTCTTTAGCTCTGTCATTATTACCGCTAGCGTATGTGCTAAATGAAAATGCAAATGCAAGAATTAAAAACGTTATCTTAAACTTGTTTAAAAATGCATAATTTGTATTCATAACACGGTGTTTTTGATGAATTAATAGAATTTAGGTGTAATTTTAAGAATAATGTTTTCATTCTGTTAATTTACTCGACAAATACTTAGTTATACTCTTTTAACTGTTAAATGATTATAAAATTCGGATGAATGACTAATTAAGTAATGAATTATCTTATTTACAAATCTTCTAACATTAAATTGAAATCATATTGCAAGTCTTCATGTAAAGTTCCTACCAATTTTTTAATAGAAAGTATTTGTCTATTGTAAATATTTGTAAGCGTAATATTATTTTTTATGGAAGGACTAAAATCTTTTAATGTTTGGCAAAAATGAATAAGAAGTGCGGCTTCTGTTTCTTTTTTCAAAGAATATCGAGAGTATTTTTTTATGTTTCTTAATATTTTTCGAACGCTTTTTTTTATGTAAAAATAACTTGCTGTATTGATGGTGGCAAATTCTTCATCAATATGTTTTTTTACAGATTGAATATAACCATCTTCATCATGGGATTCAAACAGTAAATAGGTTAGAAGTTCTTTGTTTTCTTTTTTGAATTTTGATAATCGCAAACATAACTCGAGCAATTCATCAGGCGATTTGTGAATTAATTCCTTTTTTAAGTCAACAATAGAAGCTGTTTTCAAATGATAATTTTTATAGATTATTAATTATTTATCATTTCTAAGAAATAATTGCAACTAAAAAGAAACCCTATTTAAGGTTAATTATATTTCAAAAAACTATAGAAATGACTAATTATTTTTTATATCCATCCACTGAATATTTTCCTGCGCCAATTAATCCTATAACAGTAAAAGCTATTAAATATAATATGGCTTTTTCTTTTACTCCAATGGGGTCTGCTGCATGAACAACAAATGCCGCAACAAACATGGTGATAATCCCAGGGATGGTTGCTAGTTTGGTTTTAAAACCAATTAATATTAACAGAGGAGCAATGACTTCACCAATTAAGGTTAGTATAAGAGACACTGTAACGCCCACACCGATAGGATCAGCGAACTTAATTGGGCTTTGAAATAACATATTAATTTTAGGGACACCATGGGTAAGCATCATACCTGCAAAACCAACTCTTAGAATTAATAAAGCAGCATCATTGATAGATTTGTTCATAAAAGTTTAAAGTATATTATCTTAATTTGGGAAATACATCTGGGTTTGACTCATGCATTATACCATACACTGCTTCAAATATATCATCGGCAGAAGGTTTTGAAAAGTAATCACCATCATTTCCGTATGCCGGTCTGTGATCTTTAGCAGTAAGTGTTTTAGGTTGGCTATCCAAATATTGATATGCGTTTTGAACATTCAATATATTATTTAAAATATAAGCCGATGCGCCGCCTGGAACATCTTCATCAATAATTAATAATCTATTTGTTTTTTTTATGCTTTTTGCTATATCATGATTTAAATCGAAAGGCATTAATGATTGTACATCAATTACTTCGGCATTGATATCAACCGTTAATAAATCTTTAGCTACCTGTTCTACAATTCGAAGTGTAGAACCGTAAGACACTAATGTTATATCAGTTCCTTCTTTTAAAGTCTCTACAACCCCAATAGGTGTTTGGATAGCATTCAAATTATATGGCATTTTTTCTTTTAATCGGTAGCCATTCAGGCATTCAATAACTATTGCTGGATCATCACCTTTTAAAAGAGTATTGTAAAAGCCTGCTGCTTTTGTCATGTTTCGAGGCACTAATACATTCACACCTCTAGTAAGGTGGAGAATACCTCCCATTTGAGATCCGGAATGCCAAATACCTTCTAATCTATGGCCACGGGTTCTAATAATTAAAGGTGCTTTTTGTTTGCCTTTAGTACGGTAATGCGTGGTTGCTAAATCGTCGCTAATTATTTGTAAAGCGTAAAGAATATAATCTAAATATTGAATTTCGGCAATGGGACGTAAACCTCTTAGAGACATTCCGATTCCTTGCCCAATTATGGTTGCTTCTCGAATACCAACATCGGCAACTCGTAATTCACCATATTTTTCTTGTAAACCTTCAAGTCCTTGATTTACATCACCAATGTTACCTGTATCTTCACCAAAAATAAGTACTTCTGGATAGTTACTAAAAATATTATCAAAATTATCTCGAAGGATGATACGCCCATCTACTAATGGAGACTCTTCGTTATAAGTTGGTTTAATTTCTTTTATGAGTGTATTTGAACGATTGGTTTCCGAATATAAATGTGAACTAAATTCTGGTTGGATTGCTTCAATTCTATTGTTAATCCAATTGATAAGCTGTTCTTTTTCAGGGAAAGATTCGTTAATAGTATGTATTAAAGCTCGCCTACCGTGGGATAAGATGTCTTTTCGCGTAGGTTCTTCAATAGCTGCTAAATTATCCTTAATTTTTTCTATAAAAACACGATTAACGCTCGCTGCTGCCACCTGTTTTAAAACAGAAATCATATCGCTCTGTTCTTTTAATACCGGTTTTAAAAAGATGTTCCAAGCATTCTTTTTTGCTTCTCTTACTTCACGTTTAATAGCTCTTTCAATTTCAATAAGAGTTTCATTGGTTGCAATACCATTTTCAATAATCCACTCTCTCATTTTTACATTGCAATCTAGAGCAGATTCCCATGCTAAACGTTCGGCACTTTTATAGCGCTCATGAGAGCCTGAAGTAGAATGTCCTTGAGGTTGTGTTAATTCTGTAACATGAATTAATACAGGAACATGTTCTGTTCTGGCAATATGTGCAGCCTCTTGGTAGGTTTCAACTAAATTAGGATAGTTCCAACCATGTACTCGTAATATTTCAAAACCTTTTTGGTCTTCATTCCTTTGAAATCCTTTTAAGATTTCAGATATGTTTTCTTTAGTTGTTTGGTGTTTTGCATGAACAGATATACCGTATTCATCATCCCAAACACTTACTATAAGAGGTACTTGTAAAACACCTGCGGCATTGATAGTTTCGAAAAACAAACCTTCACTTGTACTTGCATTTCCTATGGTTCCCCAGGCAACCTCATTTCCATTCACTGAAAAGTTGGATGTGTTGATACCTTCTACATTTCTAAAAATCTTAGAAGCTTGTGCTAAACCTAATAATCTTGGCATTTGACCTGCCGTAGGAGAGATGTCGGCACTAGAATTATATTTTTTTGTTAAATCCTTCCAGCTACCATCGTTGTTTAGACTATGGGTTACAAAATGCCCACCCATTTGTCGACCAGCAGACATAGGTTCTAACTCTAAATTTGTATTGGCGTATAATCCAGCGAAAAACTGTTCAGCAGTCAACTCATCAATAGCCATCATAAAGGTTTGGTCGCGGTAGTAACCAGAACGCCAATCGCCTTTTTTAAAGGCTTTAGCCATGGCTAGTTGAGGAACTTCTTTACCATCACCAAAGATACCAAACTTGGCTTTTCCAGTTAAAACTTCACGGCGACCTAATAAACTACATTCTCGACTTTTTACAGCTATTTTATAATCATTTAAAACCTCTGTTTTAAAATCTTCGAATGATATGTTATTTTTCAAATCTGAAACCGTGTGCATATTAAGGAATACTTTGTCTTTTGCAAAAGTAGTTAAAGTTTACGGTTTTTACAATTAAAAAAGGTAAACAAGTAATTATGAAATTCTTAAAAATTAAGTATTAATAAAATCATTATTTAAGAATTGTGTATTCTAAATTTAAAATATATGATAATATTTTACTATTTAATACCAGCGTCTTCTAAACAAACCTAAAAGTGCTTGTGGGTCGGCAGTAAATTTAAATCGGATTTTTTGGTCGTAATTTGGCTGTCCTATTTCCCATCCTAAATTTGAATATATTGGAAAGTAAATTTCGAAATAATCGGTTACAAGATTTATGCGGATACCTGAATCATAAACAAACTTCCCATTGTCAAATTTGTTTTTAACTATTCCTAAGTCGCCGTATACTAAAATATAATTCCATAAAGTGGTACTTGCGTTAACAGTAGAAATCCATTGGTTTGCGAAAGGTGTTGCTAATTTAGATTTGAATCCACCTTCAGCTTCAATGTATTGTTGACTGAATAGACCCGTAGATTCGGAACGGCCTAGATAAGGATAATCAAATAAATAATCGGATGGTCTATCCAAGGCAAAACTGAAATAGGTGGAAGTAATAGGGTTGTTATTTTTTAAAAATGCTCCTGCGAAAAAACGTAAATTTAATTGCCTATTACTTTCAAATAAACGACGATATTCATAATTGAAAGATAGTTTACTAAAGTTTTTAGCCGCTTGGAAATCTGCAGACCAACGACTAAAATTTATTAGATTATCATTTGAATCAATGTAACGCGCATTAAAAATACTATAGTTAGGCTCATCGGTTATTAATTGGCCATTTGGGTTTTTGTCTCTGTGAATATCTACAAATCGAAATGATAAAGCTTCCCGTTTATTTGAACGAAAATCATCATTTTCCCTAAACATAAACGTTAAAGAGGGGATAAGTCTTCTAACAAACGCATCTTCAGCATATGACACATATCCGCCTCCAATACCATAGGAAATGCCATATAAATCGCTGTTTTCTAAATTATGAGTCATAGAAATGGCAGCAGATCCAGTAAACGTTTTTGATTTTAAGGCATATTGTGGTTCTATCTTATAGTTTAACTGCTTTCTTAATACGGTTTTATTGTAAGCTTTCATCCCAATAGTAAACCCGTCATAAATATTATTAAATTCAGCAATAGGCATGAAAAACACCTGATTATAATTCGGGTCTTCTATATCTTGAAACAATCTTACTTGTAATGGTTTATTGTTAAAAAAGAAACCTTTCAGGGATTTCCAATTATCACGTTCATTAATTTCAGGTATAACGTTATTATAATTTAGAACTAGTTTATTGGCTCCATTTCTAGGTATGGTTAATGTTTTAAATTTTGAAATATCTTCAATCCATGTTTTGGAAACAATACTGTCATTATATAATCCGTATAGTGAAACTGGCATACTATTGTCTCGCTTATTTTTTACGGTTACATTTATTAAATCTTCTGTTTTTTCAACATTTTTAATTTTGAAATCTATCCGTTTTCTGGTAGCAATATAATCCGTAAAAAACCAATCAATATCTTTATGGGTTTTAGATTTTATAAAATATTCAAAATCTTTTGTTGTTACTGTTTTTAATTTATTTTCAATTACAAATGAGGATAAACTATTTTCAACAATATCTTGGTTTATAAAATCACCCAGATATTGCAAACCCACGCCGGCTTTATACTTATTGGCTATGCTATAATTAAATTTTAACAAAGAATCTTTAGGTGTTGTTAAGCTCTGGTCTCTATTAGTTCGAGCCATTATCATAAATGCCAGTACATATTTATCATTAAACTTCATGTCGGCTGCATGAAACGATCGGATTCCCCAAAAATCTGCAAGAGAGCCTAGAAATTTCATATCGGGATAATGCTCATCTATATAGTTCATTAAGAAATATATTTGAATTCCATCAATTAGCCATTGCTCTTTTCTTGGATTCATCAGAAGCGTGTTTTCCAGAAAATTACGAAGAGCAACTTTTAATAATTTTAATTCGTATTGGAAATGAGGAGGGTATGTTTTAATAAAACTTGGTAAAAAATTTAAGCCATAAACGGGGTCTTTATTGTAATCTATTTGTGTAAGAAGTAATTTTTCATGCGGATGACTACCAAATTTGTCTTCAATATAATCTAAAACTTTTTCGGTAGCTAAAACCTTGTCTAAAATGTCTAAACCACCATCATCTATGTTTGAAACTAAAGATAGTTTGTCGGATTGAATGGTATTAAAATTTGGCGTTTTACTTAAAAAAAGTTTATTGTTTATTACCTGAGTTCCTTTTAGTGTTACCACTTGTTTTTTATCCTGTTGAACGCTGCTAACTACATTTAATTCTGAAGTTAATTTATACTCCTTTGGGAATTCTAGTTCTAAGGATACATTGGCTGCAGGAATAAATAAATCGTCTAAATCTTTATTGCTATAATACTGCCATTCGCCATTGTAAATAGCGGGAGTGATGTACCAATATCTTAAGTTTAAATCGCCTGTACTTGTAATACCATAACTGGTAAATTTATCGCTAGGAGGTTGTACCGTGTATTCTAAATGAATGGTATAGGAAGCGTTAGGTTTTAAAGGTTCATTTAGTTCAACTTTTATTATATCAATTTGATTTTTTAATTGTTGAAACTTTAAATTCTTACCATTTTGGGTGATGGAAGTGATTACAGAAAAGCCTCGATCTTTACTTTTTGCTAAATGAAAATCGTTCTTATATTCATCGGCAATTCTGATAGCCAATGGTGTTTTTTTTGTTGCATAACTATTGTTCCAATCGCTTAAATATATGGTGCTAAGCTCGTCTAGCGTTGTATTTTGGTATTGAATAGTTTGGGATATTTTAATTAGTTTGTTTTCAATATCGAATGTAGCCTTTAAATCAATCTTATTTTGACCAAAGCTAGCATAGCATATAAAAAATAAAACACAATAAAATAAACGTAAATTCAAATTGCTATTAAAACATTAAGGTTAAAATTCATTAGGAGACGCAATATAATAAAATATAGTTGCAAGAAAGGTTTGTGACTGCTAAGTTGATTTCTTTTAATGAAAATTAAAAATTAGGACTCAAGTCACTGCCATTATAAAACGCTTCAAGTATTTCAACAACTTCATCTTCGGTATCCACCAAATGGATTAAATCCATGTCTTGTGCACTAATATTTCCAAAACCATCTAAAAGCGTAGCCTTAATCCAGTCTATAAGTCCAGACCAAAAGGATGAACCTACTAGAATAATAGGGAATTTTTCAATTTTATGCGTTTGAATCAAAGTGATAGCTTCAAATAATTCATCTAAAGTTCCAAAACCTCCTGGCATAACAATAAAGCCTTGTGAATATTTTACAAACATGACTTTACGAACAAAAAAGTAATCGAAATCTAAACTCTTATCAGAATCAATATACGGATTGTCATGCTGTTCAAAAGGTAATTCTATGTTTAAACCAACAGAAGTACCTCCACCTAAATGGGCTCCTTTATTACCAGCTTCCATAATACCTGGTCCGCCACCAGTTATTACACCATAACCAGCCTCTACTATACGCTTTGCAATTTTTTCCGCAAGAATGTAATAGGGATGATCTGGTTTAGTCCTTGCGGAACCAAAAATAGAGACACAGGGACCAATTTTACTGAGTTTTTCATAACCACTTACAAATTCACCCATAATCTTAAAAATAGCCCAAGAATCGTTTGTTTTTATCTCATTCCAAGCTTTACTATGTTTTTCTAATCGCATATTGTTTCGTTGTTTGTTGCTAAGTTGTTTATTAGGTAGTTGTTAAGCCGTTTGCAACTTAACAACGCCATGATAAACGATTTAACTATTATTTAATTCCTTTTTTAAAAATTTGGCGGTGTAGCTTTTTTTATGAGCCGCAACTTCCTCGGGGGTGCCTTCAACAATAATTTGTCCGCCACCTTTTCCGCCTTCATAACCTACATCAATAATATGGTCTACAGTTTTTATAACATCTAAATTATGTTCAATAATTAAAACGGTATTTCCCTTGTTAGCAAGTTTGTTTAATACAATCATTAACACTCTAATATCTTCAAAATGTAAACCGGTTGTTGGTTCGTCTAAAATATAAAAAGTATTTCCTGTATCGCGTTTACTTAATTCGGTAGCAAGTTTTATTCGTTGTGCTTCTCCTCCAGAAAGGGTAGTACTCTGTTGCCCCAATGTTATATAACCTAAACCAACATCTTTTATTGTTTTAAGCTTGTTGTGAATTTTTGGAATATGCTCGAAAAAAGCTACTGCTTCCTCAATTGTCATATCTAATACATCGCTGATGCTTTTTCCTTTGTAACGAATTTCTAGGGTCTCGCGGTTAAAACGCTTTCCTTGGCAAGTTTCGCATTCCACATAAACATCGGGTAAGAAATTCATTTCAATAACCCTTAAACCACCACCTTGACAAGTTTCACAACGACCACCGGTAACATTAAAACTAAAACGACCAGCCTTGTAACCACGAATCATGGCTTCTGGAATTTTAGCAAACAAGCTACGGATTTCATCAAAAGTTTTGGTGTAAGTAACGGGGTTACTTCTGGGGGTTCTACCAATAGGAGACTGATTAATATCAATTACTTTATCAATATGTTCTAAGCCCGAAATACTCTTGTAAGGCATTGGTTTTTTAACACCATTAAAATAATGAGCGTTTAAAATAGGGTATAGGGTTTCATTAATAAGGGTAGATTTTCCACTTCCTGAAACACCAGTTACACCAATCATTTTTCCTAAAGGAAATTTAACCGAAACGTTTTTAAGGTTATTGCCAGTACAGCCTTTAAGCTCTATAAACTTACCATTCCCTTCACGTCGTTTTTTGGGGATTTCTATTTGTTTAGCACCACTTAGATAATCGGCAGTTAAGGTATGGTGGGTTAGAAGTTCTTCAGGGGAACCGATGCTTATGATTTCACCACCATGTTTACCTGCTCTTGGGCCAATATCAATCACATAATCTGCACGCTCAATCATGTCTTTATCGTGTTCAACAACGATAACAGAATTTCCAATATCACGAAGCGAAATTAAAGAATTTATTAATTTTTCATTATCTCGTTGGTGCAAACCAATACTTGGTTCATCTAAAATATATAATACCCCAACTAATTGTGAACCAATTTGGGTTGCCAATCTAATACGTTGAGCTTCACCACCTGATAAGGATTTTGAACTTCTGTTTAACGATAAGTAATTTAAGCCTACATCTAATAAAAATTGTAATCGGGCTTTAATTTCTTTTAAAACTTCTTCGGCAATCTTAAATTGTTTATCTGATAAATGGTTGTGCAAATCATTAAACCAAGTTGATAGCTCAATAATATCAGCGTTAGCTAGTTCAGCTATATTTTTGTTATTTATTTTAAAGTAAAGCGATTCCTTTTTTAAACGAGAGCCTTTACAGTCTGGACATTTCACTTTGTCCATATAATCTTTTGCCCATCGTTTCAAGGATGTAGATTCTGCGGTTTTATACTGGTTTTCAATAAAATTAGCAACACCCTCAAAATCTATTTTATAATCGCGGGTAACCCCTAAAGTTTTACTTTCAACAGAAAATTTTTCGTTGCCACCATATAAAATCATCTGTTTAGCTTCTTCAGGAATGTTTTTAAATGCATCTGTTAATTTAAAGTTGAAACGCTGGGCAATTGTATCTAATTGTTTAAAAATCCAACTGTTTTTTTCAGGTCCATGTGGAGCTAAAGCACCAGCTTTAATAGAAATACTATCATCTGGAATAATCTTACTTTCATTCACTTTATAAAGCGTTCCTATACCATTACAAGTATCGCAAGCACCTTTTGGAGAGTTAAATGAAAAGTTATTGGGCTCAGGATTTGGGTATGATATACCTGATGATGCACACATTAAACTTCTACTAAAATACCGTGTTTCATTTGTGTCCTGGTCCAAAACCATTAGCACATCTTCGCCGTGATACATGGCCGTATTTATAGTTTCTGTAAGTCGCTTATCGTTTTCTACAGAATCATCAACAACCAATCTATCAATAACTATTTCAATGTCGTGGGGTTTATACCTATCTAATATCATGCCTTTAGTGAGGTCTTTAATTTCACCGTCGGTACGCACTTTTACGAAACCTTGTTTTGCAATTTGTTCAAATAATTCGCGGTAATGTCCTTTACGTGAACGGATAACGGGTGCCAATATGTTTATACGTTTACCTTTAAAATCACTGATAATAAGTTCTTTTATTTGTTCATCGCTATAGCTTATCATTTTTTCACCTGTATTATAGCTATAAGCATCACTCGCACGGGCAAAAAGCAATCGAAGAAAATCGTAAATTTCGGTAATGGTACCAACCGTAGATCGGGGTGATTTACTGGTAGTTTTCTGCTCTATGGCAATTACAGGGCTTAATCCATCAATTTTATCTACATCCGGACGTTCTAATCCGCCTAAAAACTGACGAGCATATGCCGAAAAGGTTTCAATGTATCTACGTTGTCCTTCAGCATAAATGGTATCAAAAGCCAATGACGATTTACCACTACCAGATAAACCTGTAATAACTACTAGTTTTTCTCTAGGAATGGATACATCTATATTTTTTAGGTTGTGAACTCGTGCTCCTTTAACTTCAATAAAATCGTCGAATTGGCTCATAAATAGGCAAAAGCGCAAAGTTACAATTTTAGTTGTTAAATTCGTGTGAAGATTTAATACGAATTAGAAAAACTAAGCGCTATTCCAAAACTTCAATATTTACAATTAAATAGCCCCGAAGTTTATATTTTGCAATTTCCATGAATGCTTTTTTTGATAAGTCGATTTCTCTCTCTTTTACAAAGGGGCCTCTATCATTTACAGTAACAATCACGGATTCATTGTTCACTGTATTTGTAATTCTTAGTTTTGTGCCGAACTTAAATGTTTTATGAGCAGCTGTATATAAATCATTATCAAACTTTTCACCGCTTGCTGTTTTTTTTCCATTAAATCGGTCGTGATAATAAGAGGCATGAACACTATCTTTATAAGTCGTATAAATAATTGAAGATGAATCGATTGAAACACTATCTTTTAAAATAGAATCTTTTTGTACAACATTTGAAATGTGTTTTTTTTCTGTTCTTATATTAGAAGATTTAAAACTACTAAAAATAATAAGCAAACCAATAAAACCTGTAATTTGTGTAGTTAACTTCATTTGCTTTTATAGTTTAATTCATGTAATAACGAAAAATTGTACTTTTAATTATACGAGCAGTTTAAGTTTTTGGATTTTTGTTTTCTAAAAAAAAAGCTACATCATTACAATGTAGCTCTTCCAAATAATCATAACAGAAAATTACGGGTTTGCAACAGACATTTCACCCGAAGCTATAGATTTTGTATAATTAGCTTTGACTTGTTTTACAATTCCAAAAAATTTTGATTCATCTTCATTTTCAATTAAAACGGTGGTGTTTCCGTTGTTGTTATTCATAACTTCTTTAATTACAACACGGTTTCCATGGACACTTTTATAATTAGCAAGATTGCCACGTTTAGCAACAATGTTTAATTGAGGAAAATTGATGTGATTGTATTTAACGTTTGAGGTGGCATTAATAACTAAAACATCTCCAATTTTCGGTTCATTTTGATTGAATTCAAAAGGTTGTCCGTTGTTTGCAAATGCAAAACTAGAAGCCAATAACAATAAGAAATACATTTTTTTCATAACTTAAATTTTTAAAAGATTAAAAGATTATTAATGTTCGAAAACGAAAATAATACGGAGAAAATTTATTTAAAAGTGCTTTAGAAATATTTAACTTTTATGAAATTTCGTATAATAAATAAATATCCCTACAAATTATAGGGGTCGGTTTTTAAAAAATAAAACCTTAGGTTTTTAGGTGTGTCTTTTTGTGGTATCGGGGGTGAAAAATCTACAACATTTATAAAGGATGTCCCTTTTTTTCAAGGGATGTTAATAAGTTTCCAAAACACTGTATTTAACAATTTGTTAAGATTTATTTGTGATAATCCGGACAAATAATAGTATCAATTTCTTAAGTTTTATTATAATTGTAAAACAGAAATTAATTAAAAAGATATATGAAATTATTAGGAATAGGCTCTAGAATAAATCATGCCGAATTTGGCAAAGGGGTAGTTACAAACGTTACATCTCAGCATTATTGGGTAACATTCATTGAAAATGGATTAGAAACTATTGATTTAGATAGTGATTTTGAGGTTATTGAGGCAGCAGACGGGGATGTAGATACTGTTAGTTTCTTTGATGTTGAAAGTAGTTTGGTTAATATTTTAAAAAAATGGAGTGATGCTAGTGAAATTGTACCAATTGCTGATAAGTACAAAGGAGGAAAACTTATTTTGGAACCAGCTGATGCTAATTTAAAAGCATACGAATTACCAATTGATACCTTTTTTCATAAAATAACAATGGTGCGAGATCGTCTGCGCGTAATGGAACAACGAATTAATGCCAGTGGTTTAGATGAGCAAGGTAAAATTGATTTGCAACAATACATTACTAGAATTTATGGTAGTTTAACAAGTTTTAATATTCTTTTTAAATCGGAAACTCATCGTTTTGTAGGGCAAAAGAGTTAAATATTATCTCACCATGTAAAAAGGAGCACTATAGACCAAATACTTATAGTGTTCCTTTAATATGTGTGTTTTCTAAACCAAATACACCAAATTTATGAAAACTTGGAAGTTGTGCACCACTTTCGGTAGTAACCCAAGCCTCCCACGTAGCTTCTAATCCATCTATAGGTAAAATATCAACCCACATTTGAAAACTTGTGGGTTTTGCATTGTCATCTAAATGCCACAAATACGAATCTCCTGGTGTAGAGCCACCGGATGTGTAAGTAATTAAAAGTGCTTTTTTGTTATTTTCTAAATTTACTAATCGGCGTTCGGTGCCATTATCAAATAATTTATAAGGTGCTACAAGCCAAAATGAGTCGTTATTGAAATATTTAACAGCTTTGGATATAAGCTTCTTTGATAATTTATCATCAGGTGTTTTAAAACTATGAATAAAGGCTTGACTTTTTGAAACATCTGCTAAGTTTAAACGTACCTTGTAGTCTTTCCAGAAAACTTCGCAAATATTTTTATCCTTTTCCCATTTGTAATGGTGTCGGCCTTTAAAGGTCCATTCTATATAATTGGTACTTTCAAAAGCCTTGTAGTCTAAAGCTTCCAGCATTTTATAAGCTAAGGCATCTGCTTCTTTTCCTTGAATGCCTGTGGGTAACGGCTCATTATATTTTAAATATAAAAAACAAAAAAGTAACAAGCTAGGGAGTGATATGAATATAAGTACTCCAGCAGATATTTTAAATATTTTTTTTAATTTCATTAAAATTCATTTTGTTTTAAGTTTCTAATAAACAATATGTTAAATATGTAATTAGAATGTGTTACTACTTCAAATTAAGTGTATGTTCTTCTAATTTAATTTTTGAAAATTTTATAAGTTCTTCAAAAAAATCAGAAAATTCACTTTCAAATTCAGAATAAAAAGTTTCTAATTCAACTACAGCCTCATTCATAGCCGAACGGTTTTTGGTTCGTCTGTTCATGCCATCTAAAACTTTTGAAATACCTTCAATAGAAGCGTAACTAACCAGCCAATTGTCCGTCATCATATAAGGCATCATTTTTTGTACACGTAAAGGAAGTAAATCGTAATTAGCTTCTAAAACGGTATAAAAATTTTCAACATAATCTTTTAGTTCAATTTCACAATACTTACTCCAATTTTTAGCAAGGAAATGGTCGTACAGAATATCTACAATAATACCAGAATAGTGACCGTATTTTTGGTGTAATCGGCGTGTACTTTGCCTAACAACATGATGTGCATCCGTAAAGGTGTCTATATTTCTATGAAGTAAAATTCCAATTTGAATCTCTTTTTGGTAATTTTTGTAAGATTTACCTTTTATACCATCAGCCATAAAATTTCCGATGGTAATTAAGTCGTTTCCTCCCGAAAGGTAAATGTGTGCTAAATAATTCATTGCTGAAATTTACGAATTCCCTTTTAAGAATTCCAATTTTAAAAACCCAATTATAGTAAGTTTGTTAAATTAACAACTAAAAAGATAAAGGGTAACCTATTCCTTTCAGAAAACCATAGAATATTCACATCAAACATCTATAAATGTAAAATTGATACTTATTTAATCAATATATGTATATACCATATGGCTAATTAAAACAATAATATATACATATGAAATGCTATATTTGTTTTTTATAAAATGAAAAGTAAATATGACATTAATTAAATCCATTTCAGGAATTAGAGGAACTATTGGAGGAAATGTTGGTGACAATTTAACTCCTATTGATGCAGTAAAATTTGCAGCGGCTTATGGCGTATGGTTAAAACAACAACGCGAAAAGGAAAGCTATAAAGTGGTAGTTGGCAGGGATGCGCGCATTTCAGGTGCTATGATTCAAAATCTAGTTATGAACACTTTGGTTGGTTTAGGTATTAATGTGGTTGATATTGGGCTTTCAACAACGCCAACAGTAGAAGTAGCAGTACCAATGGAACATGCCGATGGTGGTATAATTTTAACTGCCAGTCATAACCCAAAACAATGGAACGCTTTAAAATTGTTGAATTCTAAAGGCGAATTTTTAGATGGTGATGAAGGTGCTAAAATTTTAGAAATTGCTGAAAGTGATTCGTTAATATTTTCTGATGTTGATAGTTTGGGCAAAATTACTAAGAACAAAGCTTACATAGATTTACATATTATAGAAGTACTCGATTTGCCTTTGGTAACCGTTCCAGCCATTGAAGATGCAAGATTTAAAGTAGTAGTTGATGGTGTAAACTCAACCGGGGGTATTGCTATTCCCTTACTTTTAGAACGTTTGGGTGTTGAAGTTGTAAAACTATATTGTGAGCCAAACGGACATTTTCCACACAATCCCGAGCCTTTAAAGGAGCATTTAACCGATTTATCGGAGGCTGTTAAAAAACATAATGCCGATTTTGGAATTGTAGTTGATCCTGATGTAGATCGCTTAGCGTTTATGGATGAAAATGGTGAGATGTTTGGAGAAGAATACACTTTGGTAGCCTGTGCCGACTATGTTCTTAGCAAAACACCAGGAAATACAGTAAGCAATATGAGTTCTACAAGAGCTTTACGCGATATTACCGAAAAACATGGAGGTATGTACGAAGCAAGTGCTGTAGGTGAGGTGAATGTGGTTAAATTAATGAAGAAAAATAAAGTTGTAATTGGTGGAGAAGGTAATGGCGGTATTATTTACCCAGATGCACACTATGGTCGGGATGCTCTTGTTGGTGTTGCTTTGTTTTTAAGTTTATTAGCTGAAAAAAAGATAAAAGTGAGTGAACTTAGAAAGACCTATCCGAGTTACTTTATGAGTAAAAAGAAGATTGAACTAACACCTGGTTTAGATGTTGATGGTATTTTAAAAGCCATGGAAAACCGTTACCAAAATGAGCAAATTACAACTATTGATGGCGTGAAAATAGATTTTTCTGAAAGTTGGGTACATTTACGTAAAAGTAATACGGAGCCAATTATTAGAATTTATACCGAGGCAAAGTCTCAGAATGAAGCTGATGCTTTGGCAGATCAATTTATTGAAGAGATTGGAACTATAGCAAAAAGTTAACTTCAATAAAATTTTGATGTTAGTTAAATAGATAGCAATCGTCAAGAATATTTTAAAGGAGAAATTTTATGAAAAGTTTGGTCTCAATTTAATTTCCTTGTGTAAATGAAATTAAGATTGTTTTGGAAAATAAAAGGATTCTGAAAAGTTCTTAGAGGGAGCCTGCAAATTTAAAAACTAATAGCTATATTGAAACATGAAAAACAAGAAAATTATATATAAGCTCATAGCATTAATAGCCATTTCACTTGTTGTTTGTTCATGCGAAAAAGAAAAAGAGATAAGTTCCGTGCACCCAAACAATTGGAATAAGCGAACTGTTTCACACCCTTTAGAGGATACTTTAGTGCATGGTAAAACATATCTATCAGTCTATTCTCAAATATATAGTGAGACAGAGCACCGAATTCATAGCTTAACAGCAACCGTTAGCCTAAGAAATATTAATGTTAACGATACTGTTTTTATTGATAAAGCAACGTATTACAATACACATGGTGAGGCTATTAGAACCTATTTTAGTAAGCCTATTTTTATTGCACCCATGGAAACCGTTGAAATTATTATCGATGAATCGGATAAAGAAGGGGGTACAGGCGCCAATTTTTTGTTTGATTGGACGATTAAATCAAATTCAAACGAGCCTTTTTTCGAAAGTGTCATGATTTCCACATCTGGCCAACAAGGTATTTCATTCACTACTCAAGGAAAAACAATAAACTAGTATGGTTACAGAAATTATTACAAAAATATTATTCATGATTGCGGTTATAGACCCCTTAGGTTCGGTTCCCGTTTATTTAGAGGCAACCAAACATTTTGATTTAAAATACAAGCGAAAGGTAGCCGTTAGAGCATCAATTGTAGCATTTGCTATACTTTTGTTTTTTGCTTTAGTTGGTCAGTTAATTTTGGAAGGCATGAAAGTATCTTTAGATGCTTTTCAAATATCGGGTGGTGTTATTTTGTTTTTGTTTGCTTTAACTATGATTTTTGGTGAAGGAAAGCCAGAAAATGAAAAACATTCTATAAAGGATTATAAACATGTTACGATTTTCCCTGTGGCTATACCTTCTATTGCATCTCCTGGTGCGATAATGGCAATAGTGTTAATGACCGATAATCATTTGTATTCCATTGAGGAGCAATTTGTAACGATACTTTTAGTGTTATTTGTTGTAGTACTAACTATGTTTTTATTATTGGTAGCAAATGGTGTTCAAAAACGAATAGGTGAATATGGAATTACCGTAATTAGTAAAATCATGGGACTTATTTTAGCCTCTTATGCGGTACAAAGTATTTTAAGTGGTTTAAGAGATTTCTTTGTAGTTTTAAGATAAAAGTTAAGTATAAGTAGTTTATTTTTTATGTTTCCAGCGCTTATGAGTCCAGAAATAATATTCTGGAGCTTCATGAATTTGTTTTTCAACTTCGCGTAAAAACATATCGGTTAATTCGTAATCTTTATATTTCTTTGGCTGTTCAGAAAGGGTAATTATTTCAGCTTCATAAAAACCACGTTTTACCTTGTTAACTTTTAAATAAGCAATAGTAAGATCTAATTTTTTTGCCAAACGTTCAGCGCCTGTAAAACATGGCGTTTTTATGCCCATAAATTCACCCCAATACACTTCTTTAGTAAGTCTAGGAGATTGATCACTTAAAAATGCTGTGATGCTTTTTTTTCCTTCAGCTTCATAATGGTTAATAACGCTAATGGTTTCTTTAGTACTAATTAGTTGTGTATTGAATTTAGAGCGAATATTTCTTACTAAAGTATCAAAATAAGTGTTAGCTAATTTTTTGTAAACACCTAAGCCCATAAAACTAATATGGTTCTGAAGTTCAACGGACCATTCCCAACTTGCATAATGGCCATACATCAATATAACACTTTTGTTTAGCGATTCTAATCGTTTAAATTCTTCAGGATTAAGCAATACAAAACGCTTTTTTAATTCAGTACCAGAAATCGTCATTGTTTTTGCCATTTCCAAAAACATATCACATAAATGTTTGTAGAATTTTTTTTGAATGTTAATTAATTCCTTTCTACTTTTATCGGGGAAAACTAGCTTCAAATTATTGTAAACCACTTTTTTACGATAACCAACTACATAATACAATAATAAGTAAACGCCGTCAGATACTATATATAATAATCTAAAAGGAAGTATAGATACTAACCAAAGAATAGGATAAATAAGAATATATGCTAAAAATTGCATGAATTAATTTTAGATTTGCAGAAGCAAATATATGCTAATTTTGAACTTAAACCTTTATACTTCATGGGCAATTTAGATTTAATAACCATCATCATAATCGCAGCTAACGTTATAATATCATATAAAGGTTTTGGCGAATATGCTTTTTTTGAAAAATATAAGTTCAATATTGGTGCTATTCAAAGGGGGGAAAAGATACGCATGTTCAGCAGTGGTTTTTTGCATGTAGACACCCAGCATTTAATATTTAACATGCTTACACTGTATTTTTTTGCTGGTACCGTTATTAATTATGTAGCACCTTTAGGGTTTATTATAATCTATCTTGTAAGTTTAGCAGCAGGAAGCTTATTATCGTTATACTTTCATAAAAACGAGTATCATTATAGTGCTGTTGGTGCTAGTGGTGCTGTAACTGGTATTTTATATGCAGCAATATTGTTACAGCCAGGTATGAAACTTATGTTCATTTTTGTTCCCATTCCCATTCCAGCTTATTTATTTGGTATTGGATATTTATTATATTCAATTTATGGAATGAAAAATCAAGTGGGTAACATAGGTCATGATGCACATTTTGGTGGTGCTATTGGCGGTTTTGTTGCTACTCTAATTTTATATCCAACATTATTCCAGACAAATTTATTAATGATTGGTTTGTTGTTAATTCCTATTGTTCTATTGTTTATACTTAAAAAGGCTGGGAAGATTTAAATTATTGTTTTAGAATTTAATCCTGCTAACTTGTTACCTTACTAGGTTTAAAATTTACAATTTCAAAATTGGCATAGCTATTGAAATACTAATTTGAAAGAATTAACCTTTATAAAGCTAAATTATTGATATTTAGTGTTTTATATTTTAATTCCAATTATTAAACATAATAAATTGATTTGTTTTTAATGACAAATTGACTTAAATACATATATGAAAAAATCTAATTTTATAACGCTAGACAGTTTGTCATTACAGGATTTTGATGAGAATTCAGAATTAATTCCTTTAATGACGCCTGAAGATGAAGAAGAAATAAATAAGGAGGAATTGCCCGAAACGCTACCTATTTTATCTTTAAGAAATACAGTATTGTTCCCAGGTGTGGTTATTCCAATTACCGCTGGTCGCGATAAATCCATTCGCCTAATAAATGATGCCAATAAAGGCAATAAAGTTATTGGTGTTGTGGCTCAAAAAGATGAATCTGTTGAAAATCCTACGGCTAAAGAAATTCATGAAATTGGTACAGTTGCCAAAATTTTACGTGTTTTAAAAATGCCAGATGGTAATGTAACGGTTATTATTCAGGGTAAAAAACGATTTAAAGTTGCTGAAGTTCTTACCGAAGAACCTTATATGAATGCCACAATTCGCGACATTCCCGAAGCTAGACCTGCCGATAAAAATAAAGAATTTTTGGCTATTATTGAGTCTATTAAAGATTTGGCTCTTAGTATTATTAAAGAAAGTCCGAACATCCCTAGTGAGGCATCTTTTGCTATAAAAAATATAGAAAGCGATTCGTTTTTAATCAATTTCGTGTCATCAAACATGAATTTGTCTGTTGAGGAAAAACAAACGCTATTAGAAATTGACGACCTTAAAGCACGTGCGCTTTCCACACTTAAGTTTATGAATGTGGAGTATCAAAAATTGGAACTTAAAAACGATATTCAGTCGAAAGTGCAGATGGATATGAGTCAGCAACAACGCGAATATTTCCTGCATCAACAAATCAAAACCATTCAAGAGGAATTGGGAGGGGTAAGTCATGACGAGGAAGTGGAAGAGATGCGTTTGCGTGCTGAAGAAAAGTTATGGGATGAAAAAGTTGCAAAACATTTCGAAAAGGAACTTGCCAAAATGCAACGAATGAATCCTCAGGTGGCGGAGTATTCTATTCAGCGAAATTACCTAGAGTTGTTCTTAGATTTACCATGGAACGAGTTTAGTAAAGATAAATTCGATTTAAAACGTGCCATGAAAATTTTAGATCGCGACCATTTTGGTTTAGAAGATGTTAAGCGTCGAATTATTGAATATCTGGCAGTTTTAAAGCTTCGTAACGATATGAAATCTCCAATTTTATGTTTATATGGGCCTCCAGGTGTTGGAAAAACATCGTTAGGAAAATCGATAGCGGAAGCCTTAGGTAGAGAATATGTGCGTATTTCTTTGGGAGGTTTGCGTGATGAAGCTGAAATTCGCGGACATAGAAAAACATACATTGGAGCCATGCCAGGTCGTATCATTCAAAGTCTAAAAAAAGCAGGAACATCAAACCCTGTATTTGTTTTAGATGAAATTGATAAATTATCTAATTCGCACCAAGGTGATCCATCTTCTGCGATGTTAGAGGTTTTAGATCCGGAACAAAACTCGGAGTTTTATGACAATTTTTTAGAAATGGGCTACGATCTTTCTAAAGTGATGTTCATTGCAACGTCTAATAGTTTATCTACCATTCAGCCAGCCTTACGGGATCGAATGGAAATTATTAATGTTACGGGATATACTATTGAAGAGAAAGTTGAAATAGCAAAACGTCATTTATTACCAAAACAGCTTAAAGAACATGGTTTAACCGACCAGCATTTAAAAATACCAAAAGCACAATTAGAAAAAATTGTAGAAGGTTATACGCGTGAGTCTGGCGTTCGTGGTTTGGAAAAGCAAATTGCAAAAATGGTGAGGCATGCTGCTAAAAACATTGCAATGGAAGAAACCTATAATATTAAGGTAACAAACGAAGATATTATTGAAGTTTTAGGCGGTCCAAAAATGGAGCGTGATAAATACGAAAATAATAATGTTGCTGGTGTTGTAACTGGTTTGGCATGGACAAGTGTTGGTGGCGATATTTTGTTTATTGAATCTATTCTTTCCAAAGGAAAAGGTAATATGACAATTACAGGTAACTTAGGTACTGTTATGAAGGAGTCGGCTACCATAGCTATGGAATATATTAAATCGAATGCAGATGAATTTGGAATAAATTCAGATGTTTTCGAAAAATACAATGTACACATTCATGTACCTGAAGGAGCAACGCCTAAAGACGGGCCAAGTGCAGGTGTTACTATGTTAACCTCGTTAGTTTCTTTATTCACTCAGAAAAAGGTTAAGAAAAGTTTGGCTATGACAGGTGAAATTACGCTTCGAGGTAAAGTGCTTCCTGTAGGAGGTATCAAAGAAAAAATTCTTGCAGCGAAACGAGCTAGAATTAAAGAAATACTGCTTTGTGAAGATAACAGGCGCGATATTGAAGAAATAAAACAAGATTATCTTAAAGGTTTAACCTTTCATTACGTAACTGATATGAGTGAGGTTATTAAATTGGCACTCACAAATCAAAAGGTTGAAAATGCTAAGAAATTATAAAGAATAAAGTATAAAACCTCGAATAGTTTCGAGGTTTTTTTATGATTTAAAATAAAAGATACTTGCTACCGTTTTAAGATAGATTTGTTTATTTTGCGCTCTAAATATGTCAAGGAAAATTATTGCTACATTTTGTCTGCTTTTTAGTGTCTTAACCTATGCCCAGGTTGGAGGTGAATCTACTTATCAATTTTTGAATTTAGTATCGTCGCCGCGTCAAGCTGCTTTAGGAGGTAAAGTATTAACAAATGTAGATTATGATGTAACACAAGGACTTTTTAATCCCGCAACAATAAATGTGGCAATGGATAAGCAATTGGCCCTGAATTATACTAGTTATTTAGGAGGTATTAGCTATGGAACCATGGCCTATGCTTATACGGTTGATAGACGCACGCAAACTTTTCACGCAGGTATTACTTATATTAATTATGGCTCTTTTGATGGCTACGATGAAGATGGAAATGCAACTGGGACTTTCACAGGGAATGAATCTGCCTTATCATTTGGATACTCTTCACAAATAGGGTATTCTGATTTTTATATTGGAGCGAATGTAAAACTTATAACCTCTAAATTGGAACAATACAATTCCCTTGGTGCAGCGATGGATGTTGGATTATTGTATATCGACGAAGATTTAGATTTTCATGCAGCCTTAGTAGTTAGGAATTTCGGAACCCAAATTACTACGTATGCTGGCTTACGTGAAAAATTGCCTTTTGAAGTCGATTTTGGTATGTCGCAAAGTTTAGAAAACGTGCCTCTAAAATGGCATATAACTTTAGAGAATTTACAAGAATGGCCAATAGCGCAACCCAACCCGGCACGAACGACGAGCGATTTAAATGGTAATCAAACCGATGAAAAAATAGGTTTTTTAGGTCAGGTGATGCGTCATAGTATTTTCGGAGCTGAACTTTTTCCTGATGGTGGGTTCAATATACGCTTAGGATATAATTTTAGAAGAGGTGAAGAATTACGAATTGTAGATGAGCGTAATTTTTCAGGATTATCAGCTGGATTTTCAATAAAAATGAATAAAATGCGGTTTAGTTATACGCATGCTAAATATACAAGTGCTGCCAATTCAAACTTTTTTGGGTTGCAGATAGATTTAAATTAAAGTTAAAAGTAATTAACGTTTTGGTTTCTAATTTAAACTAAATTCTTGGTTTTCAGTTAGGGCTTTTTAAATACTTTAAACATTTCAAAATTTCAAAAATGAAAAACATTACAATAGCTATAGACGGATTTTCTTCAACAGGAAAAAGTACAGTAGCCAAACAAATTGCCAAACATTTTGGGTATGTGTATGTAGATTCTGGAGCAATGTATCGTGCCGTTACTTATTATGCAATGAAGCATAATTTTATAGATGCAAATCATTTTAATGCTGAAGGTTTAATAGCCCAATTAAATAGTATCAATATAAGTTTTAAGTTTAATTCCACATTAGGCTTTGCAGAAGTGTATTTAAACAACGTTAATATTGAAAACGAAATTCGAACCCTAGAAGTATCAGGTTTTGTAAGTAAAGTGGCTGAAATATCGGAAGTACGTCAAAAACTAGTTGAACAACAGCAGCAGATGGGAAAAGATGGAGGTGTGGTTATGGATGGACGCGATATAGGAACTGTAGTGTTTCCTGATGCCGAACTTAAATTATTTATGAATGCTTCAGCCGAAACTAGAGCTAAAAGACGATTTTCCGAATTAATTGAAAGAGGCCAGCAGGTTACTTATGAAGCTGTTTTACAGAACGTGCAGGAACGCGATCATATAGACACAAATAGAGAGGATTCTCCATTAGTGAAAGCGAAAGATGCAATTCAAATAGATAATTCGGATATGAGTTTACAAGAACAATTTGATAAAATTTTAAAATTAGTAAATGATACTTTAAATAAGTAAGGGTAATTTTTAACTTATTCTAGCATTTATTAAAGTAGATTTTACAAATCAAAATAGGTTTATTTTTTAATTCAGTAATGTCAAATCACAAAAAAAACGAACCTTTAAATGTATTAAAGATTCGTTTTCAATTGAACAAACACGAAATTACAAATTCGGAATAATCAATTCTTGACCAGGATGAATAACATCTGGATTCTTCAATATATTGGTATTTGCTTGAAAAATAGTATTGTATTTTGATGCATTATCATAATACTGTTTTGCGATTTTACCTAAAGTTTCACCACTTTTTACAGTGTGTTTATGGTAAATACTATCATCAGCTACACTAATGTTTGCTTGAATATCAGTAGGTTTTTCGCCACCAATTTCCTTTATCTTATCCCAAATCAGGTTCTTTTCATAAGGTGTGTTGGCAGTTCCTTTAACCTTTAAAACGCCGTTTTCTTCAGAAACATCACCGTTTTTAATGTTTAATTTTTCACCTAAATCTAAAACTTGTTGGTATTTTGCTTTTACAGCCATAATTATAAATATTTTAATAGTTTATTCTACCACTTAAGATACGAATTATCTATCTAAGAATCATTAATTTAAGGTTAACTTTTGTGTATTTTGTTGTTTTTTCAAAAAATTAGATAATAACCCATTAATTATTTGCTCATTTTTAGGTAATTAACTCAATAATATGTATTTTTGCACTCCTTTTAGCAAATCATCGGAATGATAGAAGGAACGAGAAACAAAAAACAATAACACTTCTGTGTGTTAATTGCTTAAATCTTCCGAGACATACAGAATACAAAAATGTAATTATGCTTAAAAGAAAGCAATAATTACTTAATAATCACTTAAATGGCTGAAAAAGCAAATCAAGCTGAAGTTGAAGCAACTAATGCTCCAGCTGTAGAAGCTCCAGTAGTATCTGAAGCTAAAGCAAACCCTGAAAAATTCTTAAAAGACTTTAACTGGCACAATTACCAAGAAGGTATTGATGAAGTTGATGAAAAGCAATTACAAGAATTTGAAAAATTAGTAGCTGAGAATTTCGTAGACACTTTAAATGATGAAGTTGTTGAAGGTACCGTAGTACACATTTCTGATAGAGATGCTATTATTGATATCAACGCAAAATCTGAAGGTGTTATTTCTTTAAACGAATTCCGTTACAATCCAAACTTAGCAGTTGGTGACAAAGTAGAAGTATTAATTGATGTTCGTGAAGATGCAACAGGACAATTAGTATTATCTCACAGAAAAGCTCGTGTAATCAAAGCATGGGATCGTGTTATTAAAGCTAACGAAACTGGTGAAATCGTTAATGGTTTTGTTAAATGTAGAACTAAAGGTGGTATGATTGTAGATGTATTCGGTATCGAAGCATTCTTACCAGGTTC
>NZ_JBFHGK010000031.1:0-51321 GCF_041583155.1 Mariniflexile sp.
AATAACATTCATTCCAATATCCGAAGGATGCGATACTATCAAATCAACTTCATCAAATTCACTTACCGTTAATACTTTATTGTCTAAAAAACTATTGGTTTTACTCGATGCGGCCAACCTACCCGTTTTTTCATCTAAATAACAGTACACTAAATACCAGCCTTTCGGTTTCATTTTAAATGCCTGTTCTTTAAATGGACAAAATAGTTCTTTAACCAAGCCCCAATCTAAAAACGCACCAAATTCGGTAACAGCATTGCAGCGCAATAACGCAAACTCACCAACCATAATATAAGGCATATCGGTAGTAGCCACGGGGCGTTCCTCGTTATCTAAATACACAAAAACGTCTAACTTGTCCCAAATTTTAAAAGACTCCGGTACATATCTGTTAGGTAATAACACCTCATTACCATCTTCATCTACTAAATAAGCGCCGTGATCTGTTTCACGCAGAATTTCTAATGTATTTACTTGCCCAATTTTTATCATGCTGCAAAGGTAATATTTTATGAGATACGAGAATAAAGATACCTCCGCTTTTAGAAATAAGATTTTAAGCAAAAAAAACACCACATTTGAAGTGGTGTTTGAAATTATAAATTATCTGATTAATTTAATAAGCAGATTCCATTTTAAAGTGCTTAGTTAATAGATAGTAAACGACTGCTCTATATTTATTGCGGTTAGATTTTCCATATTGTTCAATAACAGCATTAATACCATTATCCAACTCTGGGCCATCTTTTAAGCCTAATTTCTTAATTAAAAAATTGTTCTTAACGGTTGCTAATTCAGATTCATCTGATCCTGAAACGGTTGCAGCATCAGCATTGTAAATTGATGGTCCGCAACCAATAGTTACTTTGGTTAAAAGATCCATATCTGCAGTTACGCCACATTTTTCTTTTAAATCTGCAGCATATTTTGCAATAAGTTCATCACGTTTACTCATAATAAATTCTTGTTTAAAGTGTTAATAAAATATCTAAATAGATAGCTGTATTAAAGATAACTATTTTAAGACACAATTAAAAAGGAAAGTCTGAATAATTTTATTTTAAATATTCAAAATACTGTAATAAAACTTCGTCGTTAATTTCTCTTGGTGTAAATATTTCTAATAATTTAGGTCGATCACCTGGTTCAAAAAATTCTTTTAAATAGTATTCCAAAGGTTTCTCTTTTAAAACACTTTTATATGTTATACCATACATTCTACACAAATGTCTTGCATCTAATTTATGGGTGGTTTCAAAAAATGTTTCAAAATTGTCTGTATTTTTATTTCCTGGCAAAATCCTGAAAATACCACCACCTTGATTGTTTATAACTATAATTCTAAAGTTATTCGGAATATAATTATTCCATAGCGCATTACTATCGTATAAAAAACTTAAATCACCCGTTATTAAAGTTGTAGGTTTGCTATTTACTACCGCACAACCAATAGCTGTAGAAGTACAACCATCAATACCGCTAGTACCCCTATTGCAAAACACTTCTAATGATTTGTTAAGTTTGAAGAGTTGGGAATAACGAATGGCCGAACTGTTTCCCATTTGAAGTATGTAATTGTCTGGAATGTTATTGAAAAGCATTTCAAAAACCTTTAAATCGGAAAATGGAGCCGTTTTTAAATATTCTTCATGCTTTTTTAAGCGTTGTTTTTTTATGGCATCCCAAGTTGCAAAATAATTACTTTTAACGTAATGGGTTATTTTAGGTAAAAAAGTTGCAAAAAACTGATTTGGAGACACCTCTATATGGTTTCTAAGGCAAAAAAATGTGTCATTCGCCATTTTTTCATCTATATGCCAATGATATTTAGGTTGAAATTTACGTAATATCGTTTTTATTTTTTTAGAGACTATTAAACCTCCAAAAGTTAATAGAATTTCTGGTTGAAGTGCTTTCTTCTCTTCTTCGGTTAGTGGTTCGATAATTTGATCGATAGACGGAAAGAAGCTGTCATTATGAATATTAGAAGTGGATTCTGTAAATACAATAACACTATCATCTTCTGCCAACTCATTAAGCCATTTCTGCTCAATTTCATTAGGATAATTGGCACCTACAAGTATCATTTTCTTTACAGCTGAATTCCAATCTTCCAAACATTCATTCAACACATATTCCTCAATCACTTTAGGTTTTTGAACTGGCTTTTTGGCTTTTGGGTTTACTCGTAATTTTTCAACAGTTTCATAAAGAGGTTCATCAAAAGGAATATTAATATGAACTGGTCCTTTCTTTAATAAAGTAAAATTTAAGGCTTCATTAATTTCCTCTTCGTTATGTGTTTGAATATCTTTTTGCAAACCTAAAAAACGCTCTAATTTCCCTTCTAAGTTTTTCAACATCGGTAAATCTTCATTTTCTGGAATATTATTTTCGTCTTTAATATCCAGTTTTAAATTTACAGAGTATAAAATATGGTTTTCAAAAATGTTTTTTTGATTAATGGTTTGACCATCGCCTATACCTATTAAATGTTTAGGCCGGTCTGCAGATAAAACTACCAAAGGAATATTACTAAAATAAGCTTCAGTAACCGCTGGATAATAGTTTACCAATGCACTACCTGAAGTACAAACAACTGCAGTAGGCATTTTTAATTGTTGTGCAATTCCAAGTGCAAAAAAACCAGCACTTCGCTCATCTACAATACTGTAGCATGTAAAGAAAGGGTTATTTGTAAACCCTATGGTTAAAGGTGCATTTCTACTACCTGGAGAAATAACAATATGCTTTATTCCTTTAGCTTTAAAAAGCTCGATAACAGTTTGTGCAAGCGGAATTTTTGGATAAATCATATACATTAAATATTATGTAAAAGTAATAAATAGGGCTTAAAATAAGCTATTTACAAGATATTTTTAATAATTAAAGATTTCGATACTGTTTCTTCCCATTCTTTATCTGACTCAGAACCAGCGGTTATACCTCCTCCAACATAAATAATGGCTGTTTTTTCAACTAATTGCATACATCTCAAATTAACATAAAGTTGCGTATTGTTTTTAGTTATGGTGTAAGCTCTATTTTCAATATTTCGTCTTCCAGACCGAGGTTTTACAATGGTTTCCATATTTAACTCTCCTAAATACCCTGTGTAAAATGCCCTATTATAATTTTCATTTTCTAAAATGAATTGTTTAGCTTTCAATTTTGGCAAACCGCAAACAGCAGGTGTTGGGTGTATTGCTGAAATAAGCGTTTTTAAATTGGAACTAGCTTTAAGACTTGCCGAAATCATGGTTTTTAAGTGCAATAAATTACCAGCCTTAACAGTTTCGGTATTTGATACTTTAAAACTATCAACAAGAGGCTTTAAACTATTTACTATAAAGTCTGTTACATACTGCTGTTCTTCATATTCTTTAGTTCCCCAATTAACTTTTAGAGTATCTTTATAAACTTGCGTTCCTGCCAAGGCCATAATAGAAAATTGGTTACCGCCAATTTTAATAAGTGTTTCTGGAGTTGCACCTAGCCACAATCCTATTTTTGGATGGTACCAACAATAAACAAATGCTTGTGGATAGGTATTCAAAAGGTTTATGAAAATTGAAAAAGGCGATGCTTCGGAGAGATTTACGGTTTCTTCTCGAGACAATACCACTTTTTCGAATTCACTTTTTTTTATTGCATCAATGCCTTTATCTACTAGTTTTATATGAAGCCTTTTATCTTCGAGCGAAATCTCACTACTCAACATTTGACTAACCTTTTCCCCTTCTAATGGAATATTGGCAGATAAACCTTTTGATACATTCATGGGTATTAATACTGATGGAGCTTCATCATCAAAAGGAGCAAATACGAAACCTTTCTCTGTAAAGTCATTTACTACATGTAACTGTTTTGTTTGCTGTAATAATCCATTTACTTGAGTTTCTCTTGGTTTTCGGTAAGCAACAAAAGGTAATTGGGCGTTGTATTGAGTTTCAATACGTGCAAAAAAATCATCAAAAGTCATTATCTAGATCTTTTTGGTAATGAAATAGTAGATAATTTACAAACTGAAATTAAGTTATTAAACTCGTCTGTGACTTTAATATCCAGCAATTGGGTGGTTCTGCCTTTATGAATGAAGGTTGCTTTTGCAAAAACATAACCTTCCTTAATACTTTTTAAGTGATTTGCAGAAATTTCTATGCCTCGTACAAAATACTTTTCTGTATCAACAAAAATATGTGATGCAAAACTTCCTACACTTTCTGCTAAAGCAGCTGTAGCACCACCGTGTAATACACCATCAGGTTGATATACCCTACTATTTACAGGCATTCTGGCCACTAGAAAATCGTCACCGAAGTCAATCACTTCAATATTTAAAGTTTCCATTAGTGTATTTTTACAAGCTGCATTTGCCTTTGCTATAACGGCTTCTTTATTTAATTGCATAGATTTTTTTTATAATTAATCACAGCTGTAAAATTACAAAATGCTTAGATAACCATACCATTATTTCACCTTGAAAATAATCTTAAAATATGAGTAAAAGTACATGATATTAAATGAGAAAACTCCTAAATTTTTAAGCTATTTTTTAAACCACACCTAGTTTAATATTCTATAAATCAAACTATTATTTTATAAAAATTGAAAAATTTATTTTTCAATTTTTATTCATTAAATAAATAATATTCTTTTTTTTGTAAGAATAAAAAAGACACCTTTTTTCAACATATCCTTTTTAACCCAAAAATGAATGAAACATTTAACCCTTTTTTTCGTATTCTTTTTTTCTTTAACAATTTATGCTAATGCACAATTTATTTCACATAAAGGTGAGTTACATATTCTGGCTGGGGCAGCAATATCTGCTACAACTTACACAATTGTTTATGCTAATACTAAAAATAAAAAGAAAGCTTTTTGGTATGGCATTGCAGCCTCTACCCTTGTTGGTGTTGGTAAAGAGGTATATGACAGTACCCACGATATTGCTAAATTTGATAATGGCGATGCAGCAGCTACAACCATTGGTGGCATAATGGCGAGTGTAACTCTTAGTTTGTTTGTTGGCAAAAACTCTGGTAAACGGAAAAAAACTTTAGTTGTAGTGCATTAGAATTTTTGTGTTTAATTTAAGCCTTAAAATTAATGACCACCTGCAATTTTTTCTTCAAAAGTTATACCTTGACTTCTTAATATCCCTTTAACTCTCCATGCATAAAATGCTAAGTAAGCAAAACAAAGAATTCCTACTATATAACTTGCTTGAATCCCGATACTTTCTGAAACGTATCCTTGTAACCAACTTATAACACCACCTCCCATAATCATCATAATTAAAAAACTACTTCCTTGACTTGTGTTTTTTCCTAATCCACTAACAGCCAATGTGAAAATACAAGGCCATAAGGTACTACAAAACAAACCAACACTGGTAAAAGCATAAACACTAATCATACCCGAAGTTGACATGCCAATTCCTATTGCTGTTATACCTAAAAGTGCAAAAATTAGCAACATACGAGCTGGATTACCTTTACTGGCTATATCTGCCCCAATTAAAACTAAAATAATTAAAGCATATACATAAAAAGGTGTTAGGTCATGATTTGCAATAGCATTTACAGCCAAAAACACGCCAAAAGCCAAGTATGGTGCTATAAAACGTAAAACTTTTCGTTTACTAATATCGTTAGTAAAAGCTTCAACAGCCCCCGTCCAACGACCAATCATTAAACTAGCCCAATACAATGAGATGTATGGTGCAATATCCGAAATTTCAAATCCGAGGTCGTATTCCATATACGCTGGTAAATTACTTGCGGTAGACACCTCTACCCCAACATAAACAAAAATACCTATCATCCCTAAAACCAACTGTGGATATTTTAAAGCAGATGATCTTGATTTATCTACAGTACCCTCCTCTTCAACTATAGCTTCTGGTTTATCAGGTAAAGATGAAAATTTTAGCAAAATTGCCACCAATAAAAATGCCAAGCCTAATACTAAATAAGGAATTTTAACACTTTCAATACTCATATTGGTTGTTTTCCCAACGGATGAACCAAAAATTGCAAAACTAACAATAAGCGGTCCAATAGTAGTTCCAAAATTATTGATACCTCCTGCTAAAGTTAAACGTTGAGAACCTGTTGAAATAGGTCCGAGTGCAATAGCTAACGGGTTAGCTACAGTTTGCTGAAGTGAAAACCCTAGCGCAACAATAAACAATCCGGATAACATTAAAGGAAAGGAACCCGTATTTGCAGCTGGATAAAACAATAAAGTTCCAAGAGCTGAAATAATTAAACCTAAAACAAGTCCGTTTTTATAACCAATTTTATTTATAATGTCTTGTTTTATTATTAATGAAATCCCCATGTATATAAGTGAACCTACAGTGTAGGCAATATAAAATGCAAGAGAAACAAGCTGACTTTCTCCTTGAGTTAAGTCAAATGCTTTTTTAAAAACTGGTATTAAAATATCGTTACTTGCTGCAACGAACCCCCAGAAAAAGAAAACGGTAACGAGCGGAATAAATTGACCCCATTTAGTGGTTGAATTTTCAGAATTCATAATTTTAGTTTAGAAATTTTATTAAAAATGCTAATATATTTCTTCTTGTGTAATTAAAAATATATTTGAAATAAAAGTAAAGAGAATAATAGTATTAATTTAATTAAAATTGGAAATAAAACACCTGTTAATTTATTATACCAGAACGCACTCTAATTCAATAGTTTAAACCATTATACTTTTTAAAAATTTGAAGAATAAACCTTACAATTTACTATTGTGTAAGATTCTTAATGATATCCTTTGTAGATAAAATATCACTGGTATATTCTATACTGGGTCCAGCAACCCAAACAGTTTTGTAGGTTGCCTGCGTAGCCGCTTTTTTTGTAGCATTCATTCCAATCATGAAACGAACCATTTTCACCCACTTTTTTAAACGTTTATTTTTATTTAAAACAGACTCTAACCAAGTTTGTTTAGTGCCAATTTTTTGAACATAAGGTGTATTTATAACAGTACAAGGTGTTCCAGAAATACGCTCGGTCATTACAATATCTTTAGCACCATAATCTACACAAGCTTGTTTATATTCCTGAGTAACATTGGCTTCAATCGACGCTATGAAAGGGCTTCCTACAGAAACACCAGAAGCACCATAGCTTAGCATTTCATCAATATCAGCTTTACAACCAACACCACCAGCAGATATAATTGGAATACTACAATTAGCAGCTAACTCCTTTATTAAGGTTTCTGGTGGAAGGTGACCTCTATGCCCTCCTGCCTTATTATTTACTGCGATAATAGCATCTGCACCTAAACTTTCAACTTTTTTTGCAAACTTTAAATCTACTACATCACAAAACACTTTAATACCTGCTTTGTGAGCTTGGTTTATCGTTTCTTCCGGACTTCCTAAAGAAGTTATTATAAAATCACACCCCTCTTCACAAAGTACCCGCAGTTGGTCTTTATATTTGATATTGGATTTATTAACTATCAGATTAAAACCATACGAACCGCCTTCAACTTTAGCTTCTTTTAGCTCTTGCATGGCTATTTTTAAATCTTCAAGCGATCTGTAGTTTAGTGCAGGAATGCAACCTGCTATTCCACTTTTCATCGCTTCAATAACCATGGCCGTATTTGAAACCAAAAACATGGGTGCCTGAATAATAGGATATTTTATATTTAAAAGGTCCGTGAGTTTCATAAATAACTTGAAAACGATTTCAACAAATATAGCAAATATTATGCATGCATAATTTTATAGTATCCAATAAGCATAATAAAAAACTTGATAAAGCTAATTTTAATAATAATTCAACTATTGAGTGTGAAAACGAACATCATTTGTATTTAACTTAAATCATTATTTGTCATTCGTAGATTTACAAAAAAAAGCGTAACCGATTTTGGTAATTTTGTTTGTTTATCGACCAAAAACTTTCAAAAGTTGATAATACTAATAATTTAACTAAATATGTTTTATTTTTCTTATTCTTCTTTTAATTTTGTTGTTTTATTCATATTTATTGTGTTTTACATTAAAATAAACATAGTTCAGTTCTAGAATGCTTAAAAGAATTCCTGAACAACCACCCAAAATAGCAGTGTATAATGGTAATGATGTCATTATATGGTCTATAATGATTCCCGTTTTTAATTGTTTTAATTATCTTGAGGACACTTTGATTAGTGTACTAAATCAGGATTATAATATCAATTTAACACAAATTGAAGTAGTTGATGACTGTAGCACCGATGGCGACGTTGAAAAACTCGTTAATGAAATTGGACAAGGACGGGTTCGTTATTTCAGACAAAAAGAGAATGTTGGTAGTTTAAGAAATTTTGAAACTTGTTTAAATCGTTCTAAAGGAAAGTATATTCATCTTTTACATGGTGATGATACCATTGAATATGGTTTCTATAACGAAATTGAAACTTTGTTTAATGAATATCCAGAAGCAGGCGCCGCTTTCACCAATTTTCATTACATTAACAATGAGAATAGTATAGTAGCTGTAAAAAATGAAAGTGTTTTAGATTACTCAGGGGTAATACCAAACTTTGTTGAAAAGATTGCGGAAAAACAACTTGTTCAACCTCCTGCCATGGTTGTAAAACGTACAACTTATGAAACGTTGGGTGGCTTTTTTGCTGTACATTTTGGAGAAGACTGGGAAATGTGGACCAGAATAGCATCCAAGTTCCCTATAGCTTATTCGCCTAAGTATCTTGCTAATTATAGAGTCTCTCACGGTGTTGGAATAAGTCATAATAGTTTTAGAACAGGTCAAAATGTTGAAGATATTAGAAAGGTTATAGATATAATACAGAACTATTTACCTTTAGATAAACGAATCGGTATAAAAAAATCATCCTCAGAATACTATGCTAAATATTGTATAAAAGTGGCTAATGGTTTACTCTTGGATAATAAAGAGGCCGCATTTAGGCAAATTAAAGGAGCTTGGAGTATGAGTAGGAGTTTTAATATTTTATTATGGATAATTCGTTTTTATGCCATGTATATTTTAAGGTATAAACAAATTGAAAAATTTTGGGTGCGTACAAAAAAACATATTATGGAGGAATTTTTAATCCCTACAATGAATGAACAAAAAAGTAATTAACCCCGAAACTTTAAATTGGGAATGGGAAATTAGGCCAGAAACCTCATGGTGGAATATCAACTTAAAGGAACTTTACGCTTATAAAGATTTAATTCTGCAATTAGCTAGAAAAGAGTTCCTTGGGTTATATCAGCAAACACTTTTGGGTCCATTCTGGGCATTACTTCAACCTTTATTAACTGTATTAATTTATGTACTTGTTTTTAATAATGTAATTGGAATTTCTACTGGAAATGTACCACCTTTCCTATTCAACTTAATTGGTATCACACTTTGGAACCTCTTTTCGGAAGTGTTTTTACAAACTTCAAAAACGTTTTCTCTCAATGCCGAAATATTTTCAAAAGTATATTTCCCTAGAGTTGTTGTTGCAATTTCTACACTTTGGCTTCAATTATTATTATTTGCCGTTCAACTAATTTTACTGTTTGCAACTTATCTATTCTTGGTACTTCAAGGTAATTTAAATTTTAATATTGCTAATATCCTTTTAATTTTCCCAATTATAATAATAACTACAGGCATAGGATTTGGTGGAGGATTAATTTTCTCTGTACTTACGGCAAAATATCGAGATCTTTCAGCATTAATAAATCTTTTAATACGATTACTCATGTTTGTATGCCCAATATTTTACACAATGAGTATGGTGCCTGAAAACATGCAATGGTTTGTTATTATTAATCCATTATCCTCACTTTTTGAATATTTTAGATATGCATTTTTAGGAACTGGAACTTTAAATATTTTCCTCCTTTCCTACAGTACTATATTTATGATTACTATTGTAGCGTTTGGAATTATGCTATTTAACAAAATGAGTGATAAACTAATAGATATTTTATAAGAATTTATGTCGGATATAGTTATAAAAGCAGAAAACATTTCTAAATTATATAAACTAGGCACCATAGGTTCTGGATCTTTACGTCGCGATATGCAATTGTGGTGGGAAGATAAAATTCTGAATAAAGAAAACCCTAATAAATATATTACTGGAGGTAAAAAGATAGACAATAATGAAATTATTTGGGCACTTAAAAATATTGATTTTGAAATTAAACAAGGAGAAGCCCTTGGTATAATTGGCCATAATGGTGCAGGAAAATCAACATTATTAAAAATATTATCGCGAATAGTAAAACCAACAGAAGGCGTTATTCGTGGGCGAGGACGTGTAAGTAGTTTGCTTGAGGTAGGTACTGGCTTTCATGCAGAGCTTACAGGGAGGGAGAATATTTTTGTAAGCGGTCATATACTGGGAATGAAAAAAGCAGAAATACTTAAAAAATTTGACGAGATTGTAGATTTCTCAGGTGTGGAAGCATTTATTGATACCCCTGTTAAAAGGTATTCTTCTGGAATGTATGTTCGTTTAGCCTTCGCAGTAGCTGCTCATTTAGAGCCGGATATTCTAATTATTGATGAAGTATTAGCTGTAGGTGATGCTGATTTTCAAAAAAAGTGCCTTGGTAAAATGAATGATGCCTCAACTAAAAGTGGCCGAACTGTTATTTTTGTTAGTCATAATTTGCAGGCAGTAAGTAACCTTTGTCCAAAAGCTATATGGTTAGATAAGGGAAGTGTACGCTCCAGGGGAACTTCAAAAACAGTTATTAATGATTACTTAAGTACTTTACAAAAAAAAAGTTGGAAAAAGGAATTTACCGACTTAAAAAATGCTCCAGGTAATGATTTCATTAAAGTTTTTAGTGTAGAATTAAAACCTCAATTTGTAGAATCATCTTCCATTATAGATATTAGAACTCCCTTAACTATTAAGTTTCGTTTTTATAATACCTCTGATAACATACTTTTAGCAGCAGGAATACACCTTTTTACGCTTTCAGGAGAATGTATCTTTGATGTTTCTAACGATTCTTTACTTTTTGAAAAAGGTTTCATTGATGGAGAATGCAACATCCCTGGTAATTTTCTTAACAATGGGTCTTACTACATTTCTATTATTTTTGTTGAAGATTCTTCAAAACAACTTTATTATTACGAAGAATGTTTATCCTTTGATGTTGAAGATTACAGAGAAAATATGAATTGGTACGGTGATTGGATGGGTTATGTTAGACCAAAATTTCCAGTAATCCTAAAACAATCTAAATAATATAAACGATTATGGATTCCCAAAAACTGCCTCTTGTTTCAGTTGTAATTTGCTTTTTAAATGAGCAAAACTTCCTAGAAGAAGCAATTACAAGTGTGCTTAATCAAAACTACAAAAATTGGGAACTACTTTTGATTGATGATGGCTCAAACGACAAAAGTACTGCCATTGCTTTAAATTATGAAAAAAAATATATTGATAAAATACAATATCTAGACCATAATAATCATATAAACAAAGGACTTAGCGCTAGCAGAAATTTAGGAATAAAAAAATCTAAAGGTGATTTAATCGCTTTTCTAGATGCAGATGATATTTGGCAACCAAATAAACTATCCCAACAAGTTGCTATTTTTAATAACAACCCAGATATAGGTTTATTACTTGAAGCGTCGATGTATTGGTTTAATTGGAATGATAACAATCAAGATAACATTTTAATACCAATAGGAGTTGAAGGTAACAAGGTTTACAAACCACCATTTCTTGTAACGAATCTATACCCCTTAGGAAAAGGGGCTGCTCCTTGCCCATCCGCCATAATGGTTAAACGAAATGCTTTTGAAAATTCTGGGTACTTTGAGGAATCCTTTAAAGGTGAATTCGCATTATACGAAGACCAAGCCTTTTTAAGCAAAATGTATTTAAAAGAAGAAGTTTATGTATCGTCGGAGTGCAATAATATGTATAGACAACACCAGGATTCTATTGTACAAACAGTAAAGAGCGCAGGACATTACAACAAGGTTAGAAAATATTATTTAACATGGTTTAAAGGAAGTTTGAAGGAAAATAATATTAAAAATTCGGAAATTGATACCATGGTAAAGTATGCTCTTAAAGAATTGAATTATTCTGCTTTTTATAACTTAAAAAATAAAATTTTTATGAAATTAAAAAAAATATTAAAGTAACCTATATAACTTAAAGAAAATAAAAAAGTGTCTCGAATTCCACAATCTCCTCCAAAAATTTCACCAATAACAGATGGGTTACATCGCCCATTATGGTCTGTTATGATTCCAACTTATAATTGTTCTAATTATTTAATAGAAACTATTCAAAGTGTTTTACAACAAGATTTAGGTGAAAAGGTTATGCAAATTGAAGTTGTAGATGATTATAGTACCGACACAAATGTTGAAGAACTAGTAAATACAATCGGTAAAGGCCGAGTGAGTTATTACCGGCAAAAGGAAAATGTAGGAAGTTTAAGAAATTTTGAAACTTGTATTAATAGAGCACGAGGAACGTATATACACTTGTTGCATGGAGATGACCGTGTTAAAAATGGATACTATACCGCAATAACTAACCTTTTTGAGAAATTCCCCACGGCAGGCGCTGCATTTAGCTCTTGGGATTATATAAAAAGCGATGGCATCCTTTCTCGCCAATCTGTATTAGAAGCAAATAATCCATGTGTATTAGATAATTGGTTGCTAAAATTGGCCGAACATCAACGAATACAATACGCTGCAATAACTGTAAAACGAGAAGTATATGAGAAATTAGGTAGTTTCTATATTGGGCATTATGGTGAAGATTGGGAAATGTGGGCTCGCATAGCTAAGGTTTACGACATGGCCTATATACCAGAATACTTAGCACAATATCGAGAACATAAAAATTCAATTACTTGGCAAAGTTATATATCAGGACAAAATATAAAAGACATTGGAAAAGTTATAGAAACTATAATTAGTTATCTTCCAAAAAAAGACCAAAATAAAAAGCTTAAAATGGCTAAAAAAAAATTTGTTTATTGGATGCTTGATGAGATTTTAGTTTACTGGTTTTCAAACCAAAATAAGCAGATGATACATAATCAAATTAGTAGTATTTGGAAATTGCACAAGGACAGCCAAGTCATGTTAAAGATAATTGTAATAATTTTATATGTTTATACCGAGCCCTATAGAAAAGTATTAAAACCCTTCAATTTTCATGTCTGAAATATCTCCTTATTTAATACGTCATGTTCAATTAGACGCTAATGATATTTCCGAAATTCCTAAACCGGAATTAGGAAATCGGTATTATTTCATTTTTTGGTGGCTAAAAATACCTCTAGGACATTTATATGTTGAAAGAGATGATCATACTAATTTTAAAGAAAAAATACTTGAAGCTATCTTACCAACACTTAAAAATTATAATTGTGAAAGTCAGCAGCTACATGATATTACAATATCCTATAACAACCACGATTTCTTAAAATTCTCAGCATTAATTTCAAAAGTTCTTTCTACTTATCTTTCTAAAGAAATACCAGCTAAAGTAGAAGTTTCTGTTATAGTTTGTACTCACAATAGAAGTGAAAGCTTAAAAAACTGCCTTCAGAGTATAAACAATCAAATTTGTAAACCTGCTGAAATAATTGTAATCGACAATGCTCCGCCAGACGAAAGCACAAAGAATGTTGTAAATCAATTCAATAATGTAATCTATCACAGAGAACCAAGAACTGGATTATCTATCGCTCGAAATTTAGGAGTTAAATTAGCTCAACACCCTATAATTGCTTTTACAGATGATGATGTTATGGTGCACAGTTTATGGACTTATAATATTTGGATCTCATTTGAATCTCGAAAAGTCGATGGATTAACTGGGTTGGTTTTAGCTACCTCTCTTGATACAGAAAGCCAACAAATTTTTGAAAAGTATTGGGGTTTTAATAAAGGCTATGAGGATATTATTTTCGATTTAAATTTTATTCATTCTACTGAAGGCGTACCAAGAGTTTGGGAAATTGGAGCTGGAGCCAACATGGCATTCAAGAAGGATGTTTTGGTTAAGTTAAATTATTTTGATGAACGCTTAGGAGCTGGTGCATCGGGGTGCAGTGAAGACTCAGAAATATGGTACAAAATGCTAATTAATGGATATAAAATTCATTACACCCCAAGAGCTATAGTGTTTCATGAACATAGAAAAGAAATAATACAATTAAAAAAACAAATATATAGTTACATGCGTGGTCATGTAGCTTCTGCACTGTTACAACATAAACAAAACGAAAATTTAGGGTATAAATCGTATATATTCAATTTACCGAAGTATTATCTTTTATTATTTAGAATAGGCTTTCCAACATATAAATTTCGCTATAGAACATTATGGAGTGAAGTAAAAGGATATATTTCGGGAATAAATTTTTATTATCGGAATAAAAAAAAGCCGCCATTAACTTTATAACTATTAAATGGTAAAACCTGTACAAACCATAAACCCTTTAATTTCTATTATCATTCCTTGCTATAATCATGGACAGTTTTTAGCAAACGCTATCGAGAGTGTATACTCACAAACTTATCAAACTTTTGAAATTATAGTTGTAGATGATGGATCAGTTGATAATACAAAAAAGGTATGCAATAATTATCCGGATGTAACATATATATATCAAAAAAATTCAGGTTTATCTTCAGCTAGAAATACAGGTATTAAATATTCTAAAGGAGCGTATTTAGTTTTTTTAGATGCAGATGACTGGTTAATTGAAAACGCTCTTAAAACAAATTTAGATCTTTTATTAAAGCATAAAAACATTGCTTTTATCTCTGGTGGACATAACGTTTTTTATGAAAATACTGGCCATACAAAAACTGTTCGAGAGGTAGTAAAAGAAGATCATTATTTAAAGTTATTGCAGGGGAATAATTATATAGGTATGCATGCCACCGTAATGTATCAGCGATGGGTTTTTGATTCTTTAAAATTCGATACCTCACTGCCTTATTGCGAAGATTTCGACTTATACCTTAAAATAACTAAAAAACACCAAGTCCTTCATCATACTGAATTAATTGCTGTTTATAGAATGCACGGTAGCAATATGTCTTCGAATTATTCAGATATGCTAAAATATGTACTATTAATTTTATCCAAGAACGAAAAAAATCTTTTGAATAATTTCGAAAAAAAATTAAATAATCAAGGAATATCTGTATTAAAAGATTACTATTCATTAAAAATTTATGAATATCTTAAGTTACAAATAAACTCAAATAGGTCTAATTCATACAACAAAGAAGTTAAAACTTTAATGATTAATGCGCCAAAACTATATGCTAAATTTAAAATAAATCAGACTCTTTTCTTCATGTTTAAATTATTCCAAAACATTAAAAATATATTAAAAAAAATTTTGCCTTTGAAAGTTATAAAACGAATTCAATATGTTTTGTACAAGCAATCCAAAAACAAACTTCCATACAAAATAAATTTAGGCGATTTAAATCGTACCACGCCATTTAGTACAGAATTTGGTTATGATCGTGGTGGCCCAATTGATCGCTATTATATAGAAAATTTTTTAAATCAAAACAGTTCATTGGTTAAGGGGCAGGTTTTAGAGATTGGCGATAATGAATATACATTAAAATATGGCGGTGACAAACTTACACAAAGTGATATTTTACATGTTGATGACACTAATAAAGAGGCGACTTATATTGGAGACTTAAGCGATGTTCCTCACCTACCCTCTAACACCTTTGATTGCATAATACTAACGCAAACATTACATTTAATTTATGATTATAAGTCTGCTATAGAAACCTGTTATAGAGTTTTAAAAAAAGGTGGTGTATTATTATTAACAGTTCCGGGAATTAGCCATATTGCTCAGGATCAATGGCGGAAATATTGGCTTTGGTCTTTCACAGATGCCTCTATGGAAAAAATAATGTTAGAACATTTCCCAAAAGATAATGTTTCCATACAAACCTATGGAAATGTTTTAGTTGCAAGTGCTTTTTTATACGGAATGGGTTTACCTGAAATAAAAAAAGAACAAATGGATTACCACGACCCACATTATCAGGTTATTATATCGGTACGAGCTAAAAAATAAATTAACAAAAATCATGTTAAACCGAATAACGAAATATTTTAAATCTTCGGAAGAAATAGCCATTGTTTTGATGTACCACAGAGTATGTGAAACAAAATCAGATCCATGGCAATTAGCTGTTAGTCCTGATAATTTTGAATCCCAAATTAAAGCTATTACAAAAAACTTCAATGTTTTACCCGTTAGCGACCTCATTACTCAATTTAATTCTAATAAAATAAAACCAAAATCTGTATACATTACATTTGATGATGCTTATCAAGACAATTATTTTTATGCCAAACCTATATTGGAAAAATATAACTGTCCTGCAACATTTTTTGTTCCCACATATTTTATTGGTAAAAAACAGATGTTTTGGTGGGACGAACTAGAAGAAATTATTCTTCATTCTAAAGAGTTACCTGATGAACTTACCTTCCAAGTAGATCTAGAAACTTTTGAATTTCTTAATAAAATGGAAGCATTAACAATGGACATTCAAAAGAAACAAAAAAATTGGCATTATACTGAAAAACCTCCTACCAAGAGATGTGAATTATATCTTCAAATATCAGATATTTTGAAACCACTACCTTTTAGCAAAATAGTTATAGTATTAAATCATTTAAAAACATGGGCAAATGTGGTTCCTTCTATTATAAATGAAAATCTTGCAATGACTCCTGAACAGCTTAAAACTTTAAGTAATAATAAACTTTTTTCCTTTGGACTGCATACTGAAACGCATCCTGCTTTGGCCAATCATGCTTACGACATTCAATTAAGTGAAATTTCAAACAATTATAGTTTTCTTAAAAGTTACGAAAATGCAGTAATTAATGCTATTGCTTACCCACATGGCAATTTTAATGATACCACTTTATCCATTGTGAAACAAAACAACATAGCGCTAGGCTTTACAACGTCGGGCGACATTATTACAAAAAAATCTTCACCGCTTCAGTTAGGAAGAATACAAGTTCCTAATTGTAACGGAACATTACTTCATAAGCTATTAAACGAATGGCTTTCCAATTTATAAGTGCCAATTTCGAGTATTACATTATAAATTCTCTAATAGGCTGTAATTCAAAAAACATATCTTTCATTTAAAGCAAAAAATAAATTTACAAACATTGATCTTTCCTCTTTTAAAGTAAAGCTCTTAAGTTTTACGATATTTTTATACGAAGTCAAATTATTATGCGTGCATAATACCTAATTTTCAATTAGTTATAAAAAAAAACAACAAATTAAATATAACTATTTGATAACATGATAATTATCATATTTTTATTATGCGTGCACAGTTATTTTTATACTTGTTAAATAATAAAATTGTTAGTCATGCGAAAAATAATTTTTGGGTTCTTTATTTTTGGGTTAACCTTCCAAGTACAATCTCAAACCATTGAGTTAACAAAAACAGTAATAGCTAGCAACTACCAATATCATAATGCCATAGAAACACACGAAGCGCCACAGCCTGTTAAAAAACTGGAGGATGCTGTATTAAACTACAAAACAACCGAACTTTGTAAATTATTTGAAAGTGATAAAGATATTTATACAGTTAAATTTACCACGCAAGAAGGTGAAATTGTTGCTGCTTACAATAAAAAAGGTGAAATTATAAATACTATAGAAAAATACAACAATGTGCGTTTACCCCTTGCTGTAATGCAGGCTATTGCAACACGCTTTCCTAATTGGGGAATTGTAGAAGGTATTTACTTAGTTAAGTATAAAAGTGAACAAGATTTATTGAACCAACAATACAAATTGAAAATTAAAAATGAAAATCAAGTTATTACTGTGAATACCGACCCAAATGGAGTTTTCCTTTAATTATTTCCTTTTATCAAAAAATGGGCTATTTCTTATGGAAATAGCCCATTTTATTTTGTAACATTTTAGCTTGAATTTACTTAATTTCTACAAAATTCAATCTTAAAACTTCTTTCTTAAAAACAGATAAATCATAAAATCTACCTATCTATCCAATATACGTAAAACTACTTATTTATACATAAAAAACTGATTATTAATAGGTTGATGGAAATTTATTTTATAAATTTGATTTAATAATTTTAAATGATCATACCAAAGTCAATTTTTATTTTTTACAAAAAATAGAACTCTTTCTTTAGTAAAAGGTCATAACCATCTTAAAATTAGAATTTTTAATACGTTAACCCATTAATTATTCTAATAATATGAAAACACTTGTAATCGGCTTATTCTTATTAGGTTTTGCCAACCTTAGTTTTTCTCAATCGCACGACCCTAATTTTAAATTCAATGAAAAATTTAAAAATGTTAAGCTTGATGATATCGTTATTACAAGAATAAATCAAAACTATCTAAGTGCTGTTTATAATGAGCATACACCAATTAGAGTAGAAACTCTTGACAAGAAAGCTGCAAATTTTAACATAACGAACATAGATGACTTTGATAATAGCGCTATTAATGCCACTTACCGAGTAGTATTTAAACAAAATTATAATGATAGGGATAAAAGCCGAATGATTGCGACTTATAACCAGAATGGAGAAATTTTAAAGTTAAATGCGGTACATCACAACATAATAATGACACCTCTTGTTAAGAATGTGGTGTACTCAAATTATCCAGAATGGGTTGTAGATAGCGACAAATATTATGTTAATTATTCAGCTGCAAAAGGCGCCAAAAAAATTTACAAGTTGAAGCTAGTCAAGGCTAACCAAAAGAAGACTATTAAAATTGATTTAGATGGTAAGTTAATTTAATATGTTTTTCTAATTGAACTAGCATGCTTTAATCCACATGCTAGTTCATATTTTTAACTCAATAGAATTATATATAAAAAAAAACAGGCTGTTCCATAAATTTAGAACAACCTGTTTTTATTTCAGCTTTTAGTCTTCCGACTAGTAAGGTTTTATTTTACTTCTTCAAAGTCTACGTCTTCAACATCGCTACTTTCTGCTTGTCCTCCTTGACTTGCATCTGGTCCTGGTTGTGCGCCGCCTTGAGCTTCCGCCTGTGCTTTGTACATTTCCTCACTTGCTAGTTTCCAAGCTTCATTAATTTTTTCTAAAGCTGGATCAATAACTTCAACATCTTTGGTTTCATAAGCTTTTTTAAGCTCTTCCAATGCTTCTTCAATTGGTTTCTTCTTATCGTCTGATAATTTTTCGCCAAATTCTTTTAACTGACTTTCAGTTTGGAAAATCATAGCATCAGCAGCATTTAATTTTTCTGCTTTTTCTTTTGCTTTTTTATCAGCTTCTGCATTTGCTTCAGCATCGGCTTTCATTTTCTTGATTTCTTCTTCAGTTAAACCAGAAGATGCTTCAATACGAATATCTTGTGTTTTATTTGTAGCTTTATCTGTTGCTGTTACGTGTATAATACCATTCGCATCAATATCAAATGTTACTTCAATTTGAGGTGTTCCTCTTCTTGCTGGTGGAATACCATCTAAGTGGAAACGTCCAATGGTTTTATTATCGGCAGCCATCGCTCTTTCACCTTGTAATACATGGATTTCTACAGATGGTTGGTTATCAGCAGCCGTTGAGAATACTTGCGATTTCTTAGTAGGAATCGTAGTATTTGCTTCAATAAGCTTTGTCATAACATTACCCATAGTTTCAATACCTAATGATAAAGGCGTAACGTCTAATAACAATACATCTTTAACATCTCCAGATAATACACCACCTTGGATACCAGCACCCAAAGAAACTACTTCATCAGGATTCACACCTTTACTTGGTGCTTTTCCAAAGAATTTCTCTACAGCAGCTTGTACGGCAGGGATACGCGTAGAACCACCTACTAAAATAACTTCATCAATATCTGTTTTACTTAAACCTGCTGCTTTTAAAGCTGACTCACATGGTGCAATTGTACGTTTTACTAAATCGTCAATTAATTGCTCAAATTTAGCTTTTGTTAATGTACGCACTAAGTGTTTTGGTCCACTTGCAGTAGCAGTAATATATGGTAAGTTAATCTCTGTTGAAGCAGAAGATGATAATTCAATCTTAGCTTTTTCAGCAGCTTCTTTTAAACGTTGTAAAGACATTGGATCTTTTCTTAAATCCATACCTTCCTCTGCATTAAATTCATCTGCTAACCAGTTAATGATTTTTTCATCAACATCATCACCACCTAAATGCGTATCACCATCTGTTGATAATACTTCAAATACACCGTCTCCTAATTCAAGTACAGAAACGTCATGTGTTCCTCCACCAAAGTCAAATACAACAATTTTTTGATCTTTACCTTTTTTATCTAATCCGTAAGCTAAAGCAGCAGCAGTAGGTTCGTTAATAATACGACGTACTTTTAAACCTGCAATTTCTCCAGCTTCTTTAGTTGCTTGACGCTGACTATCATTAAAGTAAGCAGGTACAGTAATAACTGCCTCTGAAACAGTAGTTCCTAAATAATCTTCGGCAGTTTTCTTCATTTTTTGAAGAATCATAGCCGATAATTCTTGTGGCGTATATAAACGACCATCAATATCTACACGCGGTGTATCGTTATCTCCTTTAACTACTTTATAAGGTACACGATCTGCCTCTTTACTAGATTCAGAAAATTTATTCCCCATAAAACGTTTAATAGAATAAACGGTTTTTGTTGGGTTGGTTACAGCTTGACGTTTTGCCGGGTCACCAACTTTAATTTCGCCTCCTTCAACAAATGCAATTACCGATGGCGTGGTACGTTTACCTTCTGCGTTTGGGATAACAACAGGCTCATTTCCTTCCATCACTGACACGCAAGAGTTGGTTGTTCCTAAATCGATTCCAATAATTTTACTCATAATATGTTTTATTTGTGTTGAAAATTCATTTTTAAATTCGGTATGTATAAGTCAATGATTATGCCAACTACTGAATACTGACACCTTGTCATATTAAATAATTGTTACAAGTCTATTAACTTAATATTGACTCCATGTTAACGAAAAGTAATACGATAACAATAAAGTAAACTTTAAGCATTTTTAATTAATGATAAGATAAATTAAGCTCACTACTCAAAATTTAACTTAGTAAAAAAATATTAATTAATTAATCATGAAGAAACTTTTACTTATCCTCTCAATTATTTTTATTAACCAACTAAACGCACAACTCAATACCGGCGATATGGCATTTATTGCCTTTAACGCAGATGGTGATGATGATTTTGCGATGGTTACTTTTGTTGATATCCCTGCGAATACAACTATTTATTTTACAGATTCTGAATGGAACGGTACTGCTTTTGGTACCGATGAAAATGATTTTTATTGGAACTCAGGTGCCAACATAATTACAGCTGGTACTGTAATAACATTTTATACCATTAGTGCCACACCTGTTGTTTCTGTAGGAACCATCACAGGAATACCTGGCGGAATTTCAAGTAGCTCCGAAGCTATTTTTGCATTTTTAGGTACCGGACCAAGGATACCTACAACGTTTATTGCTGCTGTTGCCAATGCTGCAAATGCCTTTGGTACTTTATCTGGTACCGGACTAACCAATGGCTCTACTGCTATTACTTATAGTCCCGATGGTGCCGATATTGCACATTACAACGGAACCAGAACAGGTTTAACAGCAAATGGTTATTTGGTGCAATTAAACAACATGTCTAATTATGATATACAAGATACTGCTAACGATGACCATAACGATGCAATTGCTCCAGATGTACCTTTTGATACAACTTCTTTTTCAATTTCTACTGTAGATTCTACTGCACCATCAGTAGCAAACGTTATTGTTACCAGCCAAAACACATTAGATGTAGTCTTTTCGGAAGAGGTCACTACAATATCAGCTGAAACCCTTTCTAATTATATGCTTTCACCAAGTTTAACCATTAATGCTATAAATTATAATACAGCGAACAATACAGCAACAATTACCCATACTGGTTTTACAAACGGAACAGCCTATACCCTAACCGTTAATAATATAGAAGACTTAGCTTCTAACGTTCAAAACCTAGGTTTTACTAGCAGTACACTTTTTTACAATACCTTAACAACAGGGTTAATTTTTACCGAAATAATGTATAATGCGCCATCTGAGAATTCTAACCAATTGGAATTTTTAGAAATTTACAACACAACCATGAATCCAATTGAGTTGGGAGGTATCCAAGTAAAGGATGAAGGTAATTTTGTATTCACATTTCCTGCACAGACCTTAGCTGCTGGGGCTGTTGTACTTTTGGCTACCGATAAACCTAGTGCCGATGCCTTTTATGGTGTTACATTTTTAGATATGCCACAAGGAATCTCTAATGCCCTAGGAAATGGTGGCGAATTATTACAAATAGTAAATTCTAACCAAACCGTAATTTCTCAAGTTGAATATGATGATGCTTCCCCTTGGCCAACTAGCCCAGATGGAAACGGACCTTCTTTAGAATTGTTAAACCCATCTAATCCATTAAATGAAGGCACTAACTGGACTGCTGCAACCAATTTAGTTGGACAATCCCTAGGATTAAATGTTTATGCATCTCCTGGTACCTTCTCCCCTATTACTAATTCCATTCCTCAAATTTCTTTTGAAAATGCCACGTATACAGTAAATGAAGATGCTGGAAGTATTTCGGTTTTCATAAAAGCAAGTTCGGCCTATTCCAACGATATAATGGTGGATGTAAGTTTGGTAACTAGTTTATTAACAGCATCAGAATCATCAGATTTTACATTTTCAAATCAAACAATCACAATTCCAGCTAATTCAACAGCTTCAAAAGAGTTAATCATTACTATAAACAATGATGCCATTGCCGAAGCAGATGAACTTTTTATATTAGAATTATCCAATCCAATTAACGCCACTTTAGGAAGTATCGATAAAGCGGGAGTTTACATTTTTGATGAAGATACTACTCTAAGTTTCCCAACAAATGGCTTAGATATAAACTACAATACAAGCTACTTGGTTGATGCCGCAGGTTCTGCTGAGATTTCTGCTTTTGATGCGAATAGTAAACGTTTATTTGTAATGAACTCCGTTGGAAAAAAGTTAGAGATTCTTGATTTCTCCGATATTTCAAATATATCAACTTTAAAAACCATCGACTTATCTTCTTACGGTACTGAAGGTCCTACAAGTGTTACAGTTAAAAATGGTGTTGTTGCCGTTTCAGCTTCCAATGGACCAACGGCCGATGGTGTTGTAGTTTTCATGGATATTAATGGAGAAAATTTAACATCTGTTATCGTTGGAAATTTACCTGACATGCTAACATTTACTCCAGATGGAACCAAAATATTAGTTGCAAATGAAGGTCAACCAAACTCAAATTACTCTATAGATCCAGAAGGAAACATCTCAGTTATAGATGTTACAGCAGGTTTTGGTAATATTATTCAAAATCATGTTACTAATATTAATTTTAATAGCTTCGATTCTCAAATAGCTAGCTTAAAAGCCGCTGGCGTTCGTATTTTTGGCCCAGGAGCCACCGTTTCTCAAGATCTAGAACCTGAATACATTACGGTTTCTAACGATTCCAAAACAGCTTGGGTTACACTTCAAGAAAATAATGCAGTTGGGGTAATTGATTTGACAACAAATACCATAACAAATATTTTTCCACTAGGATTAAAAGATCACAGTTTACCTGGAAATACCTTAGATGCCTCTGATAATTCGGGATTCATTTTCATGGCAAATTGGCCTATAAAAGGGATGTATATGCCAGATGCTATTGCAAGTTATTCCGTTAATTCTGAAACCTATTTAGTTACTGCTAATGAAGGAGACGCCAGGGAATATGATACGTTTGAAGAAGAAGTTAGAGTAAGCGAATTACCGTTAGACCCAACTGTTTTTCCTAATGCGGCATTGTTAAAATCGAACATTCATTTAGGAAGGTTAACTGTTACAAATGCTACTGGTGATATTGATAATGATAATGATTTTGATGAAATACATGTGCTAGGAAGCCGCTCCTTCAGTATATGGAATGCTACTACAGGAGCCTTGGTTTTTGATAGTGGCGATGATTTTGAACGTTACACTGCTGCCGATTTGACCTACGGTTCGTTATTTAATGCAAGTAATGAAAATAATAACTTGAAAAATAGAAGTGATAACAAAGGTCCAGAACCAGAAGGTGTTACTGTTGCAGAAATTGATAACAAATTTTATGCATTTATAACGTTGGAACGTGTTGGAGGATTAATGGTTTACGATATAACAAATCCAACTTCACCTATTTTTCAAAAATACGTTAACAATAGAAATTTAGGTGCTAACGAAGGTGGCGATTTAGGTCCAGAAGGTATAATTTATATCAGTCCAGAAGATAGTCCAAATGGTACTGCATTAATTGTGATGTCTAATGAAGTAAGTTCTACTATAAGCATATACACTATTAATAAAGAAATATTGAATACTAACGAATTCAATACAAACTCAAACAATTTTAATGTATATCCCAACCCTTCAAAATCTAGTGAAATAGTGTATTTCAACAAAAATGTAGATGTCACTTTGCTTGATATTCAAGGAAGAGAAATATTTTCATCAAAAAACACTTCAAGCATTCAAATACCAAATGTATCTAAAGGGACCTACTTCCTTAAAACCAATACGAACGAAACCAAAAAAATCATTATCAAATAATCGTTTCTAGTAAATTTTTTAAAAGGCTGTTTTCTTTTTGAAGACAGCCTTTTATTTTTATAAATAGTTCTTAATGGTGCTTAAAACTTGACTTATATTTGCTCTAAACCCAAAACAATATTTTAATGGAGTGTATTTCAGTTTTCGACATGTTAAAAATTGGTGTAGGACCTTCAAGTTCACATACATTAGGTCCATGGCGAGCTGCCGAGCGTTGGATAAAAGAATTAAAAGAGACCAATAAGTTTAATGACGTAGAAAAAATATCAGTAGACCTTTACGGTTCTTTATCCTTAACGGGAAAAGGACATGCTACCGATTATGCCATCATGTTAGGCTTAAGTGGTGCCAATCCAGAAACTGTTCCTGTTGATAATATTAATACAATCGTTGCTAAAATTAAAAACACCAACATGATACATTTCAATCAGGAAAAAGAACTATCATTCAATCCAAAAAAGCAAATTGTTTTTAATAAAAAATTCTTACCATTCCATGCTAATGCACTTCAGTTCACAGCTGTTATAAAGGGAGAGAAAGAACAAGCTACCTATTATTCGATAGGAGGTGGATTTGTTGTTCAAGAAGAACGAAAAATAGCTGAGGCAAAAAAAATCATCTTTCAATGCACCTTTCCCTACCCTGTTGAAACTGGAAAAGACCTTTTAAAATTTTGTAATCAATTAAATAAATCCATTTCTGAAGTTGTTATAGAAAACGAAAAATCAATACGTTCTATTGAAACCATCGATTTTGAATTACAACGCATTTGGAATACCATGCTAGAATGCATGTATATTGGTTGTCATACCGAGGGTAATTTACCTGGTGGTTTAAATGTTAGAAGACGTGCTTTTGACACTTACCAAACCTTAAAATCTGATTTACCATACAACTCACCACAAGAATGGCTAGAAACCATACGTAAAACCGAAGTTAAATTTAGGCAGATACTTAAATGGGTTAGTTGTTTTGCTTTGTCTGTAAATGAAGTAAATGCCTCTTTAGGCCGCGTAGTTACTGCGCCAACTAACGGTAGTGCAGGTGTAATCCCATCGGTTTTAATGTACTATATGGTAATTGAAAACCATAAGGCCGATTTTAGTCATGTTAAACAATTCCTTTTAGTAGCTGGCGAAATTGGTAGTATTTTCAAAAAAGGTGCAACAATAAGTGCTGCTATGGGTGGTTGTCAAGCTGAAATTGGAGTTTCATCTGCTATGGCCGCCGCCGCATTGTGTGAACTTATGGGTGGTACCCCCGAACAAGTGGTTGTAGCTGCTGAAATAGCTATGGAACATCACCTCGGACTAACCTGCGACCCCATTGGTGGATTAGTCCAAATACCATGTATTGAACGTAACGCCATGGGTGCAATAAAAGCCATAAACGCAGCTGAATTAGCATTAGACACAGATCCAAAAAATGTTAAAGTGCCTTTAGATAAAGTGGTAGCAACTATGTGGGAAACAGCTAAAGACATGAATAAAAAATATAAAGAAACTTCAAAAGGAGGTTTAGCCGTTGGTGTAAATTTAACAGACTGTTGATTATTTAAGTTTAAAAGTTGTTGAAGGAAAAATATAACAAGTTAAAAAACTCAAAAGCTTTGCAGCAATTAAACTTTGAAACTTTCTACTTTCTATCTTCACTAATTTGCCACTTAATTCATTACTTTTACATCCTATTTTAAAAAACATAAAAATGTCCGTAGCCAAAAAAGAATACAAACGCGTCACTGTTAAAACCTTAATAGATATGAAAGCCCATGGCGAAAAAATATCTATGCTTACAGCCTACGATTATACCATGGCAAAAATAGTAGACAGTGCGGGAATTGACGTAATTTTGGTGGGCGATTCTGCTAGTAATGTAATGGCGGGTCATGAAACTACACTTCCTATCACACTAGATCAAATGATTTATCATGCTTCATCCGTAGTTAGAGCTGCAGAACGTGCTTTAATCGTGGTAGATTTACCCTTCGGAAGTTACCAAAGCGACCCTAAAGAGGCACTTCGTTCAGCCATCAGAATAATGAAAGAAAGTGGTGGACACTCTGTGAAACTTGAAGGTGGAAAAGAAATTAAAGAATCTATAAAACGTATATTAAATGCGGGTATTCCTGTAATGGGACATTTAGGGTTAACACCTCAATCCATCTACAAATTTGGTACTTATACCGTACGTGCTAAAGAAGAGGAAGAAGCTAAACGTTTGCTCCAAGATGCTAAGATGTTAGAACGCATTGGATGTTTTGCAATAGTTTTAGAGAAAATACCTGCCGCTTTAGCAAAACAAGTTGCCGAAAGCGTAAGCATTCCTATAATAGGTATTGGTGCTGGTAATGGTGTTGATGGTCAAGTTTTAGTATTACACGATATGCTAGGCATGACGCACGAATTTCACCCACGTTTTTTACGTCGTTATTTAACCTTATATGAAGATATGAGCAAAGCAATATCACAATATGTTGATGATGTTAAAACGCTTGATTTCCCAAATGATAATGAACAATATTAATTTTCAGTCGCAGTCGCAGTTTTCAATCTCAAAAAACTTTGCGAGAAATTAAATTTTGATAATTCGTGGCAGAAAAAATATTATCTAATAAAACCAACCTTCATGTTCTATATGAAGATAATCATATCATCATAGTTAACAAACGTGCTGGGGATATTGTTCAGGGAGATAAAACAGGCGACAAACCTCTTAGCGAAGTTGTAAAAAGCTACATTAAAGAGAAATACAACAAACCCGGAAATGTCTATCTAGGTGTTGTACATCGGTTAGATAGACCAACTACCGGCCTTGTTATTTTTGCAAAAACGAGTAAAGTATTACCCCGATTAAATGCCTTGTTTGTTTCCAAAGATATTAATAAAACGTATTGGGCAGTTGTAAAAAGCGAACCTCCTAAAGTGGCAGACACGTTAATTAATTGGTTAAAAAAGAATCCAAAAAACAATAAATCGACCGCTTTTCCTAAAGAAGTAAAAGATAGTAAAAAGGCTGTACTTCATTATAAACTAATACAGAAACTAGATAATTATTATTTACTTGAAGTTAATTTAGAAACGGGAAGACATCATCAAATTCGTTCTCAATTATCCAATATAGGTTGCCCAATTAAAGGCGATTTAAAATATGGTTTTGATAGAAGCAATCCCGATGGCAGTATTCATTTACATGCCAGACATATCACATTTATTCATCCTGTAAAAAACGAAACTATAGCCATTACAGCACCTTTACCTGACGATGCTGTTTGGAATGCATGTAATACTTAATTTTATATCTTTATAAAAAATAGTTTGTGAAAAGCATCGTTAATAGTATTTCAGATCAAAAAACCTTTTTCAAATCTCAAAAAACCAAAGACATTGCCTTTAGGTTAAACTATTTGAAAACTCTTAAAAGTGAAATTCTAGCAAAAGAACAAATCATTTATGATGCTTTATATAAGGATTTTAGAAAATCGGAATTTGAAGCTTTTGTTAGCGAATACGGCCTAGTTATTTCTCAACTCAATTTAGCCATAAAAAACCTTAAAAATTGGAGCAAACCGAAGCGCGTAAGGTCTTCAATTATAACATTTCCCTCAAGCGATTATATTTTTAAGGAACCTTACGGAACGGTATTAATTATTGCCCCCTGGAATTATCCATTTCTGCTTGCTTTAGAACCTTTAATTATGGCCATTGCCGCTGGTAATACCATTGTATTGAAGCCAAGTGAACTCACTAAAAACACTTCGAAGGTAATAACGGAACTCATTGAAAAGGTATTTCCTAAAGATTATGTTATTTCCATTCAAGGAGGTATAGAAACGTCTACTGAATTATTAGCTCAGAGATGGGATTATATATTTTTTACAGGTAGCGTTTCAGTTGGAAAAATTGTAGCACAGGCTGCCGCCAAACATTTAACGCCCGTTACATTAGAGTTAGGAGGTAAATCTCCTTGTATTATTGATGATACAACCGACTTAAAATTAACCGCCAAAAGAATAGCTTGGGGCAAATTTTTCAATGCAGGACAAACTTGTATTGCACCTGATTATATCATTATAAAAGCGGAAGTAAAACAAAATTTTATAACCCTTTTGAAAACTGAAATAACAAAGGCTTATGGAGAAAACCCTAAAAGCTCTCCCGATTTTCCTCGAATAATAAATACTAATAACACCTCGCGTTTACTTAACATGCTAAAAGATGTAAATGTTGTTTTTGGAGGTGATTATGATGAAACTGAAAACTACTTATCCCCTACACTTATTGATGAGCCTAGTTTAGAAAGTAATGTAATGCAAGAGGAAATTTTTGGTCCTTTGTTACCAATTATAAGCTACACCACAGAAAAAGATATTGAAAAAATCATATGGAATTATGACAAACCGTTGTCCCTTTACATTTTTTCAAACAATAAGAATTTTGTTAACCAACTACTTAAAAAGTACAGTTTTGGTGGTGGAGTAAAAAACGATACTTTAATTCATTTTAGTAATCACCGACTACCTTTTGGAGGTGTTGGTTCCAGTGGCATAGGAGCCTACCACGGAAAACATGGATTTGATGCCTTTTCTCACACGAAATCTATTATTAAAAGAGGCAATTGGTTCGATCCACCAATGAGGTACGCTCCGTATTCTGAGAAACTAAGTTTAATAAAAAAGCTATTTAGGTATTTCGCTTAAAACTTATTCTAAAGGATAGTTTATTTCTAATTTCACACCTTCATTTGGTTTCGAAGTTAAGTATAAAGCAGCACCAATTAAAGTTGCTCTACTTTTCATATTTATTAATCCGGAACCTTTTTCTGCTTCCGCCACATTAAATCCTTTACCATCATCCGTTGCTGTAATTATTAAATTAACACCTTCATAATTTAAGGTAATGTTCAAGTTTTTGGCTTCAGAATATTTTACCGAATTAGATAAAAACTCTTGTAGTATTCTAAAAATAATGATTTCGTGTTTTCGGTCTTTAAAATCAACCTTATCTCCAATAATTTTAAGTTCTGCCGAGGTAAATTTCATTTTCTTAAGTCGGTTTAACTCATTGGTTATCGATTTTTCAAAACCAATATTAAGCACCACTTCATTATTTAAAGTTTTAGAAAGCAATCGTACTTCAGCTAAACTTTCCTTTAAGGCTTCAGATGTATCTTTAAATTTATCTTTAGCATCATCCGGCATTTGCATTTTTAATATACTTAGTTGCATACTTGCGAAAGACAATAACTGACCAACATTATCGTGCAATTCCCAACCTATATTTTTCAAAGTTTGCTCCTGTGTTTCCGTTTGGGCTTGGGTAATTTCAGCTTCAAAAGCTTGTTGTTGTTTGATTTTATCTAACAGTAATTTATTTTTTCGCTTTAAAAAAACAACAAAAAATATAATTACCAAAGTGGTTACAATTACCAAAATGGCAATCATATAAATAAGTAAATAGCGTTCTGAAGCTGTACTAGCTAATCGTTCTCCGGTTCGCACCATATTAAAGCAAATGTAAAAGTTGAATACATAAAAATATTAGCAAATAAATAAATTTGCCATCTTAAAAAAATAAAATTCCAATCGACGTTATTAAAATAACTTTGATAAAACACCAGAGGTGTAATTATTAACCACCAAATTAAAATAACCGAACTAATATAAAAATTAATGGATTTATGAAATTTCAAAATTTTATTACTTTGTAATAATTCTAGAAAATAGAAAAAAACACAAATAAAAATAATTACGGTTCCTGCTATATCAATGCTAGCAAAACTTTTATAAAAATAGGCATTAAAATGTGTACTTATATATAATAAAACAAATGTTAAATAAGCAAAGCTGCTAAACTTTAAGATATTTAAATATTTTTTTGCCCTAATTACTTTTAAGTAGTAAAATGAATAAAAAATAATGCTACCTATCGTCCAATACATTGTAACCAACCAATAATTTCTCTCAAAAATAGTACCCTTTAAAAACCACAAAAAACTACCGTTTTCAACAAACAGTGTGTATAGTGATAAAAATTCTGAAATTGCGATGAAACATAAAAAATAGATAAAATATTTAACAGGCGTATTTTTATATTTTCTTAAGCAAAATAAACCTGTTATTGCTGCCAAAAATTCAAACGACAGGGTAAATGTCATGTAATTTGAGAGCAAAAATTCTTCCATTACAAGTTTTTAATCTTCTCAAAATCCGCTTCCGGTCGGCACCATATTAAAGCAAATGTAAAAGTTGAATACATAAAAATATTAGAGAATAAATATATTGTCCTTCTTAATTTAATATAATCCCAATCTCTCTCGTAAACAGCTATTTCATAAGTAGTATAATTATCATAAAAAACTATGGGGGTAATAATTAACCACCAAATAAAAATAGTTGCACTAATATAAAAAGTTAACGATTTATAAAAAGTTAATATTTTTTCACTTTGAAGGACTTCTATAAAATAAAATCCGGCACATAAAAAAATAATAATTGATCCTAACACACTAATTAACGGAAAGAAAGTAATAAAAAACTTTTCAAAATTATAAAGTATGTACCCTACTGAAAAAATAAAAAAGCTATAACTCGTAAGCTTAATAATATTCTTAAAATGTTTTGTTTTTAAAATTTTTCGATAAAAAAACGCAAAAAACATAATGGCTCCAATTTTCCAATATAGTGTAGACCACCAATAGTTTTTCTCAATAATGGTTCCTACCAAAAAACTAAATAATTTATCTGGGAATACTAACCAAGTATAACAACTTAAAAAATCACATATGGTTAGATATACCAAAAAGTAAATAAAGTATCTGGTCGTACTATTTTTATACTTTTTGTACAAAAGCACACCTGTGATAGCAGCCATGGCTTCAACAGAGTATGTAAACAAAACATAATTACTTAATAAAAATTCTTGCATTTTTATTATTGTGGATAACCATTACCACTTCCTCCTCCATCATTTAAAGGATCAACAGGTAAATCTTCATCATTATTTTGAAAAAAAACATTACCCGCTAGGGATTTGGACTTTTTACCAGTAGGCACTATAAACATGGTTGTTAAATTTTTCTTGGTTTGGCCGGCATTTTCACCATAAACACCTAAATACACCCGAATGCCAGTCATATCATACCCCAAACTATCCGATTCTTTTTTTGCATAGGCTAAATAATTTTCAACTTCTTCTAGCTTCCAATAAACGGAACGATCGTCTTGATTTCTACCTTGTTCTTTAGCTGCAGAATCTACAGCTGCTTTTCGGTATTTAGTCCAATCATCGTTAAGTTTTTTTGCCCTTTCTTGCGTGATAACTCCTTTTGGTTTTGAAATCTTTGTTTGAACTTCCTCAAATTGGTTTTGGCAAAAGAAATATGCACCAAAAGCACCAATAACAATCCCCAAAATAATATAACCTAGTTTTTTCATTAATTAAGATTAGTTAGTTATAAAAATCTGTTTAAAAGTAGTAAAAAATTTGTAACTAAAATTTTATAGCAGTTGTATGTTTTACTTCATTAATTACAAACATACTCTGGGTACTCCCAATATGACTGATAGATGTTAATTTATTCACCAAAAATTCTCTAAACGCAACCATATCTTTGGTTAATATTTTTAATAAATAATCACAATCTCCGCTTATGTGGTAACATTCCAAAACTTCGGTCAAAGCAGTAACTTCTTTTTCAAACTTCACAACATAATCTTGTGTATGCTGAATGAGTTTTATGTGGCAAAACGCAACAAAAGCTTTATCAACCTGCTGTTTATTAACTAAGGCTACGTATTTATCAATAAACCCTTCCTTTTCAAGCTTCTTAATACGTTCATAAACTGCTGTTACAGACAAGTTAAGCTTATTAGAAAGCTCCTTATTCGTTTGTTTACTGTCTAATTGCAAATATTCTAGTAACCTTTTATCAACTTCATCAAATATCATAATAGAAAGAAATTCATTAAAATTTAAATTTACACGAAAATATAAAATTTTAAATCTACAGAGTTTTATTTAGACAGATTTATTTTCTATAAAATTTAATTAATATTGTTTTTAAATCTATTATTCACGAATTTTGTTAAATAACCAATAATTTGACTTTATGAGTTTTAAACCTGCCAACAACATACAAGATTTACAATACTTTGGAGAATTTGGTGGTGTAAACCCATCTATTTCTGACTCTTCAACATACACGTTCCTTTCTGCAAAAACCATGTTCGATACATTTGAAGGTAATGCCGATGGTTGCTATCTTTATTCAAGGCATTCATCTCCTTCTAATTTATATTTGGGTGAAGCCTTAGCAGCTATGGAAGGCACTGAAACTGCTAACGTTTCTGCTTCTGGAATGGGAGCAATTACACCAGTTTTACTTCAACTTTGCAATGCTGGTGATCATATTTTATCAAGCCGAACTATTTATGGAGGAACTTATGCTTTTTTAAAGAACTTTTTGCCTCGATTTCAAGTTGAAACTTCATTTGTTGACATCACAAATCTTGACACGGTTGAAGCTTCAATAACCAAAAACACAAAGGTTTTGTATTGCGAAGCTGTAAGTAATCCACTATTAGAAGTAGCCGACATTAAAGGTTTAGCTGCAATTGCTAAGAAGCATAATTTAAAATTGGTGGTAGATAATACGTTTTCTCCACTTTCCATTTCACCCGCTATTTTAGGTGCCGATGTGGTGATACATAGCTTAACAAAATTCATAAATGGATCTAGTGACACGGTTGGCGGTGTGGTTTGCGGCACAAAAGAACTTATTAATGAATTAAGAAATGTAAATCATGGGGCTTCTATGCTATTAGGCTCTACTATGGATAGCTTAAGAGCTGCTTCTATTTTAAAAAACCTAAGAACCCTTCATATTAGAATGCAACAACATAGTAAAAACGCCATGTTTTTAGCTGAAAAATTTGAAAATGATGGATTGAAAACAGTATATCCTGGTTTAGAGTCACATCAATCACACGAGTTATTCAAATCCATGATGAATGCTCAATATGGCTTTGGTGGTATGTTAACCATTGATGTAGGTTCATTAGCAAAAGCAAATGAATTAATGGAACTTATGCAAAACAATAACTTAGGATACTTAGCTGTTAGTTTAGGATTCTATAAAACTTTGTTTAGCGCCCCAGGCAGTTCTACCTCCTCTGAAATTCCTGAAGATGAACAAAAGGCAATGGGTTTAAGTGATGGATTAATTCGGTTCTCCATCGGGCTAGATGCAGACATTGAAAGAACATACCAAAACATGCGTAAATGCATGATAGCACTTCAAATAATAAATTAATTAATCAATTTACAAACAAATTAAAAAAAGCCAAAACTATCAATTTGGCTTTTTTTGTTTTGCATACATCCGTGTAAAATCGTAACATTACAAATCAAAATCCAGGGAATGCAAGACAACAAAAATATCTCCAAAATAGAAATAGAAAACCAAAACATTATAGATAACAAGGAACTCAGTATTTGGGAAGCGATAATCCCGGTTATATTTCTAGTTGGGATGCTTGCTTACAACATCTTTTTTATTGAAGACCAGGAATGGTTTGGAGCGTATACAAATCAATTCATTTTATTACTTGGAGGCCTATTTGCCGCTATAGTTGGTCTGTTTAATAAAGTGAGTATAATAAGCATGATAAAAGAAATTTGGGAAAATTTAAAAAGTGTTTTTATTCCCATCATGATTTTATTCTTAGTAGGGGCATTAGCGGGCACTTGGTTAATAAGTGGTATCATCCCTGCTATGGTTTATTACGGATTGCAGGTGTTAAGTCCTTCTATATTTTTACCGGCATCCGTTATTATTTGTGCTGTTATTTCGATAGCAACAGGAAGTTCTTGGACTACTTCTGCAACTGTGGGCATAGCATTAGTTGGCATTGGAACAGCGTTGGGCATCAATACAGGTATGATTGCAGGTGCAGTTATCTCAGGAGCTTATTTTGGTGATAAAATGTCTCCATTAAGCGACACCACCAACCTTGCTCCTGCTATGGCCGGGACCGATTTATTTACACATATTAGATATATGACGCTAACAACCGTGCCTACCTTAATTATTACTCTTATAGTCTTTGGAATTATAAGTGGTACGATTGAAACATCCGGATCTGCCGATTTAAGCAACATTTTATCTACAATTAATACCACTTTCAACATAACACCCTGGCTTTTTGTTGTACCCGTAGTTGTTATTGTTTTAATACTTTTTAAAACAAAACCATTAATTGCTTTAGTAACGGGTGTTGTTTTGGCTGCTATTTTTGCTTTTATTTTTCAAACGAATATTTTATTAGAGGTTTCCGATTCTAAATTAAGTTCTATTACTACTTCAATACTTACAGACACACAAATAACTACAGAAAATGAAAAATTAAACGACCTTTTCTCCTCTGGTGGAATGCAAGGTATGCTTTGGACTATTTTCCTAATTATATGCGCTATGGTTTTTGGGGGTATTATGGATGGCATTGGAGCCTTAGCAAAAATCACTAAAGAATTATTAAAATTAGCACAAACCGTTTTTGGGTTATTCGCAAGCACGGTAATTAGCTGTTTAGGCTTAAACATTATAGCCTCCGATCAATATTTAGCCATAGTAATTCCTGGTAAAATGTTTAAAGACGCTTATGCTGATAGAGGTTTAGCTCCTCAAAATTTAAGTAGAACTCTAGAAGATTCTGGTACTGTAACCTCTGTTTTAATTCCTTGGAACACTTGTGGTGCCTACCAAAGTAGTGTATTAGGAGTAGATACGCTTCACTATGCGGGTTATGCTATTTTTAATTGGTTAAGTCCGTTCATGACCTTATTATTCGCAGCTCTTCACATAAAAATAAAAGAATTAGCAAAAAAATAACCAAGGTTATTTATGCTTTTTTCAATTAAATTAGGAAGTTAGTAATTTTACACCTCTAATATTACCATATTAGCAAAAATCACCCCTATATTTTAAATCCATTTTTTTAAGCTATTACTCTATAAGTTTTTATAATTGATAAGCTGTTAAAGTAAGACTAACTCCTTGTAAATTTGCTTCAAATAAATACTAACATTTAAAATATATAATATGGCATTCGTAGGAAAAAAATTCCCGAACTTAAGCGTAAACGCAACAAACGAAATGGGCGATACTTTTAAAGTAAACGTTCTAGAAGAAGCAATTAACAACAAGAAAAAAGTTCTTTTATTCTGGTACCCAAAAGATTTTACTTTTGTATGCCCAACAGAATTACATGCATTTCAAGCCGCTTTAGGTGAATTTGAAAAGAGAAACACTGTAATTATAGGTGCGTCTTGTGATACTGCTGAAGTACACTTTGCATGGTTAAACACACCAAAAAACAATGGCGGTATTGAAGGAGTTACCTATACAATTTTAGCAGATTCTAACAGAAATTTAGCTGCAACTCTTGGTATTTTAGATACTACAAACGAACAATACAATGAAGAAACAGGTATTGTAACTGTTGAAGGAGACAACGTAACTTACAGAGCTACTTATATCATAGATGAAGAAGGTACTGTTCAACACGAAAGTATTAACAACATGCCTTTAGGTAGAAACGTTAATGAATATTTACGTATCATTGATGCTTTAACCCATGTACAACAAAATGGTGAAGTATGTCCTGCAAACTGGCAAGAAGGTAAAGGCGCCATGAAAGCCGATAGAAATTCAACTGCAGAATATTTATCAACTTTAGCAAACTAATATACTACCCAATGCTACAAGAATTAGAACAAGACAACCTGCAAGATATTATTTCTAGCAACGAAACTGTTGTTGTACAATATTCCGCATCTTGGTGTGGAAACTGCAGAATCATGAAGCCAAAGGTTAAAAAATTGGCTTCAGAAAATGAAAATATCACATTTGTAGTGGCTGATGCAGAAAAATTTCCTGAATCGAGAAAATTAGCGACGGTAGACAATCTACCAACATTCGCTACTTTCAGAAATGGGAATTTTGTAAATCAAGTTCAGACAAATAAATTCGAAGTTTTAAAAGATTTAGTAAATGAAATTACCAGTAATTAAGCATTTAACTCAATTTATTGAAGAAAACGACGAGGATTTTGTGATTGAAACCATAGAAACACTTGAAAGTTTAACAGAAGTTTCATCATTAAAAGATGAAGAATTAGACGTTATTGGCGAACTTATTTCGAATATGTACGGCGCTGTTGAAGTAAATAAAATGGTAAAATCGGGTACACCTAAAAAAGAGGCTTTAAATACCTTTATGTCGCGTGTACTGGGTTCTATTGATAAATAATAAAAAGAGAAAAAGAAAAATTAGTAGTATGAAAAACCACTTCAAATTGAAGTGGTTTTTCGTTTTTATTATTTAGTGTTATAAAAAAAATGAAGCTTCATTTGGAAGCTTCACTTTTTTTTATGAGTGTTATTTTAAATCAAACCGATCCAAATTCATCACCTTTGTCCAAGCAGCTACAAAATCGTTCACAAATTTTTCTTTGCTATCATCTTGGGCATAAACTTCTGCATAGGCTCGTAATATAGAATTGGAACCAAATACAAGATCTACTTTGGTTGCCGTAAATTTACATTTACCAGATTTGCGATCACAAATTTCATAAATCCCATTTCCGGTTGGTTTCCAATAATTGGCCATATCCGTTAAATTAACAAAAAAATCATTTGTTAATGTTCCTGGCTTATCTGTAAATACGCCATGTTTGGTATTGCCAAAATTAGTTCCTAAAACGCGCATACCTCCAATTAATACAGTCATTTCAGGCGCAGTTAATCCCATTAGCTGAGTGCGATCAAGTAATAATTCCTCTGGTGTTACTACGTAATCTTTCTTCAACCAATTACGATAACCATCAGCAACAGGTTCTAAATATTGAAAAGAATCAACATCCGTCATTTCAGCTGTAGCATCGCCTCGCCCTGATGCAAAAGGTACATTAACTGCAAACCCTGCATTTTTTGCAGCTTTCTCTACTCCTAAATTACCAGCCAAAACAATGGTGTCAGCTACACTAATTCCAAATTCGGCTGCGATTGGTTCTAAAACAGACAATACACGCAACAAACGTTCTGGCTCATTACCTTCCCAATCTTTTTGCGGCGCTAAACGTATTCTGGCACCATTAGCACCACCTCTAAAATCCGAGCCTCTAAATGTTCTTGCACTATCCCAAGCAGTTGCTATCATCTCTGAGATTGTAAGGCCAGAAACTTCTATTTTTGTTTTTACAGCATTTACATCATAATCTTTTTTACCTTTTGGAACATAATCTTGCCAAATTAAGTTTTCCTGTGGTACATCTGGCCCAAACCAACGATCCTTTGGCCCCATATCACGATGTGTTAGCTTAAACCATGCTCTTGCAAATGCATCCGAAAATGCATTAAAATCATTTTTGAATTTTAATGAGATTTCTTTATAAATTGGATCCATTTTCATAGCCATATCTGCATCTGTCATCATTGGATTGTGACGTGTAGTCATATCTTCAACATCTACAGGCTTATCTTCTTCTTTTATACTTACCGGCTCCCATTGCCATGCACCCGCAGGACTTTTTCGCAATTCCCATTCGTGGTTAAACAACATTTCAAAGAAACCATTATCCCATTTTGTAGGATGCGTTGTCCAAGCACCTTCTAATCCGCTAGTTACCGTATCACGGCCTTTACCAGTTCTAGTAGGATTGGACCACCCAAACCCTTGTTCTTCAACAGGAGCTTCCTCTGGACTTGGTCCCAAAATACTAGCATCACCATTACCATGAGTTTTACCAACGGTATGACCGCCAGCTGTTAAAGCCACAGTTTCTTCATCGTCCATAGCCATTCTTTTAAATGTTTCACGAACTTGAGCACCTGTTTTTATGGGGTCGGGTTGACCATTAACACCTTCAGGATTCACATAGATTAAACCCATTTGGACTGCGGCTAGTGGATTTTCCATAGTTGAAGGATTAGCTACATCACCATAGCGTTCATCACTAGGGGCCAACCATTCTTTTTCTGCACCCCAGTAAGTATCCTTCTCAGGTGCCCAAATATCTTCACGACCAAACGCAAAACCGTATGTTTTTAATCCCATACTTTCGTAGGCAATGGTACCAGCCAAAATAATTAAGTCCGCCCAACTCACTTTATTACCATATTTCTTTTTAATTGGCCAAAGCAAACGTCTTGCTTTATCCAAACTCACATTGTCTGGCCAAGAATTAAGTGGTGCAAAACGTTGGTTTCCTGTTCCACCACCACCACGACCATCAGCCACTCTGTATGAGCCGGCGGCGTGCCACGCCATTCTAATCATTAAACCTCCGTAATGACCCCAGTCGGCTGGCCACCAATCTTGACTATCAGTCATTAAGTCATGAAGATCTTTTTTAAGAGCTTCTACATCTAGTTTTTTTAATTCCTCACGATAATCAAAATCTTTTCCTAGGGGATTCGTTTTAGTGTCATGCTGATGCAAAATGTCTAGATTTAAAGCATTCGGCCACCAATTCATAACCGACTTTTCTCCAGTAGTATTTGCTCCATGCATTACGGGGCATTTTCCTGTTTTTGAACTGTTCATAATATTTCTTATTAAGTTTTAAATAGATTTAACCTAAGGTATAAAGTTAAGAATAAGTCCGCTAAAATCCACTTTGAATCATTCTAAAAAACAATATTAAAATCAATAAAATTTATAGAAAAACAAATTGTAATAAATTATAACAATAAAACAAGAGGCTTCAAAAAACAAAGACACTATTTCATCAAAAATCCTTTCAAGTATAATTTATAAGTTCTAAAACAATTATGGTAAATAATTTTAACTTATTTACTTTGTTATATGTATTATTCGTCTGCAATCCATAACCGAATTAGTGTCTAAGGTGATTTTCAAAAATGATTCCATTAACAAAATATTAACAAATAGCTTAAAAATTTATAATAGCATTTCATACATAAAAGGTATTTATTAGTATTTTTATCAAAAATTTAAAAACAATAAAATGGCTACTGTAACATTAAAAGGAAACCCAATTAATACTTCTGGTGAATTACCAAAAGTGGGTACAAAAGCACCTGATTTCAAATTAACTGCAACCGATTTATCTTCAAAAAGTTTAAGTGATTTTAAAGGAAGTAAAGTAGTTTTAAACATCTTTCCAAGTGTAGATACTGGCACATGCGCACAATCTGTTAGACAATTTAACAAAGATGCCAGCGAATTAGAAAACACAAAGGTTCTTTGCATTTCTCACGATTTACCTTTCGCACATGCCCGTTTTTGCGGAGCTGAAGGTTTGAATAATGTAATTAGCTTATCCGATTTTAAAGATGGTAGTTTTGGAAAAAATTACGGATTAAACTTTATTGATGGACCATTAGAGGCATTACATTCTCGTTGCGTTGTTGTTTTAGATGAATCGGGAACTGTTGTTCATACTGAACAAGTTGCTGAGATAGTTGATGAACCAAATTATAAAGCTGCTTTAGAAGCACTAAACGCATAATACTTTACCACGGTAAATGACTAAAAAAGAATCCTTCTTCGCTAACCGAATACGGAGTGTTGGTTACGCATTTAAAGGAGCGATGATATTAATAAAAAATGAAGCTAGTGTAAAAGTTCAATTTACACTAGCTTTAATGGTTACAGCCGCAGGATTTTTTTTTAATATTTCTTCTACAGAATGGACTATTCAACTTTTAGCTATCGCTTTAGTAATGAGTATGGAAGGCGTAAACACCGCCATTGAAGAAATTGCAAATTTTATTCATCCCGAGCACCATAATAAAATAGGATTAATTAAAGATATTGCCGCTGGCGCTGTGTTTTTTGCTTCTGTTTTTGCTATTATTATTGGCTTAATAATCTATTTACCTAAAATATTTTAAAATACTATTAGCTATAGTTTAAACGTTAGTAATTTGTATTTTTGTCGAATCGTTTTTAACGATTCAATTTTGAATTTTATACTTAATTACAAAAAGTATCGTTCAGAGCATCAATTTGAAACTGTAAAGCATTAATGGCGAAGAAAAAAAACGACACTAAAAATTCACCAAAGAAACCATTTAAACTACCAAGTTTAAAACTCTCAAATCAACAAAAACTAATATTTGGTAGCTTTTTAATCATATTTGGCGCTATACTTTTTATGGCGTTTATTTCTTTTCTATTTACTGGAGATGCAGATCAAAGTACTTTAACTGATTTTTCAAGTCGCACAGTAAAATCTGAAAATTGGTTAAGCAAATCCGGAGCGTGGTTAAGTGATTTCTTTATACAACGTGGATTTGGTATTGCATCCTTTATAATTGCAGGACTTATAATTTTATCGGGTGTATATGTACTACTTAATTTAACGAAAGCCAAACTAAGGAAACATTGGTTTTGGGGCATGTTAATTGTAATCTGGTTATCTATTTTATTTGGATTCTTCGGAAACACTTACGGTATTTTAGGAGGTACTATTGGTTTTGAGGTAAATATGTACTTGCAAGATTACATAGGGAAAATAGGCACATCCCTCTTACTCCTTTTTGGTTTAATCACTTATTTAGCTATACGTTTTAATGTGACTTTTGAAAATTTCACATCTATATTTAATTCTGCTAAAACTAAAATTAAAGATGATTTTTCTAATAATGCCGACAAAGATGAGGACATTGAACCTGTTATGGCGTTAGACAATAACCTATCTGAAGAAGCTGCTGCAATAAAATCGGCTTTCGATATTCCTTTAGACACCAACAAACCTATTGTAACTAGAGAAACGCCTAAACCAACTGTAGAAGCTGCTCCTTTAATTGTAAAAACACCGGTAATTGAAGAAGATGAGGAAGATAGCGAAGAAGAAGAAATTAAAATTGAAGTAAAAAAGGTAGCAGAAGAACCATCGGAAACAAATAATTTATCAGATAAATTAATAGCTGATTTTGGACAATTCGACCCGACTTTAGAGCTTTCAAAATACCAGTTTCCGCCATTAGATTTACTTAAAAAATATGATTCTGAAGGTATTACCATCAACCAGCAAGAATTAGAAGAAAACAAAAATAAAATTGTAGATACATTAAAAAACTACAATATTGGCATCTCAAGTATCAAGGCAACCATAGGACCAACGGTTACACTTTACGAAATCGTTCCAGATGCAGGTGTTCGAATTTCAAAAATTAAAAATTTAGAAGACGATATTGCACTGTCGCTTGCCGCACTTGGTATTCGTATTATAGCCCCTATTCCTGGTAAAGGGACAATTGGTATTGAAGTGCCCAATAAAAATGCAACTATTGTATCCATGCGCTCGGTAATTGCTTCCAAAAAATTCCAAACCTCGGAAATGCAATTACCTATTGCTTTAGGTAAAACAATTAGCAACGAAACCTTTGTGGTAGATTTGGCTAAAATGCCTCACCTACTTATGGCTGGTGCAACAGGTCAAGGAAAATCGGTTGGATTAAACGCCGTACTAACATCTTTACTTTATAAAAAGCATCCTGCTGAAGTGAAGTTTGTTTTAGTAGACCCGAAAAAAGTGGAATTAACCCTTTTTAATAAAATTGAACGTCATTATTTAGCAAAACTTCCTGATAGTGAAGATGCTATTATTACCGATAACACCAAGGTTATTAACACATTAAATTCACTTTGTATTGAGATGGATAACCGCTACGAATTGCTAAAAAATGCACTTTGTAGAAATATAGCCGAATACAATAGTAAGTTTAAGGAACGTAAATTGAATCCTAATGATGGACATCAATTTTTACCATATATTGTTTTAGTGGTTGACGAGTTTGCCGATTTAATAATGACTGCCGGTAAAGAAGTAGAAACACCTATTGCTCGTTTAGCCCAATTAGCACGCGCTATAGGCATCCATTTGATTATCGCAACGCAACGTCCTTCTGTTAATGTAATTACTGGAATTATTAAAGCAAATTTCCCAGCACGTATTGCTTTTAGAGTAACTTCAAAAATTGACTCTAGAACTATTTTAGATGGTTCTGGTGCCGACCAGCTTATAGGTAGAGGTGATATGCTTTTTACGCAAGGAAACGATTTAATTCGTGTACAATGTGCCTTTGTTGACACCCCGGAAGTAGAAAGAATTACAGATTATATCGGATCGCAAAAAGCATACCCAGACGCTTATTTACTGCCAGAATATGTAGGAGAAGAAAGTGGCACAAGTCTTGATATAGACATATCCGATCGTGATAAACTATTCAGAGAAGCTGCGGAAGTTATAGTTACAGCGCAGCAAGGTTCTGCTTCTTTATTGCAACGAAAATTAAAATTAGGATATAATCGCGCTGGTAGATTGATAGACCAATTGGAAGCCGCTGGTATTGTTGGCCCTTTTGAAGGCAGTAAAGCAAGACAAGTGCTAATTACCGATTTAACAGCCTTAGACAGACATTTAGAAAATGAAACTTTATAATAAAAACAAAATGAATTTTAAAAACATATTAGTAGCCTTTTTAATTACCCTATCAATAAATGCTTTTGCCCAAAACAAAGCGAAAACACTTTTAAATCAAGTGTCGCAAAAAGCAAAAAGCTATAAAAACGTTTCTATAGAATTTAAGTATGTGTTAGAAAATACTGCCGAAAAAATAAAACAAGAAACCAAAGGTGATGTTATTATGGAAGGTGATAAATACAAACTAAACATACTAGGTGTAACCCGTTTGTTTGACGGCAAAAAACTTTACAGCATTAGTACTGAAGACGAAGAAGTGACAATTTCTTCCGATAAAGACAACGATGAAGGAGCTGTTACACCAACTAAAATGTTATCGTTCTATGAAGATGGCTATACATATGCCATGGATATTGAACAAAACATAAATGGCCGAAAAATTCAATTAGTAAAACTAGTACCTATAGATTCAAAATCTGAAATAAAGTACATCCTTTTAGGTATAGATACACAAACAAAACACATTTACAATTTAATGCAACTTGGTAAAAATGGAACCAAAACAACACTAACAGTGAATTCTTTTAAAACAAATGAGCCTTTATCAAAAAGCTTATTTACCTTTGACGCCAATAAATACAAAGGATATTACATTAATAAACTTAACTAAGAATTTCAAATTATAAAATTGTAGCAATACAGCTTACTTAAGTTTATTACTAATTCCAATAGAATGACTAGCACAAATTAACCGGGTGAAAATACTAGACCGCTACATACTTACCACTTATTTAAAAACTTTTTTCAGCGTGTTTATTATACTCATGATGATTTTCGTTTTACAAACTATATGGTTGTATATTAGAGAATTATCAGGGAAAGATTTGGATATTGTTGTTATTTTCAAATTTTTGTTCTATTTCATGCCTAAGTTAATTCCTTTAGTATTACCCTTAACCATTCTTTTAGCATCCATAATGGTTTTTGGTAGCTTTGCTGAAAACTACGAGTTTGCCGCTATGAAATCTACAGGAATTTCTCTGCAGCGCGCCATGACAGGACTTAGTGTTTTTATAGTAGCACTTGGCATAGTTACTTTTTTCTTTTCAAATAATGTCATTCCTTGGGCAGAATTAAAATCTTTTAATCTTAGAAGTAATATTGCGAAATCTAAACCAGCCATGTTACTTGGTGTCGGACAATTCAACCCAATAGAGGGCACACCATATAATATTAAATTTACAAGAAAACACGGGGATAACGACCAATACCTAGATAATGTAACCATTCACATAAAGGGCACTGATGGGCGCAGTAATTCTACAACCATAACATCTAAAACCGGAGAATTAGTAAATGAAAAAGATTCAAACGTATTGAAACTTATTTTACTAGATGGAAACTATTATAGTGATATTGCAACAAGAAACGTTAAATCTAGAAATAAAAAACCCTTCGCAAAAAGTACGTTTGAAAAATACATTATTAATATCGATTTGTCGCAAATGAATAATGTAGATTATGATGAACAAAACCAAACTGATAAATATAATATGTTAGACGTGGTTGGCCTAAACAAAACCATCGATTCTCTAATTAAAAAAGAAGAATTTACACATCAAACTATAAGCAAAAACCTATTTCAACGTTCTGCCATAATTCCAAATAACAGAGCAGTTACTATTGAAAGTGATTCCACATACTTGGGCCCTGTACTAGATATTTTCAGTACAAAAGAAAAGTTAGAAATGGTAAACACATCATTAAGAACACTTTCCGGCGCAAAACAACTTGTTATTACAAATGAAAATTCAAACAAAATAGCGAAGGAATGGCTTAATAAACATATAATTTCCTTACATGAAAAGTTTGCATTAGGATTTGCTTGCATTATTTTATTCTTTGTAGGTGCTCCTCTTGGGGCTTTAATCCGCAAAGGTGGCATAGGCCTGCCTATGGTTATCGCCATCATACTTTTTTTAACATACCATTTTATAGGTATGTTTGCTATTAACAGTGCTAAAAATGGTAGTTTCAACCCCATACTTGCTAGTTGGTTTTCTACGCTTATAATGCTCCCTTTAGGAATCTTTTTAACTAGAAGAGCGACAGCAGACAAAGGATTATTTGAATTTGATAACGTTATTGAACCAATTAAAAAGATCTTTAAAATTAAAGACAAAGACAGTGTTGATTACACGTTTCTTAATTCTTTTAAGAGCAACGAATTATTAAACGTAATTAATAATTATGAAGCTCTAGGTCATTTAGAAGAAATTAGGTTCATAGCTATTAAAATATTGAATGATCGCGGTATACCAACGAAACAATTACGTGAAGAAGGTTTAGCAATTAATACTGATTTTGAAAACTCGGAAATTATTGCAAATGATTACAAGGAACACACCTTATTCTCTATTACCTTATATATTATAGGTGTTGTTTTACTTGTTTTACATTTTGTTTTTAACAATAACAAGTTACCATCATTAGCGTCGGCATCCATTCAATTGAGTATAATATCTTTAATTTTATATGCGATTTACTTTTTCAAATCATATATAAACATTACAAAATTCTATCGCCACATTAATAAACAAGAAAAAAAACCTTCCTTATTTCTATTGATTTTAGGGTTCCCATTATACTTCATTCCTTATTTATTTCTGAATGATAAAATGAAAGAAGACTTAAAACAAAATTGTTTAGAATCTTTAAAATAAGCAATATCTTTACATTATGATTATTGATACAATGACAAAAACCAAAACTTCTAAATATAAACTTGATACTATTCCCGAAGCTATTGAAGCCATAAGAAATGGTAAAGTTATAATTGTTGTTGATGACGAAAACCGCGAAAACGAAGGCGATTTTTTGGCAGCTGCCGACAAGGTAACACCAGAAATGATCAATTTTATGGCAACACAAGGTAGAGGTTTAATTTGCGCTCCACTTACTGAAAACCGTTGCAAAGAATTAGATTTAGGTATGATGGTTCGCAACAACACCGACCATATGGAGACCGCCTTTACAGTTTCTGTAGATTTACGGGGACAGGGTGTTACCACAGGAATTTCAGCTAGTGATCGTTCTAAAACAGTTAAAGCACTGATTGACCCTAACACAAAATCCTTTGATTTAGCTAGACCAGGACATATTTTCCCATTAGTAGCTAAAGAAGGTGGTGTATTAAGACGTACAGGGCATACCGAGGCAGCTATTGATTTTGCAAGACTAGCAGGCTTAAATCCTGCGGGAGTTATTGTTGAAATTATGAATGAAGATGGTACTATGGCACGTCTTCCTGAACTTATGAAAGTAGCTAAAAGGTTGGATCTTAAAATTGTTTCAATTGAAGATTTGGTGGCTTACAGAATGCAACACGACTCTCTAATTGATAAAAAAGAAGATTTTCAAATAGAAACTCGCTTTGGAAGTTTTAGATTAAGAGCCTACAAGCAAACGACTAATAATCAAATACATATTGCTTTAACTAAAGGTTCTTGGAAAGAAAACGAAGAAGTTCTTACTAGAATAAATTCCACCTTAATTAATAATGATATTTTAGGTACTCTTACCAATAATGTTGATACACAACTTGAGAATATGTTCAAGGTTATTAATAATGAAGGTAAAGGTGCTATTATTTTTATTAATCAAGAAACACCGTCTATGAACATTTTAAACAGGTTAGCGGTTATAAAAGAAAATCAGATACCAAATAAGATATATAAAGCTCCAAAAATAGATATGGATAGCCGCGATTTTGGTATAGGCGCACAAATATTACACGATTTAAACATCCATAAATTACGGTTAATATCTAACTCGCAACAAAGTAAGCGTGTAGGATTAATTGGCTATGGAATTGAAATCGTTGATTATGTGAATTACTAAACGTATTAGATACATTAAAAACAGAAGGTGCTTGCTAAATTAGTAAGCACCTTCTATTTTTAAGGAAAAATTTCACACAATACTTTTAATTATATTTACCATTTTATCTGCACGGTTGTGAACTTCCTCCTCTGTCCATGATAATTTTATCAAACAAGATAAGTTTCTGGCAATATAATTATCCGATTGCGTGAACTCTTTAGTTTGAAGATATGCCAAACCTTGCTTAACTTCTTCGGAAATAGGGAATAAAGACTTTAGATTTTTTAAATGTTCCCATTTACGGATGTAATGCCAATTATTATTAAAGTAATGAAAACAACCATCTACGCCATTTTCCTTAAAACCTTCCGAAACTTTTGTCGCAATTTCTAAACTAGGTAAATAGAAATTTAAGAAACTATAATTTTCTTCACCTCCTTCGGGAACAGTTCTAAATACCACTTCTGGAATAACGGACAATGCATTTCGTAAAATACTATAGTTTTTCTTTTGGATATTAATAAAATCTGGTAAACGCTTTATTTGAGCTAACCCAACAGCCGCATGAAGTTCTGAAATTCTAAAATTATAGCCTAAAAAAGGATGTGACTCCGCCCCTCTATCGTTTCCAATATGATCATGACCATGGTCACTATAATGATCGGATTTAATATAAAAATCTTTATTATTTGTTATTACGGCTCCGCCTTCTCCACAGGTTATGGTTTTTACAAAATCGAATGAAAAACAACCCAAATCGCCAATGCTCCCTAAAACCTTACCTTTATAAGTTGCGCCTATGGCCTGACAAGCATCTTCCAATAAAATTATGCTGTTTTTTCTACACAAGTTTTGAAGTTGATCCAAATCCCCCATACTTCCACACATCTGCACTACCATAACAGCCTTTGTTTTTGAAGTTATAGCATTTTCAACCGCTTTAGGGCACAAAGTTAAAGTATCATCTATATCTACTAAAACAGGAATGGCGCCAAGCATCATTATAGCCTCAAAACTTGCTACAAAGGTGAAGGTAGGTAAAATAACCTCATCGCCTGCTCCTACCCCTGCTGCTGCTAATGCTACTGATATGGCTGCTGTACCACTTGATACTAATTGGGCATGATTTACTTGAAAGGTGTTTTCTAGGGCTTTTTCTAATTCTTTAGCTTTCCAGTGACCATTTCGCATCCCATCAAAACCATAGCGCATAAGTACGCCATTTTCTAATACATCGGTTACTTCTTTTTTTTCTAAATCTCCAAATAATTCGAATCCGGGCATCTTTTATATTGTTTGTTATTATTCTAATTTCTATTGTTACACTGTTTGATTTTGCGTTAGGGATTGTAGTGTAAAACCCGCAGTAAGCGCACCTTAGCGTGGTTACGAGGACTTGAAACGTAAAGCCCGACCCTTGTGGTAACGCCCAAATTTATTAATTAATTTATAATTCGATGACAGCATCAGTTATTAGTTTTCTTACTTTTTTGAATTCTGAAAACATATCGTCTGCTGCTCTATAACCTACAGGTAAAAGTAATACCGATTTTAAACCTTTGGACTCTAAACCTAATATTTCGTCATATTTTGAAGGTAAAAAACCTTCCATTGGGCATGAATCTACTCCTTCTATAGCGCAAACCGTCATTAGATTACCTAATGCAATGTAGGCTTGGTTTTTAGACCATTGTTGGCGCTCTGGAATGGTCATTTTTTCAACCATTTTAATAAGAGAATCTCGATAAGGCTGTAAAATGGTTTCGGAAGTATTGCGAATAGTTTTTATGTTGTTATAATAAGAATTCACATCTAACGCACTGATATCATCTTGAATACATATTATTAATAAGTGTGAGGCTTCTGAAACTTGCTTCTGATTGAAGGAGTACTGTATTAGCTCATTCCTAACTATTTTATCTTCAATGACTACCAATTTGATGGTTTGTAAACCAAATGAAGTGGCTGTTAAGTTGAATGAGTGTTTTAAAATATCTAATTTTTCAACAGATAATTTTTTATTGGTATCAAATCTTTTAGTTGCATATCGCCATTGGAGCTGCTTAATAATATTCATATTTGAATTTTAATTTTTGCAAAAATACGTTTTGGAATTATCTTTTTAGAATATTGTGATACAAAATAAGCTAATAATAAACGAGTTAAAAATTATTTAAAAAAAAACAGAATTATATTTGAAAGTATTGAAAAAGGATTCTATATTTGCACCCGCAATCAGGGTAATACTTGATGAGACCAAAACTGGAGAAATGGCAGAGTGGTCGAATGCGGCAGTCTTGAAAACTGTTGAGGGTCACACCTCCGGGGGTTCGAATCCCTCTTTCTCCGCTAAGAGATTAAAAAATCTCACCAAAACCCCTTAAAACGTATGTTTTAAGGGGTTTTTTCTTTTTAGCATATGCCAAAATATTCATTAAATCGTGTAACAAAGGTGGTAAATTCGGGTACCTCAACTTTTTCAAATTTTAGGGTAACCGAATTTTAAGCTTTCCTCAGTGTTTACAAGGGTTAACCAGTGTTAAAGCTGGTTCAAAAATCAAACATCTTGTGTCGTATTGAGGTAAAAATTAAGTTTAATATTAATTAAAAAGGTTACCAAAAATGAAGACAAAAGTTTCTATCCTCTTTTATGCTAAAAGAGCAAAAATCAATGCCAGCGGCTTATTCCCTATTTACACACGTATTACAGTCGACGGAAAACGAATTGAAATGAGTACCGGTAGGTTTGTAGATCCATCCAAATGGTCCACCTCTGCGGGCAAAATGAAGGGCCAATCAGAAGAAGCCCGTTCAGTTAATAGACAGCTCGACATGCTAAAAGTCAAGATTATCGATATGCAAATGGAGTTAGTTCATCAAAATATTCCAATTACTATAAATGCTTTTAAAACCAAACTACTCGGACTTAATGAAAAACAGCGCATGCTCATTCCTATTTTTCAAGACCACAATAAAAAAATTGAAGAACTGGTTGGAAAAGAATATGCTCCAGGCACCTTGGAACGTTACAAAACGTCATTAAAACACACCATCGATTTCTTGGAATGGAAATACAAAATATCCGACATCGACATTCTAAAAATTAACCATGCATTTATAACGGAATACGAATTCTATTTAAGAAGTGTTAGAAACTGCAGCAATAATACAGCAGTGAAATACATCAAGAATTTTGGGAAAATAATCAAGATTTGTTTAGCCAATAACTGGATAGATAAAAATCCGTTTAGTAATTATAAAGCAAAAGTGAGAGAAGTAGAACGTGTATATTTAACCGAAACTGACATCCAAAAAATACTGAACAAAGAACTTCCAACAGAACGTTTGGCACTGGTAAGAGATATATTCCTTTTCAGCTGCTTTACGGGTTTAGCTTATATAGATGTGAAAAACCTAACTAAATCACATATCAGTATTGGGATTGATGGTGAAAAATGGATTTTCACACACCGCCAAAAAACAGAATCCGCTTCTAAAATTCCAATCCTTCCGGTAACGCAAATGATAATCGACAACTATTCAGAGCACCCACAATGCTTAAATGAAAACCGCTTGCTACCAATTTTGAGTAATCAAAAAATGAATGCCTATTTAAAAGAAATAGCGGGTATTTGTGAAATAAATAAAGAACTTACGTTCCACATTGCGCGACATACCTTTGCAACAACCGTAACACTTTCAAACGGCGTACCTATAGAAAGCGTTAGTAAAATGTTGGGGCATAAAAATTTAAGAACTACGCAACATTACGCCAAAGTTTTAGATAGAAAAGTAAGTGACGATATGAAGCTTTTAAAAGAAAAATTAGGCAATACACATACCATCAAAAAACAACACAAAGTCGGTTAATAATACTATTGTTAAAAACTTTTTAGGTTGTATAATCTATAATTTTGACAGAAAATGGTTTAATTTGACAGCACTCAAAATAGACCATTTTCTCCCATGAATACCTATTGCAAACCATTCTTTCAAGAATTGGAGCGTGACTTTAATTTATACAAAAGTTCCTGCTGCAATAGCATTGAGCATAGTCAAAACATGATTTTGTTTTTAGAAAACAAGCTAAAGCAAATCAATAAATGGGTAAAAACATTTTGCTTCGCAACCAACGAAGATGAAATCTATTTTTTTAAAGTACTAAAACCTTCACTGGTTTCTAAAATCATTTATTACAAGTACATTTTAAAAATTGAATCCACCTTACCATCAGATAAAAAAGGGAAACG
>NZ_JBFHGK010000032.1:0-47613 GCF_041583155.1 Mariniflexile sp.
CCACCACTTCGAATGGAAATAGAATTGAAATTACTGGAACTTATGGTATTAAAATCTGTTTGACCGTTGAGTTGAGAATTGATATTAATACCATTCCAAATAACAGCGGTTTGTGAAGCATTGGTACCTCGAAACGATGGCGAAGACACCATACCATAGCCGTTTTCTTTAAAATACAAATTGCTGTTAAAAGCTAACAACGTTGTTAAGGATTTTGAATTTTGTTTTAAAACAGAATCATTTAAAACAGTCTGTTTTACTCCTGAAGCATAGTTAATTAGCTTACTATCGCTTAAAACTACTTCATCCAGTAGTTGCACGGTTTCTGTGATAGATTGTGAAAGCCCTGGCAACCAAGTAAAAATAAAACCAAAAATGAATACTATTTTTTTCATAAATCTTTAAGACTCTTTTCCCGAAAGTCGTATTAGATACTGAAAATGGCAGGTCTCCTGACTTGCGTCTTCATGTTCGTCTTCCCAAAGATTTCTCTTCAGTGACTTGAAGTATAACATGAAGCGTTATAGCTTACAGTTGCGGGAACAGTACAAGAATGAAGAAAAACGGGTACAGATTTTTGATTTCAGAATTTTTAATAAAACTCGTTAATCAATAAATATTTAATCGTGAATCTTTTCACTTGATTCCCTTTTAATCGACTCAAATTCCTAAACTTTTCAGGACTTTGATTGTCGAACCAAAATTCGATGTAAATGTAAATATTAACTTTAAAATTGCAACTAAAAACTTACTTTTTCTTAGTCATTTTATAAATCAAATAAATAAATCCAATTAAAAAATGTGCAATTATTACCCCGGCAATTATATATATTGTTAAATTTGAACCGTCGCGCATTGTTAATATTTTCGGCTAAAGTAGCACGCTTCAAAACATCTAAATATGACAATTGTCATCTTATTCGAATGAAATACAAATCACTACTAATTATTATTGCCTTAATTCTTTTTAACTGTAAAAGTGAATCTAAAAAACAAGATATTGAAGTTATAGAAGGCACTTCACTGGATTTAAAATATGCGAAAGGTTTTAAAGTTACAGATTTTGGTAGCTATAAAATATTAGAAATAATTAGTCCATGGCCAAAAGCCGATAAAAGCTATGAATTTGCACTTTTGAAGAAAGGTTACGATGAGTCTTTCTGGAGTACAGAACAAAAACGCTTTGAGGCAGCCATTGAAATCCCTATAAAAAAAATAGTGGTGACTTCAACCACGCACATTCCGGCTTTAGAATTATTAAACGAGGAACAAAATTTGGTTGGATTTCCGGGAACGGATTATATTTCTTTAGAAAAAACAAGAAAAAGGATTGACGAAAACCATGTTAGGGAATTGGGCAAAAATGAAGGTATTAATACAGAAGTTTTATTAGAATTAAAACCAGATGTAGTTGTTGGTTTTGGTATTGATGGTACGAATAGAACGTTTGAAACCATAAAAAAATCTGGAATTCCTGTTGTTTTTAATGGTGATTGGGTTGAAGAATCTCCTTTGGCAAAAGCCGAATGGATTAAGTTTTTTGGAGTCTTATTTAATAAGGAAAAAGAAGCCGACTCTATTTTTAATACGATTGAAAAAAATTATCTGGATGCAAAAGCGCTTGCTAAAAAAATAAAGAATAAGCCAACTATTTTAAGCGGCGCCATGCACAACGATGTTTGGTTTTTACCTAATGGCACCAGTACTGAAGCACAACTTTTAAAAGATGCTAATACCAATTATTTATGGAGCGACTCTCAAGGTACTGGTAGTTTATCACTTAACTTTGAAACAGTTTTCTCTAAGGCAAAAACTGCCGATATTTGGTTAAGTCCATCCAACTATACTAGTAAGGAGGCTCTTAAAAACAGTAATCTCCAACACGCTATGTTTGATGCTTTTAAAAACAACAATATCTATTCATCTATAAACACAAAGGGAGAATCTGGCGGCATTTTATACTTTGAGTTGGGAACCTCACGTCCCGATTTGGTTTTAAAGGATCTTATTAAAATTTGTCACCCAGAACTATTAAAAAATTATGATCTTTACTTTTTCAAACGCTTAAAATAGGTGCCAAATTCATCATCATACAATCTGTCATTTTTAATACTGTTCATGGTATTAATTGTTTGTTTTTTTGCTAATATCAGTTTAGGCTCTGTTTATATACCTATAAAAGAAGTGTTTTATGCTTTAATAGGAAATACCGTAGAACATGAAACCTGGCAACATATTATCCAAAATTATCGACTACCAAAAGCCTTCACAGCCATGTTGGTTGGCTCTGGTTTGGGTATTTCAGGGCTCTTAATGCAAACCCTATTTAAAAATCCTTTGGCAGGTCCGTTTGTTTTAGGTATTAGTTCAGGTGCCAGTTTGGGTGTTGCCCTAATTATTTTAGGCTCATCTGTTTTTGGCGGTGTTTTCGCTACTTTTTTAATTTCAAAGTGGAGTATTGTTATTGCAGCTAGTTTAGGTAGTTTTTTAGTATTACTTGCTGTATTAATGGTATCCATAAAAGTACGAGATACCATGGCTATCCTTATTATTGGACTCATGTTTGCAAGTATTACATCGGCTATTGTTAGTGTACTCTCCTATTTCGGTTCCGCTCAACAACTTCAGCAATACATTTTTTGGGGGTTTGGTAGTTTAGGAAACCTATCATGGGATGAATTATTTGTTTTCTTTATTATTTATGCCCTAGGAATCGTTATAAGTTTAGCGTCAGTAAAATCATTAAACACCTTACTTTTAGGTGATAATTATGCTAAAAGTTTAGGATTGAATATCAATAGAAGTCGCATTGCCATCATACTTTCTACAAGTTTATTGGCTGGAACCATTACGGCTTTTGCTGGCCCTATTGCCTTTATAGGTTTGGCTATCCCGCATTTAACACGACAAGTTTTTAATACTTCTAATCATAAAATATTATTACCAGCCGTATTTTTATTTGGTTCTATCGTCATGCTTATTTGCGATAGTATTGCGCAAATACCAAATAGCGATTATACACTTCCAATAAATGCTATTACCTCATTGGTTGGTGCGCCTGTAGTTATTTGGTTATTAGTACGAAAACGAAAAATGGTGTTTTAAAATCAATTATTTAAAAACATATTTCAAAACACAAGACAAGAATATTAGTGGAGAAAAACGACCAACATATTATTTTAAAAACCAAAGATTTATCTATTGGTTATAAAACTAAAAAAGCACAAAACTTAGTAGCTTCCAATATCAATATTGAATTACATAAGGGAGAATTGGTAGGACTTGTTGGCGGTAATGGTATTGGTAAATCGACACTTTTAAGAACCTTAACCAATGTTCAAAACCCATTAGGAGGCGAAATTATCATAGCCAATAAAAACATAAATCAATTTCCTGAACTAGACTTAGCCAAGGTAATGAGCCTGGTTTTAACCGAAAAGCTGATGTCGAAAAACTTATCGGTTTTTGAGCTAGTAGCTTTAGGAAGACAACCTTACACCAATTGGGTTGGAAACTTATCTGAAAACGACCTAAACATTATTAACCGAGCAATAACCCAAACAAATATTACAGATTTAAAGCTGAAAAAATGTTTTGAGTTAAGTGATGGTCAATTACAAAAAGTAATGATTGCACGTGCTTTGGCACAAGATACAGACCTGATTATACTAGATGAACCCACAACCCATTTGGATATGTATCACAAAGCTTATATTTTGAAACTACTTCAAAGATTAGCTAAAGAAACCAATAAAACAATTCTATTTTCATCTCACGAAGTCGATTTAGCCATCCAATTATGCGATAAATTAATTGTAATGACTAAAGAAAATGTAGTTTCTGATACGCCATGTAACCTAATTTCAAATGGTGTTTTTGACTCCCTTTTCCCTAAAGATTTAATTACATTCGATGTAAAAACGGGTACTTTTAGAGTAAAAAAATAGGGGCTATTTTCAAGTGTAGTTTCCGTTTTCAGCTTCACAATATTACACCAAATAGACGGTTTCAAATTCTGTTTGAATTTAAGAGATTATCAGGCTTCTGTCTTCCTTGCAAAACATTTATATTTGATAAATATCTTTCTAAAAAAATGAGCGACAACATCATACTATTTCTAGCTGTTTTAATCTCTGGAGGTATCGGTACCTTTATCGGGATGACTATTACTAATTTAAAAAATAGAAGTGAACAAAGTACTTTGGAAGAACGTAACTCCAATTTACACCAACAATTAATAGATTTCAAACAGTTTTCAGAATCTGAAAGCGCTAAACAAAATCAGGTTTTCAATACGCAGATTACCGATTTAAAAGATGTCATTTCCAAAATTGAAAGGGAACGAGAAGACATCCGTAGAGAAAAAGAGTTTCTAAATGCCGAATTAACACGTAAAATAACGGAATACAACCAATTACAACAAATAAGTTCTAAACGCGAACAAGAAATTGAAGAGCGCCAAGAACAATTACGTAAAGATTTTGAATTGTTGGCGAATAAGATTTTAGATGAAAAATCGGAAAAATTTACCAGCAAGAATAAAGAAAATTTAGATGCCATTTTAAAACCACTTCAAGAGAAAATAAAAATATTTGAAGATAAGGTAGATTTAACCCAAAAGGAAAGTATAAGTATGCATTCGGCCTTAAAAGAGCAGTTATTGGGTTTAAAAGATCTAAATCAACAAATGACTAAAGAAGCCACCAACCTAACCCGAGCGTTAAAAGGTGATAGTAAAATGCAAGGAAATTGGGGCGAATTGGTTTTAGAACGTGTGTTAGAAAAATCTGGTTTAGAAAAAGACAGAGAGTATTTTGTGCAACAAAGTTTTACACTTGCTAATGGTTCACGTGTGCTGCCAGATGTGGTATTACACCTTCCTGACGGCAAGAAAATGGTAATTGATAGCAAGGTTTCCTTAACCGATTATGAACGTTTGGTGAATGCCGATGACGATGATAAACCTCAATTTTTAAAAGCACATATAAACTCGGTAAGAAAGCACATTGACCAACTTTCGGAAAAAAATTATCAAGATTTATATGATATAGAATCCCCCGATTTTGTTTTAATGTTCATCCCAATAGAACCCGCTTTTGCAGTAGTGGTAAATGATGACAACAGTATTTATAACAAAGCTTTTGAAAAAAACATCGTAATTGTAACACCTTCTACCCTACTAGCTACACTTCGTACCATTGATAGCATGTGGAATAATGAAAAACAACAGCAAAATGCTATTGAAATTGCACGGCAGGCGGGAGCTCTTTATGATAAATTTGAAGGCTTAGTTAGCGATTTAACTGGTGTAGGCAAGAAAATAGATGCAGCAAAAAGTGATTATTCAGCTGCCATGAATAAGTTAGTTGAGGGTAAAGGCAATTTAATTTCTAGTGTTGAAAGATTGAAAAAAATGGGAGCTAAAGCAAAAAAAGCACTTCCTGAAGCCATTTTAAAACGTTCTGAAGAAGAATAAAAAGCCATAACATCACCTAACCTTGTGATAAATTTGTTTATCACTTAATTAAGTGATATATTTGTTTATCACTCAATAAAGTGATATAAAACAAAATATTATGACAAGCGTAATCACTGGAGATATTATCAATTCTAGAAAACAGAAAGAGCCCGATGTTTGGATAAACACCTTAAAAAGAGCCTTATCCTACTTAAGTCCAGATTCTAAATATTGGGAATTATACCGCGGAGATAGTTTTCAAATAGAAATACCAAATTTCACTACCAGTTTTACTGCTGCTATTTACATAAAAGCAAGCATAAAAATGGTAAAGGATTTAGATGTACGTTTAGCTATTGGGGTTGGCACTAAAACTTATGAAGGAAACGATGTAACAGAATCCAATGGAGAAGCTTTTGTGTTTTCTGGCGAGGTTCTAGAAACTTTAAAAAAAGAGAAACAAAACTTAAAGATTAAAACCAAACACAGTACCATAGATACCGAATTAAATTTATATTTTAAATTAGCACTAATAACTATGGATAATTGGAGTGTTAATTCAGCAGAAATTGTAAAATTAAGTATCGAGAATCCAAGCGCTTTACAAAGCGAATTGGGACAATTAATTGGTATTAACCAAAACGCCATAAGTAACCGTCAAAAACGTGCGCATTTAGAAGAAATATTAGAACTAGACCGTATGTACCGACATAAAATGAGTTTATTATGATGATTTTAATAAAACTGTTGTTAGCACATTTTATAGGTGACTTTTTTCTCCAACCCAAAAAATGGGTTAAAGAAAAAGAACAAAACAAGCTAAAATCAAATAAATTGTATCTACATGTTTTGATTCATGTAATACTCACAGGAATTTTACTTTGGGACTTTACGTTATGGGGTATAATTTTAACCATTGGAATCACACACTTTATAATTGATGCTGTAAAACTTATAATTCAAAAGAAAAAAAATAAACGTCTTTTATTTTTTATAGACCAATTAGTTCATATAATTATAATCTTCCTATGTTATTATATTTTTACTGAAAACACTTTCAACTTAGCAAATTACACCACGGAAACCAATTTATTACTCCTAATATGCTTGCTGTTTTTAACCGTTCCAACCTCAATAATTATGAAAACCATATTTTTGAAGTGGAATATTTCAAAACTCACTAAAAATAACAAGTCACTCGAGGATGCAGGGAAATATATTGGTATTTTAGAGCGCATTTTAGTGTTCATATTTATAATAGTGGGACACTGGGAAGCTGTTGGGTTTTTAATTACAGCTAAATCGGTTTTTAGGTTTGGTGATTTAAAAGAGTCAAAACACAGACAACTCACAGAATATATTTTAATAGGAACTTTAATAAGTTTCGGGATTGCGATAATAACAGGTATCATCTTTTCTAAATTAACTTTATTTTATGCTTAGAACAATTGAAGAATCTCAAGTAACAATTACACAATTAATGTTACCATCTAACTCCAATTTTAGTGGTAAAATTCATGGAGGGTATATTTTAAGTCTTATGGACCAAATAGCATTTGCATGTGCTTCTAAACATTCTAGAAATTACTGTGTAACGGCATCGGTAAATAAGGTAGATTTTTTAAATCCTATTGAAGTTGGCGAACTTGTTACGCTTAAAGCTTCCATTAATTATACAGGTAGAACCTCTATGGTTATTGGAGTTCGTGTTGAATCTGAAAATATTCAAACAGGCAAGAAAAAACATTGTAATTCATCTTATTTTACAATGGTTGCTAAAGATTCCGAGGGTAAGAATGCACAGGTACCCGGAATTATTTTAGATACTAAAGATAAGGTAAGACGTTTTGCTAGAAGTATTGCAAGACAAGAACAAGCAAAAAATAGAAGTACAGCCTTTAGAACCTCAGATTTTAAAATAGAATTGTATTTAGATTCTTTGAAAGATCAAAACGCAAAAATTGAATCCATACATTATTAATTTTACTTAATACAATGCTTAAAAAAAGGCCGCTGTAAGCGGCCTTTTCTGTTATTATTTATTCAAGTACATTTTTCGTCTTGAGTATAGTTCGTAAAAATTGTCGTCTTTCAAACTATCAATAAATAGGATGCTCTCTCCTGTACTTTTCATTTCCGGTCCTAATTTCTTATTCACATTATGAAATTTATTGAAAGAAAACACAGGTTGCTTGATGGCAAAGCCTTTTAATTGTGGATTAAAATTAAAATCTTTAACCTTTTTCTCTCCTAACATAACCTTTGTAGCATAGTTTACATAAGGCTCTCCATAAGCTTTCGCTATAAATGGTACGGTACGAGATGCTCTAGGGTTTGCTTCGATGATGTAAACAATATCATCTTTTATTGCAAACTGGATATTTATCAACCCAACTGTATTAAGTGCTAATGCAATTTTTTTAGTATGGTCTTTTATTTGTTGCATTACAAACTCACCTAAGTTGAATGGTGGCAACATAGAATTACTATCTCCAGAGTGGATTCCACATGGCTCAATATGCTCCATGATTCCAATAATATAAACATCCTCTCCATCACAAATGGCATCTGCCTCGGCTTCTATAGCTCCTTCCAAATAATGATCTAAAAGTAATTGGTTACCTGGCATTTGGCTTAACAAATCAACCACATGCTTTTCAAGTTCTGCTTTGTTAATTACAATTTTCATGCCTTGTCCCCCAAGTACATAAGATGGACGCACTAAGATTGGAAAATCTAACACATCAGCTATTGCAGAAGCCTCATCGGCCGTAGTTGCAATATCAAACTGAGGGTAAGGAATGTTATTTTCTTTCAGTAAGTTAGAAAACTGACCTCTATCTTCCGCTAAATCTAAAGATTCAAAACTAGTTCCTATAATTTTAACACCATATCTAGATAATTTTTCAGCAAGCTTTAATGCTGTTTGACCACCTAATTGCACAATAACACCTTCTGGTTTTTCGTGCTTGATGATATCGTAAATATGTTCCCAGAAAACTGGTTCGAAATATAATTTATCTGCAGTATCAAAATCTGTTGAAACTGTTTCTGGATTACAGTTAATCATGATCGTTTCATAACCACACTCAGAGGCTGCTAAAACACCATGCACACAGCAATAATCAAATTCAATTCCTTGTCCTATTCTATTCGGTCCGGAACCAAGAACAATTACTTTCTTTTTATCTGAAACAATACTTTCATTATCAGCATAACGGTTACCATCAGCCGTTTCCATATCACTTTCAAAAGTTGAATAATAATATGGTGTTTTTGCTTTAAACTCGGCAGCGCAAGTATCAACTAATTTGTAAACTCGGTTGATGCCAAATTCTTCACGTTTGCTGTACACCTGACTTTCCAAACAACCCAACATGTGAGCAATTTGTCTGTCTCCATAGCCTTTTTGCTTAGCTTCAAGTAATAATTCTTTTGGTAGTGTATCAATTTTGAAAGTAGAAATTTCCTTCTGCAGTAAAAATAGTTCTTCATACTGCTTCAAGAACCACATATCAATTTTTGTAATTTCATGAATTCTACTTAAAGGAATTCCCATCGCTATTGCATCGTAGATTATGAAAACACGATCCCAAGATGCGTAGGTAAGTTTCTCAATAATTTGATTATAATCTTTATTCTCCTTTCCATCTGCACCTAAACCATTTCGCTTAATTTCAAGAGATTGGGTAGCTTTGTGTAATGCTTCTTGAAACGAACGTCCGATACCCATAACTTCTCCAACCGATTTCATTTGAAGGCCTAAAGTTCTATCAGATCCTTCAAATTTATCAAAATTCCAACGTGGTATTTTAACGATTACATAATCTAAAGTCGGTTCAAATAAAGCTGAAGTAGATTTTGTAATTTGGTTTTGTAATTCATCTAAATGATACCCTAAGGCTAACTTAGCAGCTATTTTTGCAATTGGATACCCTGTAGCTTTACTAGCAAGTGCCGAAGAACGCGATACACGTGGGTTAATTTCAATGGCAATTATTTCTTCGTTTTCATCTGGACTTACCGCAAATTGCACATTACAACCTCCAGCAAAATCGCCTATACTACGCATCATATGGATTGCCATATCACGCATTTTTTGGAAAGTTTTATCGCTAAGGGTCATTGCTGGTGCCACTGTAATAGAATCACCTGTATGGATTCCTATCGGATCCATATTCTCTATAGAACAAATAATTACAACATTATCATTAGCATCACGAAGCAATTCTAACTCGTATTCTTTCCAACCAATTAAGGCCTTATCAATCATAACTTCATGAATTGGAGATACCTCTAATCCACGAGTTAACAATTCATCATAATCTTCTTCTTTATATACAAATGAAGCACCTTCTCCACCGAGAGTAAAAGATGCTCTAATAATTAAAGGAAAACCAAACTCCTGAGCAATTTCTTTTCCTTTTAAATAAGAGGTTGCAGTTGCTTGAGGCGCCATAGGAATCCCTATTTTAAGCATAAGCAATCTAAACTTCTCTCTATCTTCAGTGATATTTATGGCATCAATATCTACACCAATAATTTCAACATTGAAATCTTTCCAAATGCCTTTTTCATCAGCTTCAATACATAAATTCAATGCGGTTTGTCCTCCCATTGTAGGCAGCACAGCATCAATTTGCGGATGTTCCTTTAGTATTTTAATTATTGATTTTGTCGTTAGAGGTAACAAATACACATGATCGGCCATTGCTGGATCGGTCATGATAGTTGCTGGATTAGAATTGATAAGGATAGTTTCAATTCCATCTTCTCTTAAAGATCGTAAAGCTTGTGTTCCTGAATAATCAAATTCGCACGCTTGTCCTATAATAATAGGACCCGAGCCAATAATTAGAATGGATTTAAGTTTTGGATTTTTCGGCATTTTTACTGTTTAAATATTGTATTTTAATAAGTTACAAAAATAATCATTATAAGATATAAAAAAAGGCATTACACTTAAGTAACACCTTATTATATTAACAATTGTTAATCATTATTTTTTATGTCTCGATTCAGATGATACAGACAATTTCTTTCTTCCTTTAGCTCTTCTACGAGCAAGTACTTTTCTTCCATTAGCAGAAGCCATTCTTTCTCTAAAACCGTGTTTGTTTCTTCTTTTTCTTTTTGACGGCTGAAATGTTCTTTTACTCATTATCTTGTATCTTTAAAAACTGAATTGTACTTTATTATTAGTTATTTTGGCTTTCTCCAAAACTGAGCGCAAATATACAAAGACTTTTCAGATTGACAAATGTTATTTTAAAAATATTTCGATATTTTTTTTTCAATATTTATCCGTGTTTAAAACCTTGATTTTTTTGACTTTGATACCTGCTTTTTGTTTTTTATCTATTGGTTAATTTTGATAAAAATTTAGTTTCTTTGCATACTAAATTAAATGCTATGGGTATTAAAAAGCCTATTACAACAAATCAATTTATATAAAATGTTCAATAAAATTATAAAACTAATTATTGCTGCAGGTATTCTTGCCTTCGCTGTTTACCAATTTACCGAAGGAAATATAGGTAATGGTATTATGCTAATACTATTATCTTTAATATTTGTATTTCTGTATTTTAAAAATGAATTTATTTTGTTGGCATTTTTAAAATTGCGTAAGCAAGATTTTGAAGGAGCTAAAAAATGGCTTGACAAAATTAAAAACCCCGAAACCGCTTTAGTAGCCAAACAACAAGGCTACTATAATTATTTACACGGATTAATGGTATCACAATCTAATATGAATGAAGCTGAAAAATTCTTTAAAAAAGCTGTTGAACTAGGCTTGTCTATGGATCATGATATGGCAATGGCTAAATTAAATTTATCTGGAATCGCTTTTTCAAAAAGAAGAAAAATAGAAGCCGAGAGATTACTTGCTGAAGCTCAAAAATTAGATAAACAAGGCATGTTAACTGATCAAATAAAAATGATGAAAGAAAACATGAAACGTGCCCAAATGCCAAATCAACATTTTGGCGCTGGTGGTTCTATAAGAGCACAAAAACGCAGAGGATAACAGCCTTCTGTTTTCATAATACAACATCTAAAAAATCATATTATACTTGTTAAACCCAAGTTTAATATGATTTTTTTATTTTATTTAAGCGTTACTTTTTCTTACAATTCTTTCACCACCTCTACGTTACCAATTATTACTTTATTACCAAAATCTATCTTCCTAATTATCAATTAATAACAAATTTTATTTTTAATTAGTCTAAATAAGATTTGTATTTTAGTTTTTTGCTTATATATTTGCGCATCTATTTATAATCAATCTAAATAAAATCATGCGTAAAAAATTAACTTTATTACTAGTCTTAGCCATACAAGTTTCGTTTTCACAATCAAAGATTACAGGAACAGTATTCAATGAACAAAAAAAAGCAATTCCTTTTGCTAATATTTTAATTGAAGGTTCCACCAAAGGAACTTCAGCCAACGAAAATGGCTTATTTGAATTAACTCAAATTTCCGATGGCAACTACACCATTAAGGTTTCTGCAATAGGATTTAAATCGGTTAGTAAATCTATCTTCCTAAAAGCTAATGAATCCATTAACCTAACATTTCAATTAACTAGCGATTCTGAACTAGACCAAGTTGAACTTTTTGGAAACAGGAACAAACATCCAGATAAAATTGAAGCCCTTACCAGATTACCGTTAGCTCCTTATGAGCAGATTCAAAGTATCTCGATTATTTCAGAAAAATTAATTGAACAACAAGGGAATTTAACTATTTCAGATGCTACCAAGAACGTACCTGGTGTATATACTTTTGCAACTTACGGAAACAAACGCGAAAGTATGTCCTCTCGTGGATTTCGTGGAATTCCTATCCTAAAAAATGGGGTACGTGTTCATTCTGATTTTAGAGGAACAGGCATTTTAACTGATATGCAAGGTGTAGATAACATACAAGTGCTAAAAGGTGCCGCTTCTATTACACAAGGTGTAGCTACAGATTTAGGTAGTCCTGGAGGCGTTATTAATATTGTAACTAAAACTCCAAAATATTATTCCGGCGGTAATGCTTCATTACGTCTAGGTAGTTTTGGACAAGCACGCACAACCTTTGATGTTTATGGTCCTGTTGCAAAAACTGAAAATTTAGCTTTTAGAATTGATGGAGCCTTAGAACGTTCTGACAGCTATCGAGCAAATATTTCAACAGAGCGTTTTTACATAAATCCATCTTTAGAATGGAAACTGGACGATAAAACAAAAGTAACATTGGAAATGGACTATTTTGACGACAGCAGAACGCCTGATTTAGGTACTGTTAACCTAGGTGAAAATGACGTTAATGCCATTTACGACTTACCATATAATCAATTTTTAGGATTTGAAAATGATAAATCTCTAACGGAAAACACAACGTATTCTGTAAGATTCAATAGAGATTTAAACGATAAATTAAGTTTAAAAGCCGCCTTTTATAAATCAAATTTAGCTTTAGATGATAAGGGTGCCAGTCTAGGAGATGCTATAAACGATGTATCTGGAAATCCTATTTATAATCAAAGAAAACGTGGCTATTCTATAGCAACTCGAAATGATGACAATAGTGTTCTACAATTCGATTTAATTGGAGATGATTTAAAAACAGGTTCCATATCACATACCTTCCAAGTTGGTTTTGATTATAGAGCTACAAAATATAACACCACGAGTAAAAGTGTTTCAACCATAGATACCATTGATGTTTTCTCCAGTAACACACGTGAATTACCTAATACTCTTGCTTTTGGTTCAACCACCGAAGCAGGATCGCAATCTAGAGCATTGGGTGTGGTAGCTCAAGATGTTATTACATTTAATAATTGGTTAAAAACATTTTTAGGATTTAGATACAGTACAACCCAGTCGAACGAGTCGTTAGAAACTACAGAAAGTAACGCTTTTAACCCTTTAGCAGGTATTATTGTTACTCCTTTTGAAAACATCAACGTATTTGTATCTTACACCAATAGCTCGTACCCTAGAACAAGCACCCGATTAGATGTTAATGGTAACGAATTAGGCAATGAACGTTACGATCAATTTGAAACAGGCATTAAAACAAATTGGTTAGATAGTCGCTTACGTTTTAATTTTACCTTCTTCAAAATAAACAATAAAGACATTAATTTACCTGTTTATGATGAAAACTGGGTAGCAACTGGCTTCTATCAAAAAGGCGGAAATGATGAACGAAAAGGTATTGAAGTAGAACTTACAGGTCGAATTTTAGATAATTTAGAAGTTATTACCGGATATTCGTACATTGATGCTCAATATAAAGAACACACTTCTTATGTATACGGTTCAGCGCCATTAAACACACCAAAGCATACGTTTAACGCTTATGCAAATTATACCTTTTTGGGTAAATTAGAAGGTCTATCAGCCGGAGCGGGCATTTATTACACAGGTGAAAGACCTATAAACGATTGGAGTTCTGGAGCCGTAACGCATGAAGGTATCGTACCAAATCAAGAACCTTTTTATGTAGATGCCTTCGCCCAAACAAATATACAAGCAGCTTATAACTTTGATAAGCATTGGAATTTCAGATTCATATTAAATAATGTTTTTAATAAAATTGGATACAATGCGTACAGAACTAGCTATATAAACCAAACCGACCCAAGAAATTTTGCTGGTGTATTAACGTATAAGTTTTAATTGAATTAGTTTTACAAATTATTAATAAAAAGTACAACTGTAAAGGTTGTACTTTTTTTCAATCTATTATTATTTGAATGAAAAAGAAAACGTATAGTATTAGGAAATTTATAAACGATATTCATTTATGGTTGGGTTTAGGAAGCGGCATCATCCTATTTTTAGTATGCTTAAGTGGAACTGTTTTAGCTTTTGAAAAAGAAATAAAATCATTTTTTGCTGAAGAAGTAACTGTAAAGACAAGCCAACAAAAGGCAACCGTTGCAAGTTTAACTGAAACATTAAAAGCCTCTAACAATGGTTTTGTTATTGGAGTTACCATTCCTTCAACCAACCAAAAACCTTATGAGTTTTCAGTAAAAAAAGATTTAAAGGAACGCCGTGGCTCTCAAATTTTAGTAAACCCGTATACTGAAAGTATTCATAAAGTTGAAAAAACTAAAGCAGACGGATTTATGTTATCCATGTTTAAACTACACAGGTGGTTGCTATTGGACACCAATATAGGAAGACCAATTGTTGGTGTTGCAACCATTATCTTTTTAATTCTTGCTATTTCTGGTATCGTTTTATGGTTTCCTAAAAAAGTTAAATGGAAAAATCTTAAACAAGGTTTTAAAATCAAAACCGATGCTAATTGGAAACGTATTAATCACGATTTACATAATACGCTAGGTTTTTACGCTTGTATTCTTATACTTATAATGGGTATAACAGGATTATGTTGGTCTTTTGAAAGTTATAAAACAGGGTTAGGGAATTTAATTGGTGCTGAAATTTTTAATAGACCATCACCTGATTTTAAAGTAAGTCCAACGCATAACAACGAAGCCATTACTGTTGATGATGCCATAGTCTTAGCTAACAAAACCTTAAACTATAATGGAGAGCTTTCAATAACCTTCCCAAACAAAAAAAATAATTATTATTCCTTTAGAAAAACAAATGATTCTAATTGGTCGCCTATTACAACAGATAATTTATATATGGATACCTCGGGCACTATTCTAGCTGTAGAGTTATTTAATGAAAAACCATTAAACGTAAAAATAGCATCTTTAATTAAACCAATCCATACGGGAGAAATTTTCGGAAACCTCTCTAAATTTATTTACTTTTTGGCTTGTTTAATTGCTACAAGCTTACCAGTTACTGGTACTATTATTTGGTTAAACAAACTAAAAAAGAAACCGAAAAAGGCTTAAAATTTTAGATGTATGACTAATAAAAAAGGTAGTGAAAGTTATTCACTACCTTTTTTTCATTTTAAACAATTACCTATTGTACGCTGTAATAGCCCTTCTCGGGAATCTCAATAGCATAACTTTTTCTAGATTTATTATCTAATTTAGGCTCCCTTAACCAAGGATTGTGAATTTTTAATATTTTGTAGTTGATCCCGTAAGATTCTGCAAATTTTGTGAAATCAGTTATCGCAGTATCTACCATAACTTTACGAGTAGGTATATTAGTATACAAATCTTTTTCTCTAAAATTAAAACCATATTTTGATGGGTTAGATAAAATTTCTTTTAAAGCTACAATTCTAAAAATATAGCGTCCGGTTTCTTCACCTAGCAACAAATCATAATAATCATTTACATTTTGATCTCTTAAATATCTGGAAATTCCAGCATTACCGGCATTATACGCAGCAGCAGCTAATGTCCAAGACCCTAAATCTTCTTTGGATTTCAGCAAGTATTTGCATGCCACTTCAGTAGCTTTTTCTAAATGGTACCGTTCATCTACATTATCATTAACTTCCAAACCATTTTCGCGGCCTGTAGCCGGCATAATTTGCCATACACCACGAGCACCTGCGGGCGACACCGCATTGGTTAAACCACTTTCTATTACGGCTAAATATTTAAAATCGTCAGGAACACCGTTTTTAGCAAGAATTGGCTCTATAATGGGAAAATATTTTTTAGCACGTTTAAACATTAAAAGCCCATTGGATTGCCAATAGGTATTCACTAATAATTCCTTATCCATACGTTCATAAATGTCGGGATTATTTATTGGCATGGCCTCTCCTGCAAAATCTAAATTATCTGGTACTTGAAGCGCATAAACGTTGTAATCATTTATTACTTTCTTTTCAAAGTTTTTGTCGGTAGGCGCTTCTTGCATGGCATAAACAAATAAGGCACATAAACTTAGTAACCCCACAAACGCCAATAATTTCTGTATAGTCTTCATTTTTAACAAGTTTTACTTTAAAGATAAATGATTTGTTTAATTTTCTAAAATTATACTTGGTAAATTTTCGTTAAACCATTTATACTTATTTATAATCATAATATGTGTTCCTCCTTTAATAGTGGTACAGTTTTTAATATTTTTAATAGGAAACACAGCATCCTTTTCACCATGAATATGCACAATTTCTGGCATATAAGTTTCTTGATGCCAGCAAACCATTTCCTTAATAGCCCAGCTTAGATACTTACTATCATTAACAGATAAATATTTTTTATATAACTCTAAACGCTTTGTAATATTACTTCCAAATGCATATTTTGATAAAACATCTAGGTTATTCACCAATTGTGTTGGTAACAATTTATAAGCCATAGTCGCTTTTGCCAATATCATTCTTCTTGGCAACTCTGATGTTAACTTAACGCTGGAAACTATAATAAGCCTTCTTACGGTTAGATATTTACACATTTCCTGTACCAACACACCTCCAAAAGAAACTCCCAACAATACAATATTACTGTATTTAATATGCGTAGTCATCCGAAGTGCGTAATTACTTATCGTTTCTTGTTTTAAGGGCAACAACCATTCCAAATAATGAATTTCAAACTGATTCGCTGGTAATTTAATATTTTCAAAAATTTTAGGGCTTGCAGCCAAACCTGGCATTAAATAAACGTGAATAGTTTCTTTAGTCATGGTATTAATGTGAAAGAGTTAATGGCTCTAATACTTTATTTCATAAGGCATTAACCGTTAATTTACTTTTCAATAACAATTTTTTTACGTAATTTTGCGTAACAAAGTTATATAAATAGCACTCACTATTAATATTCTTCAAGAAATAAATAAAACTTACCATGATTGATGCTGCAGAATTAATAGATAATGATTTTTTACGCCAATTTGAACTAAAAATTGACAATCACTTAGCCAAAATAGAATACTCGCTTCAAGAACGAAAGATTTTTTTAACCAAACTTGTGATACCTGAAGAAATAGAAGACGCCGATTTTGCCAAAAAATTTTTAGCGGCCGTATTCGAACAGATTGAAGAACGCAATTTAAGTGTTGTACCAACAAGTCCTGAAATCGCTAAGTTTGTAAGGAGTAACAGAAAGTACAAACGTATGCTTCCTGTAGGCGTAAGAATATAATTTCCTTATTACAATTGATATTAAACATAGAATCCGCAGTATTTAACTTCGGATTTTTCTTGTAATACATTTGAAACTACCGATGGGTATAAACCAATATTAAATCTTTTGTTGCTACAACCTCCGTATAAGCTTCATTATATATTTTTATAGCATCTACAAATATGCAGGATAATGTATCTCCATTAAGAGTTGCTACACCATCATTAATTAAAACCTGATTTCCATTTATGGTAAACGTAGAGGCAAAACTAATGACACCTATTTCATCACATGCTACATCGAAAACATAGTCGTTTGAAGTCCCATTTAATAATGCAATAGTAATATTGGGATTAAATGTATTCTTTGAGGTCACTGTTCCATTGGATTCAAATACCAAAGTTTCATTATTCACACATTCAATTTCATTTAAAATATTTCTATTTGTAACACCATCTCCATCAATATCAAAACCCTCAGAAATATTCCATTCAGTTAAGGTCCATATTCCTTCAATGGTATTATCATCAGCATCCGTAGTACAACTAGTTACTAATAACGTAACCAAAGTAAATGCTAAAACTATTCTTTTCATATTTGGGGTGCACTAAGTAAGTAATCATAAAAGTATTAAGCCACAATGAATTAACAATACAAATACCGACAAACGGATTATATTACAGATAATTAGTAACCCATACTTAATTTTAATTAGAAATTACCGCAGAAAAATCAAATCTCACCAATCCATCTTCATCAATTTTGGTAAGTGTTACATCGTGCAACGTATTCACTAATTCTGGGTTCCAAGGCGCTTTTACCTTTACATAGTTTTCAGTAAATCCGTTTATATACCCTTCTTTATTTTCACTTTCAAATAATACTTTTCTATGAGTTCCTAACTGGCTTTCATAAAAGGCACGACGTTTTTTAACCGAAAGTCCTCGCAACATTTTACTACGTTTGTTTCTAACATTCATAGCAACAACACCATCCATATTTGCAGCTTCAGTATTATCGCGTTCGGAATAAGTAAATACGTGTAAATACGAAATATCTAATTCATTTAAAAAGTTATAGGTTTCTAAGAAATGTTCGTCAGTTTCCCCTGGAAAACCAACAATAACATCCACGCCTATACAGGCATGAGGCATCACTTCCTTTATTTTTGAAACGCGATCTACATATAACTCTCGCATATAACGACGTTTCATATTTTTAAGAACTTCATTACTCCCAGATTGTAATGGAATGTGAAAATGAGGAACGAAAGCTCTAGATTTTGACACTAAATCAATGGTTTCATTCTTTAAAAGATTCGGTTCTATGGATGAAATGCGTAACCGTTCAATCCCCTCAACCTTATCCAGTTCGGTAACTAAATCTAAAAAAGTGTGTTCGTGCTTTTTATTTCCGAACTCACCCTTACCATAATCTCCAATATTAACGCCTGTTAATACAATTTCTTTAATATTTTGAGCTGAAATTTCTCTGGCATTTTGCAATACATTTTCTACAGTATCACTTCGTGAAATACCTCGAGCCAACGGAATGGTGCAGTAAGTACACTTATAATCGCAACCATCTTGTACTTTTAAAAAAGCACGAGTTCTATCTCCTATTGAATAGCTTCCAACATAAAAATCAGCTTCTTCTATTTCACAAGAATGAACTTCACCGAAATCATTTTTTGTAAGATCGTTTAAATAATCGGTTATTTTAAATTTTTCGGTCGCACCTAACACTAAGTCTACACCATCAACATCTGCCAACTCCTGCGGCTTTAATTGTGCATAACAACCAACGGCAGCAACGAATGCGTTCGGATTTACTTTTTGAGCCTGTTTTACAATGCTTTTAAAACGTTTATCGGCATTTTCGGTTACCGAACACGTATTAATCACATAAATATCGGCATTTTCAGAAAAATCTACACGATCAAAACCCTCATCTGTAAAACTTCTTGCAATTGTTGAAGTTTCAGAAAAATTAAGTTTACAGCCTAAGGTATAAAATGCTACTTTTTTTTTGTTCATCCTTTTTTATTTCCTAAAAGACGGAAATTCTAATTTATTATTTTTTTTACATAGGTAGAAAACTCTTTATATTTACCTATTCGCTTTAAAAGCATGCAAATTTACAACTAATTAGTTATATGATAAAACCTATTTCGAAACAAATAATAAGCTATTTATCAATTAGTTGCATACTACTATTAATGCTTTCTTGTAAAAAGAACACAAAATCACATAACGAAAATTTAGTTTTCAGGTATAACGAGCATAAAAATATTGGTTCATTGGACCCTGCTTTTTCTAAAGACATAGCAGATATATGGGCCACAAATCAATTATTTAATGGTTTGGTACAGATGGACGAACAGCTAAATGTACAGCCATGTATTTCGAAAAGTTGGACTATTTCTGAGGATGCACTGACCTACTCATTTTTATTACGAAATGATGTTTATTTTCATAAAGATCCCTTATTTGGAAAAGACTCCACCCGCACCGTAACTGCTAACGATTTTCAATACAGTTTGAATCGCTTAATCGATAAACAAATTGCATCGCCAGGAAGTTGGGTTTTCGATAAAGTTGAAGGGTTTAAAGCAGTAAACGACACACTTTTTCAAATTCAACTAAAACAACCTTTTCCAGCATTTTTAGGCTTGCTTACTATGAAGTATTGTTCGGTAGTTCCAAAAGAAATTGTAGAACACTATGGCAGTGATTTTAGATCCCACCCTATTGGTACTGGACCATTTCAGTTTAAACGTTGGGAAGAAAACATTAAATTGGTTTTTAGAAAAAACCCAAACTATTTTGAAATCGATAAACAAGGCAAAAAACTACCCTATTTAGAGGCCGTTTCGGTTACATTTTTACCAGATAAACAAAGTGAATTTTTACAATTTGCGCAAGGTAATATCGATTTTGTATCAGGCTTAGACGCCTCCTACAAAGATGAAATTTTAACAGCAAACGGTCAACTTCGAGATTTATATAAAAATGAGGTTAATATGATCCGAGGTCCGTATTTAAACACAGAATATTTAGCTTTTTATTTAGATTCTGAAGTTTCTGAAATACAGTCGGAACTAATTAGAAAAGCCGTAAACTATGGATTTGACCGTAAAAAAATGATGATTTATTTACGAAATGGCGTGGGCATACCTGCTACTGGTGGATTTATCCCAAAGGGTTTACCTGGCTATAACGAAACTATTGGCTATAATTATCAACCAGAAAAAGCCAAACAATTAATATCCCAGTTTAAAAAGGAGACAGGTATTAAAAGCCCAGAAATATCTATTACAACTACCGGTAATTATTTAAGTTTTTGCGAATATATACAACGTGAACTCCAAAAAATGGGATTAATAGTAAATGTAGATGTTATACCAGCAGCTACTTTAAAAGATGCCAAAGCCAACGGAAAACTTAATTTGTTTAGAGCGAGTTGGGTTGCCGATTATCCAGATGCTGAAAATTATTTATCGCTTTATTACAGTAAAAACTTTGCCCCTAACGGCCCCAATTATTCCCATTTTAAGAATGCAGACTTCGATAAATGGTATGAAGAAGCCTTTACTATTACTGACACTAAAAAACGTGAAGTTTTATACGCCAAAATGGATAGCTTAGTTATGCAAAAAGCTCCAGTAGTGGTAATGTTTTATGATGAAGTAGTGCGTTTTACACGAAAAAACGTGAAGGGCCTAGGTATTAACCCTATTAATTTATTAGAGCTGAAGCAGGTTGAAAAAAATTAATGTCTCATAAAAAAATACACATCATCACTGCCTTTGCCCTTTTCTCGTTTAGACGAAAAGTAACCTGCTGTATTCTTTGAATTTATAACAAATGAAAAGTCGTCTTTATCACTATTTATGGGCTCCGGAAGTTTTTCAGCCTTTTCGAATGCTCCATGCGCATTCTTTTTGCATTTGTAAATATCATACCCGCCAAAACCATTTGGTCTGTTCGATGCAAAATACAAAGTACCATCGGTTGCCATGAAAGGAAACATTTCCCTACTATAAGAGTTCACTTTGCTTCCTAAATTTTGGGGCTCACTAAATGTATTGTCCCCCAAAACATCCACTTTAAAAATATCAGAGCCACCTCTAGTTGTTTCCTTTCCTCCACGAATATTAGATGTAAAATATAACGTTTTACCATCTGCACTTAATGAAGGGTGTGCATAAGAGTATTTAGGATTACAAAACGGTAAGGTTTTAAAATTTGTCCACCCCTTTCCCGATTTAAACTCTCCAACCTTTATTAGAAAATTATCTTCCGTTATGTTATTTTCATCAATTGTTGTGGTAATAAACAATTGCTTTCCATTAGAAGACATGGTTGCAGATGTGATATAATTTATTTTTTCATTTGAATCAATAACAATATCTTTTATGTTTAAAATACCGCCAAAACCATCAACATCGGATTCAAAAATGGCAAGAATCGGATTCCCTTCTAGGCGCTTTAATCTATCCTTTCTATCTAACAAATAAGTGGTAAAAATTAATTTAGAATCAGAAAGTAGCATCAACCCAAAATGAGGATATTCAGTGTTAATCTCATGGCTTTTAACCGTATAATTTTCAACTTGAGAAAAACCAATAAAACTTAACAGAAAGATGATAAAACAGAGTAATTTTGTCATTTAGTTTAAGTGTAACACTCAAATATACAAAACTTTAACTCATTTTAAAATAGATTTCATAAGCAGTAAGGTTGAAACACAAGGTTAGGTTTAACAAACAAACCAATAATCTTTAAGAGGTTCTATTCATTACAACCTTTATCTAAGCAACAAAATAAAAGGGAAACTTATTGAAAATCCTATAAAAAAAAATCACTACTCGCGTCTATACTTTTTTGTTTCCTCAAAAATATGTTCTAAAATTGCTTTGTCTTGATCCGTAAATTCTATATTTCGTCTCGCCATAACCACTTCAGCTACTTCAAATGCTTTTTTAGTTATAAATGGTGTAAAGCCACCACTACCACCCCAGCTAAAACTAGGAATAAAATTTCGAGGAAATCCACTTCCAAAGATATTTGAACTTACGCCAACAACAGTTCCAGTATTAAACATGGTATTAATTCCACACTTACTATGATCACCCATCATAAGTCCGCAAAACTGCAAACCAGTATTAGCAAAACGCTCGGTTTCATAATCCCATAATCGCACTTGAGCGTAATTATTCTTTAGATTTGACGTATTGGTATCAGCCCCCAAGTTACACCATTCTCCAATTACAGAGTTACCTAAATAGCCTTCATGCCCCTTGTTTGAATGGTCAAAAATAACCGAATTAGTGATTTCACCTCCTACTTTACAACCAGAACCCACCGTAGTTGGACCATATATCTTAGCCCCCATTTTCACTATCGAATCATCACCCAAAGCAAAAGGACCACGGATAAGGGTGCCTTCCATAATTTCTGCATTTTTGCCTATGTAAATTGGGCCATTACTAGCATTTAAGGTTACAAATTCTAACTTAGCTCCTTCTTCTATAAATATGTTCTGCGGAGCAATTGTATTATTGCTTGATGAAAGTGGAATAGATTCTCTTCCATTGGTAATTAAATTAAAATCTTCTTGCAGCGCTTCGCCATTTTTTAAAAATATATCCCAAGTATGTTCTATCTTAATAACCTCTTCGTTAAATTCAATAGCCTCATAGGTTTCAAAATTTACTTCTTCCTGCGAGTCTTTATGAAAAAAAGCAATAACATCTTCGTCTTTAAAAATAGCTTGGTTGTCTTGTAAGCCTTTAACCATTTCTACTAATTCCAAATTTGGCAAATAGGAGGCGTTAATCATTACATTCTCATCCATTTCTACCATGGGGTATTTATCGGACAAATAATCTTCGGTAACTGTTGTTGTTGTAGAATCTAAAAACATTTCCCATTTCTCTCTAATGGTTAATATTCCAATTCTTATATCGGCAACTGGCCTGGTAAATGTAAACGGTAACAAGCTATTTCTAGACGGACCGTCAAAAAGAATATAATTCATAACAAAGCTGGAAGTTTTTAAGTTAAAAGTTAAAAGTTGCTTTACTTAAAACTTAAACTTATTATTATCTATCCAAAAGTAGGATAATTGTACAAAATAAAAAAGCCTTCCATATTAAATATAGAAGGCTTTTTTTTATGTAATTGCTTGAGTTTATTTTGAAAACTTAGCGTATTTGCTTTTAAATTTATCAATACGACCAGCTGTGTCTATTAATTTAGATTTACCAGTGTAAAATGGGTGCGATGTTCTAGAAATCTCCATTTTGATTAGTGGATACTCAACACCATCAACTTCTAAAGTTTCACTTGTGTTAGCAGTAGATTTAGTTAAAAACACATCTTCGTTAGACATATCTTTAAATGCAACAATTCTATAATTTTCTGGATGTATATCTTTTTTCATCGCTTAAAGCTTTAATATTCTTTTCAATTTTGGATTGCAAAAATAATCATTTTTTACAATTCCACAATACTTTTTTGTATTTTTATTTTCAATAAAATTGTAACGTTTTTATATCTTTACTTACTAACTACTATAACCAACACAAAAATACATAAATTATGGAAAAATCATTAAAATCAATTGCTACAAATTACGGGCTTTATCTAGGCGTATTACTAGCATTAATAACCGTATTAGCCTATGCCATAAACCTAGATTTATACACGCAAGTTTGGTTTGGCCTAACAATTATAGCAATTATTATCATATTTGGAATTCTTTCGGTTATAGCCGTTAAAAAAACTAATGAAGGATTTCTTAGTTTCAAACATACCTTTTCCGCCTATTTTATAACCATTCTTATTGGTCTTTTAATTAGTGCCTTTGTTAGTGTTCTAATTTTTAATGTTGTTGATACAGAAGCTTCAAACATTTTACAAGAAAAAATAATTAATGCCCAAGTTGAAAGATTACAAAACTTTAATGTGCCTGCGGAAGTTGTTGCAGAAACTGTTGAAAAAATGGAAGCACAAGGAAACATGTATTCCCTTGGCAATGTTTTACAGTCTTTAGTTTGGCAATTGGTAGGGTTTAGCGTAGTTGGTTTGATAGTTGCCGCTGCTATGAAAAAAAAGAAACCCGACACCGAATAAATTCTGTATTTTTGAAGCATCAACTTTTTGAAAGCTTTTAAATGAATATATCAGTAGTTATCCCACTACTTAACGAACAAGAATCCATAAACGAATTACACGATTGGATTGTAAACGTGATGCAAACCAATCGTTTTTCTTATGAAATCCTTTTTATTGACGATGGTAGCACCGATGACTCTTGGAATGTAATTTCCAAAATTTCATCAATAAACCCCAATGTAAAAGGCATTAGATTTTTAAAAAACTTTGGAAAATCCCAAGCCCTTCATGCTGGGTTTGAAAAAGCTTCTGGAGATGTCGTAATAACCATGGATGCCGATTTACAAGACAACCCCGACGAAATTCCAGAACTTTACAAACTAATTGCCACCGATGGATACGATTTGGTTTCTGGATGGAAAAAGAAACGCTACGACTCCGTTCTTTCCAAAAATTTACCTTCAAAACTATTTAATTGGGCAGCTAGAAAAACATCAGGCGTAAAACTCAACGATTTTAATTGCGGTTTAAAAGCCTATAAACTGGACCTTGTTAAAAACATAGATGTTAATGGCGAAATGCATCGCTACATCCCTGTTTTAGCAAAAAATGCAGGTTTCATAAAAATTACCGAAAAAATTGTTCTGCACCAGGCCCGAAAATATGGCGAAACCAAATTCGGCATGAACCGATTTATTCATGGCTTCCTAGATTTAATAACCATTTGGTTCTTATCTCGTTTTGGCAAACAACCCATGCATTTATTTGGAGCACTAGGCTTCATCATGATAACTATTGGGTTCGCCTTCGCCATTTATTTAGGTATAGATAAACTATTTTTAAATCCTACAGGAAGATTAATAACCGAGCGTCCACAATTCTACTTATCGCTTTCAACCATGATAATTGGTACCCAATTTTTTGTAGCTGGGTTTTTAGGCGAAATCGTATTGCGAACCAAACAAGATAAAAAACGCTATCTAATTAAAGAAGAATTAAATTTGGAATAGCCATAGGGCGTTACCGCAAGGGTCGGGCTTTACGTTACAAGGCCTCGCTCCTGCGTCGCTGCGGGCTTTCCACTACAATCCCTAACGCAAAATAAACAACTTCAAACCTTAGTTTTTACAATAATGACAAAAAAATCACACTAAAACATTAACATTTCACTTCAAATTAGTAACTTTTGCCAAAATATTACCATACCCATTAATTATTTTTAAAACATATTATTTTTAAAAAATTATGATACACATTGAACCAAAAATTTTAGATCGAATTAACTCGTGGCTAACCCCAACTTTTGATGCCGAAACCCAGTCTATTATAAAAAATAGCATTGCTCACAACCCAAAAGACATTCAAGAAAGTTTTTATAAAGACCTAGAATTTGGTACTGGTGGTATGCGTGGTATTATGGGTGTAGGAACCAACCGTATTAACAAATATACTCTAGGAAAAAGCACACAAGGCTTAAGTAATTACCTAATTAAATCGTTTCCAAATGAAACGCCAAAAGCAGTAATAGCTTATGATTGCAGAAACAATAGTAAATCGCTTGCCAAAGTGGTAGCCGATGTGTTTTCTGCTAACGGAATTCAAGTATATTTATTTGAAGATCTTCGTCCTACACCAGAATTATCATTCGCTGTAAAACATTTAAACTGCCATTGTGGAATCGTTTTAACAGCATCTCACAACCCACCAGAATACAATGGTTATAAAGTTTATTGGCAAGATGGCGGACAATTAGTACCACCACAAGATGGCGAAATCATTAAAGTTATTGATAGTTTACAATATTCTGACATCAAATTTGAAGCCAACGATTCACTTATAGAATACATAGGAAAAGAAGTTGATGATGCCTTTATTACCGAATCTGTAAAAAATGCCAACTTTAATACTCCCAGCACTGCGAAAGACGATTTAACTATTGTTTTCACCTCGTTACACGGTACTTCAATCACAGCAGTTCCCGAAACTTTAAAACGTGCTGGATTTAAAAATGTACATATTGTAAAAGAACAAGAGGTTCCAGACGGTAATTTTCCAACAGTGGCTTCACCAAACCCAGAAGAACCTGCAGCCTTAAAAATGGCTTTAGAACTTGCCGAAAAAGTAAATGCAGATATCGTTATTGGTACCGACCCAGATTGCGACCGCCTAGGTGTGGCTGTGCGTAATTCAGAAAATAAACTACAATTACTTAACGGAAATCAAACCATGTTAATGATGACCGATTTCCTTTTAAAACAATGGAAAGCTGCAGATAAAATTAATGGTAACCAGTTTATCGCTTCAACAATTGTATCAACACCTATGCTGAACAAATTAGCTGATGCTTATAAAGTAGATAGCAAAATTGTTTTAACTGGTTTTAAATGGATTGCAAAACTGATTAAAGACTTCCCTGAACTTGATTTTATTGGTGGTGGTGAAGAAAGTTTTGGCTTTATGGTTGGTGATTTTGTTCGTGATAAAGACGCCGTTACCTCTACCCTACTTGCCTGCGAAATTGCTGCAGTAACAAAAGCTAATGGTAGTTCTTTTTACAACGAACTTTTAGACCTATATGTTGAGCACGGTTGCTATAAAGAAAAATTAGTATCCTTAACTAAAAAAGGTATTGAAGGTGCACAAGAAATTACACAAATGATGGTTGATGCACGTGAAAACCCTATTAAAATTGTAAATGGATCTAAAGTTTTAAAAATTGAAGATTATGATTTATCAGTTTCTAAAAATATGGTAACTGGTGAAACAGCTTCTATTGACATTCCAAAATCAAACGTAATTATTTACTATTTGGAGGATGGCAGTCAAGTAGCTTTAAGACCTAGTGGAACTGAACCAAAAATCAAATTTTACGTAAGCGTAAACACGAAATTAAATGCGGTTGCCGATTTTAGTAAAACCGAAACAGCACTTGATGCAAAAGCGGAAGCTATTTTAAAAGACATGAAATTAATATAATAACCCGTATATTTGCCAAAAATTTGCATGCTTTTATGGAAACATAAAAGCATGTTTTATAAACAGACAAATCTTATTTAATGAATCAATTTTTAAATATCCTAAAGTATGCTAAACCTTATAAAAAGTATGCGTTAGGCCATATTATATCAAACGTACTCTATGCCCTATTCGGTGCCTTATCGTTTGTAGCATTAATACCAATGCTAGATATTCTGTTTGAACAGAAAGATACAACAGAAGTTATGGTAAAACCTGTTTATAATGGTATTGCAAGCTTAAAGGACTATTACAAAGACTTTTTATCTTATCAGGTAAACTTATATGCTGAAAACGATCCGCAGAAGGCTTTACTTATGGTAGTCAGTTTAATAATTGCCTTGTTTTTATTAAAAAATATTTTTGGCTATTTAGCCAATTACTTCATGGTTTTCTTAAGAAATGGTGTAGTTCGCGATTTAAGAAATAAGGTTTATAAAAAAACAGTTGAGCTTCCCCTTTCTTTCTTCTCTGAACAGAAAAAAGGCGATATTATGTCTCGTGTTACCAATGATATTTCCACCTTGGAATACTCCATGTTACCCGTTTTAGAACTGATAGCAAGAGAGCCTTTATCCATTATTTTCACACTAACAATGATGGTTATTTTAAGTTTAAAACTAACCATTTTTGTATTTATTTTTATTCCTGTATCTGGTATTATAATATCTAGAATAGGAAAAAGTTTAAAACGAAAATCAGATCGTGTGCAAAAAGAACAAGGTGTAATTCTTTCAATTTTAGAAGAAACATTAACAGGATTACGTATCATAAAGGGATTTAACGCTGAAGATAAATTCAATAACAAATTTGAAGAATCTTCAAAACGCTCTTATAATTTTTCTAATAAATTATATAACCGTCAAAACTTAGCATCTCCAACCAGTGAGTTTTTAGGCATTTTGGTTATTTCTATTTTGTTATGGTATGGTGGTCAGTTAGTACTAGTGGATAATTCTTTAGATGGTAGTTCATTCATCGCCTATATGGGATTAGCCTACAACATTATGGTACCAGCCAAAGCCATTTCTAGAGGGCTTTACAACATCAAACAAGGTGATGCTGCCGCTGAACGTATTCAGGAAATTATTGATACTCCAAACCCTTTAAAAGATAAAAAAGATGCAATTACCAAAACTGGTTTCGACTCTGAAATTGTCTTTGAAAATATTTCATTTAAATATGAAAAAGAAAACGTTTTAAAGAATTTCTCATTAACCATTCCCAAAGGGAAAACCGTGGCATTGGTTGGGCAATCTGGAAGTGGAAAATCTACAATTGCCAATTTAATAACCCGTTTTTATGATGTTAATGAAGGCAGTATTTTAATTGACGGCATTAATATTAAAGATTTATCAACCAAATCATTACGTCAACAATTAGGCATTGTTACCCAAGATGCCATCTTGTTCAATGACAGTATAAAAAATAATTTAAAGCTCGGAAAAGACGATGCAACTGATGAAGAGGTAATTGAGGCTTTAAAAATAGCCAATGCATGGGAATTTGTAAGCCAACTACCAAATGGTATTGAAACTAATATTGGGGATGCTGGTAATAAGCTTTCAGGAGGCCAAAAGCAACGATTAAGTATTGCTCGTGCGGTATTAAAAAGTCCGCCGATAATGGTTTTGGACGAAGCTACATCAGCTCTTGATACAGAAAGCGAACGCCTGGTTCAAGTGGCTTTGGAAAATATGATGAAAAACAGAACATCCATCGTTATTGCTCATAGGCTTTCCACAATTCAAAATGCCGACGAAATTGTAGTATTGAATAAAGGTGAAATAGTAGAGAAAGGAAAACATTCCGATCTGATAATAAAAAATGGTGTTTACAAAAAGCTTGTAGAAATGCAAAGCTTTGAATAGATTTCCTATTTATCTCGTAACCTGATAAAAACTAAAAAAGGATAGAGATTTGGGCTTCTATCCTTTTTTTTGTTAAGTTAGACTTGGGGAAGACTAACATATAAGTAGGTTTCTGATACAAATTTAAAACAAAATAACTTATCCTACAAGAAAAAATGTATTTTATCGTATTTAATTTACACTTAGTCGGATTTTTTATTTTTAAACCACTGTTTTACAGCAAGTTAAAGATTCAATAAAAATTTAAATAAAATCATTTTAAACTTTTAATAGGTTTATAAGTCTAACTACTAAAGTATTTTTGTGATTGACGAAGTACAGTTAATAGAGCAATTAAAATCGGAAAGCCATAAAGAACAAGCCTTTAGAACGTTAATAACGTTATACAAAGAGCGGTTATATTGGCATATAAGAAACATTGTAAAAGATCATGACGACACTGACGATGTGCTACAGAACACCTTCATAAAAGTTTATAAAAATATTCATAACTTTAAGGGAGACAGTAAATTATTTTCATGGATGTACAGAATTGCTACTAATGAATCCATTTCATATATTAACCAAAATGCTAAAAAGTTACAAACAACAAACGAGGAGGTTCAATTACTCGCTCTAAATAATTTAAGTTCGGATGTTTATTTTGAAGGTGATGCTATTCAGCTTAAGTTACAAAAAGCAATCGCTACACTACCAGAAAAACAACAATTAGTGTTTAATATGAAATATTTTCAGGAATTAAAGTATTCTGAAATATCCGAAATATTAGAAACAAGTGAAGGCGCATTGAAGGCTTCTTATCACATTGCTGTAAAAAAAATCGAAGCATATTTAATTGAAAATTAAACCTTTTACAAAAAAACAAGTCTTATTACAAAGATGAGCACAAATAAATTACATAATATAAAAGATACTGGATTTAAGGTCCCAAAGGATTACTTTGCCTCGATTGAAGATACTATTTTAAGTGAGATTAAGCTACAGGAATCAGTTTCTAAAACAGGGTATAAAGTGCCTGAAAATTATTTTAGCACATTGGAAGATAAAATAATTAAAGCAGTAGAACCTAAAAAAGATACCAAAGTAATTAAATTAATTACATGGCGTAAAGCATCATACATTGCAGCTGTTGCAGCCAGTTTAATTCTATTTATCAACATTTTTGTGAATAACACAAAAGAAACTATTACTATTGAAACTGTAGATACTGCGAGCATTGAAAATTATTTTATTGATGAAGATTTAGAAGCAACCGAATTTGCTTCACTTTTTACAGATGAAGACTTAATGGATGTAAAATTGATACATGACGGTTATAGTTCAGAAATCATAGAAAACTATGTTTTTGATAACTTAGAAATTGAAGATATAATTACAAAGTAAAGCAACATGAAATTTCCACACTGAAGTATTGACCTTTAAAAAAAATAATTGAATGGAAATTCCATATGCCCAAAAAGCAATAAACACAAACACATGAAAACACTTACAAGCCTGCTATTCATATTAAGTTTTTCACTTATAACAATGGCACAATCCAATAGAGATAAGATAAAGACCTTAAAAATTGCATATATAACCGAGAAGTTAAATTTAACTGAAAAGGAAGCGCAACAATTTTGGCCTATTTATAACAATTTTGAAGATGAAAATTCAAAATTAAGAAAAGAGGAATACGAACTAAGAAAAAAAAATGTAGATGCTATCTCTGAAGAAGATGCTAGACAACTAATTAAAGAGCATCGACTAAACCAAACTAAAAAGAATAGCCTTGAAAATGAATACATTAACAATCTTATAAAAGCCATATCTGCCAAAAAAGTTATACTTTTATATAAAATTGAAGATGATTTTAAGCGTAAAATGTTTGATGAATATAAAAAAAGAGGGCGTTCTTAAAAAGATAAAAAATCAACAATAAAAAAAGAGGAATTAAATTCCTCTTTTTTTATTACCTAAAAGTAAGCTTAGAAATTCGTCCGGAACCCGCTGCATAAGCAATACTATCATTTACAAACCTAATAGTATAAAATCCTTCATCACTTAAATGCTTCCAGGTATCACCAGCATCATTACTAAAATCTATCCCTTTAAAACCAGTAGTAACAAGTTCATTTCCATTACTATTCGGAATGTATTGTACACAGCTTCTATAGCCAGGATTTTGATTTTTCCCTACTAAATTCCATGTTTTACCACCATCCGTCGTTTTTATTTTATTCGCCACATTGTAGTCCGGTTTAGTATAATCTCCACCAATAGCAAAACCATTTAATTCATCATAAAAATCAATTGAATAAATTCCCGATGTCTCTGAACCCTGAACCATTGGTGTTTTAAAAATTTGCCAAGTTTGCCCTTTATCTGGAGAATATAATACGCTGCTGGATGCCCCTCCCGTTGCAATCCAAGTGTGATGGCCAACTATGGCTATATTAGAATTACTTGCCGCAAAAGCAGCTTCTCCTACTTTCGTTTTTGGTAATTCGTTGCATGGTAATTTTTCCCAAGTAGTACCACCATCATGAGTTATAATAATACTCAAGCAACCATCAACAGGGTCACCCATAGCAATGCCATGTTGATTATCCCAAAATGCCATAGCATCATAAAACACGTCAGGGTGGTTTTCTCTATAAACTATTTCCATATGCCCGGTATTACCAGTTTTATATAACACAGCAGGACTTTCAATACTCAACATAAAAAAATCCGTTGCTGTATGAGCTACAGCTCTAAAATGCAGTTTAAGACTATCTAATTCTTGTACTGAAGTTACCCAGTTATCTTTTATTGGATTATAAAGTCCGAAAACACCATTATTTCCTGCAAATGCCAAACTACCATCATTCAATAATTCAATAGCACGGATACTTAATAGAGAATCTTGAAAAATGGTTTCTACTTCAACTTCTTTAAAATCTCTAGGTGAATACGTTTCTTTTTTTCCACATGAAAACATAAGAAACATACAAACAAGAATAGAATAATATTTTTCCATAAATTTCAATTTCGCATAAAAATAGAAAAGCTTCACGTAAAAACATGAAGCCTTTCTGCTAAAAATCAATTCAACTAATTCAAATTTCCTTTTTCAACGCTTTTATGTCTGTAACTAATTGCGCCATGGACGCTCTATTTAAACCATTATAAATTCCTCTAATATGTTTGTTCTTATCAATTAACAAAAAGTTTTCTGAGTGTAAAAAGTCGTTGATATCTTTAGGAGTTCCTAAGTCGTTTTCAACGAAATATTGGTTTCGTCCTAAATTATAAATTTCAGTTTTATTGCCTGTTACTAGATGCCATTTACCACTAATAACCCCGTTCTTTTCTGCATAAGTTTTCAATACTGGCACAGAATCTCTTGTGGGTGTAACGGTATGGGATAAAAACAAAACCTCAGCATCATGCTCGAACACCTCTTGTAATTTATACATACTACTTGTCATTTGCGGACAAATTCCAGGGCAACTAGCAAAAAAGAAGTCCGTAACATAGATTTTATTTTCAAAGGTCTTATGAGTTACGATTTCCCCTAATTGATTTGTTAAGTTAAACTCAGGAATTTTATGAAACGTTTTTTCTTCTTTACTATTTGGTGTGATCCAATGTGGGGTAAAAGACTCATCGTTATAGTATGGTAAGTACTCCACTCTGCTACTTTCTTGTCCCTTTACCTGTAATGCCACTTTTTTCACTTCTTTTTTACAACCGACGATAAGAATCACTAACATTACAAAAACCAAACTATTTACTTTATTCTCTAATAACCACTTCATCTTCTAGTTGATAACATAAATTAGACCTCAATAAACCAAAAACACGACCATTTTTAGCTTCATAATTAATATACATAGTGCCATTTTTTAACCAAGCTTGTTGCATGCCTTGTTCCGTTCCATCTACTAATCGACGTAATTTGGCTAACTGACCATTATCATACCATTGTTTTTCTTCACCTTGTTTAACACCATCAACATAAAAAGAAGCTTCTGACGGTTTTCCATTCTCCCAAAAGCCTTTATAGGTACCTACTAATTTATTTTGACGGTAGAAAGATTCCACTCTTAATACACCATTTTCCGACCATCTTTTTGCAACCCCCTCTCTTTTTCCATTATAGAAACCTAGTCTTTCTTCCAGTACACCATTAGAATAAAACTTTAAGGCATAGCCATTAAAAGGCTTGTTTTTATAGTACCACGTTCCCTCTAATTGGTTTAAAACCAATTGTATTTTAGCTACTTGAAAGGAATCTATAACAACAGTTGTGTTTTCATTAAAAACCACCTCCTTTTTTGAAGTTTCTTGGCATCCTGTAAACCAAACTACAGAAAAAAGCAACACTAAAAACTTTAGCTCAGTTTTCATTAGTAACCTCTATACGGACCAGCAAATGCGATGTACGATCCTGTTGTTGAATAAATTTCGTTTATAATATGATAATGATATTCCGCCTCTCCATCTGTATACTGAGTTGCAGAAGTATGACCACCAGAAGCATCTAAATTAGTTGGGTAAGTTCCTGTTGAACTACATTTTCTACCATATAGAAATACACCATCCTTTAAAATACCTACTAAGTTAGAATCATCATCTGTAAACGCCTTAGGCTCTAAATGGTAATGATATACACCCGGACCAATATGTGCCCCTGTCCAGTCTAGACTTGAAGCCGCATCATTTAATGCACCATTTCCTTCTTGGTCATTAAATATAGACGCTCCACTTACTGCAATTCCAATGGTATTTAAAGCTGTTGAAACTGTGTTTCCTGTTAGATTTGGAGTTGCATCAACTGTCATAGTCACAGCATTATTGTTACTCGTCATTATTGATGGTGTTAAATCCACATCGGGCTCAGCCATGTATAAACTACTATTTTTTCCCCAATAAACCGTTTTATGATTTGGCAAACCGGTTGTTTCTATTACAATATTGGATCCGGAAGCATAGATGGTTACGGCATCTGTATTAAAGGCCGAAAATGCGGCATGCAGTTCTGTTACTGCTTCCTCCTCCACCTCGCTAGAGGCATTTTCACCAGAACATGCTATAAAAGTGAATAGTATTAAATGATACACTACCGAGAATCTGAAAAACGTTTTCATTTGAGTCTTTTTTAGAATTACAGATTTTTAGATGATAAAAAAATTAAAAACTTGCGGTTTATTTTAATTCAATTTAAATAAAAGCCCCATAAAACTAATTATGAGGCTTTTAAAACCAATCAATAATAAATATAAAAAAAAAAACAGGAATAACTGTACCGTTTTAGGTTCAGTTTATATCCCTAACTAATCGAACATAATTATTAATTCTTATGACATCGCCTTGCGGACCACGACCCTGTGGATAATCGCTTGCATTGCCTTCTTTTGGATCACTCCTTTGAGAACCAGCTCCATGAACATCCATTAAGCTAATAGCGTTGGAACGAGGTGTTCTCATAAAACCTGGAGATTCACCAAAACAAACATAAATAGCAGTTTCACCGCCTCGTTGGTTTTCATGAGTTGTGGAAGTCCAGAAAAACGGAAAATCAGATTTTCCAACTTCATCCTTTATCTCGCTAATCTTGAAAATGGCATTAATTGCGGCTGAAGCTGTTTTTTGTGGGGATCTGCTATAATCTACAATACTTTGCAATTCTTTAGCATTGGGTAAACGCCAATCATTAAACCCTAAATAATTATCTTTATTTTTTTTCTGTACATATGCCAAAGCATCTTTCCAGTTCATACCTTTTTGACTATCATTTTGGCTCCACATTAAACCGGTAGCTAAATCGGAAATGGTACCATTGTTATTATTCTTGAAGTTATTTTTCCCGTATTCCGAATTTCCACAAACAAACCGAACGGTATATAATTTTTCTCCAGCAGGACCTCCCGGTCTTTCTCCTGATTTAATTTCATTTCTATTATTTGATCTTGCTGATGTATTCTTGTTCATGGCATCATTATTTCGTTTAAGACCTTCCATAGGATATCCTTTAATACGCCCGTCGGCTAGGTTTACCCCAAAAACCGTTTTTGCTCCTCCCATAGTAGTTCCCTGATATATTGTAGATGATAGTAATTGAACATCAATCACCCTATCTCCATTGGAGCCATATTCAAAATCAAAATAAGCTGTATCAATAAAAGGTTTCGCACTTTTAGGCAAGGAACTCATTTGATTACTGCTAACATCCACGCCATTAAATTGAATAAGTGAATAAGCTTCCTTTATACTTGGAATTCGCCAATCGGTTCTATTAGCAAGGTTAAAAGTTTTCACCTTCTCAATGGCTTCTGCATACGACATAACTTCAAAAGATTTTTGCCAAACAAGTCCAGTAACATTATCAGTAACAGTGCCATCTCCATTATCTGCATAAGACGGTTTATTTTTTCTATATTCGGCATCCTGACCATAAAAAGCTGCTCCCTCCTGAGGTCTTTCTATATCTGTTGTATTATTGAAATATTTTTCTTGATTGGTATCAACAATTTTGTACGCACCAATTAATACAGATTGTTGTTCTTCCTTTTTAGTGTTTTGAATTTGACTGAATACCGTAAAATGGATAACCAAAATGAACCCTAATGTTAAGTTAACCTTCATATATTTTAAAATTTTTATTTATAATAGACTTTTATTAAAGAATGTAAAGCCTTGTATTCCATCTTTAAACATTTAGATACTAAACCTTAAAAAAACTTGCGCTAATGCCATTAAAAAATTTAAAAAAATGGACCCAATAAAGAAAGGGTCCATCTAAAACTCACTATTTTTTTCTACTATCTAGTTTTTAACTAATTCAAATAAGTATTTTCTAGTTACTGTGAAATTATAAGTGTTTTTATTTATTATATAAATTACAACCCTAAAGCTGTTAAAGCAGGTGAATTAATTTCAATTGGGTAAGTTCTCCAAATATTCTTGAAATTTGCATTTTTCCAAAGTACCTCGCCACTATTGCTTACCTCCCAGATGGTTCCCGCTGTTCCTTCGCCTATTAAAGTATTTCCATTACTCATTCTACTGGCACTACTAGTGGTTAAGCTATACAAACTACTATCTGTAAACTCCCAAGTAACTGATGGTTCGTTATTTTTACCCGCAACAAGTTGATAAGGTGGACTCAACTCATATTCAATAACTGCTGATTGTCCATTATAAATATTATTTGAAAAAACCAACATTTTATTCGTCTCAAAAAGGTTCGGATAATGAACACGATTAAGCGTAACATCTCCAATATTGTCGTAAGTTAGTGGGTTTCCAAAACGATAAACCAAATCGCCTCCTAAATTATAATTGCCTCCAGAAGATGTTGCCGCCTCCGAAGTTGTTGTACTATGGTCTATTACCCATACTTCACTATAAAAATTAACTGTGATATATAGCAAATTATTGGTTTCATCAATAGTGATCCCATTAGCATGCATGATATCGCCATCAGATTGACTACTGTTATAATTTATATCTATTTTATTCGGGTTATCGGCAACGACACCGTAATTTTCTTTTGTGCTATCATAGTCTTGAATGAAGTGATCGGTAGCATGCCATTCCCAAACAACTTCACCAGTAAGTGGGTTCATCTCTACAATAGATTCAGGGTAAATCGCATTGCTTGCTGAAGATCCCATTTGAATTGCTTCACTAGCGCTAATTTTTTCCCACACAAGAAAAATGATATTCCCATTAGATAAATATTCCACATCATGATGCGCTCTGTAATTGGTGTCAGAATAACTTACTTCCCAATCAATCGTTTGGTCTGCATTTATTTTTTTAAACTTTCCACCATAGCCTCCAAATGTAATTTGAGAGTTAGACGATCTTAATGATAAAAGTAAACTCCCATCGCTTAAAAGTTGTGCATCATCTCCCAATTCATCTCCATCTAAATCCCATGTAAAGATTTCATCTCCATCATGGTTTATCAAATAAACACCTTCAAGTCCGTTATCTACAACTAAAATATAGGAATCTGTATCTATCGATGCGGTTGATTCCGTTGCTTCTTCTATTTCCTCATCTGTATAAGATTCGTCACTACATCCAGTTGCTAATGTGAATAATGATACTATAAGTAAAAATATTTTTGAATATTTTACTGTCTTTCTTAATCTAAAATTTTCCATACTATTACTATTTAACTATAATTAAAAATATTTTTTATGTTATATTTTTTTAGATGATGGTATGAATAAAAACTTGTTTCGAATAGTGTTAAATAATTCTAAAAAAAAAGACCCTGCTTTACAAGGTCTATTTTTTCTAAAAATTTTATGATTACGATTTTTTTAATACGATATCTTTATTTAAGATAGCTACTAACCGCAGAAGCTCTTGAACTTACATGCGATTTAAGGGTGCTAATTGCTGAAGTAAAGGAACTACTTGAATTTAAAAATGTATACCCACTAACCTCTGCAATTGCATAAGGCTGAACCAAGGCTCCATAACTGGTGTACAAAGCCTGCATAGTACTCACATTAAAAGGCCCATCTACTACTTCCTGCACATAATTATCGTACTTCGCTTTATAAACGGCATCCTGATACATATATCCTATTATTGGCCAACTAGTTGAGCTTAAACCTGAAAAATTTAAGGGCAAAGAGCCGCCTTGCTTACCGGTTTGTAATGATTCGTTATTGTCCCAAGGTATCCATGTTAATTTATTAGTAGCAGGATTGTTATACAAGTAATAATTATGTGTCATTCTACCATAGGTATCCCAGTTTTGAATTACAGTATTAACTGCCAGGTATTTTAAAAACACATCGGTATCAAAAACAGCATCTAAATTGGTTCTCCAGGTAGCGGGATCGGTTGTTCTTTTACTATCGTTTATAACTGTTAGTAAACTTTTTACATCTGAAAAGTCTGCTAAATCTTCATTTGTTTTCTTTTCATATTCACTTTCATCGTATGTACCATTTGCAAAACTTGCTGCATCGCCGTCTGGTTTATATAAATTTCCTTCGTCGCTCAAAAATTGAGTTTCTATAACCGTATCATCAACCTCTTCAACTAAAGTATAAACTCCAAAATACTGAGGGCCATTACCGCTATCAACATAAACCGTGTAAAATGCAGTATGGGAACCCGCTAAACCAAAATTCTTAAACACATCCATGGCTACTTTTTCGCGAAGCATCGAATCATCATCATAATTATTTTTCAGACTTAATTTTTTAAATCCATAAAAACGTTGATTTTTAATTTGTGGATAATCATCTTCAAATTCATCAAAATCTAATTTAAACGAGAGTTTTAAAACTCCGGCTTGCCATGCACTTTGCAAACTAGAATTACCTTTAAATCGGACACCTACTCTATACCATTCTTTCCCATTATAGAAAACTTCGGCCGGTACCATGATGGGGTCTTCTTCAGAAAAACTGGAATTACCGCCTCCAGACCGACCGAAAGTTCCGTACAAACTCGTCATGTTACTCAACATCGAGGCCCAGCGTGTTGAACTAATAACGATATCTAACCTTTTTACAGTATTATCTTCAAATACTTCATCAAAATTAGGATCGGCATCATTTGAATGCGTTTCCGTTGTCCAATCTGTGGCCTCAAAGTCTGCATCATCGGAAGTAATAACCTCTTCATATTCATCTTCGGTTACAGACTCTTTGGTAGAACATCCTACTAATATATAGGTTACTAAAAACGTGATGGATAATAGTGCTGAAAGTTTTAAAATTAGTGTTTTCATAATCTTAGTTTTTGTTTTTAGTTTACTGTTGTTACTTTGTTTGAAATTGTAAAACTTTTGTAAAGACTTCCAGGTGAATAGGTTCCATTTTCATATAGCCCATTTATTTCGCTTCCTGTTGAACTTCCTCCTAAATAAATTTTATATGTGCTGCCACTACTTAACTTAGAAGAAGAGAAGACAATAGATTGGTATTTTTTTGCAGGTTTAAATGTTACGATATTCTCACCAGAACTATCTTCAATATGAAATAAATTACCAGCAGATTGTGCTGAAGTCAATTTTACAATTAATGAATATTGGTTTGATGTGGTACTTCCTATTTCTTCCATATTGGAAGCATATCCTGTTCCAATTATATAACCTCCATTTAAATTAAAGGTTCCGTCGTAATCTAATGTGCTATTATTAGCAGCGGTTGGTCCATTTATTATTACGGTACCTGCGGTCATTTCAATATTTCCATTAGAATCTAAACCATCACCCGAACAGGTTAAAACAATGTATCCTCCGTTTATATACAAATAATTTGTTGAATTTCCGGCGGCATTAATAGCATCATCACTAGTTACAATATTAATTTCTCCATCGTTTATGGTAATACTTGGACTTTCAATACCTTCATCGCTGTTAATATTTATGGCACCACCATTTATAATAATTACTCCATCAGAATGTATAGCGTCATCACCTGAAGCTAATTCAAAAGTTCCTGATTCAATTGTAATTTCGTTACCAGAATGTATTGTATCATCGGCAGAATTGATATTAAAAACACCATCTTCAATTATTATATCTAAATCTGCTTTGATGCCTTTTGCGGAAATACTTGAACTTAGAGAACTGCTGCTTCCGCCACCAGATTTAATAGTAAAATCACCAGTAGTTATTTGCACATTGGATGCCGCTGAAATAGCATCACCTCCACTGGTAATATTAAAAGTACCAGATTCAATAATTATATATCCATTATTAGCATCATCACCATTATCAGATTTAAAACCATCGCCTCCAGCAGTTATAGTTATGTTACCATCCATAATATATAGATAGTCTTTTCCTCTAATACCATCGTCTACCGAGGTTATATTAATGGTTCCGCTTTTAATAAGTAAGCCGTCTTTACTGGTAATGGCATCGTTATAATTCGAGTCAATTATTAATGTCCCTTCTCCATATATTGTTAAATCATCGGCACTATACAGTGTCGCATTTGGTTCATCTTCCCCTGATGCAAACACATAACTACTCGCATCGGTTAAATAATTAGTTGTGTTTTCAGTTAATATTACTATTGTTTTTTCTGAATTTGCAATATTTATAGGGGCATTACTCGTATTTGTAACATTAATGCCATTAAAAATAAGTCGAACGATTTCATCATCATCCGTATCAACTATTATTTGTCCGTTATTTAATGTTCCTGTAATTTCATAGTTGCCCGCGGCAGTTATGGTTACAGTTGCTCCATTAACCGTTGCCCCATCACCATTTACTGAAATGGAAGAGCCGTTTAGCACAATACCAACTACAGAGGCACTATCCCAAACATAATCGGCTGCCTCCTCATGGTTTTCTCCTATTACCGTAACTTTTGAATCGTCTTCGGTTGAAGTAACATCATCATCATCAACTAAATCTACAGTATCCTTATCTACTGAACAACTCACGAATAATATGGTTACTAAGGAAAAAACGCTCAAAATCGATTTCCAATTGATACGTATTCTATTCATTATTTTTTATTTTTAATAGTGTATTTGTAGGATAACCCAATAATTTTAGTTGTTTCTGGTAAATCAACATTTAACTCCTTCTCAAATCGATAGAAAACATTTATTTTACCATAATCTTTCATATCATAATCGGTTCCAAATGTTAAACGGTATTTATTAAAGCCATTTTCTTCTCCTTTTTCGAAGTGATTAAAAATTTCGGCAGAAAACTGAGGGTCTAGTTTCCAGTTTTTAATATTGTATTCAACATCGGTTTTAAAACGGATGTGCTGATTGGCATAATCACCATCTTCGATTGAAACCGACATGTCATCTTTATTTTGATATCTCAAGCGATAATCCAATTTAAAATTGTTGATTTTGTGCTTGTATTTAGCGTCGAATTGAAACCTGAAATGGTTCTCATAACCTTGAATATTACCTTCGGTATCGTTTTGTCTACTGAATCTAGCTCCTCCAGCCAAACTAAAGTTTTTATTAAACGAATATTCGGCTTGTAATTCGGTAAAATACTTATCAACTAACGACAAATTCTCTTTCAACCTAAGTTGCTCTGCTAAGGAGAAACTCCATTTTTTGTTAAGTTTATATTCAATTTCAATGGTAGTCCACGCATTTAAATTTTTAGAATCACTTGTTTGAGCAATTATCTTGTTTGTAAACACAAAGCCAAATAGTAACATTAATAAACAGACATGTTTATAGTTCTTCACTTCTCTCATAATCACATTTTAATTGTTTATTTCTTGATGGCCGTTAAAGTAGAAAATGGTAATGTTTGCCGTATCTCTTAAGAAGTTTACTTCACCCACAGTAATTCGATTGATTATTAAACCCGTTCTATTTTCCAAATCGCTTTTTAAAATGGCATAGTTTTCTGGTTTAATATTTTCAATGTTTTCGTAAATAATAGATTTTGATACCTCTTGTTTTAATGACCAGTATTTTTCAATAAGTACCAAAACAAAAATAATAATGACATTACACCCAAGAATCTCTGCATAGCTCATTTTTTTATTTGCTAAGGCGTTTATTACAGACATACCTATAACCACAAATAAATAGGTTATTTCTTTTTGAGATATGGCATCCGTTCTATACCGAAGAATACCAAAAATGGCAAATAAACCAAGTGCCATACCAAGGTCCATTTCAAACTTTTTAAGTGCGAAACATAAAAAAAACACGATAAGACTGATTAGGTAATAGGTAAATACAAAATCTTTACGTTTTGAAATTGGATAGTAAATAAATCTGATTATGATTGTTAAAAACGTTAGGTTGATGAACAACCTGAACATCATTTTATAAAAATCATCGTTAAATATTGGGATATCTAGAAACTCCATAAGATGCTATTAATTAAGCTGTTATTTTATTAATCTTTAATTGTTTTTGTTTGAAATTATTGTATTTCAAATCTTTATACAAACTTGCCATTCCTATACAGTATTTACTAAGGCTATAAGGCATTACGCCATGGTTTCTTAAGGCAGTTACGATGGGAGAGTTTCGGTTAAACCGTTCTTGTTTCACCTCAATTATTACCAATTTACTGTATTCCTTGGTGTTAGCTTCGTTTTTAAAAGACAGGTTTAAATCGATGGTTAACCTTTCTTTGGCTGTATTATTAACAAGTGTTATTCTATTAAACCTGTTCCAAATAATGGGTTTTAAATCAAAAGAAGTTTTAGTTACTTTTTCGATAAATTTTACTGAATTTTCAGAAAGGGAAGGTTCAAACCCTTCAAGTGGTACTCTAGATTTATTAGTCTTCCCTTTTCCGTCTTTCTGCTTAACTTCAAGAAAAAAGATATTAGATTCTACATACTTTCGAATTCTAATTTTTGTTCTCTTAATTTTTCCGTTATGATGGTCATTATAAAATTTAGTAGAATTCGTATCAAAATATAATGAAGAATAAGTCATAATCCTATCATCATTAATTTGTAAAACTTTGTATTCGTTTTTTATAATTTCCAAAACAGAAAGCAATTGGTTTTCATGAATTACAAACTTAGTATCCGTTCTTTTCATTAACGAAACACCGTCCATTTCTTGTAACGAAATGGGTGAGAGACCTTCTATAATTTGAACAATGTTTGTTTTCAATTTTTAATATTTAGAATATAATTAATGAAATCCGTGTTTTTTCAAGTATGAACTACTTTCTTTCCTTACGTTCTGGTTTTGGTGCTTTATCTAATTCTTCTTTAGACAAGAATCCATCTTCATTGGTATCAATTTTTGTAAAACTTTCTTTTAAAGGTCCTTTTACTTCCTCCAATGATAATTTACCATCTTCATTGGCATCCATCTGCTTAATAAGTTCTGCTGTTGTTGGTGGTTTTTGCTGTTTTTTATCAGAAGATTGAGCATTTGAAGTCATGGTAAATAAAAATGCCATCATTCCTAAAATAATACCTGCTTTTAATTTGTTACTTTTCATTATCTATTTTTTAAGTTATATGTATTTAGATGCACGTAATTCTAAAAACTTGTACCACTTATGTTAAAAAAATCAAAAAAAAAGACCCTTAAAGTTTAAGGGTCTTATAATACGTTTATTTAGGGTCTAGGCGGAGGGCCATCTCGCATTTCACCGTCTCGTGGAGGTCGAGGGCCATTTCTTTCCATACCTTGCTGCGGAGGTCGGTTTTCACCACCATTCCCAAGAGCTTGATTTATTATAGTTTTAAATTTAGCTTTTTGTTTATCATTACATAATTCATGAATACTTCTAAAATGATAAAAAACTTCTTTTTCTTTTTCCGATTCTTTTAGGGCAATTCGGCTAATAATTGAATCGACTTCCTTTTTATTCAAAGTTTCAACTGATATATTACTAAAGAGCGCATCCTTTAAACCCCGAATCTCATTACTAAAACCCTTCATTTTTTCATGATGTTTATCATCTATACCTTCTAATTGCTTTATCTGATCTTCATTAAAATCCAATTGTTTAATAACAAAATTCATTCCTTTACTAGATTCCTCTCCAGTTATAACATTTGGCTTTCCTAAATAATTATACAAGAAAAATCCATTCACAATTATTAAAAACACAAGTAAGATATAGAGAAGTAAGTTCTTTTTCATAGTCTATAATTTTAATTTAATATGGAACTGTCCGTACTAACAGACAATCCATAAGTTTCTGCAAAATCATTAATATTTTCATCATAATTAGACTTACTAATCTCACTAAATGCAATAATATTCAATACAATAACACACACCAATGTCGCTAATTGCAATTTAGGGCTAAACCAAGACCATGTAGTTACTGGTTCATCTTTTTCCGCAAATAAACGTTGCATCGTTTTATCCTTAAAAAAAGGAGACACATTAACGGATTCAATAGCATCTATAGCATTTAACGTGCTATCAATTTTATTCTGTAAATCTTTATTTGTTTCCATAATTCTCAATTGTAATAGTTTAGATGCAATAACTTTTAAAAACTTGCGTTACAAATCGTTTTTATAAAAATCACCTAATATATCCTGTAAATTTTTCTTAGCTCGAAACATTAATGATTCAACGGACGAGATACTTTTCTCAGTAATTTCACTAATTTCCTCGTAACTTTTGCCATCAATCTTACAAAGTGTAAATACCACACTTTGCGCTTCTGGTAATTTATTAATTGCCTTAAATAAAGTTTCGGTTTTCTCTTTATTTTCAAGCAAAATACCCGGGTGGTTCATTTCTGTAAAATACGAAGTCTTATCAAACGGAATATCGTTCCCCGTGATGGATTGTAAAAACCCAAAACGTTTTTTTGTGCTTTTCTTTCTAATAAATTCCAAACACTTATTGGTAGTAATCCTATAAATCCAGGTAGAAAGTTTGGAGTTCCCTTTAAACTTACCAATAGAATTAAAAACCTCAACAAAAACCTCCTGAGCAATATCCTCTGCATCCTCTCTATTCGGAACAAACGAAATGCAAGTTGCAAATACTTTTTGCTGAAAATCATCAATAAGTTTTGCATAAGCCTTTTGGCTATGGTTTCTCAATTCCGCTATAAATTCATTTTCAGTCAAAAAAAAACTTTAATACAAACCTAATTAATTTTAGGACTGCAAGGTAAAAAAAACTTCAGTATTACATTTAGTTTTGGCATTACCCGCCAAAAAGCGGGTCGGGTTTTTCTCTTCAAGTCCTCGCTCCTGCGTCGCTGTGGGCTTTCCGCTTCAACCCCTAATGCAACCCCATCAGCAAAGATCAATATTAATCCTAACCATATTTTTTACCTACCAAAAACAACAATACAGCAATAAAATAAAAACATTCGTGAAATCGTAGCAATTAACGTAACTTTGCGCACTTATTTAAACAACATGCGATTACACAGAAATTTATGCTTTTCGGTTATTGATGGTTTAACTTTAATTTTCAACGAAGGAAACTATGCCGATAAAGTAATTCAACAATTATTAAAACGAGATAAACGTTGGGGCGCAAGAGACAGAGCTTTTGTTGCCGAAACGACCTATGATATAGTACGCTGGAAACGACTTTACGCAGAAATTGCCGAAGTAAAAGAACCATTTGATCGTGATAACCTATGGCGAATGTTTGCCGTTTGGGCAACATTAAAAGGTATTAAATTACCAGATTGGTCTTATTTTGAAAACACACCTACACGTAAAATTAAAGGTCGTTTCGATGAACTTTCTAAAATTAGAAAATTCAAAGAATCTATTCCAGATTGGATGGATGAAATTGGCGAAAAAGAATTAGGCAACGAAATTTGGACTAAGGAGATTGCTGCCCTAAACGAACAAGCCGATGTAATTTTAAGAGTGAATACCTTAAAAACTACTAAAGAAAAATTACAAGCCGAATTATTTGATTTAGATATAGAGTCTGAATTCATCAAAGACTATCCTGATGCTTTAAAACTAAAAGAACGCGCTAACGTTTTTACTACTGAAGCGTTTAAAAATGGATTTTTCGAGGTTCAAGATGCTTCTTCACAATTAGTGGCGCAGTTCTTAAATGTACAACCGGGTATGCGTGTTATTGACACCTGTGCGGGTGCGGGCGGAAAAACATTGCATATTGCTTCCTTAATGGAAAACAAAGGGCAAATAATTGCACTAGATATTTACGCAAACAAACTGCACGAATTAAAGCGTCGTGCCAAACGTAATGGCGCTCACAATATAGAACAACGCCCAATCGACTCTACAAAAGTTATTAAAAAATTGTACGATAAAGCAGATCGAGTTTTAATTGATGCACCATGTTCCGGTTTAGGTGTTTTACGCAGGAATCCAGATGCCAAGTGGAAATTACAACCAGAATTCATAGAAAAAATAAAAATCACGCAACAAGAAATTTTGCAACAATATTCTAGAATGGTAAAAGTTGGCGGGCAATTAGTTTATGCTACCTGTTCAGTTTTACCATCTGAAAATCAAAATCAAGTTAAAACATTCTTAGCATCAGAAGCTGGAAAAAACTTCACTTTTTTAAAAGAAAACAAGGTGCTGTCCCATAAGTCCGGTTATGACGGATTTTACATGGCACTACTTGAAAGAAAAGCTTAACAAAACCAAGCGACTTATTAAAGTCGCTTTTTTTATGTTCAAAACTCTTGAATAACTCGAGATATTCCTAAAAATAATTAAATGGATATACGCCGAAAAAAAGTAAATTTGCACTTTTAATAAACAAATCAACATATAATGATTCATTTCTTTGGAAACGTAACCAGCAAGGTATTTGCTGTTCAAACAACAAAAGAATTATCTACCGAAACCATTGCTAAGTTAGTATGGTTATTTGGCAACCACCCAAAAATAGAACAAGCATCACTTGATGCTTTTTTTGTTGGACCTCGTGCTGCCATGATAACACCTTGGAGCACCAATGCGGTTGAAATTACTCAAAATATGGGTATTTCAGATATCATCCGTATTGAAGAGTTTCAAGCTGTTGCTGAAGACTTTAAAGATTTCGACCCAATGATTTCTGAAAAATTCAAAGGTTTAAATCAAGAATCATTCACCATAAATATTAAACCTGAACCAATCTTAAACATTGAAGATATAGCGGCTTACAACCAAAAAGAAGGTTTATCATTAAGTGATGAAGAAGTTGCGTATTTAGAAGGTGTTTCCAAAAAAATTGGTCGTCCGTTAACAGATTCTGAAGTGTTTGGGTTTTCACAAGTGAATTCAGAACACTGTCGCCATAAAATTTTCAATGGCACATTTGTGATAGATGGTGAAGAAAAACCAACATCGCTTTTTAAATTAATTAGAAAAACATCTGAAACACATCCAAACAGTATTGTTTCAGCATATAAAGATAATGTGGCTTTTGTTGAAGGCCCAAAAGTGGAGCAGTTTGCGCCAAAAACAGCCGACAAACCAGATTTCTACGAAACCAAAGATTTTGAGTCGGTTATTTCATTAAAAGCCGAAACGCATAATTTCCCAACAACCGTAGAGCCTTTTAATGGCGCTGCAACCGGTTCGGGAGGTGAAATTCGCGATAGACTTGCAGGTGGAAAAGGCTCACTTCCATTAGCAGGAACCGCGGTGTACATGACCTCGTATTCTCGCTTAGAAGAAAACCGTCCTTGGGAAAAAGCATTTCCAGAACGCAAATGGTTGTACCAAACCCCAATGG
>NZ_JBFHGK010000033.1:0-45912 GCF_041583155.1 Mariniflexile sp.
GCACAAATGGCATATTTGGCAGTCTTCTGGGTATAAAATCTCTGCTTTTTTTGAATCAGGATTCAACCTGATAACATCGGTAGGACAGCTTTTTACGCACTCCTCGCAACCTATACAACCGTTTATACTTTTTATTGGCATTTTCTTATTTTGCTTTTGTTATTGAATTAAAAATATGTGTTAACAGTATAACTCTTTTTTATTAAGATGAAATGGCATTACTAATTAAGTACCTTGATGGTAACTTCCTGTTAAATAAAAAAATGGCGCAAAATTAAACTTGGAATAATAACAATTAGTTTCATAGTTGAATGTTTTTAATTAACAATTCAAATATGAACGTATTTACGATCTAAGTAAACTATAATAGATACTTGAGGTAATTGGCTATACCAAAGAAGCTATTCTATCGATGAGATTTTTGGAAATTTATAATGTATTAAGCGAGGAGTTGCTACAAATACACCAAAGAGCTATCGTTTAGAATTATACTAATTCAAAGAGGCGATCCAACTTTCAATGAGTTTTACACCTTCAGAATGTACTAAATTTTTGCCTATTTCTGGCATTACAACATCAGGTTCTAAATGTTTCATTCTGTAAAGTAAAATAGACGCTTCGGGCTGTCCTGCAACAATATCGAAAGATAAATTTCCAGAGCCTTTACCTGCGGCTACCGGTGGTTTATTAACGCCTAATTTATAGCGATCTTGTTCTTGATAAACTAAATGTAAACCAGAAGTTTTTGCGGATCCACCATCTTGATGGCAATGTGCACAATTAACATCTAAATAGGCTCTAGCTCGATTATTTAAGCTTTCAGACGCGTCCGAATAGTCAGGGAGTTTTGATACTTCGTTTAAAGGTTGCATATTGGATAACCACTTGTTTTCAGTCATATATGCGAGTTGGTTCTGTGTTTTATCTGAAAAAAGGTAATCTCTATTTAATTGCCTTGGTGTTGGCCCTAAAGGGACTACTTCTTTATTTTTCATATGGCAATTTTTACACATATTTATATTAGGAACGGAATATTTAAAAACTGTTTTTTTCTGTCTTTCCGAATTTGTCTCTAAAACCAAATCAATATCTTTTCCTAAAATATATAAATACGCCTCGGTTTGTATTTCATTCCAAATATATGGTAATGCTTTCCAAGTGTTATCTTCCTCTTTTATTAATAAACGTGTTTCAATAATGACATCGGAATTTGCCGTTTTTAAATCATCATTTTTATAGTAAAAATTTTTGATGATGATGGCTCCAACTGGAAATTCTAATACAGTTTCATCACTTATATAGCTTGCTGAATTGCCCTCAGGAAAATAAATAAAACGTTTTTTTGAAGCATAATCGGTAAATAAAGCCGAATTTAATTCATATGGTACTACTTGTTTTGAAGAAGGAATTAATTGATTTAATGGTTGTTTGAAAAAACCGTAATCGGATAGTTTCTTTAACCCTAATTCCGAATAATTTGTTAGTGTATCTTTTGCTATAAATAAGCCAGATACACTTACATAATCTTCATTTGAAATCTTTTTTTCTGTTTTGTTACAACTAATGATACATAACGAAAACACAAGAATATTAATTACAATTAAATTTCGAAACATCGTCGGTATTATTTTTAAAATCATGTAATACATCCAACCCTAAGAAAGGAACGGTTTCTGCTCCTTTGGTAAAACAAATCGTGTAAATCGATTTGGAGTCTTTCAATCCATCCCACAACACATGTACCTTTTGAAATGGTTTTTTCATCAATAAGATTTTACCAAAATCATTATTAATTGTGGGAAACCAATAGGAATTGGAATAGGTGTTTTTACCAATTTTAATTTCTCTTGGATATGGATTGTAGTTCTTATCCGAAACATATTCATTATTTATAACCTGAACAGAACCAACCACATCTTTCGTAGCGCTTTTATTTGTTGCATTCCGTTTTCCTAATTCGTAAATTAATACATAACTAGCAATGGCTATAGATGTGGTTTTATTATTCTTAAATGTATTGTCGTGAAAATAAACATCTTTTGTACTGAGAACCAAACTGCCAGTACCACTAGGAACCTGACCCACAATAGCCCCTTTTTTTGCAAAATTTTTAGTATTATTTTCAATAATTTCATTATTAAATACTTCTATGTTTTGGCCATATTGAGTTAGTCCTGGTAAATCGAACACTAAAATACCACCGGTGTTTTCATAAGCCTTATTACCAAATATTTTTACATTTTTAGAATTTTCACTTTCTATACCGGCTACATTGTAAAATGCTTCATTGTTACTAATTACCACATTGTTGGATTGCCCAACATAAATACCTGCATCCGAAGCTCCAATGGCTTTACAACGGTTTATAATTACATTTTTACAAAGTACAGGGTAAAAGGCATAAGCACCGTTGGATTCACTAACTTTACCAGACCATGAACTACACACATTTTCAAAAGTTATTCCATCTGTATCCATGACTTTAATATTATCGCCTTTAGCATTTTCTACTGTTAAATCTTGAACTGTAATACCCACACAATTAGTGATTCTAATCCCTTCAGCACCTTTTGATTGTCCTTCAAAATTTAAAACGGTTTTATCCGTTCCTTTTCCTCTTATAACAACATGCTTGACACCATCTAATAATAATGATTGAGTTAAGGTAAAGTGCCCCTCAGCTAATTCTATAACAGTACTATCTTTGGCCAATAAAAATTGAGTAAGAATGTTATTTTCCTTTCCGATTACATAATTTCTTTCAGGGGTATAAGTGGGCGTAGGTTCACTTTTTAAAACAAAAAATAAGATTACAAAACCAGCAATGAGAATTGCTAGTAAATAAAATAGTTTTTTCATGCTAGTGTGGTTGGTTTAGTTGGTAATACTTTTACCAATATATAAAAAAAATAACATAAAACACATGGTAAATTTTATACAAGATTTAAAAATTATTTACTACTAATCGATACTCATAAGTACATTATACTTATTTATTCACTCAAATTATTTTATTGAAAATAATAAAAAGCTAAATCTTATGCCGTAACTTCACACCTAATTTATTACTCGCTTTGCATCCTAAAAACATCCATAATTCGTCATACGACTTTAAGGCTCTAATTAAGACACATCCTGCTTTGGCTTCCTATGTCCATTTAGGAAAGTCTGGCCTATATACCATAAATTTTGCCGATAACCATGCTGTATTACACCTAAATAAAGCATTATTAAAACATCATTATGGATTAACCGATTGGAGTATTCCGCCAAATTACCTTTGTCCCCCTATTCCTGGGAGAGCCGATTATATCCATCATATAAATGACATATTGGCTGAAGATGATATAAAATCGAAAATAAGAGGCTTAGATATAGGTGTTGGGGCAAACTGTATTTATCCTATTCTTGCTCATCAAATATATAAATGGGAGATGGTTGGTGCAGATATAGATGAAGTTGCTGTAACCTCTGCCAAAGAAAATTTATACCCTACGGAAGGCTTAAAAAATGCTATTGAAATACGTAGACAATGGAACAACGCGCACATTTTTGAAGGTGTCATTTTGCAAAATGAATACTTCAACTTCACTATGTGTAATCCTCCTTTTCATAGTTCAGAAGCTGAAGCTACGAAAGGAACTTTAAAAAAACTAAAAAAATTGGGAGACCCAGAAACATCCAAATCTAAACAAGAAATGGTTTTAAATTTTGGTGGACAGGCTAATGAATTGTGGTGTAATGGTGGTGAAGCACTATTTATTAAGCGTATGATAAAACAAAGTGACTCATTTAGATCACAAGTGGGATGGTTTACAACCCTAGTTTCTAAAAAAGAAAATCTTACAGTTATATATAAACAATTGAACAAGTTAAAAGCTACCTACAAAACCATAACAATGGAACAAGGTAACAAACAAAGCAGACTGGTTGCCTGGAAATTTTAAACTATATCTAAAAACATTGCTTATTGTTGCAATGCTTCAAAGTCTTTTTTAAGTTTAATATCCTTTTTTGCCACCAACATATCCCCTTCTTTATACAACCTTAACATGCTTTGAGCGGCCTGAGCACGACAAGCGAGTGTTAAATCGGGTAATAATGGGTCGTCGTTAAAGAAAAAAGAAGCCATATCATATTCGGGTTTACCCGGCTCCTTAATTACACGATGTATTTGTTTTAACTCTTTATTGCGCAAATATTTACCTGGCATAAAAGTGTAAAATGTATAAGTTCCATCAGCATCTGTTTTTATCCAAGCACGATGGTGAACATACCTTTTACGTTTACTGTTTTTTTGAATCTCATAATTACCATCCTCATCTGCTTGGTAAATAAATAGAACAACATCTTTGGCTGGCGTAATTCCATCACTTTTAAAAATAGTTCCTGTAATTTTTAATTTATTAGCTTTAGAATCGAAATCTGGTACGGTATCTAAATTATTCAATTTATGATTTTCAATATCATAAATAGGATTATTCTTTTTATAACTTATAGGCAAATCGTCTAAAATACTAGTGAGTTCTTGTGCATTTAATAACAAACTACTACCTAAAAAAGTAATTATAATACAATAATTTAATAGATGTTTCATGGGAGAAATAGCTTTTAATGCTCTAAAACTAAAAAGAAAGCTTCCGTACAAAACAAAAAACAGCATGAACTCTAAAAATTTTCGTTTAAAAGCCAAAAAATCGATGAAATACAAAACAATTTCGTGATATATAAGATCTTATTCCTGAGCAAACTATATCTCAAACTAATAACACAGCTTAAAGATGAAATTAAAGAATATTTTATTAATTAAGAAAATTGTAAATAAAATGATAAAAATCATAACTTACAGTAAGATAAAGTTGGTATTTTTGCTCGATTTTAAAAAAATATAAAAAATGAGTACTATAAAATTAGGAAATCCTGCCGTAGTAGGTTTATCAGGGTTTGGTTTAACGACCTTATTATTACAATTTCACAATTTAGGATGGTGTGGTTTAGGCCCTGTTGTAGCCATGGGATTTGTTTTTGGTGGATTAGCACAATTGGTTGCTGGTTTTATGGAACAAAAAACTGGAAATAACTTTGGCTTCGCCGCTTTTTCAAGTTACGGTGCTTTTTGGATTGGATTAGGATTCATTTGGATACTAAATCACCTTGAGATTTATACATCTTCTAAAACCGATGTTGGTTATTATTTAATTGCCTGGACTTTATTAACCGCTATTTTTTGGGTTGGTTCTTTGTTTATTCACACTGCCATGGCATTTACTTTTACCACTTTACTTATTGGTTTTATATTACTTGATTTAGCTCATTTCGGATTTCCTGATTTAACAACAGTAGCTGCGTATGTTTTAATAGCCTGTGCTTTAGGCGCATGGTATATGATGGCTGCTACCATTATTAATGAAGTTTCTGGCAAGCAATTACTAAAAGTTGGAAAACCTTTAGTAAAGGTTAATTAACACCTTTTACTTAACACCCACTTTTAACTGTTATAGATTAAAAGTGGGTGTCTTTTTATACATTCTATTCTCAATAAAATGGGGATAGACATTATATTTTGATGCAATTATAGGAAGCTAATTTTTAGCTTTTAAACTTCAGTTATTTCATATTGAGTTATAACTTCTTCCATTACTCCAAAACTTTAAAGGTTTAGTATCACTTATTTCAAAAATTCTAATACACTAAAAATAAACCTTTTAAGGCATTATTTTATATGTGGTTAGTTTATTCAATACCAGGATAAGTTAAATTGATGCAAAAAAAGAATGAACATTCATTTTTAATTTATCTTTGCATCAGAATGATAACAAAAATGGCAAAACTTCAAAAAAGCATAGATAAGCGTAATGCGCTAGTTAAAGCAACTATTGACTTAGTTAATAATAATGGTTTTCACGATACACCCATGAGTAAAATAGCTAAAATGGCTAATGTATCACCGGCTACCATTTATTTATATTTTGAAAATAAGCAAGATTTAGTGAATCAAACCTATATTGAAGTTAAGTCTGAATACACAAAATACGCTTTTGAAACTTACAACGAAAATATGTCGGTTTCAGAAGGTTTTGAAATTATATGGAAACGCATCGCCGATTTTAAACTTAAAGAGTGCGACCAAGCTATGTTTTTAGCCCAATGCGACAACACGCCTATGATTGATGAACCCAGTAGATTAGAAGGAATTAAACACCTCCAGCCCCTACTCGATTTATGGGAACGCGGTAAAAAGGAAGGTGTTATAAAACCGATATCGGACTACTTATTATATGCCTATTCTATTAATCCGCTATCATTTTTAATGATTTTACAAAAACGCGGCGTCTTTCAAATAGAAAAATCACACATTGAAGAAGCATATCAAGCTGCCTGGAATAGTATAAAAGTAAATGATTAAAATGAAGAAAACAGCCATCATATTAGGAGCCTCTGGTTTAACGGGGAGTATTATACTTCAGAAGTTAATAGCAGATGATAGATATAAAACTATCAAATTGTTTTCCCGTTCAAAAATTGAAGGTTTGCCTAACAAAGTAACACAGTTTATTGGAGATTTATTAAAACTAGAACAATTCAAATCCGATTTTAATGCGGATGAAGTGTATTGCTGTATTGGTACCACTGCTAAAAAAACACCTAATGAATCACTTTATAAGCAAATTGATTATGGTATTCCAGTTGCGGCTGCGAAACTTTCAAAAGAAAATAACATTTCAACATTCTTGGTAATTTCAGCCATGGGAGCAAATGCAAAAAGTGCTGTGTTCTATAACAGAATAAAAGGCGAAATGGAACAAGCTGTTTTACAACAAAACTTAAAACATACTTATATTTTAAGACCATCTTTAATAGGCGGTGAAAGAAAAGAACACCGGTTTTTAGAAAAAATGGCTTTAAATATATTTAAAATACTTCAACCTTTATTAATAGGAAAACTAAAGAATTATAGTATAATCAACGCTAAAACCATTGCGCAAGCCATGATTAATCTAGCAAACAAAAAATACAGTTCAGACTCTGTTATTTACTCAAACGATATTAAAAAACTTTCAAAATAATAAATTAAAAATAAAATTGATACTATGGAATTATTAAACAAATTGAATTGGAGATATGCAGCTAAAGCAATGAATGGCGAAAAAGTAGCAGAAGATAAAATTGAACGTATTTTAGAAGCGGCTCGTTTAGCTCCAACTTCAAGCGGGTTGCAGCCTTTCGAAATTATTGTAATAAAAAATCAAGACATAAAAGAGAAAATTAAACCCGTTGCTTGGAATCAATCTGTAATAACCGATTGTTCTCACCTTCTCGTTTTTGCTGCCTGGGATACCTACACTGAGGAACGTATAAATAATATGTTCGATTTAACAAACGATATTCGTGGTTTTAAAAATGAAGGTTGGGAAAATTACAGACAAATGTTGCTAAATTCATATCCACAAAAGGATGCTGAAGAAAACTTTAATCATACTTCAAAACAAGCTTATATTGCTTTTGCTAATGCTATAACTGCTGCGGCTTTTGAAGGTGTAGATGCTACGCCCATTGAAGGCTTTGATCCTGCATCGGTAGATGAAATCTTAGGGTTGCGTGAAAAAGGCTTACGAAGTGCCGTATTACTACCTTTAGGTTACAGAAAAGAAAATGAAGATTGGTTAGTAAACTTAGTGAAAGTTAGAAAACCTATGGAAGATTTGGTAACTGTAATAGATTAAAAAAAGACAACCATGATAAAGACTATTTTATTAAATAATAGACCAAAAGGAAAACCAACAATTTCCAATTTTGAATTTACCACTGAAAACGACAATTTAACTATCAAGGAAGGCGAAATTCTTTTAGAAACGGCTTATGTTTCAGTAGATCCTTATTTGAGAGGTCGTATGAGTGATGCCAAATCATACGTACCACCATTTGAATTAAATAAACCTATTCAATCTGGTGTAATCGCTAAAGTTATTTCTTCAAAAAATAAAAATTTTGTCGAAGGTGATTATGTTTCAGGTCTATTAAGTTGGAAAACACAACAGGTATCAAATGGTGAAGGCTTACTAAAAGTAGATGGCTCTAAAGCGCCACTAAGCACATACTTAGGTGTTTTAGGTATGACAGGTTTAACAGCTTATTTAGGACTGAACGAAATAGGTAAACCTAAAGCGGGAGAAACAATTGTGATTTCTGGTGCGGCTGGTGCTGTTGGTAGCGTTGTTGGGCAAATCGCTAAAATACTAGGGCTTCGCGTCATTGGAATTGCGGGTACGGATGAAAAAATAGAGTTGCTAAAGACTAAATTTGGTTTTGATGCAGGTATCAATTATAACACAAGTAAGGACATTAATGCAGATATCGCAAAAGTAGCACCAAATGGTGTAGATATTTATTTTGATAATGTTGGAGGACCTATTTCAGATGCTGTATTATTCAACATTAATCGCTTTGCAAGAATTATTATTTGTGGTGCTATTTCTGTTTATAACAATACAGAATTACCAAAAAGTATAAGTGTACAACCGTTTTTGGTTAAAAACAGTGCTTTAATGCAAGGATTTATAGTATCTAATTACGCTGATAAATTTCCAAAAGCGATGCAAAAATTATCAACCTGGCTAACCGAAGGTAAACTAACCTATACAGAAACTATTGTTGATGGATTTGATAATATACCGAATGCTTTTATCGATTTATTTGAAGGTAAAAACAAAGGGAAAATGATAGTTGAAATTTAACAACAAAAAAACAGAAAAGAAAATGAACAATTTTGAATTTATAAATCCTACCAAAATTATTTTTGGTAAAAATAGTATCGAAAAATTAAATACTGAAATCCCTATGAATGCTAAAGTATTATTACTTTATGGAGGAGGAAGTATTAAGAAAAATGGTATCTATAACCAAGTAAAAACTGCATTAGCAAATATGGATGTTGTTGAGTTTGGAGGTATCCCTGCAAATCCCGAATATGCGGTTTTAATGAAGGCTTTAAAAATTATAAAAGATGAGAAAATTACATATCTTTTAGCTGTAGGTGGTGGTTCTGTAATAGATGGCACTAAATTCTTATCATCTGCTGCATTGTATGAAGGCAATTCTCCTTGGGATATTTTATCTAAAAGCATAAGAACAGAAAAAGGGATGCCCTTTGGAACGGTTTTAACATTACCAGCTACAGGATCGGAAATGAATTCTGGCGCTGTTATTACTCGTGAAGAAACCCAAGAAAAACTGGCTATGGGTGGACCTGGTTTATTTCCTCAGTTTTCTATTTTAGATCCTGAGGTAATTAAATCTATTCCAGAACGCCAATTAGCAAATGGCATTACAGATGCATTTACCCATGTTTTAGAACAGTACATGACCTACCCTATTGATGCTTTATTGCAAGATCGTTTTGCAGAAAGCATCATGCAAACCTTAATAGAAGTAGCTCCAAAAATATTAAAAGATCCAACGGATTATAAAGCAGCTTCCAATTTTATGTGGAGTTGTACTATGGCCTTAAACGGGTTAATTCAAAAAGGCGTTCCAACAGATTGGGCAGTTCATGCCATGGGTCATGAATTAACTGCTTTATTTGGTATAGATCACGCTCGAACTTTGGCCGTTATAGCTCCAAGTCATTATAAGTTTAATTTTGAAGCTAAAAAAGAAAAATTAGCTCAATATGCTGAACGTGTTTGGAATATTACCGAAGGTACTTTGGATGATAAAGCTCATGCGGCTATTGAAAAAACAGTTGCCTTTTTCCATGAATTAGGAATTGATACCAAATTATCTGATTACACCAAAGATTACGAAGGAACTGCCGAAGAAATTTCAAAACGCTTTACAAACCGAGGTTGGTTGGGACTAGGAGAACACCAGTCTTTATCGCCAGACAAGGTTGAAAAGATAGTTAAAATGGCATATTAAGTATTAAAATTAAATTTTAAAATAAAACCAGAAGGACCTTTGGGAATTCTGGTTCTATTTTTTCCAACGAAAATTTTAATTATTATTCATCTAATGGCTTTACATTACCTATATAATTAATAGAGCTGCGCGAGTTTCCTGAAATTGTTACATCGCTCTTCAAAGTAGGAGTTAATTCAATAAAAACTTTAAAACCTTCCATTTTACTTTTGGCTTCAAAAGAAATTGTATAACTATGATCTTTGTTTTTCTCTACTTTATAATTCTTTACCAAGCCTTCAAATTCAATAGTACTATCGCGGCCACCATAATCCACTTGCATTCGGCGTTCTCCATAATAAGGCAAATACGATGAAATAGAGTCACCAGAAATTCGTATAAAATTAGGATTCCCAATTAAGCTTATACTGTTTGCATTATTCCCTCCTTGTAAAATACCTGAATTTAAAACTTGTTGTAAGGCTATTGAAGCCTGCGGATATAACCAATCGGAATGAATTTGAAAACGCTGATTTTTTACTAATGAATCTAAGGCATCTATGTCTTCTTGAGAAACTATAGATTTATGAGATACACACGACATTAAGGTTAAAACATTAACACTTATGAAAAAGTAAAAAGATTTCATTTTTAATAAATTAAGCATAACCTAATTTACTAAATACATATAATAATGACTAATAACAAAACGTTAAAAATAAATGTTGCCATTATAAGTCTTATAGATTTTGCTGATTTAGTTCCGAGTTAAACTCCTTTATAATTTGAAGTGTGGATGCGTCATTTTCAAATACACTATACCAACCTTGTGGTTCGTGGGCAGGATCTCCTATAAACTCCAAGTTGTTATTAGATACTTCTCCTGGTGTATTCACTGTACCTAAACCACCCCAAGCCCAAAAATTACATCCCACCAAAGGACTTTTCATTTTTGTGTGTTCCAAAAGAATATTAAAAATATCTTTAAAATATATATTTCTATGATTTACAGATGATTGATTTGTGTAAATTAAATTATCTCTTGAAATGCCGAATTCTTCCAAAACCACAGGTTTATTTAATGTATTTGCCACGGCGATATGATCTTTAATATAATTCTTAGCTTTCCTTAATGCTTTTTGGTATGTTGAATCATGTTTTTCAGGATTGTACCATTCCCAATTTTGAATCCAAATATGAATGGTTATATAATCCAAACTATCAAAACTATAATCAGACAAACAATTATTGTTAGTAAAAAATGAAAATGGCGTATTACCTTCTCCTCCTATGGTTACGAGGTGATTGGGAGCAAGTTTTTTAATAAACTTACTAGAATTTTCAATCCAATTTAAGTATTCCTGTCTGTGTTGAATGGCGTAAGGTTCATTTGCTAACTCCCAACTCATAATAGTATCGTCTTCAAAATAGGGCAAACCTGATATAGAGTTTATACGAGTTATAATAGTTTTAACATGCATTAAATAAGCAGAAATTGCATCTTCATTCCCATAGAAATTAGCTGTAAATCGCATGTATTTTTCCCAATTACCAGTGTCATTTGGATAGGGAATTTGATTGCCAGTTGCCCAAGAAAGATATTGTGATAGTCCGCCAGACCAATACCAGAAATTGCTTAAACATACAGCTGCATGCATATCTCGTTTTTTCATTTCAAAAAGCAAAAAATCTAAGCCTTCTAAAATATCATCATTATAAACACCTAATTTAGGTTGCATGGATATGGGTATACTATAAGGTAAATGATCTGCCCCTTCGGACCCTGCCATTATTCTTAAATTAGTAATACCATGTGTTTGTAAAACATCTAACTCTTTTAATAAACGCACTCTATTTCCAGATTTTTCAGCAGCCAAATGTGCGCCATACCAAAAATTTGTACCTATAAAATGATAAGGTTTATTGTTTTTAATAAATTGATTATTTTGTACTGATATAAACATTGGTTTCCAAAATTATTGAGCAAATTAAATTTTTTTTCGAATATCTTCATGAAGTATATGGTTATATTTGTTTTTATTAATTTTTCTTACTTATGAGAGAACAGTTTTACATTTTCTTAGTTTTATTTGTTTTTCTTTCTTGTTTTACAGCCAGTGCACAACAGGCAAGCATAGAAATTACGGGTAAAGTTCTAGAATCGGTTAACAACCAACCTATTGAATATGCAACTATATCCATATTAGATAATACTACTAAAAACCCTATTACGGGTACCATTACCAAACCTAATGGTTCTTTTTTCATTAAGGTAGATTCTAATAATTTTTATATTGAAGTAAGTTTTATTGGATATGTTACAAAACGATTCAACAAAGAAAAATTAACTGGAAAAAAAATAAATTTAGGAACTATAATTTTACAAGAAGACCAACAAGCTTTAGATGAAGTTGTTGTTAAAGCTGAAATATCACAAACAGAATTCAAATTAGATAAACGTATTTTTAATGTTGGCACCGATTTAAGCAACACAGGAGCCAGTGCTTTAGAAGTATTAAATAATGTGCCTTCTGTTAATGTTAATATTGAGGGTGAAATTAGTTTAAGGGGAAGCTCTGGTGTGCAAATATTAATAAATGGAAAACCTTCTGTACTATCAAGTGCAGGAAGTAATGCTCTTGGAACTATAACCGCTGATATGATTGAGCAGATTGAGGTTATTACCAATCCTTCTGCAAAATATGAAGCTTCTGGTACTGCTGGTATTATTAATATAATCATGAAAAAGTCCGAAAAAAAAGGACTTAACGGTTCAGTTTCTTTAAATGCAGGATTTCCTAATAGTAATAGTTTTGGAATGAGTTTAAATAAAAGAACCGAGCACTTTAATATTTTTAGTCAGGTTGGAATTGGGCGACGCACATTCCCTGAAGATAATAAAACTATAAATTCCGATTTAATATCCAACACCACTATAACAAGTATTGGTGAACGCCAAATGAATGAAAAGTTTAATAACTTTATTTTAGGAGCAGATTACCATATAAATCCTTTAAACGTTTTAACACTTTCTGGTTCTTATGCTTTTGAAGTAGAAGATCAAAACTCTACAGCTACTTACAATGAAACAGACACCAATGAAACCGTAACAGATACTTGGTTAAGGCAAGAAGCAACTGAAGCCAATAACCCGAAATTACGCTACGAATTACAATATAAAATGAATTTTGAAAGGCATAAAGATCAGGCATTATTATTTAGTGCTTTGGGAAGTTCCTTTAAAAAAGATGAATCGTCCGTTTTTAACAATACCACAATTTTAGGAGATAATCCCGATGAAGTTCAGGAAGCTAGAACAGATTATGCTTTAGAAGACTATACCTTTAAATTAGATTACACCCACCCTTTCCTTGAAACTTTTACTTTAGAAACGGGCTCTCAATATGCTATAAATAAAGTAACTAATGATTATGCTATTGACGAAATAGCAAACATATTTAACTTTAATCAGAATGTATTGGGTGTTTATAATACCTTGGCTTATGAAGGTGCTATATGGGGTGTAAAACTAGGCCTACGATTGGAAAACACCGATATAAGCACCTATTTAAAAACTTCTGACATTAAAAATAATAAAGGATATACCAATTTATTTCCAACACTTCATACGTCTTATAAATTATCTGATAATATGTCGTTCCAAGCAGGGTATTCCAAAAGAATCAACAGGCCTGGATTACGAGATTTAAACCCTTTTACTAACATTAGAAATAACTTTAGCATCTCTACAGGGAATCCTGATTTGAATCCGGAGTATACCGATTCATTTGAAATTACAAGCATTCATAAATTCGAAAAAGCCTCGGTAAACATGAGTTTTTTTAATCGATTTACAAAAGATATCATAGAACGCGTTAATACATTTGAAAATAGTGTAAATACCTCTAAACCTGAAAATATTGGAACCAATACCACCTCGGGCATAGAAATGAATGGTAAATACAATCCTTCTGATTGGTTGGCTATTAATGGAGATTTCAATTATAGCCACTTCAATAGAAAAGGAGATTTTGAAGATACTTCATTTGATTTTAAAGGAACACGTTGGTCTGCTAGTTTAACATCAAAATTTAAGTTACCTGCACGCTTCGATTTAGAAGTTACCGGAAATTATAATTCTAGTTTTAAGACCTTTCAAAATGAAATATCAGACAACTTATTTGCAGATATTGGAATACGTAAAAAGGTATTTAAAGGAAAAACTATTTTAAACATTAGTGTACGTGATTTATTCGCTTCAAGAATTGATGAAACTACCACCACGCAATCTACCTACTACTTATATAACAGCAGGCAAAGAGGCCGTTTTATTACTTTCGGAATTAGCTATGGTTTTGGCAAAGGCGAAGCCATGGAGTTTTCAGGACAAAGAATACGCTAAATTTTAAGTTTTAAGTATGGTGTTTATACTTTTTATCCAATCGTCGATGGTTGTTTTATCTGTATTTATTGGTAGGCTGCCATTGCCATAAGGGCCATAAATCTCAGGATCGGTAACCCAAAAGAATCCAATAGTTGGTGTTAAAGAAGCACTCGCCAAATGCATTACGCCATTATCAGCAGCAATAAAAATGGAAGTATTTTTTATAATTGCTCCCATGATTCGTAGATCTTGACTATAAAAATGAGGTGCCTTAAAATTTATTTTAGAAACGTTTTCAATAGGTAACATTTCAATAATATTATAATCGGGGTACTCCTTTAATAATCGGCTATAAAAAGTTTCCCACCAAGATTCAGAATAGCACTTATTTCCCGTTGCATTAGTATAAATACAAATAGTTTTTTTTGTGTTGTTAATTATTCCATCTAATATTTGCCTGCCTTTACTTAACTCCTCTTCCGTCAATTTTAAATTCAAAACAGGTAAGGGTGAATCATTTTTTGGAAACCCTAATTTCGACATATAGCTCCTAAAAATATAAATAGGTAATTTAGAAATATGTTTGTAGTCGGCATACTTCTTTTGAATATTTTCATCCACATCACCAAATATCTTAAAAGTTGCATTAGCCATTTGAGTTAATAAGCGTCCTGAAGATGAGCTTTTATCCCCATTGATAACTAAATCATATTTTTTTCCTTTTATTGAAATCCATACCCTTATGTATTTCAAAATATTATTAAAAGGCTTTTTCGGAAGTTGAATAATTTTTTCAACATGCTCATAGTTTTCAAAAACCGGATTAGCAACACCTCCCTTTACAAACAAATCGATTTTACAATTAGGAAAAGTATTTATAACCTCCTGCACTAGTGGAGTTAAAAGTAATTGATTTCCTAATCGGTGATTGGGTCTAACAATAAGTACTTTTTTAATATCAATTTTTTGCCCTGGTTTTATTACAGGTTCGGAATAAGAACGACCAACTCGCTTGGTAATAAAGTTCATGACCTGCCTTCTTACATGATTTATACTTTGTTTAAATCCCATTTCTTAATATTATAACAAATTTTAAAAGGCGAAAATTACAATTTCCACCTTAATTATTATATAAAACTTTAAACTTATTGCTTCAAACGTCCTTTGTACCAAACATTCAATACCAAACCACTAATTATTAAAACCATACCTAATAAACTCCAAAAGGTATAAACTTCATTAAATAATGTAGCGCCAAGTATTACAGTAAAAACAACTTCAACGTATTTTAAAGGTGCAATAATATTTGTAGATGCCATTTGAAACGCTTTAGTCATATAAATTTGACCAAAATATCCAAAAACTCCCAAACTTAAAAGTAATACCCACTCCATACCTACAGGGTTTTTCCAATTACCAATAGAAAGTACACCACCTAAAATCATGGCTGTAATCATAAAATAATTAACTACCACCACAGGATGTTCACTCTGCCCTATTTGATTTATCATGATATAAACCAGCCCACTTAAAATAGCTGCTATTAAAACCAAGATTAATCCAGTAGTATCTACCTGACTGTCAATTCCTTTAAGTACCAAAACACCAATAAACGAAATAACAAAAAACACCCATTGAAATGGCCTAATTTGCTCTTTAAGAATGAAAACTGCTAAAATAGCAGCAAAAATAGGCGCAGTATAACGTAAAGAAACAGCTGTACCTACCGATAAATATTTTACCGACATGAAGAAAAACAACATGGAAGTTGCACCAACTAAAGACCTTAAAATTAGAAGTTTATTTTTATTTCCAATTAGTGGGATTTTATTTTTCAGAAGGTAACCAAACGTAAAGAATAACGAACCTAATGATCTAAAAAACACGATTTGATAGGTATTCACATTATTTAAATACTTAACAATGATATTCATAATTGCAAAAGCCAAGGTGCTTAAAATCATGAATTTAATGGCACTTTTAACGTCCATGCATTCTAGGTCTAAGGGTGCGATTTGAATTTATAAAATACACACCTGTTAATATAATAAAAGCAGCTAAAATAGATTGCCCCGTTATTTGTTCATCTAACACATACCAGCCTAAAATTAAAGCAATTACGGGGTTTACATAAGCAGATGTGGATACTTTTTCTGTAGAAACTTCTTTAAGTAAATAATTAAATGCCGTAAATGCAACTATACTACCGAATACAATTAAAAGTAACATTGAAAATTGTGCGGACGGACTCCAATGAACTGGTGATAACCATGTCTCTCCTAAACCAAAACTTAAGATTGAAAGCATGATGCCTGAAGTAAGCATTTGATAGGCTGTATTTACAAAATAATTGGGACTCAATTCAGCACGAGCTACAAATAAACTACCCCAACTCCAGCTAATTACACAAGTAAAAATCATTATAATACCAATAAAGCTATTTTCTTGAAATGATAGTTGTTGCTGACTTACCAACAAAAACATACCAATGATGCCTAATGAAATACCGATAATAGAAGTGGTTTTAATTTTTTTACCATCAACCAAGCGCATCATAGCTAAAACCATGAGCGGTTGAATAGATGCTTCTAAAGCACCAAAACCACTATCAACATATTTTAGTGCCCAAACAAATACACCATTTCCGTATACCAAAAACAAAAAGCCGGCAAATATATTATTTAAAAATTGACGCTTGCTAATTTTTAAATTAAACTTTAAAAATTTAGCAATTGCAAATATTAAAATTGAAGCTGTAGTAAATCGAATAGACGCCAAATAAAGCGGAGCTACCTCTGTTACAACAATTTTATTAAGAAGATACGTAGAACCCCAAATAACATAAATTGCAAAAAAAGCCAATATAATGAGTACTGTTTTACGAGGTACACTCATAAATTCTTATTGAATTTACTTAAATAACTAAATCTTTTTTACACGAACCGCATTCATTCCTTTTTGTCCGCGCTCTAATTCGTAAGTAACAGTATCATTTTCTTTAATAGGCTCTAACAACCCACTAACATGTACAAAGTATTTTTCTTGGTTGTTGTTGTCAATTATAAAACCAAAGCCTTTTGAAGTATCAAAGAAAGATACTTTACCTTCATTAGCTTTAAATTCTTCTTCGCCCCTATCTTCTTTTTTAGGAATTCCTAACTCTATACTTTCAGCATCAACTTTAACCTTCATTGATGGATCTGGTGGTGTATCGGTTAAATTTCCATTATGATCTACGTAAGCGAACTGAATACCTTGTGGGTTTTCTTTAGCTTCAGCTTTACGAGCTTCTTTCTTTTTCTGTTTTTCTTCGCGTTTTTTTAAACGTTTTTTTTCTTTTTCAATTTTGTTAAAAGTTACTTGTGATTTTGCCATTGTTTACGGTAAAGGGTTTAAGTTATTTATATAATTATTTCTTTTATTTGAATATTCAATGCTTTTTGAATATCCAATACTTTTTGTAATTCGCCTGGTATGATTAAAGCTATAGAAATTCCAGTGTTGCCTGCACGTGCAGTTCTGCCACTTCTGTGCGTATAATACTCTAGTTGTTCAGGAAGTTGATGATGAATTACAAACGATAAATTATCCACATCAATTCCTCTTGCAGAAACATCTGTAGAAATTAAAATTTGTAACGATTCGTTTTTAAAAGCTCGCATTACTTTATCGCGTTCCTTTTGTTGCATATCTCCTTCTAGAGCTCCGACTGAAAAGCCTTCGTCTTGAAGTTTTTCAGTTAAATCTTTAGTGCCCGCTTTCGTTCTACAGAAAATAATTCCTCGTTCATTCTTACGTCTTCCTAACAATGTTACTAATATATTGAATTTTTCTTTAATATTAGTTGAAATGTACTGGTGCGAAATATTCGCATTAACCAAATCTTCCTTGTTAACTTCTACTTTAACTGCATTTGGCGACATATAGGTTTTAATAATACGCTGAATTTCTTCAGGCATGGTTGCCGAAAATAACCAAGTATGTCGTTTTCCTGTATTGTATTTAAGTATTTTATTCAAATCTTCTTTAAAACCCATGCTTAGCATTTCATCGGCTTCATCCAACACTAAGGTTTTAACATTTTTTATGTTTAAACAGTCGCGTTCTATTAAATCTAATAAACGTCCAGGTGTTGCAATAACAATATGAGTTGTTCTTCTTAAAGCTGAAATTTGCTTCTCAATCTTTTCCCCTCCGTAAACGCCTTCTGCAAATATTTTAGATTCTGAATATTTTGTGAATTTGAATAGTTGCTTTTTTATTTGCTGAACTAACTCCCGTGTTGGGGCTAAAATAAGGGCTTGCACAGTATTTGAAGTGGCGTCTATTTGTTGTAAAATAGGCACCCCAAAAGCAGCCGTTTTACCGGTTCCTGTTTGTGCTAGTCCAATAAAATCGGTTGGAGTATCTAATAATACAGGAATGGCTTGTTCTTGTATATTAGTTGGGGTTGTTATATTTAATTCTTTAAGTCCCTTTACAAGGTCTTTCTTAACCCCTAATTCTAAAAATGTTGGCATACTTGTTTTTACGATGCTGTAAAGATACACCTATTTTTACTGAATGAATAATTAATAATGAATAATTAAAATCCATTTTGAAATTAAGGCCTAGACTGCACGCAACTAAACAGAATTACAACAAGTAAGCAGTATTTTGAAAACTTACTCTAATCTTCTGGCGGATACCCGTGGATACTTTCAAAAACTTCATCAAAATTAGCACGTAAATATGCATTTAATTTCTTTCTATAATCGTCTTTTAACCATTCCACGAAGTTGTAGGTACTTTTACTAATACATTTAGTGTAACGTTGAATTCTAAAATCGATATCATCACCCAGCATTTTAGCTAATGCCAAAGCATCATAAACATCTTCACTGTTTTCTACACAAATCTTACCATGTTGTTCAATAGAACGTTCTAAAACTACTTTTGAGGATTCTCCATTTCTAATAGAATCCACATATGTTTTCTGGATATCAAAGTAAACATCCTTAGATTTTCCAAACTCTTTACGAAGCTCATCTGGCATTTCATACCTAAAATTACTTTCTAATTCTTCGTCACCTAAAATTGAATCTAAATAATAGTTTGGTGATTTAAATATACGTTGCCAATCTAAATTATCTCCCCATGGCCCAAAACGATGAAAGTTGTTACCTAAATCGATAACGCTAAAACTTTTCTTATTTTTTAAAATACGGGAACCACGACCAATCATTTGGTAATAAAGAGTTAATGATTTTGTAGCTCGATTTAAAATGATGCTTTCCACAGAGGGCTCATCAAAACCAGTGGTTAAAATACTAACCGACGTTAAAATAGCATCTGGTGTTTTCTTAAACCATTTAAGAATCATGGCGCGCTCCTTTTTGGTATTAGTATTGTCCAGATGCGCTATTGGATATCCAGCACGTCTAAACGTATCGTAAACATGCAGAGACGTGTTAATACCGTTATTAAAAATCAATGTTTTTTTGCCTTTAGCACGTTCCTCGTAAGCTTGAACAAGCTTTGAAAGCATATCATCGGCAGTATATAAATCTTCAGAAGATTTTACGGTATAATCACCATTAGCTCCTACGATTAACGATGTTAACCCCACATTATATGTAAACATTTCAGCACGAGCCAAAAAGCCGTTTTCTATAAGTGATTCAATACTTTCACCAACAATTAACTCATCGTAATTGTCTGTCATAGGCAATTCAATACTAGAACTTAAAGGTGTTGCAGTCACTCCCAAAATAAAAGATTGACTAAAAAACTTAAACAATTTAGTAAATGAATTGTAATGGGCCTCATCAATAATCACTAATCCAATATCCGAAATATCTAGCTTATCATCATTTAAACGGTTATTTAAGGTTTCTACCATAGCCACAAAACAACTATAATTTGCTTGATCGCTTAAGTCGGCTTTACTATCAATAACTTTGTTTTGAACATCAAACTCTGTAAGCATATTGGAAGTTTGCTTACATAATTCAATACGATGTGTCATTACTAACACTTTCTTTTTATGATGTTTAAGGTACTGTCTTACAATTTCAGAAAATATAACAGTTTTACCACCACCCGTAGGTAATTGGTACAGCAAATGATAATCGGATGGCGATTCTTCAAAGGCTTTAAAAATTTTATCTATAGCACCTTTTTGGTAGCTATATAAATCTTTACCCGTATTTCTTTCTTCTTGTTCAGTTCTTGATATTGACATGTATCTGTTATGTATAAGGCGTGCAAAAATAACACCTTTAGAGCGTTTATGACGAATGTTTATGCTAAAATTTCAAATGAATTTTATTTTTTTTTGAAATTTGATATGAATTGTAACGCTTCGCCATTTCTTAAAAAGTAATTTATATATTTGAAATTTAAACACCTTTGAATATGCAAATCAACGATAAATCGGAAACGAAAGAATACTTAGCTCATTCTGAACGCTATAATTGTATGACTTATAACAGAACAGGAAAAAGTGGTATTCTTCTACCCGCATTGTCACTTGGTTTGTGGCATAATTTCGGGTTTGTTGATAATATTCAAAATGCAAGGGAGATATTGCGCTGTGCATTCGACTTAGGTATAACTCATTTTGATTTAGCCAATAATTATGGGCCACCTTATGGTTCAGCAGAAGAAAATTTTGGTGTTATTTTTAAAAAAGATTTTAAAAATTACCGAGATGAACTTTTTATTGCAACCAAAGCAGGTTATGATATGTGGCCTGGACCCTATGGTAATTTGGGTTCTAGAAAATATTTAATTTCTAGTTTAGACCAAAGTTTAAAACGTATGGGATTGGAGTATGTAGATATTTTTTACCATCACAGACCAGATCCAGACACGCCTTTAGAAGAAACCATGGGAGCCTTGGCTGATATTGTTCGCCAGGGAAAAGCATTATATGTTGGAATTTCTAATTATCAACCAAAGGAAACCCAAGAAGCTGCTAAAATTTTAAAACGATTGGATGTTCCTTTTATTTTACATCAGGCGCGCTATTCGATGCTAGATCGTTGGGTTGAAGATGGACTTTTGGAAACTTTAGAAGCTAATGGAGTAGGCTGCATTGCATTTTCTCCGCTAGCTCAGGGAATGCTTACCGATAAATATTTAAAAGGTATTCCAAAAGATTCTAGAGCAGCAAAAGATTTAACCTATTTAAATGAAGAAGCAGTAACTTCTAACTTGGATAAAATTAAAGGATTGAACATTATTGCAGAAAATAGAACACAAAAACTATCTCAAATGGCGATTGCTTGGATTTTAAGACAACCTCAGGTAGCTTCAGTTCTAATTGGTGCAAGTTCCGCAAGTCAATTAAAAGAAAATGTAAAAGCTCTTGAAAATTTAAACTTTAGCAAAGAAGAGTTAGATTTAATTGAAAAAATTATAAACTAAAATTAATCCTTAACGATAATAATAGTTGCTTTTACGCCTGTTGCTAAATTCCAACGGTTTGCAGACACCAGATTGCCTAAATCATCAACCACTTGAAATTCGGCAGTGTTAGGTCCTGATTCACCTTGATTTAATGCAACAAAATCTATTTTATTAAATCCTTTTTTTAAATCCAATTTTAGTCCTTGAAAGCCTCCTGTTAGAAAAACCCTTGCCATTACTACGTCATCATTAACTCTTACTTGAATCAAATCACCATCAATAGCACCATGATCTCTAAAAGAGATATTTACAAATTTTGCATTACTTTTAAAATCACCAAAATATTGATCGGTTGAACTACCATTTCGTGCTTCAACTTCAGCTGGTGTAAGTTTGGTATCGGCTAAGTGATTATCTAATTGTTTAGAATATAGTTCTCCAGGATTTCCGAATTTTTCACCAAATAATGAAAACTCTTTTTTAGGTGCTTCCACCCCAGTATTTAAATTTGGTTTATTTAAACTACCGTAAATTGTAGAATTATTTAAGGGTTGAGAGGGTGTTGTTTTAGGAGCAATATTGGTTTCCTTTTTGCTTTCAACCGCAGGAATTGACATAGATTTATTATTGCTATCAATTTGTGCATTAACAGAAAATATTAATGTAAAAAATATAGTAAAAGTTAAAATCAGTTTCATTTGTCTCATTAAATAGGTTTATTTTTTCTACTTAATCGCATAAATATTTACCAAAGATATTTTTTTCTGATGGAAAACCTTATTAAGTAACCTTATTTCACAATGATTTAACAAAAACCATTCCTTAACCTATATTTTTATAATTATTTAATTAAACATTCAATTTTAATCGAAAACCTGAAGCTATTTAGTTTTTTATACTATCCGTTGGCTTTAAAATTCCATAATGTATGGAAACCTTTTTTCTACCCCAATTTTTGGCAGCTTTTATATCGGTTCCCATATAAATATCTATTTTATTTTTCCACTTGCCATGCATTCTATCTTTTACATAATAAATGCTATCAAAACCTTCAATTTTTATAGGCGTATTATGTTTTAATCCCTTTCTGTACAAATCTCTAGAAATTGCAACATAATTTAACCCTGGTTTTAAACTATCTCCAAAAGCAGTAATATGAGGGTTTGAATCTGTTTGATTTTTCACAGAATTATATGCGGATGCGGTAACTTTAAGTTTATGCCATGTGTAATGATCTTCAAAAGGAATTTCTTCCTTTTTACAATTAAAAAAAAGAATTAAAACTACAAAAACTAAAAGTCTATTAACCATGCAGTAAATTTAAATAAAGATACAAAATTAGTACTAAAACAATATCACGTAAAAAAAAAGGAAGCTTTTTGGGCTTCCTTTCTAAATTAAGAAATACTAATTTTCTTTGCTGGTTTCTTTTTAGCTTCCTCTTTTTTAGGAAGATGAATTTTTAAAATACCTTCTTTATAGTCGGCTGAAATGGCTTCAGTGTTTACAGAATCTGGAATGGTAAATGTTCTATTAAATGAAGAATACCCAAACTCTCTACGAGTATAGTTTTCTTTTTTCTCATTAGATTCAGTTTTAGTTTCAACCCCAATAGATAAAATATTATTATCAATGTTAATTTCAAAATCAGATTTTTTCAACCCTGGAACAGCCATATCTATAACAAATTCACTATCTGAGTTAATTACATTTACTGCTGGTAAAGTAATCCCTGTGTTGAAGTTGGACATAAATTCGGTACCTAAGCCTTTACCTAAAATATCATCAAACCAAGATGGTAAATAAGGTGTTAAATTAAAATTACTTTCAGCTGGCTTTTTATCTCTTTTAATTGTTGGAATTAAAGTGCTCATAATTAAATAATTTAGGTTAAACAATAAATTTTATAATTATAATAGCAATTAAAATACCAATTAAAAAAAACTGAAAAAATTTCAGATTACCTGTCGTTTTTTCATGTTAAAACACTTGTTATTAGGTAATTATGACATATTTATACGAAATAATATGCCATTTTTTCAAAAATAATACTATAGTTTATTTGCAATTAACTAACAGCCATTTTTTAGGTATTATACTAAGCTATTTATTGTTTTTGTACATTTGTTAATAAACATAAAAAAACGATTTCACACATCATGATACCAAGTATAGATTTAAACGATTTTCTCTCAGGAGATGCCATTAAAAAACAACAATTTGTTAATTCCATAGGTAAGGCGTACGAAGATATCGGATTTGTCGCTTTAAAAGGTCATTTTTTAAACGAAGCTTTAGTTGATAATTTATATACGGAAGTAAAAAATTTCTTTGATTTACCGGTTGAAACAAAACAAAAATATGAAATCCCAGGTATAGGTGGGCAACGAGGATATGTATCTTTTGGAAAAGAAAGTGCCAAAGGAAAAAAGGAAGGGGATTTGAAAGAGTTTTGGCATTTTGGGCAATATGTGGAAAACAACCCGAAACTAGAAGCAGAATATCCGGCCAATGTAATTGTAGAAGAGCTTCCTGAATTTAATAAAGTTGGAAAAGAAACCTACAAAATGCTTGAAAAAACAGCTAAATACGTGTTACGTGCATTAGCATTGCATTTAGGGCTAGAAGAAACTTATTTTGATAACTATATTCTTAACGGAAATTCCATATTACGCCCCATACACTACCCACCTATTACAGAGGAACCAAAAGATGCTGTTCGCGCAGCAGCACATGGAGATATTAACCTTATTACGTTGTTAATGGGAGCTCAAGGTCGCGGATTACAAGTCCAAAATCATCAGGGAGAATGGATAGATGCTATAGCCCAACCAGATGAATTAATGATTAATGTTGGAGATATGCTGTCTAGACATACCAATAATAAATTGAAATCAACCATACACCGTGTTATAAATCCTCCACGTGAGCTTTGGGGCACATCACGCTACTCTATTCCATTTTTTATGCATCCAATTAGTGATATGAAACTGAATGTTTTAGAGCAATGTATTGATGATAATAACCCAAAAGCATTTGAAGATATTACTGCTGGAGAATTTTTAACAGAACGATTAATTGAACTTGGATTAATTAAAAAATAATACTATTTAATCAATGAAGAAAATCGATATATTTTAATAGTTTTCGAATATATTGAACCCAGCAAATAAACTGTCTAAGAATGGATTTACAAGATCAACTAAAAAACCTATTTCCAGATCACATCGAAGAAGAATCTGTTGAAAACAATGAGGAATCTACAGCTATATGGATGCAAGACGACCCAATTATTTGTAAATACGAAAAGCGTAAAGGAAAACCAATAACCATTTTAGAAGGCTATACTGGGGCTACAGAAGATTTTAAAATTTTGGCTAAAGAAATTAAAACCAAATTAAGTGTAGGTGGTAGTTTTAAAGATGATAAAATCATCATTCAAGGTGATTATCGTGATAAAATAATGAATATGCTAAAAGAAAAAGGTTTTAACGTTAAGCGTGTAGGAGGCTAACTTTTATGAACAAATTTATACTCCATATTACCAATGGTCATGTACTTACTAAATATTTGCATGAACTAAATATAGAAGGAGACATCATAACATGGCAAGAAATGCTATGTGAAGGTCCTACGGTTGAACAAGTGTATTCAGATGAATTTTTAAAACTGCGAAAATCATTTTTATCTGAATTCTACGATATCGATTTAGATATTTCAGAAATTAAACAATCATTGGATAAATTAAATCATCCAGAAAAGTATTCGGAAATTGTACTTTGGTTTGAATACGATTTATTTTGCCATATTAACATGTTGGCTGTTATAAGTTTAATTCATCAAAAAAAAATCAATTTGCCTTTGTACTTGGTTTGTAGTGGTAAAGTAGAGCGAAATAAAAACTTAAAAGGTTTAGCCGAACTCAAATCCGGTCAACTACTAAAACATTATAGAGATAAAGTATTGTTAAATACTGAAGATATAGATATGGCTCGTACCGTTTGGGGTATTTATTGCGGAAGAGACCACAACTTATTAAAACCTTTTATTGTGAAAAAATCATCGTTTAAATATTTAAGCAATTGTTTAAAAGCGCATCTAGAACGTTTTCCAGAAACTAAAGATGGTTTAAATGTTATGGAGCGAAATATTTTAGAAATTGTAAGAGACACGGCCATTAAATCGGAACATCATTTGTTAGGTTATGCACTTAACTATCAAGGATATTATGGTTATAGTGACATACAGATTTTAAGATTAATGAAGAAGCTTAGCATTTTTTTTGATGAAGATGATACGCAATTAAAATTAAACAGACGTGGCCATGAAGCCTTGATCGGGCAGCACAATTTTGCCCGTGAAATAGACAACAATATGACTTTTGGAGGCGTAAATAGATTTGAATTTCAATTCAATAAAAAAGAAAATAAACTCATTAAAACAGTATATAATGCCCATTAAAGCATCCGAACTCATATTAAATCCTGATGGTAGTGTGTATCATCTCAATTTAAAACCAGAACATGTTGCCAAAACAATCATATTAGTTGGTGATCAGGATAGAGTTCCAAAAATTTCAAAGCATTTTGATAGCATAGAATTTGAAACTCAAAAAAGAGAATTCAAAACACACACCGGGACATACCGTGGAAAGCGTATAACCGTAATTTCAACAGGTATTGGACCAGACAATATAGATATTGTTTTAAATGAATTAGATGCACTTTTTAACATCGATTTAGAAACCAGAATACCTAAAAAGGAATTAACTAGTTTAGAAATTATAAGAGTTGGAACATCTGGCTCCTTACAAAATGATATTCCAGTAGACAGTTTTGTTTTAAGTACCCACGGATTAGATATTAATGGCATGCTTCATTTTTATCAAATTGAATCTATACGAAATCCTGAAATGGAATCTGCTTTTATTAAACACACTAATTGGGATGCAAATAAAGCAAAACCACTTATCATTCAAAATAGTGAATTTCTTCAAAAAAAAATAGAAAGTAATCTTACATTCAAGGGGTTAACAGCTACGGCAGGCGGTTTTTATGGACCACAAGGTCGTGTGCTACGTTTAGCCATTCAAGATGAAAACTTAAATCATAAAATGGACAATTTCAATTTTAATGGTGTAAAAGTTACAAACCTCGAAATGGAAACATCGGCCATTTATGGTTTATCTAAACTATTAGGTCATCATGCGGTATCCATAAACGCCATCATAGCCAACAGAGCCAATGGAACATTTAGTAAAAACCCGGGGCAAGTTGTTGAAAACCTGATAATTTACACACTTAACAAAATTATTGAATAAATTAGATTACATGAAGACGATAAATATAGGGGGCGTACCAGAACATTTTAATTTAGCTTGGTATTTAACTTTAAAAGATGGTGAATATAAAGAAAAAGACATCAACTTACGCTGGCAAGATTACCCTGAAGGAACGGGTGCAATGTGTAAAGCATTGCGCAACAAGGAAATAGATATTGCAGTTATTTTAACAGAAGGCATCATTAAAGATATTATTGATGGAAATCCGAGTAAAATTGTACAAACTTTTGTGCAATCTCCTTTAAATTGGGGTATTCATGTGGCAAAAAATTCGCCTTACAAAACAATAAAAGATTTAAAAGGAACCAAAGCGGCCATAAGCAGATACGGTTCTGGATCGCATTTAATGGCTTACATAAATGCAGAAAACAATGGCTGGAATTTAAAAGAAGATTTGCAATTTGAAGTCATAAATGATTTAAATGGTGCCATTGATGGTTTAACAACCGGAACGGCAGATTATTTTATGTGGGAAAAATTCACTACAAAACCATTGGTTGATAATGGTACTTTTAGAAATATAGGCAACTGCCCCACTCCATGGCCCTGTTTCGTTATTGCTGTTAGGGAAGATTTTATTAAAACAAATAAAACAGATTTAAAAACAATTTTAGATATTATAAATAACACTACCAAGGAATTTAAAGACATTCCAAGTATAGACAGAACCATTGCAAACCGTTATGAACAGCAACTAGAAGATGTTCAGGAATGGTTAAGTATTACAGAATGGTCTCAAAATTTAATAGATAAAAACACTATAAACGACATTCAAAAAAAATTATTTGCCTTAAACATAATCCCTGAAATTGTTGATTATAATGAATTGACATTCAAATTATAATTTATCTAAAAAACCAACTACAAAACGTTAAGGTTTAGTAAAATTCATTCAAAAAATATATTAAATTTCTATTTTTGAAAAATTAGATAACAACTTAAAAGCATACATGAAGAAACTACTTGTATTTACATTAGCCATTGCAACAACCATTATAGCTTGCAAGCAAGAACCAAAAGACTACGTTACACTTTCTGGAACAATTACCGATAAAAGCAGTGATTCTGTGGTGATAAGATCGCGTTCCTACTCTAAAACCATCCAAGTAAATGAAGATGGTACTTTTAGTGATACTCTAAAAGTTGAAACCGGAATTTACAATTTTTTTGATGGTAATGAATCAACAAATTTATTCCTTAAAAATGGTTTTGAAATTAATATGACTGTTGATACCAAACAATTTGATGAAACTGTAAAATATACAGGAATTGGTGCAGAACATAGTAACTTTTTAGCCAAAAACAATTTGATTCAAGAAGAACTTTTGGATATGGATGCACTGAGTGATTTTGATATGCCTGGTTTAGAATCGAAATTTGAAGAAATTAAAACTAAATTAACTGAGTTTTATGATGCTAATAAAGATGTAGATACACTTATAATGAACACCTTAGTTAAGAATTTAGATCCAATGATAAATTATTACAAAGGTTATTTAGCTGAATCTATAGCATTAAAAACGCAATTAGCAAAAGGAACACCCTCCCCTACTTTCGAGAATTATGAAAACTACAAAGGGGGAACAACTTCTTTAAGTGATTTAAGAGGAAAATATGTATATGTTGATGTATGGGCAACTTGGTGTGCACCTTGCAAAGCTGAAATACCTGCTTTAAAGGAATTAGATAAGCAATATCACGGTAAAAACATTCAATTTTTGAGTCTATCTATTGATGATGATAGAAGTCATGGAGGATCATGGGATAAAGCTCGTGAAGACTGGAAAGCAATGATTGCCGATAGAGAATTAGGCGGTATACAGTTATTTGCCCCAAAAGGATGGCAATCGCAATTTGTTTTAGATTATAAAGTAAATGGCATTCCAAGATTTATTTTAATCGATCCGAATGGTAATATAGTTACTCCTGATGCACCACGACCATCCGACCCAAAATTAACAGAACTATTTACATCGTTAAATATTTAAACAACATAGTTTTATATAATAAAAAAGCCACTATTCAGTGGCTTTTTTATTAGAATCAGAATCATTTTCCTTTTCAGGTATTGATTCAGGCTGTTTAAATAAATCTTTAAAAGCTTCACCCAAGTAATTAATAATATGAGTAGCTATTAAGCTATGATAGCCATAATCTTCAAGGGCAATATCCCCCGATTTTCCATGTAAATACACTCCAAAAACGGTAGCTTCCAATGGTTTATACCCCTGTGAAACTAAACCTGTGATGATACCTGTTAAAACATCACCACTGCCTGCTGTTGCCATTCCTGGGTTACCTGTGGTGTTAATATATAATTTGTCATCAAAAATAGTAATGGTATTAGCTCCTTTAATGACCAATATAATTTCATGGTCTTTCGAAAATTTTTTAGCTTTTTCAAGTTTATCAAAATCATTCTTCCACTTACCAATCAAGCGCTCTAATTCTTTGGGGTGTGGTGTTAAAATACATTGTTTGGGTAATAATTTTAATAATTTATTGTTTTTTGAAAGGATATTAATAGCATCAGCATCAACGACCAAAGGTGCTTTATTTTGTTCTAGAAAGGATTCAAAGGCAGAAATTGTTTTTAAATTTGTACCTATACCAATACCTAAACCAATTACTGTGGGAGTTATTTCAAATGAAATGTTAGTAATGTTATTTTCATCTTCATCCGTAATAACCATGGCTTCAGGAAATGAGGTTTGTAATGGAATATAACCACACTTTGGAACAAAGGCAGTAACTAAACCTGCCCCAACGGATAAAGCAGCTTTGCTAGCAAGTATTACCGCACCTATTTTACCATAACTACCTCCAATTATTAAGCTATGACCAAAATCACCCTTATGGGAAAATTTTGTTCTCGGCATATACAATGGTAACATTTCATGCTTTCCAATTAACTCTGTGTCCGTTTCGGTTATGGTTACATACTCTTGGTCAAAACCAATATCTACTGCTTCCCATTCCCGAGTAAATTTTGCTGTTTCAGGTAGAAAAAACACCAATTTAGGTGTTACAAAACTTAGAGTAAAATTTGCCCATACCACAGCATCTTCATCCTTAGGAACAAAATTGGTTCCTAATCCAGAAGGAATATCAACTGAAAGTGTAAACGCTCCTGATTTCCTAAAGTGCATAAAAAGTCCTTTAATCCATCTATCCACAGGCCTATTTAGTCCAATACCAAAAACCGCATCCACTACAATATCATCTGCTTGGATTTCCGGAAAATCATCTTCACATTTTAAAAGCGTTGGCCACTTTTTAGTAACTTGTTTTATGCGATCATAATTAATTAAAAAATCTTTAGAACGTTTATCACTACAATTTACTACATAAGTATTTACATTATAACCATGCAAAATTAAATGTCTTGCCAATACTAATCCATCGCCTCCATTGTTACCAATACCACAAAAAATATGTATTGGAACTTGCATGCCTTGTAAACGTAGATGAATCCAATTAAAAATTTGAACTCCGGCACGTTCCATTAAATCTGTAGATGTGATTTTTTGTCGCTCAACAGTTAATCTATCTCCTTCATATATTTGTTCTTTTGAAAATAGTTTCATTTAAAAAAATGTGTTTATGTTTTCATTAAAAATAATAACACAATTTAATGAATAAAAAAAACCTTAGCTACTTTTCAACTAAGGTTTTACAACTAAATTATTCGTTTTTTATGAAGAAGTAATTATTCTTTAATGAATTTAACCATTTCGAGATTTTCTAATTTTAAAATATACATACCATTAGCTAAAAACCTTACATCTATTTTGCTATCGTTTGATGTGGTTCCTTTAGCCATTTCTTTTCCTTGCATTGTATAAATTGTATATTTTTTGGATTCACCTAATCCAGAAAGACTAATATAATTGGTAGAAGGGTTAGGATAGGTTTTTATTTTTGCCTTCAAATCAATCTTAATATCCGATAAGGTGTCCGTATCCACTTTGGATATTGCTCCATATATAGTTTCATTACCATAAATTACATATGGTCGAACATAATATGTTGTATTAGCTTCTAAATTCTCTAATTCAAACTCGAAAGGATCCAAAGTAGCTTCAACTACTATCTTAGAATCATTAACTGATGGAATTTCTGTTGATATACTATATACAAACCCCTTTTCTATTATCATTTCTCCCCCATTTATTACTTCAGCCTTAAGGCTTATTCGCTGTGTATCAGTATTTAAAATCGCAGCTCCTTTAACAGTAGGAGTTTCAATTTGCTTTTTGTTCAGTTTTCCTTCTTTGATTTTTTGACTTTGTCCTTGCATCACTGAAGAAACCAGAACCAACAATGTTATAAGTAATACTTTAGGAATTAGAGAGTTCATTTGAGGGATTTTTAGATTTGAGATATACAAATATAGAGTTAATATAAATATTTAACGCATTTAATCGCATATTATTGTATTTAAACAGATTTTGTAAGTATTATTACAGTTAAATACTGTTAATTTTTGTAAGTATAAATTTATACTTTTTTAAAAATTATGTAAAAATTGAGTTATTATCTTGCCAGCGCTAATAAATACGATTATCATTTTTTTAATTGATATTAAAATTAGTCCATAATATTAAATGAAATTAGCCTGCATGTAAGAATACCATAAAAAAATAATTTTTATTTTTTTATAAGCTTAATTGTAATACTTTTGAATAATAGTTATTACACTAAATAAATGATTCATTCAATCCAAAATACGGCTAATTTAAGTTCTTTTTCAACAAAAGGAACTATGCGTTTTTTTGGAACAATTACAATTACAACCACCCCTTGGGGTTGTTAATTATATATTCTTCGTACTATATTTGTAATTTTTATAATTACAGCAATTCAATTATTTTTTTTAATTATCAATTCATTAAAAGATGAAGGTTTTAAAATTTGGAGGAACTTCAGTAGGTTCGTCAAAAAACATAAATAGTGTTATTAGCATTTTAGAAAATTATGCTAGCAAAGATTCAGTAATTTGTGTAGTTTCAGCTGTTGGCGGTGTAACAGATAAACTACTATTAGCTGGTAAACAAGCCCAAAATAAAGACAATAGTTTTTCAGAGACTTTCACGGATATCAAAAAAATTCATATAAATATTGTTAAAGAATTAAACCCTGAAAAGAATGAAGCTATTTTAGAATATGTTGAAGCTAAATTGAGTGAATTAAAAAGTCTTTTGGATGGTATTTTTTTAATAAATGAATTATCGCCTAAAACTTCCGATAAATTAGTAAGTTTTGGAGAATTGCTTTCTTCGTACATCATTTCCGAAACAATGAAAAATCGTGGTATTTCAGCAGACTCAAAAAACGCTCAGGAACTTTTAATTACGAATTCAAATTTTTCAAAAGCAGAAGTTAATTATGCAATAACTAACAAGAATTTGGAGACGTATTTTAAATCGGCTCCTCAAAAAATAACCATTCTTCCTGGTTTCATTTCAAAATCGCAATTAGGCGAACAAACAACTTTAGGTCGTGGTGGTTCAGATTTCACAGCAGCAATTGTAGCAGCAGCCTTAAAAGTAAAACAGTTGGAAATTTGGACTGACGTAAGCGGTATGTTTACTACAAATCCAAATTTAGTTAAACAGGCATACCCTATCGAGAAAATATCTTACCAAGAAGCTATGGAATTGTCGCATTTCGGTGCTAAGGTATTGTATCCACCAACAGTGCAACCCGTTTTAGACCTGAATATCCCAATCCATATCAAGAACACTCTAGAACCTGAAGCCGTTGGTACCATTATCTCCAATGATGAAGTAGTATCAAAATCACCAGTAAAAGGTATTAGTAATATTGGAAATATTGCACTATTAACCTTGCAAGGTAGTGGTATGATTGGTATTCCTGGATTTTCAAAACGACTATTTGAAGTGCTTTCACAGGAAAAAATTAATATTATTTTAATTACACAAGCATCGTCTGAACATTCTATTTGCTTAGGAATTGATGAAGGTGATGCAGAAAAAGCTCAAACAGCTATTGATGCTACTTTTGAAAATGAAATAGCCCTTCATAAGATAGACCCAATTATTGTTGAAAAAGGACTGTCAATCATTGCCTTAGTTGGTGATAATATGAAAAATCACCAAGGTATTAGCGGAAAAATGTTTAGCACTTTAGGTAAAAACAACATCAATATTAGAGCTATTGCACAAGGTGCTTCAGAAAAAAACATTTCAGCCGTTATTCTAGAAACGGATGTTAAAAAAGCGCTTAACACATTACACGAACAATTTTTTGAGAGCAAAACCAAACAACTCAATGTATTTATTACCGGTGTTGGTAATGTAGGTGAAAAATTAGTTGAGCAAATTAAACAGCAACGTAAATATTTAAAGGAGAATTTAAAAATAAATTTAAGAATTGCTGGATTATCTAATTCTAGAACGATGATTTTTAATGAAGAAGGCATCGATTTAAATACTTGGAAAGAACAACTAGCGCAAGGTGAAAAAGCAACCTTAGAAGGCTTTTTTGAAAAAACCAAAAGCCTTAATTTACGTAACAGCATTTTTGTTGATGTTACTGCTAATAAAGAAGTTGCCAATTTATACGCCAACTATTTACGCCAAAGTATAGGTGTAGTAGCTTGTAATAAGATAGCTTGTTCTAGTGATTTTGAAAACTATAAGTTATTGAAAGGCCTATCGCTAAAATACAACGCTCCATTTTTATTTGAAACCAACGTAGGTGCCGGTTTGCCTATTATTGATACATTGGGTAATTTAATTGCATCTGGAGATAAAATAACTTCTATTCATGCAGTACTATCGGGCAGTTTAAACTTTGTGTTTAATAATTTTAATGATACAACTAAATTTTACGATGTAGTAAAACAAGCGGCTGCTGAAGGATATACAGAACCAGATCCAAGAATTGATTTAAGCGGTGTAGATGTAGCTAGAAAAATTCTAATTTTAGCCAGAGAAAGTGGTGTTGAAATGAATTTAGAAGACATTGAAAACACACCATTTTTATCGGAATCAGGTATGCAAAGTGATACGGTAGACGATTTCTATGAAACTCTAATTGCAGATGAAGCACATTACCAAAGTTTGTATGCTTCCGCGAAAGCGAAAAACTGTCAATTAAAATATGTTGCTCAATTCAATAACGGAAAGGCAAGTGTAGGCTTACAAGAAATACCTAGCGATCATCCATTTTACAATTTAAAAGGAAAAGATAATATCGTGATGTTTTATACACAACGCTACCCAGAACAGCCGATGATTATTAAAGGTGCTGGTGCTGGTGCCGATGTAACAGCTTCAGGGCTATTTGCTGATATTATTAGAATTGGAAATGATTAATTGAGACGACAGACTCTAGACGTTAGATATCGGGTAAATACGTAACGTCTGTTGTCTAAAATCTTATATCGAAATAAAGAATGAACGAAATAAAAATATTTTCACCAGCAACCGTAGCAAATGTAGCTTGTGGTTTTGATGTGCTAGGATTTTGCTTAGATAGTGTTGGAGATGAAATGGTAATTAGAAAAATCGATAAAAAAGGAATTTTCATTACTAAAATTGAAGGTGGTTTTGATTTACCAGAAGAAACACAATTGAATGTAGCAGGTGTTTCTGCATTAGCTATGTACGATGTACTAATGCCCGACTGTGGATTTGAAATTGAGATATATAAAAAAATAAAACCTGGAAGTGGTATTGGTAGTAGCGCTGCCAGTGCCGTTGGAAGTGTTTTTGGAATGAATGAACTTTTAGGGAGACCATGTACTAAAACACAACTTACGGAATTTGCGGTTAAAGGAGAGGCTGTGGCAAGTAAATGTGAACACGCCGACAACCTAGCTCCTGCTATGTTTGGTGGTTTTACTTTAGTAAAAAGTATGTCGCCACTAGAAATATTACAAATTCCAACACCTGCTAACCTATACGCTACCATAATTCATCCGCAAATTGAAGTTAAAACCTCAGAAGCAAGAGCAATATTACCAAAAGAAGTGGAACTAAGTAATGCGGTTACTCAATGGGCTAATTTTGGAAGTTTAATACACGCTTTGCATACCAGTGATTTTGAATTAATGAAACGTTCATTAAACGACGTTATCGTGGAACCATTTAGAAGTCAGCTGATTCCTCATTATTATGAAGTTAAAAATATAGTTCTTGAAGCAGGTGCTTTGGGTGTGGGTATTTCAGGATCCGGACCTTCAATATTTTCTTTAAGTAAAGGGGTTGAAATAGCTAACAATGTGGCAGATGCAATGAAAAGTATATATTCTAAAACAGATATTGATTTCGATATTCATGTTACTAAAATTAATACTCAAGGGATTAAAATTATATAAAAATTTATTTAAGTATTAAACGTTTTATCGTAATCCGAATAGAAAAGTATATATAGGAAGTTTATCATGAAACGATATTAATGATTACTTCAAAAAAAAATATAAAATAATCATCCGACTTGTTTTTTAAGTCAGTTAATTTTGAAATTATGAACTACTATTCATTAAATCATAAGGCACCAAACACATCGTTTAAAGATGCTGTAATTAAAGGAATCGCTCCTGATAAAGGACTGTACTTTCCAGAAAGCATAACACCTTTACCAGAATCTTTTTTTGAGAACATAGATGAATTGTCGCATTCTGAAATCGCTTTTGAAGCCATTAAACAATTTGTGTCTCCCGAGATTCCTGAGGCTATATTAAAACAGATTGTTGAAGAAACGTTATCCTTCGATTTTCCTGTTGTAAAATTGAATAACAATATTTCAACATTGGAGTTGTATCACGGACCAACCATGGCATTTAAAGATGTTGGAGCACGTTTTATGGCACGATGCTTAGGGTATTTTAATCAAAATAATGACAGAGAAGTTACGGTTTTGGTTGCCACTTCTGGTGATACTGGTGGTGCCGTAGCTAACGGTTTTTTAGGTGTAAAAGGGGTTAATGTAGTTATTCTTTACCCTAGTGGAAAAGTGAGTGATATACAGGAAAAACAATTAACTACCTTAGGTCAAAATATTAAAGCATTAGAAGTTAATGGTACGTTTGATGATTGTCAAGAGATGGTTAAAACTGCTTTTCTGGATGAGGAATTAACCAACAAAATGCAATTAACTTCTGCAAATTCTATTAATGTTGCGCGTTGGTTACCTCAATTGTTTTATTTTATGTTTGCTTACAAACAATTACATAAGGAACATAAAGACATTGTATTTTCCGTACCAAGTGGAAATTTTGGAAATATATGTGCAGGAATGATGGCACAACAATTGGGATTACCTATTAACCATTTTGTAGCTTCAAACAATGCGAATAATGTTGTAACACGTTATTTAATTTCACGTCTTTACGAACCTAAACCATCTGTTCAAACTATAAGTAATGCTATGGATGTAGGGGCTCCAAGCAATTTCATTCGTATTAAAGAAATTTACAAAAATAATTTCGAAACATTAAGATCCAATTTAACCTCTTATAGTTATTCTGATGAAGAAACGAAAGAAGCAATGTTGGAAATGTACACTAATTATAATTATGTAGCAGATCCACATGGAGCCGTTGGCTATTTAGGCTGTAAAGACTATTTAAAGGAAAACAAAAATGCGCACTGTGTATTTTTGGAGACCGCACACCCAACCAAATTTCTTGATGTTGTAGAGGATGTTATTAATGAAAAACAATCTCTACCAGAACAAATTCAATCTGTAATGGGAAAAACAAAAGAATCCGTTGTTATCTCTAATTATAATGATTTAAAAGCGTTTTTATTGGAGGCGTAGCATGCTCTAAATTGAAAATTACATGAATTGGTTTATTTTAATTATTGCAGGATTATCTGAAGTAGCCTTTGCGTTTTGTTTAGGAAAAGCTAAAGAGACCTCAGGAACCGATTCTATGTATTGGTACCTTGGTTTTTTAGGCTTTTTAATCTTAAGTATGACTTTATTGGTTAAAGCAACAAATCAATTACCTATAGGCACTGCTTATGCAGTATGGACGGGAATTGGCGCTATTGGTACTGTACTACTAGGTATTTTTATTTTTAAGGAGCCTGCTAGTTTTTGGAGAATTTTCTTTATTACAACACTTATAGTATCAATTATTGGTTTAAAAGTTGTTTCTAATTAATTATTAGTTTGTAGAAATTTAAACTTTATTTTTTGATAAAAATGTTAGTGTAATACCATTTTCCCTGCTCATTTTGTTCAGCAGCTAAATCAAAATTAGTATAATCACCTTCAATATTAGCACGATGCCCTTCGCTTTTTAACCAAGCATTAACTACCGATTCTGCTGAACTGTAGCCATAGGCTACATTTTCAGACACCTTGGTTGCGCCAGTATTCGCTTTTAAATAATCGCTCCTCTTATAAAAATTAGCATGCGAAACTTCATTTTTATCTACCATATAATCGGTATGGGTAAAGGCTACAGATTTTACCAAAGCCATATCAGAAAGCGCATTCAAACCTAAAGACTCTCTGTGTTCATTGATAAGGTCAAGAATTTGAAGTTCTATTGTTTTTGTTTCTGGAATAGTTAAACTTAATTCAATATCATTTGAATAATCATCAAGATTATCTGTGGTGCAAGAAAAGCTTAAAAAAGCTAACAATGCCAATAAAGGCAATTTAGTTAAAGACTTCATAAGTAGGTAATTTAGATTTGGTTCTGTAAAATTAACCTACTATTACGAAGTGAATGTTAATGAAATGTTAAAATCGACTAAAAACACGCAGTTAGTCGATATTAATTGTATTATATCGATGAAATACACTTTGTGAATTAAAAATAATGTATTTCATCATGCGAATTACGGAGATAGTCGATTAATTAGCCAACTGTAGTCTTCCTGTAATTGGTATCTGATTCTATCATGTAATCTATTTGGTCTACCTTGCCAAAATTCCATCTCAACTGGTTTTACAATATAACCACCCCAATAGTCTGGTCTAGGAATTTCTTTACCTTCAAATGCTTTTTCTAATTTGGATAGTTTTTCTTCAAGCCAAGATCTATTTGGTAAAACTTCACTCTGGTTAGATACTAAGGCTCCTAATTGACTACCTCGGGGTCTAGATTCAAAGTAACCATCACTCAAATTATTGGCAATTTTTTCTGCTGTTCCTTTTATAATAATCTGCCGTTCCGCGCCATGCCAAAAAAAAGATAAGCATACATTGGGGTTTTGTTCTATAGCCTTGCCTTTTTCACTGTTATAATTTGTGTAAAAAATAAAGCCCTCATAAGTAAATCGTTTTAATAACACTACCCTATTTTTAGGAAAACCATCTAAGCCAATAGTACTTACTGTCATAGCATTTGTTTCGTCATCACTAAAATATGTATCTACTTCATGAAACCACTTTTGAAACAATTCCAAAGGGTTTTCCGGCACATTTTCTACAAGAAGTTCACTTTTCTCGTACGATTTTCTATAATTGATTAAATCTTGTTCCATAAGTACAAAATAACAAAAATTAATTTTTGTATTTTGAATAATTGTATCAATAAACTTTATAATTTTGATGAACCTTAAAACGCCTATATGAAGTTTGAAAATTCTAAGTTTTCGAAGCTGAAACACCATAAATTAAAAATGCGTTTTGGCAATTTTTATTTATTTGACACCTTCATGATTGCTGAATTGAATGAAGGTATACATTTCGATTGGAATATGGTTGAGGAAGCAATGATACATGTTGAAAAATTTTATGGTACCAATGCGAAAATCGCTTATATTTCCAACAGAGTGCATTCGTATTCTATTAACCCTCAAGCTTGGAATGATGTTCAAGAAAAATATAATATTATAGTTGCAGCTGCCATTGTAGCTTATAACAAGATGATTTACTTAAATGCAAGTTTAGAGAAACAATTAGCAAACACAAGTATAAGGCACTGCTTTTCATTAATAGAAGCAATAGAATGGGCTGTAGATTTACAAGACCCCAAATAAACAATAACTTTTAAGTATTGCATAAGGCCAACGTTTCTTCCGTGAATAATTATATTAATGCAGTGATTTCTGTTATTTAAAATTAATATAAATTTTACCTGAAACATATTTCTTACTTCACAAAAATCATGTATATTACTTCACTATGAAATTTGAAGTATTTCAAAACATATCAGCATTACATTACAAAAAAATAGAACTCTCCTTTGGGCAGTTTTTTATTTGCGAACATTTTGTGGTGGCAGAGTTGAACCACCAAGTGCATGTGGACTGGTCTATTTTTAAAAACATTGCCAACATGCTAATAGAGCATTATGGCTATGCCAAAAAGATTGGATTTATATCAAATAAAGTGAACTCTTATTCCATAGATCCTTTAGTTTGGGTAACATTTAGCAAGGAATATGATTTTATTGAATCTACAGCTATAGTATGGTATAACCATGCTGGTTTTATGAGTGCCACCTTGGAAAAAATGTTTTTAAAAAATAGTGTAAAACTATGCGAATCTTTAAATGAAGCAATACATTGGGTTAGTAAATCAGAATAATTTAAAAGTCAAAAATCTTTCCGTCTTCACTTAATTCTACATTTTCAAATACTTCTTCAGCTTCTTCCTTAAATACGTTTATGCTATCATAACGAGTTGAATAATGCCCCAACAACAAAACACCTACATTTGCTTTTTTTGCAATTCTAGCAGCCTCTTTAGCTGTAGCATGTTTTGTTTTGCTAGCTAAATGGGCATGTTTTTCTAAAAATGTTGATTCATGATATAATACATCCACATTGTTAATAATGGGTACAATATCCTCCTTATACATAGTATCACTACAGAACGCGTAACTTTTAGGCTTAGCTCCAGGCTTAGTTACAGTTTCATTCTTTATAAGCACACCATCTTCATTAATTACATCAAAACCCTGAGCCAATTTTCTAAAATAAGCAACATTTATATTAGCCTCCTCTACCAAATTTATGTCTAGTTTTCTATTGCCTTCTTTCTCCTTAAAAAGGTAGCCATTAGTGTAAATGCGATGGTTTAAAGGAATTGTATGAACTTCAACTTCGTCGTCTTCAAATATTAATTCTGAATTTTTTGAATCCAATTCATGAAAAATAAGATTGTAATTGGTCCAAGAATCAGCTAGCTTCATTTGAAGAGTTACCACTTCTTTCACACCAACAGGACCATAAATATGTAAATCGGTTTCACGAGTTAATAACCTGAATGTTGAAATTAAACCTACTAAACCAAAAAAATGATCGCCATGTAAATGCGATATAAAAATGTGTTTTATCCGATTGAATTTAATTTTATGTTTACGTAGCTGTACTTGCGTACCTTCTCCACAATCAATTAAAAACATATGATTACTTATCTCCAAAACTTGAGATGTAGTATTGTTTAAAGTTCGTGGTGTAGCACTATAACAACCTAATATGGTTAATTTCATTTTTTTTTGTTGATTTGTTCTTTGTTTAGTTGTTAAGTCGATTCAATTAAACATCTAAACGACTAACAAATAAACTCTAAAACCCTAAATCGCGTTCCATTTCTTCCATCTCAATAATATCGTAGGCCTCTTGAGTTGTTGGCACTAAAACAATTTCATCTGGAACAATATCTAAATCAATTTTATCAGAAACAATAACAAAAGAATGTTTTGCTCCTCTATGAATGTTAGAAATATCTAAAAATTCTAATAGATCCTGTAAACCTAAAGGGTTTAAAGAAGATAAACACACAATAATGTTATTATTCTTAAATTTTGGATATAAGGCTTGTATTTTTTTAACCAACTCTATAATTGTGGCCTTTTCTTGCGTTATGATAGAAATAGTACCGTCTTGATCTATAATCATATTTTACTGTTTAATTTTTGAAGCTAATAAATAAATTACTGCCATCCTAATAGCCACCCCATTTTGTACTTGATCCAAAATTATGGATTGTTTAGAATCGGCTACATCACTCGTTATTTCAACACCTCTATTAATAGGACCTGGATGCATAATAACAATGTCTTTGTTTAAAGAATCTAAAAGCTCTTTAGTAACTCCAAATTGTTGTGAGTATTCTCTAGTTGAAGGGAAATAGCTAATATCCATGCGCTCGTTTTGAACTCGAAGCATATTTGCTACATCGCACCAATTCAATGCTTTAACTAGGTTTGTTTCAACTTTAACTCCAAGACTGTCAATATACTTTGGTAATAAGGTTTTTGGTCCACACACCATCACTTCGGCTCCTTGAAGTTGTAATGCAAATATATTAGAAAGCGCTACCCGACTATGTAAAATATCACCCACAATAACTACCTTTTTACCTGCTACATCACCTAATTTTTCTCTAATAGAATAAGAATCTAGCAATGCCTGAGTAGGGTGTTCATGAGCACCATCACCCGCGTTTACAATGCTAGCCTTTACATGCTTGGATAGAAATACACCAGCACCTGGGTTTGGATGACGCATTACTACCATATCAACTTTCATAGATAAAATATTGTTTACAGTATCTATTAAAGTCTCGCCTTTTTTAACTGATGATTGTGATGATGAAAAATTAAGTACATCGGCAGATAATCGTTTTTCAGCTAATTCAAATGATAATTTTGTTCTTGTAGAATTTTCGAAAAATAGATTGGCAATAGTGATGTCTCGAAGCGAAGGTACTTTTTTTATCGGACGATTAATCACTTCTTTAAAATGATCGGCAGTTTCAAAAATAAGTTGAATATCTTGTTCTTTCAGATATTTAATTCCTAATAAGTGATTTACACTTAATTCGCTCATTACTAAGGTTTAAGATTTAACAGTTTATAGTTAGATTCTGATGTTTTCAAACTATAAACTATAATTGTTAATTGATTCTATTTTTCAATTAAGTAAACAGAATCTTCATTATCATGTTCTTTCCAGTTTACTTTTACTTTTTCGTTGTTTATTACATCAACCTGTCGGCCACGATAATTCGGTTGTATAGGTAAATGTCTGCTAAAACGTCTATCAATGAGGGTTAAAAGCTCTATTTCATTAGGTCTACCAAATGATTGAATAGCAGTTAAAGCGGCTCGAATACTTCTTCCAGTATATAAAACATCATCTATGAAAACTACATTCTTATCTTCAACTATAAAATTAATAGTCGTGGTATTTGCTTCCAAAGGTTTTTCGCCTCTACGAAAATCATCACGAAAAAAGGTTATATCTAAATGTCCTAATTGAATGTTTTTTATTTTATAATCTTCTCTCAATATTTTAGCTATTCTATTAGCTAAAAAGACGCCACGTGGCTGTAAACCAATAAGTACGGTGTTTGAGAAGTCGTTATGTTTTTCAATAAGTTGACAAGCCAATCGATGAAGAATGATGTTTACCTCTTTTGCGTTAAGTAACACTTTTTGACTCATATTTTTTCCAAACGTATTCGGTATACAAATGTAATGGAAATTATTAGAAATTGAAATATAAATATATTGATACTTATAAAAGTTTTGTTAGCTAAGGAAATGTAACTACAAATATTGAATCTTTCTATCTTTTAATTGTTGCAAAACACAAAAACACCTACAAAATAGCTTTGCAGGTGTATTTTTACGACTAATTCCTATTTTTTTAAATAATGCGCCGTTAAAATTTTGGAACGCTTTTATTTTAAAGTAAATTCTGAAGTAGCTACTAAATCTTTTTCATTAAACACGTTAACAATATAGCGTCCTTTTTGAAAATCGGCTTTTCCTTTTGTGGCAACAAATTCACAAACATCTAAACTAGATCTTTCATAGTTAAATTTACTAATGATACTGTAGTTTAAAGTTTTGCCACCAAAGGTTATTTGTTCATTTAAACCTAAAGTATTATTTTTTGGATCAATTACTTGAACATATAATTCCTGGTTACCAGATTGAACCAATTTATTCTTTGGTACAGTAAAGCAAACTCTAATCTTATCTGTTCTGCTAGCTCTTTCGGTTGGAATTAATTTCCCGGAAGTTCGTTCTATTACGCCAAAGCCTTTCATGTTTACGGCTCCTAATACAGCAGCATTTGATACAACATCAGCCAAAGCAGTATTTTGAACTAATAATGAATCACTGAACATTTTACGTTCTTCCAAGCTGATACGTGTACTATCTAAAGAGGTTGCTAAGTAAGAATTCTGGATTTTAAGTTTATCGTTTTCTGCTAATAAAACATCCATTTCTTTTTGTAAAGACACATATTTTTGTTTGTAGCTCCATAAACTTTTTACGTTAGTTTCTGAAATTTTTAAAGAATCTATCAAGCCTTGAATACGAGCTCTAGCTTCAATTAAATCCTGATTTGCAACATCATTTTCTGCAATAGCTTCATCATACTGCTTAGCCATAGCATTTAAATCGTTCATAACCAGTTGTTTTTGTTCTGTTAATTCACTTTGAACCTTTTCACTGCTTTTGTATAAATTCATTGTGTAAAATGCTGTTCCTAAAAACAGAACCACAGCAATACCCAATGCCACTTTAAGAGCCATACTACTTTTGTTGTCTTCCATAATTACTAGTTTTTAATTTTTTAATAAGTCTAATGTTTTATAAATTTAATACTTTGTTGTTTTTTTAATGCTGTTATTAAATATTAATGTATTTTTAATTTAAATTTATTTACTTCTTTATGGATAAACTAGTTTTATTTAACACTACCACTTTAAATGAGTTATTAAACAAACGCCAAGGTGAATCCAAATTTGGTGAACATATTCAAACTTTATCCAGCATTTCAGATATATACGACCAACTTTTAAATTTGGATGTCGCATATGTAATTATTGGTTTACCCGAAGATGTAGGTGTATACGCAAACTACGGAAAAACAGGGACTTCCAAGGCATGGGAGGCAACTTTAAAAATATTATTAAATATCCAAAGCAATGAATTTACAATGGCCCACAAGGTTTTAGTTCTGGGTCATCTTGATTTTTCGCAGGAACTTTTAAAAATTTCAGAATTAGAAGAGTCACATCCAAAAAGTATAAAAAAAGCACAAAAAATAGTCGCTAAAATTGACAAACACGTTGCTTATATTGTACAACTCATTATTTCGGCCGGAAAAAAACCCATCATTATAGGAGGTGGACAAAATAACGCCTATGGCAATATAAAAGGCACTAGTTTAGCATTAAAACAACCTGTAAATGTTATTAATTTTGATGTACAATCCGATTTCAGACCAGAGGAAGGTCGCCATAGTGGTAACGGGTTTAGCTATGCTTATGCAGAAGGTTTTTTGAAAAATTATTATATTTTCGGATTACAACGAAACTATACTTCTGATAAATTATTTAAGACACTTAAGAAACTAAAACTTGTAAAATTTTCCACATTTGAAGATTTAGAAGTCAATAAAAAGGTGAAATTTAAAGACGAATTAGCTGCTGCATTAAACCATATTGCAGAAAGACCTTTTGGAGTAGAAATTGATTGTGATGCCATTGAAAACATTCCAAGTAGCGCCATGACACCAAGTGGATTTAGTGTTAATAAAGCAAGGAATTTTGTTAGTTATTTTTCTAAACAAGAAAATGTTTGTTATTTACACATATGCGAAGCACGACCTAGTAAAAAAACAGAAACTCAAATAGGCAAATTAATAACATATTTAATATCAGACTTTATAAATGAAACTTTAGACACAGCAACAATAAGCTAACCCAACAGCTTATGAATTTGGGCATATTGAAGTAAAACTATCGTTCTAGTATCATTTATTTCACCATTATTAAGCATAAAAACAGCTTGTTCAAAGGGGATCTCCAAAACTTCAATATCCTCATGTTCACTAGCTATGCCTCCACCTTCATTTACTTTCATTTTATCTGTATATTCCCCAATGAAGAAATGCATTTTTTCCGTCATAACGCCTGGTGAAGAATAGGCTTCAAACACTTTTTTTACCTCTTTTAACCTATAACCTACTTCCTCTTCAGTTTCCCTAATAATACAAGCTTCTGGATTATCCTTATCTAACATGCCAGCACAAATTTCAATAAGCAATCCATCTTTATTACCATTTAAAAAAGTAGGCATTCTAAACTGTTTTGTTAATATTACGGTACCTTTCTCTTTATTATATAATAAAATTCCAGCGCCATCTCCCCTATCATAACACTCTCGCATTTGAGTTACCCATTCGCCATTTCGTAACTTATAATCGAATGTTAGTTTATTTAGTATATAATAATTATCAGAAAGCAGCTCCTTTTTTATATTCTTAATTTTATTTAAAGACATATTGTAATTTATTTTTAACAGGACCAATTTCGCTAAAAATTAATTAAATGCCATAAAAATCTAAAATTATATGTAATTTAAAATAGCAGTGTTTTGTGGAGCATAATGTATTATAAATGAATAAAATAGAAGGATTTTAAACGATAAATTATCCTACATTACGATTTTTAATAAATTCATTTGTAATTGTTTAGTAAATAAAATACACTATATTTGATATGCTAATTAAACCAAATTTTCGTTAATGTTTTTATTAATCTTTTTTTCGTCAATTCTTTTAGTAAGTCAAAAAGACATTGTAACTATATTGATAATTGTTGTTACCTTCTTTACTATTTTATTATTTTTAGGTATTAGGAAGTCTTACAAATTAAAAAAAGAAAACGAGCAACTCGATAAAATAAGTGAAGAGCTAGCCAAACAAGAAGAAAAATATAAAGATTTTACCGAAGGCCACATGTATGGCGGAGATAATTAATAATAACCTGCTTTAATATGGAATCTATTCTAACCTTAGCTCTTTTTAACTTAGCAGTCTTACTTTTTGCTTTTATTACGAAAAGAGGTCTTTATACTATGACTCCGGAAAAACAATGGAGTAAGAATACTAATGAGTTTGATAAAAATTTCAAATCAATTGAAGATATTGAC